>JAKSDA010000067.1 GCA_022360315.1 Pseudomonadota bacterium
AAGTAAGTGCCCAGTAGGGTCGGCCCAGCGCGTCGAGGGCAAGGCGCGAAGAGGGAGCATAGTGGGCCTACGTGACCGATGAGCAACACAGCCATCGGCGGGCTGGTCGGCTATAATGGGTACTTACTTGCGGGTCGCGGTACTTTGATTCGGAACCAGTACGAGAAGGTTTGCGATATCGCTCAATGAGCGTGCGCGTAGACTGTTTGCCGCCGGCGAGGGCGACGGAGAAAGACCCGAGGCTGCTGCCAGAAGGGTGATCCGGAGTATTCACTGGATTGGTTCGCGACCTTGCCTTTGGAGACGTCACATCTCAGCACAGCGGTCCATCGCTGCTGCGAATGGCTGCTACAATGCCGCGTGGCTTCCAGAAAGATCGTGAGATTCACAGTCGATGACGACGGCGAGTGGGTAGCGCAGTTGGATTGTGGTCACCCACAACATGTTCGGCACAAACCGCCCTGGCAAATGCGCCCGTGGGTGCTCACCACCAAAGGCAGGCGTGACAAGCTCGGGACATCGCTCGAGTGTTTATTCTGCGACATGCCCTCTATACCCACCGAGGCGCGTGTTTACAAAATCACCAATACGTTTGACCAAGCCTCGATCCCGGCCGGCCTACTCCAGCGGCACAGCACAAGGCCCGGAACCTGGGGTCGCATTGTTGTGTCGGCTGGCCGCCTGGCTTATGAGCTCGACGGCCCAGCCGCTGGCAATTGGGTGCTCAAGCCCGGAGTCGAGGGCGTGATTCCGCCCGAGATCAAACACGCCGTGCGCCCTGTCGGCGACGTTAGTTTCCACATCGAGTTCTTGCGGGTCCCGACCAAGGAGCAGGACTAGTAGCCCCAAGGAGCAGGACTAGTAGCCCTGAAGTAAGCGAACTTCCAAGCTGGGTGGATATGGACTCTGTTGATTTTGCAATCATCGCGATTCGTGAGGATGAGTTCGAGGCAGTGCTCGACCAGGTTGCCGAGGGGGCAGATTGGAGCATGTTACCAGGAGGGCGAACCCTTCGACTGTACAATCAGTGTACTGACGCGTCCGGACCGTGGCGGTCAATCAGCCGTGTGGGCCGAGGCCGGGATCTGTTCGGACAGGGCGGCAAAAGGGCTCCGCCAGATAGGATAGGCATCGATCTCCGCCCAGGCCCGAAGCAGCGTGTCCGATACTTCGCGCCAGCGCTTGCCCGCCGCGGCCGCGCGCGCCCGAAAATAAAGAATCTCCAGATATTCCTCGGCCTGTAGAGTCTGTCGCGCCGTGGCAACCAGTCGGTCCCAGGCCTCGGCGGCGGCGCTGTCCGGCGACAGGCGGCCCTCGGCATCGGCCAGGGCAATGTCCAGCATGCCGATGACTATGTCGTCGCTGTGAGCCGATTCGCCCGAACCAGCCAGCTCACGACCGCATTCGAGCATCTCGCGCGCTTCCTCATACTCGCTGCAGGCCGTCAAAATGCGCGCCAGAAGCAGGGCATCGGTGGCCACCGGCTCGGGCAAAAAGCGCTGCAACTCGTACGCCCGACGGGCCAGAACCAGGGCCTCGCGGTGCTCGCCACTCCAGTGGTGAAACTCGGCCAGATTGTGCGCCGCGGCGCGCTCTGCGACCGGCTGGCCGTGCTCGCGCGCGATCTCGATGGTGTGGCGAAGGTCGCTCATCATGCCGGGCAACGATTTTCGCGCCTCGTGCAAATAGGCCCGGTTGACGTACGCCACACACAGGTGCAAGTAGTCGCCGGCCCGCTCGCAACGCGCGATGACTTCGTCGAAACAGGCCTCGGCCCGGTCGAGACGCCCGCTGCACACCAGGGCGGGGCCCAGGAGCACCATGGCGATGATGCGGGTCTCTTCGTCGCCCTCGGCGTCGGCCAGAGTGATGGCCCGATCCAGTGAATCGACCGCCTCGACAAATCGCTCGCCGCGAAAATGCGATCTGCCGACAGCCAGAGCCAAAAGCGCCTCGAGTCGCCGGTCATGCAGTTGCTCGACCAGCGGACGGGCCTCTTCGGCCTTTTCCGCCGATTCGGCAAACTTTACCGCCCAGTCGAATGCGGCTGATTGGTCGAGCAGAATACTGGCGATAAGAGCCGGATCGCCCAGCTCTCGGGCGACGTCCAGGGCCTGGCCGAGATCGTCGATCGCCCCGCGGTGGCGCTGCATGCGGTACCGCGCCTTGCCCCGACCGGCCAGAATCCGGGCCCGCACGCGCAGGTCATCCGGCTGCAACATGTCGAGGGCGTGGCTGTAGTAGCGGTCGGCGTCGATGTGCCGGTAACCCGACTGGGCCTCTTCGGCGAGTTTGCAGTACGCATCCTGAGCCAGCTGCCTGTACCCGGCACCGCGAGCGTGGCGGGCAATGGCGGCGAGCGAGCTTGAGGTATCAGCGCCCGCCATATGCGCGCGACTGCGCCAAAAATCGACCGCGTAACTGTGTAGCTGGCGCACGTCGCGCTCGTCGAGGTGGCGGTAGATGGCCTCCTGCACAGCCGCATGCTCGAACGCCCACAGCTCGCCGTCGCTATGGAGGATGAGACCGCACCGGGCCAGTTCTTCGAGGCCGACGTCGATATCGACCGAAGTACTCGCAGTCCCGGTCACCGTGGCCTGGTTGAGCACCCACTCGAGCTCGCTGCGCAAAAACTCGGCGCCGAGCACCGCGCACATGCGAGCGCAGGCGGCCAGCTGTGGGGGCAGCGCGTCGAGCTCTCGCGCGGCCAACCAGCGCCACACCGGGGACGCGGGCAGGCGATCGAGCTCGGCAGTGGCCAGATACCAGCTGCTGCCCTGTTTGTTGGGCTTGACCAGACCACGCCGCTTGAGCTCGCGGACCAGAGCTTCCAGGACTGCGGGCCTGCCCGCAGTCCACTGGACCAGCTGGCGCAATGCTGAAGCCGGCGGATACTCGGCCGGACGCAAGAACTCAGCGGCCAGGGCCATGGCGTCGCTCTCGCCCAGCGGCTCGACAGTCAGCCGCTGATGGCGATGAGCCCGCTCGCCCCAGTGCCGGCGGCGGGTGAATCGAGGCTCGGCGAACGCGATGACCAGAAGCGGCGCGCCCGCTTGCCGGGTCGCGTACTCCACCGCCTCGAGGGTGCTGTCGTCAGCGAAATGAGCGTCGTCGACAAGAACCGCGAGCGGTCTCGTACGCGCGGCCTCGCGCAGCGCATCGCCGAGTTCGTGAGCCGGTCCCAGGTCGCCACCGGCCAGGCTGTCGGACTGCCGCGCCTCGGCCGGCTCGACAGACAAACCCGACAAACCCAAAGGCGGCTCGGCGACTCCGGGAGCCGGACCCGGCGGTGTCGCGCCGTCGCTCAGATCGTCCAGGTAACACTCTCGCACCACCTCGATGAGCCGCTCAAGAGTCTCGTCCGACGAACTCATGCCGCGCCGACGCGCGGCCACAAAGGCCACCCGTGCCCGATCGTACTGGCTGCGGATACGCTCGCCAATCTCGCGAGCCAGGCGGCTCTTGCCCACCCCCCCGGCGCCGAGCACCGTGATCAGAGCGGGCGCCGGCACAGCCAGGCAGTCCTTCCAGGTGGCCAGCACGGCGCCCATAATGGACTCGCGACCGACAAAGGTCGTGTCCACGCGGCCGGACGTCGACTTCGGGGAGGTTGCGACAAAAAACTCGGGATGCGCAGAATCGCGCCTGGTGGCACCGATCGGGAACAGAGCCGCCATTTCCGCGGTGAACACCGCGCCGCGCCAATCGCCCCCGGGTAACCAGTGTTCTGGCTTCTCCACTGCGGAACCGTAAAACCGGGGCGGGCCGTTGCCGCGCGGCGGGCGAACCGTGAGCTCGGCGATGTGGATCGCGGTGCGCGCGTCGTACCGATTGCCCAGTTCGCGGGCCGTGGCGACCGCGGCCTCGGCCGGGTTCTCGTCTCTGATCCCGGAGAACACGCACACGTAGCGGCGACCGCGCTGGCCGGCGATGATCCCGCGCCGACGAGCGATCGCCCGCGCCACGGCCGGACCCGGAGCCGCGACGTCGGCGCACAACAGGATGACCAGCTGGCGCGAGCCCGATAGCAGGCGTGCGGTGGTGGAGCCGCTGTCCGTCCTCTGGCTCTCCATCTCCACGGTGGGACGACATACCGAGGTAAACCAGGGCTGCAAGGCGGCGACCTCGCGCGGCCGCCGGTCGGGATTTTTGGCCAGACAGTCCAGGCAGAGATTTTCGAGCTCCCGCGGCACGCGGCCAAACTGACCAGGCCGGGGCGGTCGCAGGGTGGTATGGCCCTGCTCGATCGAGGCGCGGTCGCCGAAAAAAGGCACGCGCAGGGTGAGCATCTCGTAGAGCATCACGCCGAAGGCGTAGATGTCGGTGCGAACATCGACCTTTTCGCCGAGGATCTGTTCTGGCGCCATGTATTCCGATGAGCCGAGCACAAAGCCGTCCTGGGTGATGTCGGCGCGGGCCTCGATGTCCTTGGTGATGCCGAAATCCATCAGCTTGACTTGAAGATTTTTCGGCTCGCCACAGAGAAAAACATTGTCCGGCTTGAGATCGCGATGGATCACGCGGGCTGCGTGGACGGCAGATAGGCTGGCCAGCACAGCGCTGCCGATCGAGCGGATGCGATCGAGGTCGGGTGGGTCGACACATCGCTCGAGATACTGGGCCAGGGTTTCGCCGGACAGGAGTTCCATGACCAGATAGGCCTGCCCGTCGAAGAGCACCCCGGCGTCGTAAACCTCAGGTACATGCGGGGCTCCGATCCGCCTCATGGCCATGGCCTCGCGGGCAAATCGCGCGTGAGTGAAATCGGTGACCGAATGGCTGACCTTGAGGGCAACGACTCGCTGATCCCGCACGCGCACAGCGCGCCATACCGTGGCAAACCCGCCGCTGCCCACCTCGCCGACGATGTCGTAGCCCAATACCTCGGGGACCGGTATCGAATGGACTGCCGATTTGCGAGGCGCCTGTGCGCTGTCGCGCGGGCAGGTCGCTCCATACGCTAGGCGCCTATGGCACTTTGGACACCGCGGCACAAAGAATTCCTGTGGGTGAGTCTACAACGTTACGGCGCCGAGTCGCTCAGCTTCCAATGTGGTTGTGTGTGGAAAGGTTGGACCCGACCTGCCAGGCGTCCCGGCGAGAAACACACGACAGAGTTCATATCGGGTCGAGCGGCCAGATACCTCGTGGCGAAAATTCCCCACGGCCAGCCGTTCGATCGCCACGCAACGACCGCTTCACCCGGTCTCAAGTGGTGCGAGATCTACACGATACTATCTACAACCAGCGCGGCGGTTTTTTCCACGCTGCCAGCTCGAATCTCCCGTGTCATTGCCCAGGCCCCAAGAAACTCACCTCGACGAAAACACCGTCATCGGCGGACGCTATCGGCTGCTCGAAAGGGCTGGACAGGGCGGCATGGCAACTGTGTGGAAGGCCGAGGTGGTCGGCGCGAGCGGCTTTACCCGACCGGTGGCGGTAAAGCGCATGCACCCCCACCTGGCCGCGCAACCGCGTTATGTGATCATGTTTCGCGAGGAGGCGCGGGTCGGAGCCTGCCTCAATCACCCCAATATCGCGCAGATTTATGACTTCGTCCGCCACGAAAACCAGCTCTACTTGATCGCCGAGTGGATCGATGGGATCGAACTGGGCGCCTATATCCGCACCCTGTTCGGCACCGGCCGAGTCACCTCCTGGGATATCGTGTGCGCGGTTGGTATCGGTCTATTGCGTGGACTCTCCGCTGCCCACGAACGCCTGTCGCCCGATGGTAGCCCGGCACCCGTGATCCACCGCGACGTGTCGCCCAACAATGTCATCTTGTCCGAAGATGGCATGGTCAAACTAGTCGACTTCGGACTGGCTCTGGCCTGCGATCGCCAGCAAATTCTGACCCATCCCGGCGTCGTCAAGGGCAAGATAGCATATATGAGCCCCGAACTCCTGCGCGGTCGTCGCCCATCGCCGGCGTCGGATCAGTTCGGTGCCGGAGCAGTCCTTTGGGAAGCTCTGACCGGCCGCCAGGTCTTCGAGGGGTCGAGCGACTTCGAACTCTACTACAAAGTCAAGACCGGCAAAATCGCGTCGCTGCTCGAGTATCGAGCCGATGTGCCGAAAGAGCTCACCCGTATTGTCGAACGGGCACTGTCTGCGGATGAGAACCAGCGTTACCCGACAGTGCGCGCAATGGCCAAAGATCTGGCCCGCTTGCTGTCGGTGACGAGACGGGGGAGCGACCTTCACTCGGCGCTCGGGCAGAGTGTGCACGAGCTTCGCAACGAGCTCACCCGCATCAGCCATGATCCCGCGCTGTCCGGCAACCACACTCCGATCTCTCGGTCTGCGGAATTGGTCACATCCGAGGCTGGATGGGCAGATCGAGCGATCGCCCCATCGGCCTCGACGGCGCCGCCTGCCCGTGTTTTCCAGGAACAAGAACACACACCTCCTCCGGGGACGGGATATCGCGAGCTTCAACATCGAATACTACCTTGTCCCCGGCAGTGGTAGGCGGGGGCAGAACGCGCGGTCTGCGGACACAGCCACTTCAGGAGGATAATCTTCTGAATTCGTTGAAAAAAATTAACTCTTGACGGCGACCTGGGGAGTGATGGCACGAATGTCCCCCTCCGTGCTACTGTAAGTTGAACTGGCATTTCATTGCTGCCCCGGTATGCGGCGTCGCTTGCCATCGCTACTGTCATCATTACTCTCGTGGCGGGCTGATCGATTCGACGCGAAAACGCGGTACCCTCCCTGCTGTGGCAGTGGCTCGACGACGGTGCGATGATTCAGAGAAGATGGGATGATTCGGAAAACACTCCTCTATACCTTGCTCGCGGCGCTGTGGGCCACAGTTCCCGGGTCGCTGCGAGCTGACGAAGCCCCGATTGACGTCAATCGTTTCCACCCCGCCCTGGGCAGCGAGACGATCATGACGACCGACCTGGCCGCGGTGGGGCCGAACTGGCAACTGGTACCGCAACTGTTTCTCCACTATGCGGATACCCCGATGGTGTTGACCTTTGGCGGTGAACCCGACGCCAAGCTGGTGACCAACCGGCTGACCGGCGAGCTGGGAATATCGCTCTCGCTCCTCGACAGGCTGCAGATCGGGCTCAGCTTTCCGGTCACACTCAACCAGGGAAGCGACAGTTTTGCGGTCATGCCCATCTTCGACGGCCCGGACTCGGTCAATCCACCCGATGACATTTCCAGCACCGGTCCCGAGGATCTGCGCCTCTCGGCCAAGACCGTGCTGTGGCGCGACGGGCCGTGGGGCGCGGGAGCGGTCGGATACCTCACAGCGCCGACCGGCGACGGCGACAGCTATCTCGGCTCGAAAATGCCGACCTTCGAAGCTCGTGCGATCGGTCACTACAAGCGAGGCCGTCTGACTGCGGGTGCCAGTCTGGGCTGGTTATTTGCTTCTACCGAGCAAGTTTTGACCACTCGAACCGGCATGGCATTGACCTTTGGCGCGGGAGCCGAATACCGGGTCTACCGCAATTCGAAGGCTCTTTCGGTGGCCCTGGCCGCCGAGCTTTTCGGCCTTATTCACAGTCGCTTCGACACCATGCGCGAGGCGCCGGCCGAGCTGCTCGTCGCCGCCAAGTCGCATTACGAGCAATGGACCTTCTATCTCGGCGGGGGACCGGGGCTCACCCGTGGCTACGGCGAACCCAACGTGCGGGTTCTGGTCGGGGCCAGTTATCGGTGGAGACGATCGCCGCCGCCGCCACCACCGGCAGTGACCCCGCAGCCGGTGCGCATCGCCGATCTCGACGCCGATCCGCCAGCCCAGCCAGAACCCGAGCCAGAGCCAGAACCCGAGCCAAAGCCACCGGCGACCTGGGTTGATTCTACGCTGACCCTGCCCTCGGGTGTGCTGTTCGAGTACGACAAATGCCAGATCAAGCCCGAGAGCTTTGCCACTCTGCGCCGGGTGGCCGAATCGCTGAGCGAAAATCCAGAGTGGGGCAAGGTTCGCATCGAGGGTCACGCGTCCAAGGAGAACAACCGGGCCAAGTACAACCTGCGCCTGTCGCGTTGCCGGGCCGAGCGGGTGGTTCGCTTCCTGGCCTATTACGGGGTGGACAGAGCCCGTCTGAGCTTTCTCGGTTTCGGCTATAGCTGCCCGCGCGCTGCCAACGACACCGAAGAAAACCGCAAGGAGAACCGCCGGGTCGAATTCGTGCGAAATCCGGCCGACAATCCGCCCCGCTGTACGGTGCCCAAGCAGATTCCCCCTCTGCCCAAGCACGCCAGCGAACCGTATCTATACGAGACGGGAAAAGCGAATCAACCGGGCCAGTCGCCACCATCAGGCGAACCTGGCCAGGAGCAGAAGTAGATCAGAAATGATGTATTCGACCGGGTACCACTCGATTCGCAGGATATAATTGATGCAATGGATACAGACCATGTTGCTCGCTCATCGCCAATCGATATCTGGCCTGACGGCTGTTGTGGGAGCCCTATTTCTGGCCGCACCACTCCATGCCAGACCGGAAGACGATCCGTTCCATTATTGCGAGACCGACCCGAACATAATCGCGACGGCTGATGTCAACTGCAATGGCATCGCGCGCCCCGACGAGCGGGACCCTCAGGGCAATGATTGTCTCGATATCTCCGAGTATCCGGGCGGGGGGATTTTCGGACCGTGCGAGACAAACGACGATACCCCGTATTCCTGGCCGTGCGACACCTATACCGATCCCACCGATGACGGTTTGGGAGCGACGTGCAACACGTTGCCTTTTCCCACTGACCCGGACATGGATTGCTTTGGCGACAGTGCGGGTCCGATCGGAATCTGTGACAACTGTCCGGGCCTGTACAACCCCGCCCAGGAAGACAGCGACAACGACGGTGTGGGTGATCTGTGCGACAACTGCCCCACGGCGTCCAATCCGAGCCAGAGAGACACCGATAACGATGGGTTTGGCGACTCGTGCGACAACTGCCGCGACGTACCCAATCCCATGCAGCTAGATCCGGATCTCGACCTTGTCGGCAGTGCGTGTGACAACTGTGCCAATCACGCAAACATCGACCAGGCCGACAACGATGCCGACAATGCCGGCGACGTATGCGACAACTGTCCGGACCTGCCCAATAGCGACCAGGCCGACAACGATGCCGACAATGCCGGCGACGTATGCGACAACTGTCCGGACCTGCCCAATGCCGACCAGGCCGACAGCGATACTGACAACGTGGGCAACGTATGCGACAACTGCCCGGACCTGGCCAATAGCGACCAGGCCGACAACGATGCCGACAGCCTGGGCGACCTTTGTGACAACTGCCCGGACCTGGCCAATGCAGACCAGGCCGACAAAGATGCCGATCTGGTGGGCGATATATGCGACAACTGTCCGGCGATATCGAACCCCGACCAGTCCGTGTCGAGGCTGACCACTGTCGACGGTGAGGCCATTGGCAGGGCTTGTGAGTATTCTACCGAGGGCGGGGCGGGGTGTTCTACGTCGGATACCGGGACCACCCCCTGGCTGCCCTTTGCATTGTTTGCCATTGCCGGAGCGGCAATCGCATTCAGCCGGCGTCGCCAGGACCCGGGCGGTTCAATCGAATAGCCAGGCGGATCGATCGCTAGGTCACGAACTCGCGCCGTGCTGGTCGATTCGCTGTCCGATCAACTCGGCGATTTGCCGGCGTTCTTCCGGGTTGACCCACGGAATGGCCACGCTACCCAGGTCCTGGCCGGTGTGATCGGCAAATCGCACATGGTCACCGATCGACGTGACGCCGTAGCGCGACGAGCAGCGGAATTGCTGCTCGCCGGCGCCAAAGCGACTCTTGCTGCAAAGGAGGATGGTTCCATCTGCATGGGCTTCGAGCGCGCGGCGCGGCCATTCTCGAAATAGCCGGCGGATGTAGAACACCAGTCGATCGCCGTAGTCGGTGATGAGGACCCGGTCGGCGCCGTTTCCTATCTCCATGGCTGTGGCCACGCCATGGGCGTGAGGGCCGAGCGCATCGGCGAGCTTTTCGGCCAGTTGATCGAGACGGCGCAGCGCTTTCAAACCCTCATCGTGGAACAGGTCGAGCGGCCGACAGCCAAACAGGCGGATGGCGACGTCGGGCCCGGGCTGATACCACAGGCCGACATCTCGGGTGGGAATGGACCGGGCGACCAGAAGGCGGACGTCATCGCGCAACTCGAACGAGCGCTTTTTTGTCCGCCTGCGCCGTGAAAACCCCGAAAAGGTGGCGAAATGTTCGGTTGCCGAGAGCCGGATATGGTCGCCGAGACGCACCGTGGTATGGCGGGGCGCAACCTCGAGCCGGAGCAGTCCATCCCCGGTAGACACTTCCATCGTCTCGGTCGCGGTTGCCTCGCGATAGGGGCCCACTGGCGGAGAATAGATCGATTTGGCCGCGGCTACCAGCCGGCGTCCGCGCAGAGCCATACAGTCTCACCCGGTTGTATATGTAGACAGTGCCTTTCCCTCGAGTACACTGCGCCTCGATGGCCCATCAATATGTATTCGTGATGAAGGATCTGCGCAAACTCGTTCCGCCCAGGCGCGAGATCCTCAAGGGAATCTGGCTATCGTTCTTGCCCGGCGCCAAGATCGGCGTGATCGGAGCAAACGGTGCCGGGAAGAGCACATTGCTCCGGATCATGGCCGGTGTCGACCATGACTTCCAGGGTGAGGCCTGGCCGGCCGAGGGTGTCAAGGTTGGCTACCTGGCCCAGGAGCCCGAACTCGACGCCGAAAGGGACGTCCGCGGCAACGTCGAGCAGGGAGTGGCCGAGATACGAGCCCTCCTGGATCGCTTCGAGGAGGTGAGCGCCAGGTTTGCCGAGGAGATGTCCGATGACGAGATGAACGCACTCATCGCACAACAGGGAGAGCTGCAGGACGCCATTGATGCAGCCGACGCATGGGATCTCGACCGGACCATCGAAATCGCCATGGATGCACTGCGCCTGCCCCCGCCGGACGCCGACGTGACCAAATTGTCTGGCGGCGAGCGACGTCGGGTGGCTCTGTGCCGGGTTTTGCTCGAGCGTCCCGATCTTTTACTGCTCGACGAACCCACCAACCATCTCGACGCCGAATCGGTGGCCTGGCTCGAGCGATACCTGGAGGAGTTTCCCGGCACGGTCGTGGCGATCACACACGATCGGTACTTTCTGGACAATGTGGCCGGCTGGATCCTCGAACTCGACCGCGGCGAGGGCCACCCGTTCGAGGGCAACTACTCGGCCTGGCTCGACGCCAAGAGCCGGCGTCTGACCACCGAAGAGAAGCGCGAGAGCGCGCGCCAAAGAGTGATCGCGCGCGAGCTGGAATGGGTGCGCAGTTCGCCCAAGGCGCGCCAGGCCAAGAGCAAGGCCAGGCTGTCGCGTTACGAAGAGCTGGTCGAGCAAGCCGAGAGCGAAAACCGCGATCCTGCGCTCGAGATCACCATTCCGCCCGGACCGCGCCTGGGTAACGAAGTTGTCGCGGCCACCAATCTGGCCAAGGCTTTTGGCGACCGGCTGCTCATCGACGATTTGAACTTTCGGCTGCCGCGGGGCGGTATCGTCGGTGTGATCGGGCCCAACGGGGCCGGCAAAACCACGCTCTTTCGGCTGATCAGCGGCCAGGAGGCGGCCGATCGCGGCAACATCAAGGTTGGCGAGACCGTCCAGCTCGCCCATGTCGATCAAAGTCGCGATGCGCTCGATCCCGACCACACCGTATGGGAAGAGATTTCCGGCGGGGCCGAGATGTTGCAACTCGGCAAGCGAACCGTCAACTCGCGGGCCTATGTGTCGAGCTTCAACTTTCGCGGACCCGACCAGCAGAAACGAGTCGGCGACCTGTCGGGCGGCGAGCGCAATCGCGTCCACCTGGCCAAGATGATCCGGACCGGGGGCAACCTGCTCCTTCTCGATGAGCCGACCAACGACCTCGACGTCGACACTCTGCGCGCCCTCGAAGACGCGCTGCTCAAATTTCCCGGCTGCGCCGTGGTCATCAGCCACGACCGCTGGTTTCTCGACCGCATCGCCACCCACATGCTGGCCTTCGAGGGCGACAGTCGGGTGGAGTTTTTCGAGGGCAACTACCGCGACTACGAGGCCGATCGCAAGCGCCGCCTAGGCGCCGATGCCGAACAGCCCCACCGGATCAAATACAAGCGACTGACCCGCAGCTGACCGCTCAATACGCTCGAGCGATGAGTGCATCCGACCATTCCACCATGCCCGGCAAATGGCGCAATATCGCGCTTCTTGCTGTAGCTGAATTTTTGGCCATGACGCTGTGGTTTTCGGCCACCGCGGTGGTGCCGCAGCTGACCGAGGAGTGGCATCTCAGCGGTGGCGAGCAGAGCTGGCTCACCATGAGTGTCCAGGTGGGATTTGTGATCGGAGCGCTGGCCAGTGCGTTTCTCAACTTGCCGGACCGAGTGTCGCTGCCGCGGCTGGTCGGGGCGAGTGCATTGGCGGGAGCCCTGGCCAATGCGGCCATTCCCCTGCTCGATCTCGGTCCGCTGCCGGCCATTGTCATGCGCCTGGTCACTGGCATTGCGCTGGCTGGAGTGTATCCACCGGGCATGAAACTGATCGCCACCTGGAGCGTACGCGACCGCGGATTTACCATTGGCTTATTGATCGGCGCGCTGACCCTGGGTTCGGCGATGCCCCATCTGCTCAACGCGTTTCCAATCGCCGGCCAGGGTGGCATGCCGCCGTGGCGTGCGGTACTCATCACGACCTCACTCCTGTCGGGCTGCGCTGCGGTCATCGCGGCGTTTCTGGTCAAACCCGGGCCACATTTGAGTGCTTCGGCTCCATTTGACTGGCACTACGTCAGCCAGGCCCTGCGCTATCGGCCGACTCGTCTGGCCAACTTTGGTTACCTGGGCCATATGTGGGAGCTCTACGCCATGTGGACCTGGGTTCCGCTCTTTATCCTGGTCAGCTACGAACAGGCCGACTGGTCGGTGCAGGCGGCGCGTCTGACCGGATTTGGCGTTATCGGGATCGGCGCGGTCGGCTGTGTTGTGGCCGGCGCCCTGGCCGATCGCCTCGGCCGCACCGTGGTGGCCAGTGCGAGTTTGATCGTATCGGGAAGCTGTGCACTGTTCGCCGGGTTTCTATTCGATCATCCATTGCTGCTGACTGCCCTGTGCCTGTTGTGGGGGTTTGCGGTTGTCGCCGACAGCGCCCAGTTCAGTGCTGCAGTATCCGAGCTGGCCGATCCGCGCTATGTGGGCACGGCGCTCACGGTGCAGACGTGCATGGGGTTTTTGCTCACTCTGGTGACCATTCGCGTCGCTCCTGTGCTCGTCGCGGCCATTGGCTGGCGCTGGGTTTTTATCGTTCTGGCCCTGGGTCCGATCTTTGGCACGATCAGCATGCTGCGTTTGCGTCGGCTTGCCGAGGCTGAAAAGATGGCCTCAGGCAATCGGTGACAGTCATGATGAGCCGGCGTTCGGGTTCGATTTATCCGATTCTTGCGGTCAACTTTGTCGGCTCGCTGGGTTTTAGCATTGTATTGCCCTTCCTGGTCTTTCTGGTTACCAGGTGGGGGGGCAACGCGCTCATCTACGGCGTCATGGGAGCGACCTACTCGGTATTTCAGCTGGTCGGCGCGCCGCTGCTCGGCCGCTGGTCCGACATATATGGCCGGCGCAAGATCTTGCTGCTCAGCCAGCTGGGCACCCTTGCCTCGTGGGCGGTTTTTATCGTTGCCTTCGCGCTGCCGGACACTGCTCTCCTGGCGGTTGATTCTGGTTTGCTCGGCGAATTTGCGGTCACTCTGCCGCTGATCGTGCTCTTTCTCGCCCGCGCATTTGACGGTCTCACGGGCGGCAATGTCTCGGTTGCCAACGCCTATCTTTCCGACATCAGCAGCGACGAGGATCGCAACGCCAACTTCGGCAAGATGGCTGTCTCGGCCAATCTGGGGTTCATTCTCGGACCGGCGATTGCAGGCGTACTGGGGGGAACTGCGTGGGCCGAACTTCCCCCTGTTCTGGCTGCTGTGGTCATTTCGCTTGCTGCCACACTGATCATTGTCTATCGACTCCCCGAGTCCAATCCCTGCGTACTCCGGAAAAACCCCGAGCGGGTCAACGTGGGCCAGGTATTGGGGCCGGATCACAAACCGTGTTTCGATGTCGAGGCCCAAAAACCTCCATTATGGGACATTCTTCGCCTCACTGGCGTGCCACTGCTGCTGACCATCTACTTCTTGGTGATGCTGGGGTTCAACTTTTTCTACATCGCCTTCCCGGTCTATGCGGTGGAGAGTTTGGTCTGGTCGGTGCGCGACACCGGGGTGTTTTTCTCGGTTCTCAGTTTTTTCATGGTTCTCGTCCAGGGACCCGTTCTCGGTCGAGTGTCCAGGTGGTGGGACGAAGGACCTCTGGCGGTTTTCGGCAGTTTGATCTTGGCTGCGAGTTTTATTTTCTTCGGGTCCAGGAGTCTCTATTCGCTCTATCTCGGGGCCGCTCTACTGGCACTTGGCAACGGCCTGATGTGGCCATCGGTGGTGGCCATTCTATCGAGAGCTGCGGGGGATCGGTTCCAGGGTGCAGTCCAGGGACTTGCCAGCAGTTTTGGTGCGGTCGCCAGTATCATGGGGCTGGTCATCGGCGGGGTACTGTTTGGCCTGCTCGGCGCCGGCGTCTTCTACTTGTCGGCCGGCATCATCGCGCTGGTGTTTCTGCTCTCGCTGAGCCTTCTGGCCGCTGGCAAACGCTTCCAACCCAACCCCGACCGGGATGCGGAAACCCGCCAGCAGTAGCCACTACTCGGGTGCAAACTCGACCGATCTGCCCAGCCGAATTCTACGTTGATGAATCAGCGATCCGCGAAGCGCTTAGCAATGTAGTGCATTTAGCCTCCATGGACAAAATCGATATCGTTTGGCTGTCACTTTTGTCGGTGATGATGGAGCCTGTAGGGCTAGCCCAAAAAAATTCATGGCGCGGCTGCGCACACCCGGAATCCGACATACGGCCAGGTGTCGACGGCTGTGCTGTCCCAGCGATTGACCGTGTGGCTGTTGATGAGCGCGTGATAGAACGAGCCGCCGCGGTGGACAATGCGTACCGTGCTGCGCGCTGTGTCCGCTCGCTTCTCTCCAGGTTGTGCGGCGCCCGGCCGAGCGCCCGCAACCCGGGTCATCTCGAATACGTTGCCGGCCATATCGTGGACCCCAAATGGGCTCGCGCTGAGCGGGTGCGCGCCCACTTCGTCGGGGCCAAATGCCAGTGGGTTCTGTCCGTAGGTCTTGTCAAAATTGGCCTCGTTCGGTTCCAACCGGTCGCCGTGGGGAAACAGACGACCATCGGCGCCGCGCGCAGCCCGTTCCCACTGCTCCTGGGTGCACAGGTCGGCGCCGGGTATGCCCTTGGCCCGGCGCAGCCAGCGCACATAGTGCTCGGCCGCCAACCACGATACTCCGGCGACGGGAAATCGCAGCCAATCTTGCCGGCTTCGATGGCTGCGCTGCTGGTACACTATGTGTTGGCCGACTTCTGCACGGTAGCCGCTGTGTCGGCCATCTGGTCGCCACCACAACTGCCAGCCGATGTCGGGCTGGTTTTTCAGGCGCAGCGACATGCTGCCGAAGTCCGAATGAATTTCTGCCCCGTCAGCGGCACCCCCCGGGCACTGCGCATCCGCGCACGCGGCGGCAAATTCCAGCCACTCGGCATAGGTCACTTCGTACCTGCCGATCAAATACGCATCGATCGTCCGCACGTGCCTGGGCGGCGCTCCATACCACTGGCGAAAGCCCTCGTGCCCCTGGTCGCGGCCATAGCCATACGTGAACGATCCGGCCGGAATGTAGACAAACCCGGCCGGCACAGCAGATCTGCGCGGCTGCAACACGACGATATTCTGGCCCGACTCTGTGCTGGCCCGGAGCGGGATGGCGAACGGATAGCGCACTTCCACTCGCTCGCCAGTGGCGGCCACGACGACCGCGTACGAGCCCGGCTCCAGCTCGACAGAGACCGGGCGTTGCCGCGAGCCGGCCACTGTGCGTATCACGGATCGGGCGCGCAGCCGTCGGTCGGCCGTGGTTTCGTAGCGGATGATGTCGATGGCCGCATGCGCCGGCTCGGTGGCGATGGTGACAGGTACCGAGGCGCGCCAGCGCTGCGCCCGATCCGGGTCGATGGCGGCCAGGCGACTGACCAGCTGATCGCGTTCGGCCTCCCGTCCCGTGAGGTCGGCGATGAGCGCGTGCTCATCGACAAATCGCGCCACTTGATCGCGCACATCGCGGCGGCTGGGATCCACACCCAGAGCCGCTTCGAGTGTCTGACCGATGCGGCGAAAGTCGGCCGTGATCTGCGGCTCTAACTGCATGGCCTGGCGCCACGGTTGTCGCCAATTGCCGGTCGAGCTGGCGCGCAACGCATCCATCGCTCGCTGGCGCACGCGCAAAAAT
This sequence comes from Pseudomonadota bacterium, assembly GCA_022360315.1. GTDB lineage: Bacteria > Myxococcota_A > Polyangia > Haliangiales > Haliangiaceae > JAKSDA01. The sequence goes on from JAKSDA010000067.1 coordinate 16,401, forward strand.
CTGTCGCGCTGCGAGCGCAGACTGCGCAGTTCGTCGTTCACCGAAGCCATGCGCCGGTCCACCTGGGCCGATAGGCGATCCCGCGTCTGCTGCCGCTGTGCCGCGCCGTGCCAGCGCACCGCCAGTGCCGCGGCGCCGACAACGGCCAGGACCGCAGCGATGCCGAGCCAGCGCCACAGCCGGGCACGCGCCACAGCCCGCCGACTGGCCGCCACAAAGGCAGCCTCTACCGAGGACAGATCACCCGGGTTGATGCCCTGGATCTGGCGCAGTCGGCGCTGGCTCCACAACAGGTCGCTGGCCCGGGCCGAGCCATCCACCTGCTGCCAATCGCGGGCACTGTCGGCCAGGTGGGCTGCGGCCGCGCGCAGCGCATCGGCGTCGTCGAGCCAACCGCGCACCGTGGGCCACGCAGTCAGCAAGGCCTCGTGAGCAAGGGAATAGACCCATTCGCCGCTCACCTCGTGACACACCAAGAGCCGGCATTTGACCAGATGCTCCAGTACCTGCTCGCGCACCGCTTGCCCGGCGACCAGGTCGTCTCTGGTACAGCGCGCCCGAGTGCGATCGAGAGTCACCAGCCGCACCACGATGCGCTGCGCTGCCTCGCGCTGCGACGGCGAGGTCAACTCGGCCAGCACATTTTCCGCGTGCCGGGCCAGAGCCCCGGCCACCCCGCCGAGATCGTCGAGCGCCTGGTGGGTGATCACATTGTGCTGCCGATCGCGGGCCTCCCACAACTGGGCCAGAGCGAACTGAAGTAGCGGCAGGCCGCCCCTGGCAGCTGCGGTTGCCTCGACCAGCGCGTCGACCAGAGCCGCCGATTCAAAGCGCACTCCAGTGGTGTGCGCGGGCTGCTCGATGGCTTGACGAATTCCCCCCCGGTCCAGGGAGCGCACGAGATACAGGCTGTCTTGCAGCAGTGGGCCCAGCCGGGGCAGGTCGGCCAGATCGGCGACGTTGTCGCCGCGCGCCGCAGCCAGGACACGGACCTGGGCAGCTCGTGATTCGACGAGCTCAGCCAGAAGCGCGCTGGCCAGCACAGCCTCGTCCGAGTCGCTCACAGTCACCAATTCTTCCAGCTGGTCGACAACGATCACCAGCCGGCGTTCTGCGTCGCCTGTGTTGTCTGGCGCATCATCTGACCCGTCCAGCCGCGCATACAGGGCCCGGACGAGGGCGACAAAATCCCCCTGCCGGGCGCGAATCAGGACGCCATTGGGGTCGATCCCGGCAGACCCGGCGAGCAGACGGGTGAGCGCGACCAGCGGCCGCTGTCCCGGCACCAGGGAGAGCTCGGTCAGATCTCGGTTGGCAGCTCGGGCGTCCTCGTGCAGCCGCGGCAACACGCCGGCGTGGACCAGCGATGACTTGCCCACCCCCGAATTGCCCATCAACAGTACCAATGGCCGCGCTGCCATCCGTTCGACAACCCGCTCTGTGTCGCCACTGCGGCCAAAAAATACATGCCGGTGGGCGGCTTGAAAGGCGAGCAGGCCGCGATACGGATTCCTCGGCCGGTCCGGCGCTCCGCGCAGCCGGGCCAGGGCATCGGCCAGCTCCTGCCCCGAAGCATAGCGCTGGCTCGGCGCGAGCTCGAGACATCGATTGACGATCGCGGCAAAGCGGCGATCGATGGCGCCGCCTTCCAGCCGTATGACCCTGCGTTGTTCTGGATCCTCCACGGGCGCCGGCTTGCGACCAGTGCACATCTCGTATACCAGCACGCCAAACGAATACACATCGCTCTGCGGGCTGGCTGCCTGGCCTTGCCAGATTTCCGGCGCCAGATACAACGGGGTCCCCGACAGTCGACCTTTGTCCCCGTGGGCCCGCTCACGCAGAGTGGCCACCCCGAAATCGATCAGCTTGGCCCGCTGTTCCCGATCGTCCCAGATCGCATTGCCCGGCTTGATATCCCGATGCAGCACGCCACACTCATGGGCCGCGGCCAGACCGCGGGCCAAATCGAGCGCCAGATCGAGCGCGCGCCGCCAGGGGACCGGCTTGCTCAGCCGGTCCAGACTCTTGCCCTCAATGTATTCCGAGATGATGTACACCGCGTCCTGATCCACCACCACGTCGTGGACCGTCACCACATGCGCATCGGCAACCCGCGCGGTGATCCGGGCTTCGGTGGCCACATCGTCGGCCTCTGCGCTGCTGACAATGGCCACCCGCTTGATGGCGACTCGCCGTCCCAGCTGGCCATCCCTGGCCAGATACACCTGGCCCATACCGCCGCGCCCGAGCAAGCGGATGTACGCAAAACGATCGCCGAGTGCGGCCAAGGCGTGGCGCTGCTCGGCCGTGGGGGCGCGATCGCCCGAGCCACCACGCGGCCGAGTCGATTCCGGACCGCGATTGTCAAACGAGCCATCGATAGTATCGGATGTCGGCGACGTCGCAGATCCTCTCTGGTTTGCAGGCAAGTTTGACCGATCAGGCATGGCTGACCGCCATCATAGCCAGGGGGCTACTCGAACCCCGACCGGACCGACGGGTAAATGGCTCAGACTGCCCTTATTGACGGTAATTTCGGCCACATACACTTGTGCCCACAAGCGGGTACATTTGCTAACATGCCCTGGCCATGGCCATTCTCGTCCATCTGCGCAGCGGTGAGCGACACAATTTGCGGTCCGAGCATCTGGTCGGCCGCGGCGATGCCTGCCATTTGCGCCTCAAGACCAGGCTGGCATCGAACTCCCACGCCGAGCTGCGCTGGATCGGCACGGCCTGGGAACTCCGCGATCTGGGCAGCCGCAACGGCACATATGTCGACGATGTCAGGCTCGATAAGGGCGAAGAGTTATTGCTCGCCGCAGGTATGGTTCTGACCTTTGGCGATCCCGACGACCCGTGGCAGCTGGCCGAAGACAGCCCGCCCGCGGCCTATGCGTGCAACCAGGCTGGCCAGTGCATCAGTGCCGAGGTCGGCATCCTCATCGTGCCCGACCCGGAGCATCCGTATTACACTGTGTTTGACCGCCACGGCCAGTGGATCGTGGAAAGCGCAGACGGCAGCCAGCGTGAAATCGCCGACGGCGAGGACTTGACCGCGGCCGACGACACCTGGACCGTGCATTTGCCCGTGGCCCAGGAACGCACCATGCGCCGCGATTCGGCCATGCCGCGGCTGGGCAATACCACCCTGCACTTTACTGTCAGCCGCGATCAAGAACACATCGAGCTGCGGGTCGTCCATCCCGGTGGCGTGATCGAGCTGCCGTCGCGGGTGTATATGGAGTTGCTGCTGCGCCTGGCCGAAGAGCGTCTGCATGACCAGAAAAACCGCGACATCTCCGGCGATGACCAGGGCTGGATGTCGGTCTCCGACGTGCTGGGCAAACTCGGTATTGCAGACGATCCCGGCGGTCGCAATCGTCTGGGCCAGTATATGTTCCAGGCCCGCAAGCACCTGGCCGACACCGGGATGATCGGTGCTGCCGACATCGTTCAGCGGCGCAAGGCCATCACCACCAGCGGCTGGCACCGGACCAGCCAGGTTCGCATTGGCGTCAAGAAACTCGAGATACACTGGTTGTGACTGGCGTACGCCTCGACCTTGATCACTGCGTCGTCCAGGGGATCGGTCGGATCAGCTCGTAGAAGCTGCTAAAGGTAGCGAGGTAGATCTGGTCGGCACTTGGGCCCCATATGGCATTGTGAGTTGTATGGGGGTTCAGGTTTTGCCATCAAACCGAAGCAGTGTGCCGTTGTATCCGGCAGCAAGCGAACCGCACTGGTCGAAGATCAGCTCTGTGCACGTACGCGAGCATTGCGGGCTACCACCGAAATCGAATCCTTGCACGGCGCAGAACGTCTCGGCCGGCACCAGTGGGTCACATACTTCTACTTCGTCGAGCACGCCATTTCCGCACAGGGCTTGCACATCGACGCACGTGCCGCTGCGACACACGCCGTTGGACACCTTGTCGTACTTGCATCGCTCGTCTTCGCTGAGGCGGCTGCACGCGGCGATTTCGTCGGGCGTGGCACAGTACTGATAGCCGGGCACGCACGCCAGGCCTTCGGGGCAGCGCAGCCCGTCTTCGCACAGGGTCGAGCTGCTGTGAAAACAGGACATCGCGCCGGCACAGGCCACGGCCGTGATCACGGCGAGATTGCATCGATCGATTGCTGCTTTCATGGGGACATACCTTGCGAATGCTCAAAACGACATTCCTGCCGAGACTCCGACTGCCTGGGGCGTTACAGCGGGTACCACCGACACCCGAAACGCCTCGTCGCTCTTGTCGAGGCGATACGCTCGCGGCCGGTTGAGCAGGGCCAGGGTCAGGCCGGCGGCCAAGGCTGTGCCGCCAATGAGATAGCCAGTGATGGCAAATTTCTGCTGCACATACCCCCGTGATAGAATGTCTTCGGGGGAATTCTCGTGGCTTGGCGCGCAACCCTGGGTGCACTCCGGGATGGTTTTGAGCAGATCGTCGTGCTTGTCGATATTGACTTTGGCGCGCCAGTGCAGGACGCCGCCGACAGCGGCCACCGCGGCGCCAGCGCCGACCACGGCCCACGGCTTCCAGCGCTGCCAGCGCCGCTGGGTGCCGCTGACGTCCTGGAGAGTGAACAGTTTGAGATCGACGCGCTTTTTTTGCTCGGGCCACAGCTGTACGGTCTGGTTTAGTGCGATATATCCTGCTTTGCGGGCCGTGATCTCGTAGTCGCCCGGTTTGACCAGGGTCCGTTTGACGCCCGGCCCGTTCATGAGCGGTTTGCCGCCGAGTTTGACCTGCACCCCGGGCTGCGAGCAGGCAACTTCGATCTCCACCAGCTGGCGTCGCAACAGTTTTTTGTACCCGCGGGCGCGCTCGCGTTCATCCGCGGTGAGAGCCGCGCCGTCGTAGCGCAGTGCGGTTTTGGCGCTCCGGTAGGTGACCAGAGGATCGTCGCCGAGCTCGATCTGCACGATGGTGAGATGGTAGTGAATGCGCGGGTGTTGCCAGTATTGCAGGGCTTCTTGGTATTTTCCCATGGCCTCGGCAAAGAGGTGCCGCTTCAACAATTCGTTGCCCTCTTTGTCGAGACGGGCCGCCTTTTGCCGGTTTGCCAACGTGGTGCCCGCAAACCACGGCTTGGCCTTGCTCGGGGACGGATGAGTCTGCCCTGCTGGCTCCTTTTGCCGTCCCCCAGGTGATTGGGCTGTGGCCACAGAAGCCAGTGAACCGATCAGGAACACACCGCTGATGGCCATGGCAGCCAGCTGTGACCGATTACTGATTTGGATCGACATCGAGAATATCTCCCACCTTTTGTTGTAGCCGACGCACTTTTCTCTCCGCCGACTTGCGCTTGCGCTCTTCTTGGCTGAGCTTGACGGCCAGCGCGGCCTCGGCTCGGTGCGCCTCGTCGCGCGCCTTTTCGGCTGCTTTGCGGGCCCTGCGGGCCTTCTCTAACGCGTTTTCGGTTTGCCGATTGCTCCGAGTGACCTCGCGCAACGACGCTTCTAGCCTGGCGTTGGCCTCTTGCAGCTGGTCATTGGCGTGTGCCAGTTCCTCGCGCGACATCTCGACCTGCTTTTCTCGGTCGCCCACTTTGTCCTCGAGCTGGATGATCTGGCCCTCAGCGATCCGCCTGGCCTCGGTTTCGGCTTTGAGGTCGTCGTAGGCCGTGCGCGCAGCCCGCTCGGCGTTGCTGATCCGCAAAAGGGCCACGCCCGCGGCCACGATCAGTAGCGACAGAAATACGATCGTACTGGCCAGCGCGAGGCGCTTGCGCCGCGCTGATCGGGCAGCCAGAGCGATGACCTGATCGAGATACTCTCGGTGCAGATGAGGCAACAAGCCGCGATAGCGGCCCGACCAGGTTTCTGCCTCTCGAGCCGCATCGCCGCGCCACACCAGCCCCGCGGGCCGGCCGCGCTCGTGCCACTGTTTGGCCGCGGCCTTGAGCTGCTCGAGAAACGGGGCGTCTTCTTCATTTTCGTCGAGCCAGTGGCTCAGCATGGGCCAGCTGTGGATGAGTGACTCGTGCACGATCTCGACCAGAGCACCGCTGTCCGAATCGCCGGTGTTGGTGATCAACAGGCGGGCGTCGACCAGGATGTTGACCAGCCGTTGTATGACCTCGGGCCGCTCGTACGACAGCTCGCGCAAGTCGGCCATGGGAGTGATGGCGCGGGTGCGCTCGGCCGTTACCAGCTGCAAAAAGATGGCCCGGACCAGGGTTTGTTCCCCGGGCGTGAGGCTGGCCAACAAGGCGTTGGCGTGGCTGGCCAGGGCGCCCTCGACGCCACCGAGTTCGTCGTAGCTGCGCTCGGTCAACAGATGTTGCGCTGTATTGCGGGTCTCCCACAGCTTGGTGGCAGCAAATTGCAACAGCGGCAGGGCGCCCGTCGTCGCCTCCAGCTGGTCGAGCATGTGATCGACCATTCGCAGAGCTTCGAAGTGATAGCCGGCCATTTCGGCCGGTTTGACAATGGCTTCGCGCAACCCGGCCCGGTCGGGCTGGACCAAAAAGTGCAAACCGCGACGCAGCTCGGCCATGAACGGTCGGTCTTCGGCGACCCGGTCGAGAAAGTCAGAGCGGATGGATACGATCACCCGCAGCGGCGACGCGGCGTCGTCGGCGACCCCGGTGAGGGCGTTGCTAAATGTCAGGCGCTCTGTGATATCCGGGGTGAGGGTGTACAGCTCTTCGAACTGATCGACAAACAGCACGATCTTGCGCTGGTGTTTGCGGGCGCGATCGCGCAACAGAGCACCGAGATAGCCGGGTTCGCGACCGACGCGGCGCATGATCTCATCGTGGCGATTGAGGTCTTCAACGTGCCAGGTGGCCTCGTCGGAGTTCTCGCCCACGATGGTGCCGATGAGCTGGGCCAGGGCCGCGATAGGCTGCCGTCCCGGGCGAATGACAAACGACTCCCAGGCCTCGCCCGAGTGTTTGAGTGCGGGAATGATACCGGCCCGCACAAAGGACGACTTGCCCACTCCGGACGGACCGACCACACCGATGAGCGGCAGGTCATGCGTGCGAGCGTACACGGTGGCGATGTCGACCGACCGGCCAAAAAAACGGCTGGCATCGGCCTCCTGAAATGCGGCCAGACCGGCGTAGGGGCTCTGGTCGTCGTCCAGGGCGCCGCTGTGGCGCTCGGGCAAAAGCCCGCGCAGGGCGTCGAGCAGGGCGTCGGCGCTGGCCAAGCGCTCGCTCCTGTGCTTTTTGAGGCAGCCGTCGATGATGTCGGCCAGGGCAGAGGGGATGTCCACCGGCGCGTCGTGGGCACTCGGCATGGGCTGCTCGAGAATGGCGGTGACCATGAGCTGGTCGCCGCGCAGAGGATGCAGCGGGTGTTTGCCGACCAGGAGCTGGTACAGCATGATGCCCACTGCCCACAGGTCGCTGCGAAAATCGATCTCGTCAGCACCCCACTGCTCGGGCGACATATACGGCATCGTGCCGACGAGAACACCGCGGCCGGTAAGCTCGGGCTGTCGCCGCGCGGTCTCCACGGTCTCGGTGACCGTTGTCGGCGCCGGTGGCGTGTGTTTTTCAAACAGATATTTGGCGATGCCAAAGTCGAGTACCTTGACGGTGCCCGAGTCGGTGAGAAAGATATTGTCCGGCTTGAGATCGCGGTGGATGATCTTCTGCCTATGGGCAAAAGCCAGGGCGCGTGCCACTGGGATCATGAGCTGCACTGCCCGGGCGGCGGCCACCGCTCCTTTGGCCATGAGCTTGCGCAGGGGTTGGCCGCGCAAGTATTCCAGGACCATGAACGGCTGGCCCTCATATTCGCTCACATCGTGAATGATCACGATGTTTTCGTGGTTGCACCGGGCAGTGTGCTGGGCCTCGGCGATGAATCGCTCGGTGAAGGTGGGCCGATCACTGTGTAGAAATTTGATGGCCACTCGACGGCCGAGCTTGAGATCGCGAGCCAGGTGCACCGCGCCCATGCCGCCGCGGCCGAGCTCGCGGATAAGCTCGTACTGGTCGATGCGAGTGCCGGGAACGAGCACCGGCCAGTCCTTTTGGCGGCCAACGGCCGGGTTGGCATCTGAGATGCTGGACGCCGTGGACCCCAGGACATCGTCTATCGTGCCGGGCGGTGGGTTGACCCCGGTAGTCCTGCTCTGCGCGGCCTGTAACCGCACTGGCTTGATAAACGGCGAGCTGGGGCGGGCTGCAGCGGCCAAAAGGGTGCGCAGGCGTCTCTCTAGCTCCACGTCGCCGCCGCACTGCTGGCGGACAAACTCCACCTGATCGCCGACAGGGAGATCGATGGCCGCCTCGAAAAGAGCTTGAACTCGTCGGTTGTACTGCTGATTCATGGGAACGTGCCGCGAACAGCAGTCAGCGTGGACCATCGCTGAGGCCCGTGTCCATTACGCGGTATTATGTGGCGTACCAGGATCTCGCATCATTGTGCGGGCTCTCTGCGCAGCACTGCCATCGCCGGCCGGGACCGACCATTGGACGGCAGGGCCGGATGGCGGTCCGGATAGAGAGTGTCAAGTGCGAGCCTGCCCAACTATCCGTCGAGTTCGCTGATCAGCCAGGCCCGGGCAAATTTCCATTTGCGTTCCACCGTGCGGGTGCTCATGCCTTGAAACTCGGCGATCTCGGCCACAGTGAGGCCGCAAAAATAGCGCATGAACACCATCTCGACCAGATCGGGATAGTCGTCTTGTAGTTTGCTGAGCGCCCTGTCCAGGGCCAGAACCTGTTCATGTGACAGATGTACAGCGTCGGCTGCATCGGCCAGCGACACACTCAGGTCGGTGCGTATCCATTTGCCGCCGCGCTTCTCGGTCATTTTGGATCGGGCTCGCTCGACCAAGATGTGGCGCATGGCCAGAGCCGCTGCGCGGTAGAAATAGCGCCGCCCCTTCCAGTGCTTGTTCGGGTCTTTGACCATGCGCAAGTACACTTCGTGAACCAGGTCTGTGGCCTGCAAGGTCTGGTTTATGGGGGCCAGATGCTTGATCTTCACCGCGGCCAGTTTGCGCAGCTCGCGATACAGCAATTGCATCATCTCATCACCCGGAGCTTCGATCGTGGTCGGCTCGAAGTCGTCCGCAGCATCGCTGCTGCCCTCCGCAGCGCGGTCACTCGACCGATCGGTTCGTTTCCCGGTTTGCTCGGTGGTATCGACCGACGTGGTTTCAGAATGCTTCGGGTTTCGTACCGTCATCGCTCGTTGTCCCTTGGCCAGCCCATTGCCTACCATTGCGGTATTCCATTCTACACTACCGCACGAGTGGTGCACCACTGGCGCCCGGTGCCCGTACTGCTCGCACGGAACGTGCCAGCGCCCGACCGGTCGATCGGCTTGGGTTCAGACGTGCATGATCCTGCGTCTAAAGATCCGATAGAGGAACCACAGAGCGACGAGCTGCGTGACAATCGCCAGTGCGATCGCCGCGCAAAAGAAGACCAGCGAACCTCCTGACGCCGCGATGTAGTAGGCCTTGATCGGCCAGTAGAACGGTATCATGCCAAACAAGAGGTCCCAGTTTTGGGGCACGAAGAAGCTGAGGGCCGGCATCGAGAAAAGGACGCCAGAGCCTTTCAAAACCGCAAATCCCTGCACCTGATTCTTGGCCAGGATCGAGACGATAAACGCGCTCAGAGCGGTGTTGAGTGAGAACGACGTCGCCACCACGCACAGCTGAAGAAGAGATATTGTCCGGACGATCCCCATGGCCTCGTGGCTGACGACCAGCATGACTGTGCCGATGAACGCGTACGTTGCAGCTCGATAGAAGAAGTAGCGATGAAACGAGAATGGGGTCACTGCTACAGCGCTTAGACTTCTCTCGTCCTTTTCTTCGAGCAGTTGCAGTCCGAGCACGCAGCCCATGATGAACGGCAGGATCAATACCAGGATCACGCATATGAGCGGATAGTAGGGGCTGATATCGAACCGGTCGTGCACCGCTTCGGTGAGCGCCGGGATAGCCCAGCGAAATGCGAGCGCCATCAGCGGTAGATAGGTGACGATAAGCAGTAAAAAACGATCGCGGGCGACGCGTTTGACATCGGCCCGGAATACATTGGCCCATACGTTTTCCATCTCAACCTCTGCGATCGGCGATGTTGCGATGGAACAAGCGCAGACATAAGAGGTAGCCGAGCGCAATCCACAACAACTGTATACCGACAACGCCGGCGAAGTGAGCCGGAGCCATGCCGTCAAACGCTCCCCGCAGGAGTACCAGCGCAGGCTGGGTCGGCAGGAGCCAAAACAATGAATGAGAAATGTCGAAAAAAGACAGACAGGGTATCTCCATGACACCGAAGACCAGCGCGTAGTAGAGGAAAAAATTGCTAAACCGGTCCTGGGGCGCCGCCAGAACAAAGCCGAGGAGGATAAAAAGAACATTTATGCAAAGGCAGGCCACAAGCAGGTAACCCCAGGGAGCGTGCATTCCCTGCTTGATCACCACCAGCACAACGCACATCACCATTCCCATGACGGTGAGCGATACCAGCTTTGATACGAGCCACTGCCAGGTCTTGATAGGTGTGACCACCAGGGCGTGAAGCGATCCCTCCCGCTTCTCGAAGAAGTAGACTCCGGCCATGAACAGCATGCCGGCTACAGAGACATCGAGAAAAATGAGGCCAGGCAGAATAAAGCTCGCCTGTTCCTGCGATACAGACAGGAGCACCGCGACCCAGGGTAGCAAAACAAACACGGCGGCCACCCACAATCCATGCCGAAGCTGCATCGTGAAGTCCCAGCGCAGCAGCTGCAAAAACGCGCTCATTGCAGCGACCTCCCGGTCGTTCTGATGAAGACATCCTCCAGCGTCGCCTCTTGGCTGTGGATGGTCTGAAGCGTATCTGTCTCCAGGATTTTCATGAACTCCTGGTTGTTTCGAAGCCCGCGCAGGTCAAAGGTCTCCTGGTGCTGAGTCTCGTCTATGGTGTACTCCACACGCACCTGTTTTTGCCCCTTGGCCAGCCGGAGGCTTCGGGGAGCATCGATGAGCTTGATCTCGCCGTCGACCAGGAAAGCCACACGATCGCATAGCTCATCCGCATCGTGCATGTTGTGGGTGGTCAAGAAAATGGTTTTTCGAGCTCGCTTTTGTTCGAGAATGATGTCCTTGAGGTTCCGGGCATTGGCTGGATCCAGGCCCGCGGTCGGTTCATCCAGGAAAAGCAACCTGGGATCGTGGAGAAGCGCCCGCACGAAATTCAGGCGCATGGCCATGCCCTTGGAGTAGTTCTTCACGCGCTGCTCTGCTGCATCCGCGATCCCGACCAGCTCGAGCAGTTCCATGGGATCCCGCGTTTTCTTGCGATAGAGCGAAGAGAAGAGCTTCAAGTTCTCAATACCGGTGAGCTGCGAGAAGTGGTTGGGCAGCTCGAATCCAACCCCGACTTCACTGTAGATCTCTGTTCCCCAATCCCTGGCATCCCTGTTGAGGATGGAGACCTCCCCCTGATAGCCCTTCAGGAGGCCGATCAAAATCTTCTGCGTGGTGCTTTTGCCCGCGCCACTCGGGCCCAAGAAGCCAAAAATTTCACCCTCTTCGATGCGGAAGTTCAATCCCTTTAACGTCGGCTTCGGTTGTTTCGGGTAGCTGAAGACCAAGTTGTGGACATCAATCATAGCAGTTCCTTCGCGATCAGCGCTGGCATCTCTCGCTGCCAGAGAGCGTACATGGCACGAAGTGTACGAAGTTGCCGGGTACAGACGAATGACCAGGCGCCGATGACTGCCTTCCTCATGATGCTTTGTGGATTCAGTTCCAACTGGCTCCGGCATGTCATCCCGGCTGGCTAGTCGCGGCCTGGGAGATTGATAGCGCAACTGAAGGCCAATGCCAAGCACTGGTTTTTCCACGGACTGAGTGGCGTCACCCCATAACAAGCGGAAAACGTGGCTCGCGCAGCTGCCGGAGCTCTCAGAGCCCTTGTTTGCAACGCAATCAAATCGATGCATCGGCCGCAACACGATTCGCCGACGGATCGCAGTCTCCTGCCTCTGTTGATCGGAACAGGTTATGTTTCAGGTAACCCATCTTGGCTCTGTCGGTGTTCTACTGGATATGTATAGATTCTTACAGAGGTCCAAGAATCCTTGTACATGGCTGTGTGGCAAGCCATGTATGCACGATGCGCACGAGCGGCCCAAGAAGCATGTATGGATGGCGATGATCTGTGTGCTATTGGTCGCAAGCGCCTGTGGCGATGACGACGGCCGTGATGTCGGTTCCTGCGACGCGCTTGCTGCCGACTTGACCACGGCGCTGGACGAGACGCTGGCCGCTGAGAAGCGACTGGGCGGCACTGCGGCGGCAGTCATTACGCCCGCATGTGGACGATGGCAAGGCGCTGTCGGCAAGACTGGCGGTGACAAAGCGCTCACCTCGAACCATTTGCTTCGCGTGGGCAGTGTGACCAAGACATTTGTGGCTGCGACCGCGCTGTCCCTGGTGGCCGAAGGCGCACTCGGTCTCGATGATACCCTCGACACCTGGGCTCTCGAACTGCCCAACGCCGACACCATCACACTGCGGCAACTGTTGAACCATACCAGCGGAATCTACAATTACACCGATGACGAGGCGTTCATTGCGGCGGCACTCAGCGATCCCACGGCCGCTCATTCGCCCCAGGATCTCGTGGATACGGCCCTTGCCCAGCCGCCGCTTTTTAACCCCGGTGACGGCTGGGCCTATTCCAATACCAACTACATCCTACTCGGCATGATCATCGAGGCAGTGACCGCCAACCCCGCTGTGGCAGAGATTCGCTCACGCACGATCGATCCGCACTCCCTCGAACACACGTTTATCGCAGGTGACGAAGCAGTAAATGGAACCTTGGCCAACGGCTTTGGGCCAGACGGCGAGGATGTTACCCACGCGCTTCATCCCTCGGCGGCCTGGACGGCGGGCAACATGGTAGGCACAGCCGGCGACATGGTGGAGTGGGCAATGGCTCTGTATGGCGGACAGGTTCTCGATCAGGAAGAGTTTGACGAAATGCTCGATGTCATTGAGGTCGACGAGGTACCCGGAGGCTCATACGGCCTGGGCGTGATCTCCTACGACGCAGGTGTCGTCGGGACCCCGGCTATCGGTCACAGTGGTGGCGTCCCGGGTTTCACGACTGAGATGTATTATCTCACAGACTTTGATAGCGCGGTAGTAACCGTCGTGAACAGCGAGGCAGGCGATTCGGTGGCTGTACTGAAAAGATTGATCGCGGAGATCACAGAGCGCTGATCCAGCTTTATTATCCGTGGCAGCCCACCGATGTTCTCGACCATAATTGATTATCACATACTGACTACCGATTACCTTCTACAGCTGAAAGACATCACCAAAAATCGAATGAGCGGTGGGGCGTCGGGCCGGGATGGGATTATCGTAGATCACTAACACGCCAGCTTGCCCCAGGCAGGGATAGAGGGTCAGCCCTTCGGCATAATCTTGATGAGGCGTATAGGGCAGGTCGAACAAGGGGGTTAATCGACCGGTCGTTTGATCGTGGATTGAGTCGTCATCGAGGTCGAGCAAGCTTTTGAAGCGGAAGAGGCGCATCGTCCCGGCCAGCTCCATCGTCGGACCAGCCATGATGAGCAAATCGTCCCCATCACCGCACATATCACGAATACCCAAGCCATCGAGGTGGACGAAATGCTTGCGATAGCAGCGATCTTCAGGGCCAATTGTTTGCAAAGTGAGCCCATCTGCCCCGGTCGCGCCAACCTCGATCTCCAGGATCATGGCCCAGCCACGTAAGACTGGCCCACGCAAGCCGAGAAAGATGCGATGACCTCGAACGACCATCCCCTCGATATCAAGGCCATTATCCTTTGACGGAAGCGGGTTTTCCATCGTCAAAAAGGGGCCCACATGAGGGTCGGTGATGAGAGCATCAAGCAGCTGATTGCTATCCGGCGATTTTTGTAGCGAAGCAGCGGTCAGGTGACGATCCGGGTCATCGGGATGTGTGCACGCTTTGAATAGCTCGCCATTGACCAGCGGGAAACGCGCGATCAGGTAGCGATTGTAATCCCTGGTAATGGTCGCCAGACGCGTGATATCCCTGTCCGTCAATTTCCCTTTGGGCCGCTTTCGCTTGGTGCTGTGCGAGCCTGTTAGCCACAGATAGTAGCCGTCGTAATCCAGGCTCTCAATATCGATTTCGTGATCCGGATGGCTCAGTTCAACGTATTCGCCCAGAGGATACGCTCGCTGATCGCCATACAAGTGAGATCCGGTTGGCACCAATCGCTCCAGCGTAAGATACTCGTCCGAGGCCACCCACAGGCTTCCATCTGGGGTCAGCATTGCAGCGGAAAGATTGCCAATCAAGTCGTCGTCATCGTCGGCGAAGCGAAGTAAAACACGACTCAATAAAAATGGTGCGGTCATTCGTTCGACCTCCAGCGCAATCGTGGACACAGGAATTCAAAGCTGACAGTTCAGTATAGCTTGGATCCGGGGACAGAGTGAACCTGTAGGGCTCAACCGATTCCTGGTAGTGATCGGGATTCGGTTGGATTGGTGGGGGCGATTGGTGGATTGTCTGCATTTGGCCTGCGCGCAGTATGGTATGAAACACGGGTGGATGTTTTCGAAAGCGCGATGCTGCGATACCTGGCCTTTGTGGGTATCATCTATGTCTCTGCCTGCGCACGGTCCGTAACCTCTCCGCGGGCAGTCCCGGCCGTAAACCCGAACCCGCCGACAGAGCCGACTCCGGCCGCACGACCGCTTCAGGTCGATGCGGCCCGGGTTTATTTGCAGACGCTGGGCGAGCGTGGCTACTCCGGGGTAGCAGTGGCGGCACAGGGCAATGCAGTGGTGCTCGAATACGCCACAGGGACATCGGACTGCGCTGGCAACCGGCCTGTCCAGGTTGGCGACGTATTCCTCATCGGTTCGATCACCAAAGTGTTCACACAGGCTGCGATGATCAAACTCGCAGACGACGGCGCGGCGAGCCTGAACGATCCGCTCGCCCGCTGGTTGCCCTCGGCACCCGCGGACAAGAAAAACATCACTCTTCGGCAGCTGATAAAGCACGAGGCAGGTCTCGCCGACATTCTCGATGACCGGGGACAGCCCATTCAGTACACCGTGGACTGGGACTATATTCCGGTGTCCAGACGCCAGATCGAAGAACGGGTCCTGGCGTCTCCGCTGCAATTCTCGCCGGGCGCAAAGCGACGCTATTCCAACGCCGGATACTCACTTCTGGCGGCAGTGATCGAGCGGGTCTCGGCAACCCCCTACGAGCACTATGTTCACGACCAGCTCTTCGCCCCGGCTGGAATGGCAACCACAGGCTACGTCATTCCAGATTGGTCGCAGCGTACCCTGGTCGAAGGCTGTCTCGGCAGCGGCCAACGCTGGGGAAATCCAATCACCGACGGCCGCTGGATGACCGACGGGCCGTCGTGGAACCTCCGCGGCAACGGCGGTATGCTCGGCACGGCCGCAGATCTCGTGCGGTGGCTCCAGGCGATCCGGGACAGCCGATTCTTCAGCCCGAACGGAAAAGCGAGTTTCCTGACCCTGGCGGTCGGAAAAAGCCGGACCTTCCAGATGCAAGCGTCAGCCGCTGCCGGGGGCAACGGCATCTTCAATGCCATGTATCTGTGGCTGGTCGACTCCGACATCATGGTCGTGATGATGAGCAACCGCCAGGGCCAGCGCGCCGAGGACCATATCATCGAGTTTACCGAAATCTTGACCGGTAGAGCTGGAGCGGGTCATCCGACGCGATCTGGCGCAAACCTGGTCACTCGCTGAGCTCGCCGATGCTCCCGGCGCCTCGCCCCGCAGCCGTCTGTGGCTTCGCCGATGGCTCCCACTCACTCGCCGCTTCAAGCGCCGCTTGCTCAAACCCGAGCGGAGTTTCGCACAGCGGGGGGCGATTGAGCGTGCCCTCGTGGCGCCCGGACTGGACTCTTGCGGGCGACACTGCATTCACCCCGGTCATATGCGGAAGTGCTCTATATACCGACTCGGAGATCGGCCGAGCGGTCCGTCCCACAGCCGCAAGCATCGCTCTGCAAACGTCTCACCCGTGGTCGCAATTTCTTCGAGCGGATCGAGATAGGTCAACGCCTCTGCGTCCTCCACGCCCTTGCGGACGCGCTCTTCCACACCTCTCCTGGCCCATTTCACCACTTCTCTGGCCACTTCTGCCATGGACAGGTCGCCATGCCGGGCCTCGAGTCCCTTGATCGCCGCTTGTTCTCGAAGTCGATGCATCTCTGTGAGCGAATGACCGCGCACGAGCTGCCATACTGCTGCACGCGTCGGCTCGTGGTAGAGTAACCCCGACCAGAACGCAGGGACCGCGAGCATGTATGGATTGGGGGGGCCATCGGCGGCCCGCAATTCCAGACGAGACCGCCAGCGCACGTCGGTATAAATCTGTGACAGATGCTGAGTCCAATCTGTCGCGCCTGGCACGCTCCCATCAGCGAAACCATGCAGCAAAATTTCGCGGAATGTACGCTCGACAGGCGCGATCGCACCGTTGCTGCGCTTTCGATAGATCATGCGGAAATCAAGCGCCCAATCGACGAAATCCTGCAGGGACATATCCTCCTTCAAGGCTGGAACGGTGAAGCCAAATCGCGTGGGATCGCTGGCATAAAAATACTGCGTGCGGCGGGAAACCGCCCCACATGAGCGACCCGCCTCGATCGGCGAGTTGGCAAAGAGCGCCACGACCAATGGAGTCAGAGCAACCCCCACTTGCACCATCTGCACCGCCTCTCGCTCCGAGGAGTAATCAAGCGTTACCTGAGTCGATGTACTGTGGGACATCACAAGAGGGCCGGTGGCGCCGTCATCACCGAGCGAACAAAAATACTGCCGCTGTGCCTCTCCGTATCGCTTCGGCATCCAGTGGAATTCATCCAGACCATTAAATGGAACATTCCCTCCCGGAACCAGCGCAATACCGACAGCAAGGCCGGCCTCGGCCAGGGCTGCAAGGGCAGCGTCACTCGCTCTTTTCAAGAGCGTCAGGCTATCGACCGGAGCAGACCGATATTCGACCGCACCCCCGCTCTCCAGCGAAAATCCCGAGCCGTCGGGAAAATCGAGTCCCACGGGATTGTCGCCATCCAGCAGCCATTCGCCGCCCAAAACGCGGTGCAGGCGCTGCAATAAACTCCGTATACCGACCGCACCCTCATACGGGACAGAACGACCAGTTTTTGGACATAAGGCGGCGATCTCGATCTCCACGCCGATTCTCTGTCGACTCGTGATCTGCTCGAAAAACGCTGCACGCAACTGCTCGCTCGACAAATGCATTGCTACATTCCCATACAGTGGCACTGTCGCAATAATTGCATGATTGCCCATGGCAAGTAAACTCTCATGGAGTCGCGCCGCGGAAGCCCGCGCACAGTCTGCGTTCCGCGTTTGGCGGTGAATTGTCTAAAACAGGTACAACATTCGTCTACAGATTCATTATGAGTCTATATGAAATAGGCTATCTTGTTTCGCTTCGAGAAGGCGTTGCTGTTGAGAGACGGCGGGACGCGAGGCAGCCCTCTGGCTAGCGCGGTTTGCAATGCACTACAGAGTATGAGCGGGGTCGAGCTGACTGCGGATAAATGCGACGGTCTCCTTTGCCGAGCGGTCTTTTTTATAGCGAACGTTCCTCTCGGCGAGAGTCAAGGCCTGTCCAAGGCTCAGGCGAGCCTGTCCATAGAGCCGCGCCAGGCTCTCGAGAGTGTAGACCTCACCTGCATCGACAACATGACGATAGGCACTCTCGGCAGCCCTGTAGTGGACCCCGGCTCGAGCCACCTCGCCGATGGAACGCGCGACGAGAAAGGCAGCGTGGTGCACAAAGGCGTCGTCGCGTTCTTCCAGGAGGGCTTCATAAATCGCCAGCGCCTGCTTCGGGTGGCCCCGAGCCGTCATGAACTCAGCCAGGTGAACGCGCAGCTGACGATCGCCTGGCTCGAGGCGCTTTGCCCTGGTCAAGTACGGTTGCGCGCGTTCCGGTTCTCCGCCGTCGAGCCATACACCGGCGGCACGCACAGATCCCCACACAACCAGGTCGCGAACGCCGACACGGTGGGCGATCTCGGCGGCACGCACAAACATCGACGCGGCGTCCTTCCGCCGGCCCTGCGATTCGAGCCACTGTGCCCGTGCAGATACGAGATAAAAGTCATCACCGACCTCGGCGGGCAGCAGCTCCGCCGCCTTGTCGGCCTGGCCCAGGCCCACATACGCCTCGACGAGCAACGCGATCACTTCGGTGTCGCCCGGCCATGCATCTGCCGCACGCACAGCCCACTGACGAGCCTCATCGAAACGATGGGCGAAGTTGTGCAACGCGGCCATGATCTTGAACGCCTCGAAGTTGGGCTGAATATCGAGCGAGCGGCGCAGTGCCGAGCGCGCATGTGCGACGTCTCGCGGAGACCAGGTCAGGCGCGCGCGCGCGAGCAACGCGGCTGCCATGCGATTGTGGGCCGGATACAGCCTCGGATAGGCTGCCACTCGTGCCCGGTAGTACCGTATACGACGCTCGATCTCGGGCTCGGCGGCGTTTGATCTGACCGCGGGTTGCGGGCCATTTGCCCCGCAGCCCACCCACAAGATCGCGGTCAGTCCGGCAGCAAAAATCACCGTCCTCACAGTCATCGCAATTCGTCCCTTTGCCAGTCTTGTATCTCATCCAACCTGGCCGGGTGTGGATCGCCATGTCCGCCGGCTTGATGAGGCGGTGCCAGATACGGAAACTCGTCGAGGAAAGGCCGATCGTTGATGGTGGGCGAGGGCTGATCGTCCTGGAGGATGCGGTCGTCACCGAGTGCGGCGACGAGGTCGACGACATCGTCGGTCAATTCGCGACCATTGGGGAACGTCGCCGGCGCCCATGTATTGTAGATCATCACGTCAGGAGACAATCCTGTAGCGTCGTAATGCTCGCTGGGATGAAGTGCGTTGAAGGCGTCGTTCTCCTCGAACATGCTGCGCAAGGAGCGACCCAGGAGATCTGCGCTCTGGCCCTCGATATCGCTTATTTCCGAGGTAGCCCAGATCAAAAGACCGGGCTGGCTCCTGACGATCAACCGAAGCGGCACCGAAATCACAATCGCTGCAATATTTCGCCCCTCTCGCGGTAGCCGGATAAACGGATCGTCCCGCAGTCCCGCAAAGAACCTGATGCGATGCCTGAATCGCCGGGGAATTCCCGTGACGCGCAACATCGGCTGATTGGTGCGGTCCTCCGAGAATCGAACTTCGAACTCGATGCGCTCGCGGATCTCGTCCGGCTGGATGATCGTCCCGCCAAAGTTCCGGACATCATCGGGGTTGTCGAATGCAATTTCAGCTGCGTTGTCGATTGCGATCCGCACCGTCAAGTCCTCGGCAAACCGGTAGGTAGTGGCGTCGGGCGGAATCGTCGGATCCAGGGTCGCGACCAAGACGAGGTGTTTACGGCAAAAGAAGGCACTGCAGTCCTTGCGGACAAATGCATATAGATCCGTCATCCGTGCGTCGTGACGAGGAATACTCTTCAGCAGCGGTGTATCGCCGTGATCGGAAGCCCGGGCCAGGCGCGGAGCGATGCTGGTCGCCGCAAGCATGGCGATCGACAAGAACAGGGCACGCAGAACCGTGCTGGCAAAGCCAGTGCGCGGCCGGGATTGCCCGCGCAGCACGGGTTGCGAAAAACTAGTTATCACGGTTGTCATATGGGTGAACTCCTTAAACAAATTTGCGCGAACGTGTCGCGATTCGCGGCGACGGCGCCATCAGCGGGCCGGCCTCACCTCTCTAGAGGGCATGACCCGCGCTCTTATTCCCGCCCGCAGATTTTTCCGGCCACAGCCCGCGCGTGGTCCCGCTCCCTCGCCTGGGTCCAGGCGCAGCCCCCACGCGATGACCATTTGGCTGGAATATGCGTCTATCGAGAGCTTCGTGACCGCGTCGGCTCGGGCTCAATACGAATCGAACGGGACCACGACTGGCGTGCCGGCGCCGATATTTTCGAGTTGTGGCACCATGGTGTCGGCCGACGCCACCACCACGCTGAGCGCATCGTCGGAGTGCAGCCAGGTCTGGCAGACCCGGTTGACCTCGTCGAGAGTCACCTGTTCCAATCGCTCGGGTAACGTCTCGGTGTAATCGTGAGGTAGGCCGAAAAGCTGGTCCTGAACCGCGATGCGCGCCCGCTGGCGCGCGGTGGCCAGCCGAAATGGAAGACTGCCGAGAAGATAGCTCTTGGTAAACGAAAGCTCGTCTTCGGTGATGCCGCTTTGCGCCAGATCTTCGAACATGTCGAGCACGAGTGACAGGGCTTGCGGCGCCACCTCGGCCGACGGGGCCAGTTGAATGAGGAACCAGTGGGGGCCCCGGCTGCGGTACAAGGTGCAGCTCGCGCCGTAGGACCAACCGCGCTCGACCCGGATTTTCTGCATCAGGCGAGAGGTAAACAGACCGCCAAATGCGGTTTCGGCCACGCTGAAGGCAAGCGAATCCTCGCTGCCATGACGCGGGCCAATATGGCCAACCACGATCTGCGCCTGGGTGCGCTCCGGTTTGTCCACCACGATCAACCGGCGACCCCGCGGTCTGGGCCGCGCGCTCACATCCGGCATGGGCGGAGCAGGATGGTCGGGCAGATCGGCGATCAATCGCCCGGTCAACTCAGCAGCCAGCTCTTCAGCATGGCCAGAGTCGAGATCGCCAGCAAAACCGACAATCAGGTTTTTCGGCACCGTCATGGCCCGATAGGCCGCCTGGATCGCGTCGAGTTCGATGCGAGCAAGCGATACCTCGGTGCCCGCAACACTGCGCGCATAAGGATGGCCGGGAACACAGTGGCGGTTAAAAAAACGCGCGGACAATATCGAGTCGTCGTCGCGATACTCGTCGAGCGACATACGGGTCTCGCGCAGCAACTTTTCGTGCTCGCTCTGGGCCATATGCGGTCGGGCCAGGGTATCGGCAGCAAGGGCGAGAACCCGATCGAGATTGCGGCGCAGACATAGGCCCGTCAGCTTGACCGAGTCGCGGTCGGCAGTCAGCTGAAGCGACGCACCGAGTAGATCGAGCTCCTGGTCGAGCGCGCGGCGGTCGCGCGAGCCGGCGCCGCGCCGGGCCAGACCGGCCATGTGATTGGTAAAACCCTCGCAGCCCTCGGCATCGCTGGCACTACCACCAGCAATGGCCACTTGAAACCAGACCAGGGGAATGCCACTCACCCGATCGATGATCAGTCGACTGCCGCGCGGCCCGGCCAGGCGGAGCGGCGGGCGCAGCTTGTGAGTGTGCGATGGTAGTTCGACACCGCGGTGGCTCATGACGCCCCCTCCTCGCTGTGGCGGCCGTTTCCATGCTCTTCATCAGTGCGGCCAGCTCGCGAGCCCGGCTGGGCAATGACGGAAGAGCGGCGCTCCGGCACCAGATAGGTCCGCACCACACGCATCACATCCTCGGCAGTGATCTCGCCGAGCCGCCGGGCCATATCGAAGAGGCGGCGAAAATCGCCGAGTGTGGTCTCGTAGTGACCGAGCGCCTCGGCCTTGCCGTCGCAATCCTCCAGCGCCGACCAAAAATCGGTCTCGACGCAGTTCTTGATCTTGGTCAACTCGGCATCTGAGACCAGGTGATCGCAGAGTTCGCCAATCGTCGCGTCGATCTCGGCCAGCACATCATCTGCATGGCGGTTGCGGCCCAGGCTGACCCCGATCCGAAACAAACAGGGGTCGCGAAACGGTGGCATCGTGCAGTCCAGAGAACTGGCCAATTCGGTTTCGATGATCAGGCGGCGATAAAGTCGGGTCGACGGCCCGCCAGACAAAAGAGCGGAGATAAAGTCGAGCACCAACCAGTCTGGATCGCTCTGGCCCGGGACCTGATAGCCCACGATCAGGCGGTCCGCGTTTACCGGCTTGGCGAAAACCTGGCGCCGCTCCGCTTTTTGAGCCGGCTCGACCGGTGTCACCTCAGACGGAATTTCGGCTGGATCCATGTCACCGTAGTAGCGGGCGAGCATGTCCAGCGCGACGTCTTCGGAGAAATCGCCGCACAGCACGACGGTGGCATTGTTGGGTGCATAAAAGGTGCGGTAAAACGAATGTACGCTGGCCCGGTCCAGGACGCGAATGTCCTCCATCCAGCCAATGGTCGGCCAGCGATACGGATGATGGGTGAATGCCAACGCGTTCAGTCGCTCGTCGAGAAAACCATCCACGTCGTCCTCGACCCGCTCTTTGCGCTCGTTGATGATAACTTCCCGCTCGGTTTCGATGCGCTCATCGTCGAGGATCAGGTTGCTCATGCGGTCCGACTCGAGCCGCACGGCCAATTCGAGCTCGGCGGCCGGTAGACTGGTGCGATAGAAGGTCCAGTCATTCCACGTGGCCGCATTGTTGTCACCGCCGCATCGCTCGATCAACCGGTCAAATTCGCCCGCGGCAACGTTTTGCGTCTTGCCAAACATCAGGTGCTCGAAAAAGTGAGCCATGCCGGTCCGGCCCGGTTGCTCGTGGCGCGAGCCGACCCGGAACCAAGTCTGGTACGAAACGATGGGCGCCGAATAGTCGGCGAGAAGTACCGCGGAAAGCCCGTTATCCAGTTGGTAACGGCGGATGATCAACTCGTTGCTCACTGGATGTTCGGCCGTCAGAGTCCAGCTCATCGTCACCTCGATTGTAAATGAGCGATATAGTCGAATCTGCGGGCTGGAGCAAGTGATTGCTCTCGCCGCGGTGTGGCGAAGTGCGGCGGCCAGGACGCGTTGCTCCGCGCCAGCAGTCGCCGCCTCGCTGGCCAGTCTCCGACTGAATAGCCGGCCGCCCGGCTGCTCCGCTCCGCAAGAACTTCGCTACGCATTGCTTGCCGGGACGTCCAGCCGAATGCGCGGCACACCACGCAAGGAGTAGCTTCATGCCCGATTCGCGATAGGACAGCGGCACATCGATGGTTTCGCCGAAGGCCGCAACCCGAGCGCCGGGCTCCAGGAACAGAGCCCCGGCCACAGCCTGTCGAACTCGCTGTACAGGAGTGCCAGATGTCTGGCCCTCATCAAGGGTAACGTTTTGTAATTATTTGAAAATCGAAGATGCATGTGCAGGGATGAACGGAATGACTCCACCGCGTTCTCGGCACCGGACAATATCAACAGCAAAATATTTCGTAACCCTTCTATCGACTGAGCAGTCTATGTGAGCGAGCTAGCGAGGTTCGTTCTTGCCGGGTGGACTGAAGGTCCAGCCCATCGAATCAGTCACTGGCAGCGCACAATGCTCTCCGGGGGGGACATTGCCAGCGTTCCGCACAAACTCGGATCGCTCCGGGCTTGTGCGGAACGCATGGCGTCCGCCGTGTACCGGGCTCGGCAATGGAGTTGGTCCGCCGTCCCTGGGAGAAAGTACTCGAAGTGTAGGCTGGTTATCTGGCCCAAGTCGATTCACTCGACGGTATGGCGGCCTGGTTCGACGCTCTGCTCGGCATGATGGGCGATCCCGAGCGCTGGCCACGTTCATCAGTGCAGCGGTCAAGCATGCTTTGAGTACTGCACAAAATCGTCTGAGCCGATGCGTGAGGCGCTTGCCCACGCCCTGGCCTATCTGCGTTCGTCTGCCGCTTGATCGATCGCCTGGTCGATCATTGTATCAATATGGGCCAGACCGCATCGAGCTCAGGTCTCGATGCGGTCGCTGTAGCGGTTGCGAATGTCGAGAAATCGGTCGAGATTGTCGAGGAACAGATCGACCAAATAGGGGTCGAAGTGCTTGCCGCGCTCGGCCTGCATGAGGTCGAGGATGTTGCTCAGGTCCCACGCTCTCTTGTAACAGCGATCGCTGCCCAGTGCGTCGAATACATCGGCCAGAGCTGCGATGCGACCGTAGAGGTGGATCTCGGTCTCGCGCAACGCCTTGGGATAGCCGGTACCGTCCCATTTTTCGTGATGCTGGGCTGCAATGATGGCCGCCGCCTGCAGTACTGGGCGCTCGTAACCAGAGAGCAGATCAGCGCCGTGCTGGGCATGGGTGCGCATGATCTTGGCTTCCTCGGCTGTGTGTCGGCCGGGCTTGTTGAGAATGGCGTCGGGAATCGCGATCTTGCCGGCGTCGTGAAGCGGGGCTGCCATGAACAAAATTTCGGTCTCATCAGCATGCAAGCCATACAACTGGCCGAGCAAACGACAGTACTCGCCAACACGACGGACGTGGTTGCCCGTCTCGTTGGAACGCTTCTCGATAGCCTCGCCGAGCAAATACACGATCTCGCGCTGGGTTTCTTCGCTCTCGCGCTTGAGTTCGATGTTTTCCCGGGCAATGGTCACGTTGCGGCAAAACAGCTCGACCAGCTGCCAATCCGGCACAGTGAACGGACCCTCCCCCTCGGCGTAGATCACGCAGTCCATGCGCTTGCCGTTGTCGAGGTATCCGACATAGTGATCGGCACCCGCAATGCTCTGTCTTGCGTGGCCAGCGCGGACGATACGATCGCGCACAGCCGGGGTTACCAGGGTCGGGATCGCATCCCAGAGACGACCACTCAGCGCAGCATAACGGCCGTGACCGGCTGTGACATGAAGCTCGCCGTCGCGCAAAACTGCGGCAAACGCCGACGCCACGCGAGAATCGCCACCCAGATAGAGCAAGTCGCTCAATTGCCTCAGCACGCGCTGCATGAAATGCTTGCTCGAGTGCAGGTCGAACATGGTCGCGGAGGCGTCGACGATGGCCTTGAGACCGTCCCGATTGGCCTCGAGTGCGATCAGGTCGCGATACGAGGACAAGCTGGTATATACCATCGTGAACATGCGCTGCTGAGTGAGTTCGGTCTTGGCCTTGTAGTCGTTGATGTCGTACTCGACGATGACGTCTTTCTCCGGTGCCTGACCCGGTTGGCCCGTGCGAAGGATGATGCGTGTGAAGCGATTGCCGAGCTGTTCCCGTACATAGCGCACCACGTCGAGTCCGGCGTGCTCGGTCTCCATGACCACATCGAGTAAAATCAGCGCGATATCATCGTGCTCCGCAGCGAGCGTGCACGCTTCGGCGCCGGAGAAAGCAGACAGGAAATCGAGGCCGCGGCCATCAAAGCGGATATCGTCGAGGGCCAGCTTGGTGACCTCGTGGACCTCCTGTTCATCGTCGACAATGAGGATCTTCCACGGCTCACTGGCCTCGATCGCCTCGACGGCGTCTGGACGGAGAGACGCCTCCTCTGCCATCTCATCGGCAAATAGAAGTTCGTCGTCGTCACGCTTGGTGTGCACGCGGGTGTCACGTCCAGAATGCAGCGAATTCAACACGAGACCGCTACTCTACCGGGCACGGCAAATACTGTCCATAGGTCGCGTAACGGCCGTGAGGCAACCCTGCTCCGCAGGTCGTCCCGACGGCCCGGCGGAGCGGACCGACCGGCGTCATGGGGATCCGATCGGCGAGAACCAGCCGATGTGGGCCCGCCTGGAGTATCCCGCCGTCTGCTAGCTTCAGTCGTGTCATAACAGCGAGATGTGCGTGTTGTCTCAGGTCATCTCTTCTATGGTCCCGGAACGTTACCTAGCTGACGCAATCATTGCGAATTCTAACCCGGGGATATTCACCGGGGACCGCGAGGGTACCAGTGGAATGTTCCAAGCGAATGTGGATACGGTCTGTCCAGCGGCCCAGTGGTAGTGTGGCTGTGTGCGACGAGGTGTCTATGTGTTGTTTATGCGCACGGAGACGGTCCACATATGATCACGTTGGAAACGATCCAGCGTGATCGTGTGCGGCCCGACCGCTTGACGCTCGGCCTACCATTTTTGGGCAAAGCCCCGAGACGACCGGAGTTCCGGCCGCGTCAGCGGTTGGCCTCGCAGCAGAAGCGACTTGTTTGATCCACAACTGATGCGTCTCTGTTTGGATTACGAGCGCGACAAGCAAGTGACTTCGCGCTGTCACGATGCCGTAAACCTCAGCCGGGATGAGACCGAGCCCTGAGCAGTGCAGGGCGATCACTGTCTGTTCACGCAGATTTTCGCGCCGTCGCGGCCTACCACGATGCGGCCGGCAAAGTCCTCCGCGGCCGGGACGTAGTAGTAAAATGCGGGAATATCGGCGGGAACGAAGTGATGCAGTACGAGACTGTCGACTCCCGCCTCTGTGGCGACATCGCCAACCGCCTTGCTATGAGTATGCCCGGTGTAGAATATGTCGATGAAATTCTGCTCGAATTCCGAGTAGGGCGGCGGTCCGAACATCTGGTCAAAGATCGTTTCGTGGAACACTTCGTGGACCAGACGTTTCGTCTTCGTAGATCAAGCTCGGATCCATCGCGGGTGAGGGATTGCTACCCGGATCGGTGACCAGCCCATCGGGCAAGGCGATGTCACGCACGTCGAACGTATTTTTGGCTGCACTCGGCAAAGAGCATCGTGCAACACGTCGTCAGGGCGACGAACAGGTAATGGTAGCTCGGCGGGAAAGGCTGCCCGGAGAACACCCATTATGGGAGAAGGTCGGAGTCGTCATCATGTCGACAACTATGGGAGCAGTGTAGATCGTGACAGAACCACAACGCAATCACAGATCCTCCGCTATTGTGGTGACAAACGCCGAGCCACGCACCGTACTTGAGCAAATCAGCGGCCAGAAACTCGGCGAGATTGATGTGCATTCGAGCGTGCGCGGCTGAACGAGCTGGCCCAGCACACGGCCCAGGGACTGGTTGCCTCGGTTGGCCTCGAACATGGTGGCGCCCTGCTGAAACTGCAGGATGTCGCTCGTCGCTGATGTGCTCGAGCTTTGCCAGGCCTCGGACAGGCGATATCCCATCGAAATAGCGCGCGACAAAACATCTCGGCAAACAGCATGGGTGCTCACCTGGTCGCTGGTGTGGCGCAAACACCGGTCAGAGTCGCCGGGCATTGCTCGCCGTTTCCAGGCGAGGTCAGACACCCGGGCGGCAGCCTGGGATGCCCGTAGAATGCGACGAACTTCCTCCGACCTGCTCGAGACCTCGTGGTCAGCCCGGCAAATTTGTCAGCGTCACCCACTGTTTTGCAAGTTCCGAAACAAGAAGCCCGAGCACCTCTCGCTCGTAGAGTAGATGTTGATGGAGGGTTCAACCAGACCCCCCTGTGCACATCGAAGAATTGCTGAGGCGACGGTTGTGAGCGCAACGTTGCAGATGGGGGGGCCGATGCCCCGCATGCCGGAAGCACGGCAATCGCCAGGCGAGCGAGAGATACTCGAGCGAGCCGGACGTCCCGGCAGGACATGCGGAGCGGAGTTCTGCCGAAGCAGGCCAGCCGGACAGCCGGCTATTCGACCAGAAAGTGACTGTTCACGGCCGTGTCGCCCTTTTTCGCCCCGGCGCCATTCCCCGCACCGGGCCTTTCGAGATACAGCGGCAGCAGAGCGCGCGGAGAACCGAGCTCGCGAGGACGAGTGGTTGCCCTGGGCATTGACAATCATAGTTTTCTGATGTCCCATCTAGCCCATGCTCCCCGGTGGTATGCTCGACGATAGGTACGAGATCCTGGGCCAGCTGGGAGAAGGTGGCTTTGGCGTCGTCTACAAGGCCAGGCAGCGCACCACCGGCCAGCTGGTCGCGATCAAAACCGTGCGCCTGCCGCCGGGTAAAGAGAAGGCCGGTACAGAAACCTGGCTGGCTCGTTTTTTGCGCGAAACCCAGCTCTGTGCCCAGCTCCACCACCCCAATATCGTACAATTGATCAACGCTGGTGAAGCCGATACCGGACTGCTCTACACTGTGTTTGCCTTTGTTCCGGGCAAGAGCCTGAGCCATGTACTCGCCGACGAAGGCGCGCTGAACCCCATCGAGGCCCAGTACTTGATGTTGCAGGTGCTGGATGCTCTGGCCTGTGCTCACCAGGTGGGTGTGGTTCATCGCGACCTCAAACCGAGCAACATCATGATCAACCCCGCGGGTGCGCGGCGCAATGCGCTGGTGCTCGACTTCGGCATCGGCACAATAGTCAAGGGGTTGCAGCCGCTGGATTACCAAAACCTGACCCGCACCAATGAGTCTCTGGGCACGCCGGGCTACGCTGCTCCAGAGCAGCTGCGCGGCCAGGAGCCGTCGCTGACCACGGATTTCTTTTCCTGGGGCCTGGTCTTTTTGGAGTGTTTGACCGGCCAGCGGGTCTTTCGCGGCAGCTCGGTGCCCGAGATCATTCACAAGCAGCTCGACTGGGCCCCGATACCTCTGCCGGTCTCGCTGCAGGGTCATCCTCTCGGCGAACTGCTGAAGAACGCTCTTGCCAAGGATGGTATGGCCCGGCCCAAAAGCGCTGGCGAGCTACTCAAAGCGCTCGAAGCCTGTGACCTGCGCGGCCTGTCGCCAGACATGATCGCCGGCACCTTTCCCCTGGCCAGCGCGCCGTCTATCCGGGCTTTGTCGCTCCTCACCAGGACGGTTGCCCGCAGTGATTCGATCGACACTGCGACGGCGACGGTGGCAAAGCGTCAGGTTACCGCTCTATGCTGCAATTTCCACCTGCGTGCGGTGGCCTCACCGGGCCGGCCTGATGACCCGGCAAGAGCAGCGGGCAATCGCAAGCCCGCTGTGGCCCAGCGAATTGAGCGGATTGCAGACGTGGAAGCATACAACCGGGAGCTGGGCGAGCTATTTGCAACGTGCGCCCGGGTGGCGGGCGAGCATCGCGGCTATGTGGTCGCCACCCTGGGCCAGCAGGCGTTGCTCTTTTTCGGTTATCCCACGGCCGACGAGCACGACGCCAGGCGCGCGGCTCGTGCCGCTCAGGCTCTTTTGACGTCTGTGCGCGACGAAAACAAAAAGCTCGCCCCGCGCGGCCTGGAAGTAGCGATCCGCCTCGGAATCCACACCGGCCTGGTGGTCATTCCCGACCACCAGGCTGCAACCGACGCCGATCTCACCGTCGGGCTGACCTCGCAGATCGCAGCCCAGGTCGCGGCAAGAGCTCCTCTCGACAGTATTCTGGCCACTATGGCAACCCAGCAGCTGTTGCGCACCTCTTTTGCCTTTGCAGCCGAAGGCGTGCTCGAAGAGCCGGCACAGCCGCTCAGGCTCTTTCGTCTACAGGGCGAGCACAGCGAGCCCCTGTTGTCGGCCGCGTCGCCGGTGATATCGACGATGCCGCTGGTCGGTCGCGAGCAGGAAATCGAGCTTCTTTTCGACCGGTGGTGCCAGACCCGCCAGGGCACAGGCCAGTGCAGCCTGGTTACCGGCGAGCCCGGCATTGGCAAGAGCCGTCTGGCTCATGAGCTCGGCCGACGAATCATGCGCGAGCCCCACACCTCGCTCGAGTGCCGCTGTGCCCCGGAGGCGCAAAACAGTCCATTATTTCCCATCATCGAGCTGATCGAGCGCCTGCTGGGCCGCGAAGACGAGGGCGAAGAGATCGGCAAGCTGGCCCGGCTAGAGGCGTTTTTGGTCCGGTACGGCGTTGATGTGGCGGCCAATATGCCGCTCTTTGCCGCTCTTCTCGCCATTCCGGCCGGCACTGACCAGCCCTCGATCGAAGTAGCGCCCGACCGGCAAAAGGAGCTGACTCTCGAGGCCCTGCTCGCTCTCATCCTGGCCATGGCCGAGGAACGCCCGACATTTCTCCTGGTCGAAGATCTCCACTGGGCCGACCCGACGACGATCGAGCTTTTGACCAGGCTGGTCAGCACTACCGCGGCAGCCCCGTTGTGCGCAGTATTTACCGCCCGTCCCGAATTCTCGCCCACCACACTGCCGACTGGAATCCTCCGCCTCACCCTCAGCCGCCTAGCCTCTCAGCAGATCGAGGCCATGATCGCCGATATCACCGACGGCGCCGAATTGCCCGACGACGTGATCGAGCAGATCATCAAGCGCACCGAGGGCGTGCCGCTCTTTGTCGAGGAGCTCACCCGCATGCTGACCGACTCCGGCGCCCTGGTCCTGCGCGGCGACCGCTACGAACTCCAGTATCCCCTGTCCGACGCCGAGATACCCGCCACCTTGCGTGCCCTGTTGACCTCGCGCCTCGACCGCCTGGGTCGAGCCCGGGAGACCGCCCAGCTCGCCGCCGCGCTGGGCCGAGAGCTGGGTTTCAAGCTGTTATCGGCGTGCAGCGATGTCGAGGAGGCAACGCTGAGGGAAGATATCGACAAGCTGCTGGCGTCCGGGCTGATCCAGAAGAAACGCAAACGGGGCGATCAGGGCTATCTATTCAAACACGCGTTGATCCGCGACGCGGCCTACGAGTCCCTCGCCAAAGACGCGCGCAGAGCAGTGCACGCGCGCATCGCGCGAACGCTGGAACAAGAGTTCCCACAGCTTGTGCAAGCGCGCCCGGATTTGATGGCCCAGCACCACGCCAGCGCCGAGCAGAAGCGAGAGGCGATCGGCTATGCCGACAAGGCGGCAAGAGCGGCGCTAAAGCGCACTGCCTACGCCGAGGCCGCCGCGCAGGTCAACCAGGCGCTGCCGTGGATCGAGGCACTTGCCGAGCCCGAGGAGCAAAGGGCCGCCGAACTGGAATTGAGTGCGTTGTTGTTGCCGGCGCTGCGGCCCACAGTGGGCTTTGGAGCCGCGCAGCTCAAGGAAACCGCAACCCGTACCCTGGCGCTCACCGATTCGCTCGGCACGAGTCCTCATACGTTTCCAGCGCTGTCTGCTCTGGTCATTCACTATCATCTCCGCTCCGAGCGGGCCAGGTCGTTGGAGCTGGCCCGGCGCCTGGTCGAGCTCGCTGTCGAATCCGGAGATGTATCGCAAGATCTGACCGCGCATGCGGTCCTTTCCCAGTGTCTCGCCATGGCAGGTCGCTATCGGGAAGCGCGCACAGCGGCCGAGCGATCGATAGCGCTTCACGATCCGATAGAGCACCGGAATCTGTTCTTCGTACATGGCATCGATCCCAAGACGTTTGCCCATATAATGTTGGGGTGGTCACTGGCCTTTCTCGGTTATCTAGATCAGGCAACGATTCACTTTGACAATGCGGTTGCCTGGGCACGCGAGCTAAATTTGCCCAGCATGCTGACGATGAGCCTGTTCTATATCGCTTATTCATACCGTCTACGCGGTGAGCGGAAGCGGGTCCTCGATGTGACAGAACAGGCTATCGCGGTGGCCGATCGCTATGGCCTGCGGTTTGGCAAGGCCTATGCTGAGCTTCTGCGCGGCTGGGCCATCAACGACGTGGCCGAGACATCGCGTATCCTGGGTTCTCACAAGGCCAGCGGGCAGCTGGTTGGCACTCCGTTCTTCGGGTCGATCCTGGCCGAAGCCCTGGCTGCGCATGGGCGCGTCGCAGAGGCGCTCGATCGCGTCGAAGAGCTCTTGCGGTTCTCCGCAGAGTACGAAGATTTTTGGTTTGCATCGGGGGTAGAGCGGCTCAAGGGCAATTTCTTGCTGCTCGAGGACCCGCCGGCGGTGGATCGTGCCGAGGCTTGTTACCGCCGTGCCATCCGTATTGCACAGCGCCAGCAGGCCCGGACAGAAGAACTCGACGCAACTGCCGAGCTCGCCCGCCTGCTCCACCGCCAAGGCCGAAGGGAAGAGGCATACGACACGCTTTTTGCGGTATACAGCTGGTTTACAGAGGGTTTCGAGGCCAGGGTCGTGGACAGCGCGCGAAAACTCATCGACGAGCTCGCCCACAGCGAGCAGGTGGTCCATAAATCGCAATGAAAGGGCAGATACGATGGCCGACACCGACAAGAAAACCTTACCGAAAACGCAGGCGACAAGACCAAATATCAGTGATCATTCCGGCCCGGACGATAGCAATAAACCCGAGATAACGATCAATCCCGATGGTCATGGCCTAAAAATCGAAGGGCAGCGCAAAGGCCCGTTCAACGCCCAGCCCACGCCCAGTGAAAACATCCTTTCAGATATGGAGTCATTCAAAGCGTGGCACTACGCCTGGCTCAGGGCGGTCGCGCTCGCCTGGTCGGATGACAAGCTGAGAGCCGATCTCTTGGAAGATCCTGTCGATTTCTTCCTGGTTCACTGCAATTACCGGGTCCCATCAGGACTCAAGTTGTTCGTTTACGAAGCTGACCTCGACAGTGAAGGCAAGGTAAACGAAAGCGTATACGGTACTTTCCCACCCGGATGGGATGCAGAAAACAACATTTGGTATCTAGAAGATAGTATCGTGGCGATGTACCTTCCACCGACTCCAGACTTCAAGGATCAAGCAGTCGCGCTCGCGGCATACGATGCCACGGCCAGATCGTATCCATTTACTACTTGCTGAGCTGATTTCTACTGGCCGATACCATTCGAATCATCGACCTCGTATCGAGCAATGGTGCCAGATGCAGCATTGCTTTGGGCAGAAATACGCGCGATGATGGACCGAGTCCTCCGCTTCAAACAATATCTATCTCCGTGGGTGCTCGACGATGAGCGGGTATTCCTGCTCGGCGGAAGCGATCCCATCATGCTGCGGGGTCGGGCCCACGCACTGGTCGCTCCGCTCATCGACGGCCGCCATACTGTCGCTCAGATTCTGGACGCGATCGCCGGGCGGGCCCCAGCGCCGGAAGTCCTGTTTAGCTTGATGACCCTGGAGAAGCGCGGATACCTGGTCGCGGCGGCACATTCGCTGTCACCGGATCTGACCGCGCTGTGGGAAGAGCAGGGGGTCGATGCCGAGCATGCAGCGCGGCAACTGGCCTCGACCCCGGTCACGGTGCACTTTTTATCCGGACTGGCCAGCCAGCCAGTCGCCGATGCATTGCGCGGTACTGGTGTGCGGGTCACCGAAGACGGGTCGCTCCACGTCGTGGTGGTCGACGATTATCTCGACTCGGCGCTCGAGAATTTTAACCGCCGCGCGCTCGAGCAACGCCTGTCCTGGACGCCGGTCAAACCGATCGGACTCGCAGTCTGGGTTGGCCCGGTATTTCGTCCCAATGGCGGTCCTTGCTGGGCCTGCATGGCACAGCGACTGCGCGGCAATCGGCCGGTCGAGGTCTATCTTCAGCGACATGCAAGCGCGGGCAAAGCTGGCCCACCGACCCGACCGGCGGCGCCAACCAGCATACAGGCGGGTGCCGCGCTGGCTGCCCTCGTCCTGTCGCGCTGGATCGTGCAAAGCGAGGCCAGCCCGCTCGACCAGCTTCTCACCATCGAACTTCTGCACCCGGCTACCGAGGCCCACGCCGTGGTGCGCTATCCGCACTGTCCAGCGTGCGGAGATCCCGCCCTTCTCGCCAAACGCACGCGCAGCCCGGTGGTTCTCGAGCGCCGGCCCAAGCGCTTTACCGCAGACGGCGGACATCGCGTCAACACACCGGAGGAAACCTGGGCGCGACTGGCCGGGCAGGTGAGTCCGCTGACCGGAGTTGTCGCCAGTGTCGGGCCCATTGCACAACGCGATCATCCGCTTCGCCCGGTATACGGTTCGGCATACCGCATCTGTCCCAACCATTCCGAGCCGTCGTTTGACGACTTTCACCGGGTTGCCATGGGCAAGGGCCGTACCCCGGCGCAGGCCCGTGCGAGCGCCCTGTGCGAGGCCATCGAGCGCCACAGCTTGACCTTCCGCGGCGATGAGCTTCGCCGCCGCGCCTGCCTCGACCAACTCGACGGTGAAGGCATTCACCCCGATCAGATACAGAATTTCAGCGATACCCAGTTTCAGCGACGAGACCGGATCAATGCCCGGGCCACAGACAATAACCGCCGTGTGCCTCTGCCATTCGATCCCTCGGTCGCCATCGAATGGTCGCCGCTGTGGTCCTTGACCCGTTCTCGGCGCCGCTGGGCCCCCACTGCCTACTGCTATGCAAATGTGCCTGTGCCGCACCACGAGCGCTTCTGTTACATGAACCCAAACGGACATGCCGCCGGCAACTGCCTGGAAGAGGCCATTTTGCAGGCGTTCTTCGAATTGGTGGAGCGCGATGCGGTCGCGATCTGGTGGTATAATCGCCTGCGCCGGCCCCGGGTCGATCTGACCGGTTTTGATGAGCCCTACTTCCTGGAACTCGAGGCTCATTACCGGTCCATGGACTATTCTCTGTGGGTTCTCGATGTCACCAACGACCTCGGCATTCCGGCATTTGCTGCCCTGTCCAGGCACCGGCGCGCCGATAAATGGTGCATGGGCTTCGGCTGTCATCTCGAAGCCCGGCTGGGCGTGCAGCGGGCTCTTACCGAGATGAATCAGCTTTTTGATCCCGCCGCCGACGGGCCTGTTCCCCTCGACACGCGCGAGTTCGACGATATCTCGTTCCTGTCGCCCGATGAAACCGCGACAGCGCGGCAAGATAGCGACTTTCCGCGCACACAGCATGATGACCTGCGCGAGGACGTCATGGAGTGCGTTTCCCGGGCTGCCCGCATCGGTCTCGAAACCCTGGTACTCGACCAGACCCGGCCCGACACCGGGCTATGCGTCGTAAAGGTCATCGTACCCGGCCTGCGTCACTTCTGGCAGCGCCTCGGACCCGGCCGGCTCTACGATGTTCCCGTGTCGATGGGTCTTCTCGAACGACCGCTCGAAGAGGCCGAGCTCAATCCGGTACCGATCAAGTTCTGAACATTTTCGAGAATGCCATGCGCACTTCGTACAGAATTCTGGATGCTGATCGACATGTCATGGAGCCAATCGAGATCTGGCGGCAATACTTACCGGCCGAACTGCGACCGTACGCGCCGTATCTGGCAGATGCAGAGGTCGAGGGTACCCTCGACGAACGGGTGG
Organism: Pseudomonadota bacterium; assembly: GCA_022360315.1. GTDB lineage: Bacteria > Myxococcota_A > Polyangia > Haliangiales > Haliangiaceae > JAKSDA01. Next base: position 51,039 of record JAKSDA010000067.1, read on the forward strand.
CTCTGTACGGAGCCAAGGCGCTCTTTCCATCGGCTCCGGTGCTGATGTTCGACGGCAAGCCGGCATGGCAGGGCATATCCCAGCGCGCCCAGGTGGAAATGTCATGGGCGGCTCAGGGGCGTTACGCGCACATCGCCGCTGCAACCAGGCCAGCGGGGCAACTTGCTGCCATGGATCGCTCGGGAGTCGACATGGCGTTTTTGTATCCGACCCTCGGGCTATACCTGATGGGGATCGATACACTCGATCCCCAGCTGGGTGCGGCCTTTGCCCGAGCCTACAACGACTGGCTGCGCGACTATTGCAGCCGAGATCCCGTCCGGTTGCAAGGCGTTGGGCTGATGAGTACTCACGACCCGGCAGCCATGGTCGACGAGGCTGAACGGGTGGCCGATTTTGGCTGGCATGCGGTGGTGCTTCTGCCCAACCCCATCCATGGCCGGCGGCTATCAGATCCCGCCTATGAGCCGTTCTGGTCGGTTTGCGAGGGTTTATCTCTGGCCGTGGCAGTGCATGTCGGAACCCATACACGCCTGCCCACGGTCGGCGCGGACAGGTTTGACAGTCATTTCGCCCAGCACGCATGTGCTCATCCCATGGAACACATGATCGCACTCCTGGCCCTCATCGAGGGCGGTGTATTCGAGCGCCATCCGCGGCTTCGCGTGGCCTTCCTCGAGGCTGGCTGTGGCTGGCTGCCGTATTGGCTGTACCGACTCGACGAGATCGAATATGCCTATCTCGCCGCCGAGGTGGCGGAGACTGTGAAGCGCAAACCATCGGAGTACTTTCAGCGCCAGTGCTTTGTTTCGATCGAGCCCGACGAGCCCTATCTGGCTGCGATGATCGAGAATATTGGCGCTAAAACTCTGATTTTTGGATCGGATTTCCCACACCCGGATCACGACGATACCATTGTGGCAAGGGCTGTCGATCTCGCCGACGTACTGGCCCGGGACACCGTACGGAAGATCCTGTGGGACAATGCCGCTCGTCTGTACGGACTTGAAGAAGACCGGATCGGAACCACTGCATCCTCCGCCCAGGTGCCGGAGACCCTGTCATGACTCCCTGCCAATCACCCCATGAAACCTATGTCGAGAAGGGCTTTTATCTTCATCCCGAACCGATCGTTTCAGGGTCGCTTCTGCGGCTAGCTATCGAGCGTATTTCTGCCCTGATGAACGGCACCTATGACATGGGGGCCAAACCGTGGCGGCGATGGAATATCGGCCATCCCTACAAAATGCAAAAAATCGACCAGGTCCATTTATGTGATCGGGCGTTTTACTCGCTGGTAACGCAACCGGTCATCGGCGAGTGGATAGCCCGAGTAAGCTCAGCTGATCTGGTCCAGGTGTGGGCCACGCAGCTGCTCGTGAAGCCGCCCGGGGGTGGAAAGCTGGGCGCGGTTGGATGGCATATGGACCGGAAAGACTGGCCATTCTGGCAGGGAGAAATCCTCACCATGTGGCTCGCTCTGGACGATGTCCGACCCGACTGCGGTCCCCTGCTCTATGTGCAGGGCTCCCATCGCTGGCCCGATATTGCAGCGCCGGGCGATGCGTACATACAAGATCTGGAGGCCCAGGAGAAACGGCTGAAACAGCTGGCTCCACACCTGGCCTGGCGCGAGGTCCCCGCTCTGCTTCGGGCTGGCGGGGCCGGATTTCACTCTGCCGACACCCTGCACGGCAGCAGAGCCAACCGGACAGACTGTCCCCGGATCGGACTTGCGATCAGCGTCCGCACCGAGCGATCCCGGGTGAAATCGGGTGTCGAAGATTACGGATATACATCCTATCTCGACCACCCCTCCATTGCGCCGATCATTTACCGGCGAGAACGCATCGATCCATGACCAAACATTCCGACTCATCTGCGCCCGGGGTTGCCTGGGATGAATACGTCCTTGGATACAAGGATGAGGTCATTCACATGACCAGTCACCGGAGCGTGGCCCGGGAAGGGGCCTTTGTGATGCCGCTCTTGCGTCCCGGTATGAGCGTGCTCGATGCTGGCTGTGGTCCCGGCTCGATCACCATGGGGTTTTCACAGGTCGTGGCACCGGGAATCGTCACCGGGATCGACGCAGATGCCGAGCAGATCATCCGAGCGAATATTCTCGCCCGCCAGCTCGATCTGAGCAATACCAGCTTTTCGGTAGCCGATATCTATCAGCTACCATTCGACGATCAATCGTTTGATGCGGTGTTTTGTCATAATGTATTCATGCACATTGCGAATCCCGAGGCGGCAATGGATGAGCTGTTTCGAGTGTGCAAGCCTGGCGGCTTCATCGCGGTGCGAGACGGCCTGGGCAGTTTTGACCAGCTGTGCCAGGTGTCCATGAACGGCGTCGAGCGGCCGTTTTCGGACTTCATGCGCGCATTGTCGCGCTTTCATGGTGGCATACCAGATATTGGAGTGCATCTCAAGCGGGTATTATACTGCTCGGGATTCCGCGATATCAGGCCGAGCTCGTACAATGAAATTTACCACGAGCCGAACGACCTGATGATGTTGCGATCGTGGTTTCAGCCTGTATTGGCGGGGACGTTTGGTGAGCGGGCCGTCGCCACGGGCCTCATGACCCGGGGTGAACTGGACAACGTTATCGCCAAGATGCAACAGTGGCCCACTGATCCGACAGCGATCAGCATCATCTCGTGGATCGAATACATCGCCTGGAAGCCCCGGCCAGGCACTCCATAGACCGCCAGTTCTAAGAGCCGGTCCAAAAACCTCGGACCGAGCCAGAGCGGCGAGGCGCGCCGCCAGTGGGTACGCGAGGAGTGGAGAATACTGGGTGTATTTGACCGACGAGCAAGCCCGCTGGCGGTGATGGATCGCCGCTCTGGCGACG
>JAKSDA010000082.1 GCA_022360315.1 Pseudomonadota bacterium
AGCGGTTCGCAGAGCGACCAGGCGCGCCGCCAGTGGGTGGGCGAGGAGTGGAGAATACTGGCTGTATTTGACCGACGAGCAAGCCCGCTGGCGGTGATGGATCGCCGCTCTGGCGACGCGGAGAGTTTTTGGACCGGCTCTAAGTGGGGCTGGTAAGACTGCTGTTGTTGTCGGTGGCCTCCTCGTGGTCCAACGGCGAGAAAGCCAGTGCGCACCACGGCGGAGGGCCTTGCAAGGCGCGGACAAGAATGTTGGCGACGCGGTGGTGTCGCAGCCGGCGCGCAAAAGCGAGCAGCTGCCGAATCTCGAATGCGAGCGCGGCGCGCCGCGACTCATCGCGACTCTGCCCGTATGCGGCGAGCACGCGCGACCATCGGATGAGGAACTGGCTCCACGGCAGCGGCTCTACAGCGATGTACTGCTCCAGCCCATGGGTCAGGTGATCGACAGCTGTCCAGTCAGCAATATCGAGCGCGGCCTCGATCGCGTCGCGATAGAACCACAGATATGGCATCAGGTTGGACCGATTGCGCATCATGGCTTCGGCTTCTCTGGCGATCCGACGCTGCTCGTCGCGATCGTGCGTGACAGTTATGAATGCGGTCAGGGCGAGCGGTCTCTCGGCCGCGAGACCGGGATGGCGTCGATAGATCTCGTCTGCTTTTTCGGCCAGCGAAAGGGCGCGCTCGGGTCGCCTCAACGTCATCTCGGCCTTGACCCGGAGGATCCAGTTCAAGGCCAGAAAACGCGGCGATCCGATTTGCTCGGCAAATTGGCTCATTTGCTCGAGGTGATGGAGGAACGACTCAAACGCGCCCATATCCCAGCAAAGAGCGCCGAGCATGTGGTGGATGATCATGGTCATCCGCTTGTCGTTCTCGCCGGTTGCCAAGGCCAGCGCATCGAGCTGGTTGCGCTTTGCGTCGGTGAACTCATTGCATATGTAACACATGACGCCATACATCTGGAGATGGATGGCCTCCCAGCGAGTCAGACCGTGTTTGCGGCTCAGGGCGATTCCCTGCCTTGCGTACTCGCGGGCCTGGATTCCCTGTCCCCGTGTTGTGTACGCATCGCACAGGCCGCTGAGCGCTTGCGCCTCGCGGGGCGGAGAGCCGAGCTGTCTGGCATAGTCGAGAACTCTCCGGTGCGAATTCATACAGCTCTCGCTGTCCCCGAGCACGTAATAGAGATTGCCGCGGAGTCCGTAGATCGTGGTCGCCTGATCCCACAGCTGATGGGCATCGGCAATGGGAATGGCCTCGTCGAGTACGGCGAGCGCTTCGTGGATATGATCGAGCGTACGCATGACCTGGGCTTTGCCGAAAAGCGCCTCGCAGCGCCGGAGCGCGTCGTCGGGCTCGACACACACGGTTGGAATCAGCGCGAGTACCTGGTCGTAAAAGTCGAGGGCGCGGGCTGATGCGAATTGCTCGGCCGCACTCGATGCAGCGCGCAGCAGATGAATGGCGGCGCGCTCTTCGTCCCCGGCTGCGTACCAGTGGCGAGCGCGCAGCGCATCGGACGCCTGGTCCCATTCGGTGAGAGTTTCGGCGAGGCGTCGATGGCGCATCCGGGCCCGGACTGCCGGGACTCGCGCAACGACAGCCTCACGGATCTTGTCGTGATAGATCTCGGTGTGGCTGTGCCCGCGGAGGCGAGACGAGCGGGCCAGTTGCGCACTGGTCAGCGATGCGATCAGTCGCCTGGCATCACTTCCGGTAACCGCCGCAGTGCGTGCCAGTATGAACTCGGGCAGCGGCTCCCCGGCCAGGGACAGAACTTCGACCAGATCGCGCTCGGGCCCGGTCAGTTGTTCGATCCGCTGCCACAGGATGTCTTCCAGTACGAGCTTGCATTCACCGGCTACCACCTGTGCTGCTGTTGAACCGAGACGGCTCAATTCGGCGATCAGCATTGGATGACCGTGGACCTCTTCTACCGCGATCTGGTGCAAGCGTTCCGCGACCCCGGGATCTGTCACCAATTCGGCGATCAGCTGGTTTTGCTCGCAGTCGCTCAATGGTCCAACGTCGATGATGCGACAGGGCAATTGCGACTGAAACGCCGTGATCGCGTCTTTGAGGCGGCAAGCTCGGTCTTCATCGTGCGGCGTCTCCGAGCGCATGGTCAGAATCACCAACATGCCGGGCGGGGCTGGCCAGCGCAAAAACTCGGCCATGAGCTCCAGGCTGTCCCGATCGGCCCACTGAAAATCCTCGCTGCGCAGGATCAGCGGCCTTTCCCCGGCCAAAGAGGTCATAAGCTGGCGCAATGCCGCTACAGCCGAGCTGCGCACGTCGCCGGGGACAGAACTGGTCTGCCCGGCCGGGTTGTTGTCGAGCAGTTGCCCGAGCACCGGAAAGAGCTGCACCAGGGCATTAAAGTGTTCGGGAATCAGCGCCCTGCGTCGTTCATCCGGATGCATCGAGAGATGGCGGGCCAGCTCGTCGATGAGCTCGTCCAGGGCCTTGAACGAGATCTCCTCGCGTTCGTGAGAGCGTCCGGACAGGATCAGAGCATGGTTGTTTTCGGCGAGGAAGCGATCGACCAGGGTGGTCTTTCCGATCCCGGCCACCCCGCGCACGATGACACAAAACGGTGTGTCACCGGAGCTGGTCTGTCGATATGCATCGCGCAGGGCCTCGAGCTCCGCGCCGCGGCCCACGAAATGATGCGACTCGCGGTCACGCGCAACGCTGATCACAGCATGCTTCCAATGAGACGTTCCCAGACGTTCGACGATTTGTGCAGCTGTGGGCCGCTGTCCGGGATCGCGGGATAGACACTGCAGACACAGAGTTTCGAGTGCGGCCGGAATTCCGGATGACAACGCGCTGGGCGGAATTGGGTCGACCGTGGATTTGACCCGGGCCAGGTTGGGAATCGTCCCGTAGAAGGGTCTACGGCCAGTAAGAGCCATATAGACCATGGTGCCAAATGCGTAGACATCCACAGCGGTGGTTATCGCCCGGTGAGTCAGCTGTTCGGGCGCCATGAATAGCGGCGTGCCGGCGAGTGAATGCGCGTGGCGTCGTCGGCTCAGCTCCGTGATGATGCCAAAGTCCAGGAGCACCAGCCGACCGTCTTCGGTAACCAGTACATTCGAGGGCTTGAGGTCGCGGTGAACCACGTCCGCGGCGTGCAGCATGGCCAGCGCGCTGGCCAGCTGACCCAGGCAGTCGGTGAGGCGATCGAGATCGACGAAGTCGCCGACAGCAACAAGCTCCGCTGGCGCATGGGGCAGGAAGGGTTGCGTGATGCCGCCATGTTCTGGTACATTCGTCTGAGTGTCTGGCGAAGAATAAGAGTCCGCAGAAGAAGTGAGAGTCGCGGCGGTAGCGGACTGATCCGAAATCGAATTCTCCCCGTCCTGGCCCGCTGCCGGGGAGGTCTGGGTCGCCACGGGGGAACCGGACCATTTCCGATCGGGCCGGTCGGAGCGAAGAATGTGACGCATAAAATCGGTGCCGCGGACCAATTCCATGGCCAAAAACCACTGCCCGCTGTCGGTGAACAACTCGTAGAGACCGACCAGGTTGGGGTGGTTGAGCCGGTTGATAGCCCGAAATTCGCGCTTGAAGCGATAAATGGCCGAGGGCGCAACAGAGCGCAGTACCTTCAGGGCGACCGACATGTCACGGACATGATCATAGGCCTCGTACACCAGACCCATGCCACCCTCCCCGAGTTGACCGACAACCTCGAATCTAGCCGCGAGCAGTTGAGGCATGGACCCGTACATGCGTTGCTGCCCGACCAACCAAAATAGCAAAGACCGAAGCAGATTGTCCTGGATTCGCGGATATCTGTGACCGAACACAAGCCAGCAGGCCGGTCACAACGGGGTCGCTCGATGCTCGTCGATTGGCGTCAGGTCGCCCGGGACAGACTGTCGTCAGAATGGCGAGCCCCGTACGGCCTGACATTGCTGCAATACAATGATGTTGCGTAGGAGGCATGACGATTGCGGAAAAATGGACAAGGAGCGAAAACCTCGCGGAGACCTCACCGAGATACCCGACCTATACACTGTATTAACAAAGTATAGGCGATGCTCACGGAAGCGCACAGGTAAGGAGTGTAAGCACAATTACAGGACAGGCGCTCGAGCCGTGGCTTCAACCATCAGCTTTGGCGAACGGCGTCGGCCTAGTTTTCGGGCTCAGTACAGTCCATCTCCGCCGAGATATCGATGGTGTGGTCGATCCAGCCGGTCCGGCACGATCCGACGCGGACTCTGGCGCGTCCCTGGCCCCGTACCACGAATGAGAACCTGTGTGCCCCAGTATTGCCGCGGCTGGTCAGATAATAAAGAGCATCGGTTCCGTCGAACAGACCGCGGCCCCATCCATCGAGGTGGCCGATTTCGTGCAGGGCATCGCCCGGGTTGTCGAGCCGGCAACCGGTAGTGGTGCATTCGGCGAAGAGCGGTTCGCAAAAATCCAGGTTTCTGGCTGACGAGAGAACGTAGGTGGGCAGGTAACCGCGGTTTTCTACCGTCACGGTGACTCGTGTGAGGTCGCCGGGCAGGCGATTTCTGGTCACCTGGCCGATGGTCAGGGCGGGGGCCAGCGATGCGACGCGCAGAAACGCGGCGCTTTGCTGGGAGCAGATTTCGGCGATTCGCTCGTTGGGCGGGTTCCACAGGCCGATTCGCGTATCGACTCCACCGATCTCCACGGCGCCGAGTTGCGGGTGGTCAAATGACTTCCAGGGCCGGATGACCCGCGATTTGTTTTGGTCGCGATCCCACTGCGCCAGCTGGATCAGCTCGTCGCGGGTGAGCTGGGTGTAGTGGTCGACAAAGCGCTTAAACGGACGCTTGATGCCGATCTGTCGGAACAGATCCCACAGCTCGACCACGTAGGCGACACAGCCGCGCTGGTGGTAGGCATAATCGATCAGATCGCCGTGCAGCGGCTTGTCGGGTTCGTAGGTAAAATCCTCGAAGCCACTCACAGCCGGATAGCCGGTGAATTGCTCGTTCCACGCCCCAATCTGGCGATACAGGGCCAGGTCGGCGCGGTCCATCTTGTTGTCGGGCTTGTCGCCGAGCGGGCGGATCATCACGCCGCCAAACGTGTGCAGATTGAGCCAAGCAAAGATATTGGGATGTCGCGAGGCAAACTCGACCACGGCGCGCGATTCGGGTTCACTGGTCGGAAAGGGACCGGCGCCGGCCTGTTCGTGGTCGGGAGCCCAAAACCAGGGAAAGTTGCGATTGAGGTCGGTCTGATTATCTGACAAGAACGACGGTGTGGGCACGGTGAAGCCGTCGAAGTTATCGATAAAGCCCTCGGGATAGACCTTGTAAAAGGGGCCCGAATCCTCGATTCGACGCAAGAGCATCAGATTGGGTATTTCGGTCGATTCGACAAATTCGCCGGTCGGGTCCTTTACCCGCATTTTGAGGACCGTACCATCACTGTTCACATCGGCGTTGCGCCAGCGCGGCAGATTGCGATTGGGGCGCTCGTCGCGCGGGCTGGACCGGACATAACACCCGTTGCCCAGGATGCACTCGGCACCGTCGGGTGATATTCGCGGCATGACATAGAAGAGCACGTCACGCAGGCGTTCGAGCACGGGCCCGGCCAGCTCGCGTATTGCCTGGGATCCGCCGTCGATGGCGTCGAGGTGCACGCGCAGAGCGTCTTCGGCGATGGCGAGGGCGACACTCGAGCCACACAACTCGCTGGCGTGCATATTGGCGTCGATCCACACTGCCGGACGGATGCGGTGCGGTTCGGGACCGATGGTCAGGAGCCACAGCGGGCGGCCTCGCGACGATGTTCCGATCGAGTCCACGCGAACCAGATCGGGGAACGCCTCGGCCCAGGCGTGTATCTGTTCAGTTATTGCATCGTGGTCGAGATAGTCGTGGCGAAACCCGCGGTCGAGACGGGCGAGAGTGGCGTGATGGTCGCTCGCTGGCATAGCCGGCGAATGTACCTGGATCCACCCTGACCTGGCCATGCTGTTGGAAGGCCGAAGGGCTCCCAAAAAAACCCGGCTGATGATGGCAACTGTTCAGAACAAAATACGTTTTCGCGACAGCGTCGGCGATTTGCGGCGATCGCCCGGGCAATTGCCGGCGCTTTGGCAAAAATGGTCCACACTCGAATGGATGGGTGGATCACGTCACAGTCAAAAAGACCATCGCGTTTCGGTCTCATCGGCGCATCCGGCGGAGGGTATAGAGCTCCCTCCTGCACGGGTTGTAAGGCCCGGGATTGTCATGCCAAACTGGCGAGATCTCAGGGTTCGCTACAGGGTGACCAGGACGTTTGGCCGGGTTTTGCGGCCCCTTTTGCCGCTTTTGCGTGCCGCGGCCGTGTACTTCGTGGGTTTTTTTCCGCTCTGGGCAGCGCTGGGGCTGGCCACCGCGCTTCTGTGGATTGCCGGGTTGCGCAGCAGTCCGTAGCGCCTTTCGAGGAATCTGCCCCTGGCCACAACGATGCCCGGTGTCAGACCAAAAGACCTGCCCGCAAACGTAGTCACTGCGCTGGCCGACGAGATACCGTACGCTCAATGTCTACCTGGGTCATCCTCGGTTGCGGTTACATTGGAACCCGGCTGGTCAGAGCCCTTCTGGCCGACGGCGAACCTGTCCTGGCCTGCGGGCGCAACAAGGAGCACATCGCCGAGCTCGAGAGGGCCGGTGCCGATGCCTATTTTTTCGATGCGGCGAGGTCTCGGGCATTCACCTACGCGATGAGCAGTTTGCGCTCGCCTATCGCGGTCTATTTGCTGCCGCCTCTGCCGGGTTTTCCCGGTGGAGAGATCGTCAGCCGGGCCACAGCTGCGGCACTGGCCTCGGGGGCCAATCGCTTCATCTATCTCAGTTCGACTGCGGTGTACGGCGAGGGTCGCGACGGCGAAACCGTCGATGAAGAGAGTCAGATTGCGTTATCGGATCCCGATGCCCGGCCCTATCTCAGCGCTGAAGGCGCGATCGAAAATGCCCGCGCCAATGGCCTGGACGCGGTGATTCTCAGGCTCTCGCCGGTGTACGGTCCGAATCGCGGCGTGCGCGAGCGCCTGCTCGGCGGCACCTACCGAATTCTCGACCAGGGCCAGCATGTGTATTCGCGCATCCACGTCGACGACGTGGTCGGCATCATTCGGGCTGTGGTGGCCAGGGCACCGGTCAACGCGACCTATTGCCTGGCCGACGACCGGCCGTGTCCGCAAAAAGAGTACGCCGAGTGGTTGAGCGAACATCTCGAGACCAAGCCGCCGACGTCGGTCCCATCCCTGGCTCCGGGCATGCCGCGGCGTCGGGTTCGCAATCGTGCGGTGTCCAATGCCAGACTCAAGCGCGAGCTCGAATACGCCTTTCGCTATCCGACGTATCGCGAGGGAGAACTGGCCATCGACCGCGAACTCGGAGTCGAGGGAAAGGCGGTCGAGCAGCCTCCGCTGGTCATCCACAAACTCGGCGAGCCGGACAAACCGGCGCAGAAAACCGGCTTTCGACGCCTCACTGTGATGCGCACAGAACTGTCACCGGGCAGCGAAGAGCGAATCTCGAGTGCCGGAGAAACCATGCTCTACCTCGCCAGCGGCGAGCTGGTCGCATCGCACGGTGAGAAGACTCACTCCGTGACCGCCGGCGACCTAGTCGAGGTACCCAGGCTCGGACTGCACGTCAAGGCGGCCAGCGAAGCCCCGGCGAGTTTATTGATCATAAGTTCGCCACGCTAACAGCGTTCGGGAAAAATCCCGAATGCTGCTAGCCAGCCGATCGGTGTCGGCCGGACGTCCCGGCAGGACAAGCGAAGCGGAGTTGACGGGGAGCGGAGAGGCCGGCCCTGCGATCGGAGCATCGGTCATCTCTGGCTCTGGCGGTATAACTACACTGGGTCACATTGGAAGGAATCAATGTGTCCGTGCGCGGCCCGACCGCTTTCCGTTCGGGTTATCATGTTTGGGCAAAGCCCCGGACGGCCGGACTCCCGGACGGCTCGGCTGTTGGCCTCGTAACAGAAACACCTTGTTTGATCCACAACCAATGTGTTTCTTTGTAGAGGCAGGTGTAGAGACCACGGAAAAACCAATGTTCTTGTATCTATTGCTCGCTGCCGCTGCTCTCGTGATAGCCACTTCGCTGGTTTTGCCGACGTGGCGGCGTATGTGGGTATTCCACCTGACTGCTGCCAGGTATGTGATTCTCTGGATCGGCGGACGTTTGGGTTTGCGCAGACTGTGGTTTGCCCTCTGTCGACGGCGTTACAACGAGCTCACAGCGCCGCGAGCCATGCGTCTCTTCTGCGAGGACATGGGGCCGACCTTCATCAAATTCGGCCAGATCGTGGCATCGTCGGCCGGCATGTTTCCCGAGCGTTATACAGTTGAGTTCAGGAAATGTCTCGACCGGGTCCGGCCGTTTCCATTCGCCCAGGTGGTCGACATCATCGAGAACAGCATGGGCGCCGACCGCGCGGCTCAGCTGGTCGATATCGACCCCCAACCACTGGCCAGTGCATCCATCGCCCAGGTTCACACGGCCAGGCTGCACGACGGCACCGAGGTGGTAATCAAGGTTCAGCGACCTGGCATCGAAGAGCGGATTGCAGCCGACATGCGTATCATGCACGCGATCGCCCGCATTGCCGCCGGGCTTTTTCGCGACGCCGAGCTGGCCAATCCGGTGGCCATTGTCGACGACTTTGCGGTCACACTGGGCGAGGAACTGGATTTTCGCAAGGAAGCGCAGAACCTCGATCATTTTAACGAGATCATGGCCGAGCTCGGTCACAACAACATTCGGGCACCGGTACCGCAGTGGCAGCATACCAGCCGGCAGGTTCTGGTCATGGAGCGATTCTTCGGCACGCGCGTGGACAATGCCGAAGAGATCCAGGCCCGGGGTGTAAACGCCGAAGCTGCTCTGGTGAGCGGAATGCGGGCCTGGTTTCAGTGCGTGGTGCACTACGGCTTTTTTCACGGCGATGTCCATGCCGGCAATCTCATGCTGCTCGACGATGGTGACATTGGTTTTTTGGACTTCGGCATTGTCGGGCGCTTTACCGATCGGGAGCGCTGGCTGGTCATCGATTATCTCATCGCGTTTGCCAGTGGCAATTACCATAAACTCGCCGAGGTGATCACCGAGATGGGCGGTGTGCCCGACAACCTGGATATGGACAGCTTTGTCGCCGATCTCAAAAAGACCTACAGTCCGCTTTTGAGCCTGTCGTTTGGCGAGATCAACTATGCCGATTTTTTGCCCGAAATCCATCGTACAGCGGCCAAGCACCGCATGGTCATGCCCAAGGAGTTCGTGCTCATCACCAAGCAGATGCTCTACTTCGACCGCTACGCCAAGCTTCTGGCCCCCAGTCTCAACGTGTTCACCGACCCCCGTCTGATCGTCAGCTTGATGGCTGATGTCCAGAAGGCGCGCGCCGCGATGAATAGCGCTCCCGGCGAGTGAGCGGGCCGGGAGCAGTTGGCCGCAATCGTGAGCGGAGCGGCACCGGTGCAAACAACAGCTTCGCAAGCGTAAGAAGGGATTGTTGAGAAGCAATTCGCACTCCGAAGAATCCCCGACGCCCGAATGTTAATTTTGTCGCTCGCTGATGCGACGAAAAGCAACTCCGTGAGCGAGAGAGCCATCGTTGCAGTCAATTCGTCCGGACCGCGACACAGAAGGGCTTTCTTCTCAGCAAGCAAACGTGAATACCGTCCCCGAACTCGGGTTCTATGGACTTTTGAGCTTTTTGTCGAGATCTCCTCACCTCGCCGAAGGCCAGTTTCGGCTATCTCTACCTGTCGGCGTGGATGGATCGCGACGTCGATGTCAGCGACCAAATCGCCAGACTCCAGCAGAGATTTGGCCCAGCGATCTGGTTTGGATAGCGACCAAACGCAATAACCGGGCTAATAGGAGAAGCTATAATGTACCGTGGCGTTCCAAGCGAACCACGCACCCACTGGTAGAACGAGGTGGGTGATTGTATAATGACGCGTGAAGCTCCTAGTATTACCGTAACTGTCAACAGCTGTCACAGTCTGTGCATAAGAGCCTGGCGTATTGTAGTCGATATCTAAACGGTATCCAGACCCACCGGTAGGGATTGCATTGACACTCTCTAGTAGGTAATTGTCTGTGACTGAAACGTTAATCGCCAATGGTGGCTGAGAAACGCCTACCCAGGCTGCAGGGGAGACCCATGTTCCGTTTTGTGGCAAGTAGAATACCGGTGCCACATCACTCCCTTTATGTTTACGGGGACTCTTGATTTGCAACCTATGCCCAAATGGGGCGAGCGGGCGGATGTACGGGTTAGCATAGCTTTACGCGTTCAACGGACTGGCGCCGAAACGGCGCAGAGCAGGATGATGCTCAGACGCATCATCCTCCAGATATCTTATATCAGTGTGCAGGTGCGATTCAGCGTGAATTCGTGCTTTTTCTCATCGAAACATCTTATATAAGTGTAATAATTTATTCTTATATACTTATAATTAACTATTGATTTTTTTGTAGTGGGCATTATGCATCAATATCGAGATTATCGGATCTCCGCGGGCCGGCTCGTCGATTTCCGCCAAATTGGTCGACAAAGAGTGCTGGGAGATCAACGTCGAAGTGTTCTCCCTCGCGGAGCATGTGGGTCAGTTCAATGCCAGCGGGGTTGGGAGTGTACTTGACGACCCAGTGATTGTTTGTCGAGTGGTCGGCGGAACCCTGCGCGCATATTCTGAATCATTGCTCACGGCGATGCAGCGGGAGTCAGTACTATTTTCCATAAAAACATCTTATAGGAATATAGCAAATATAAGCATATCATATCCTTATATAATTATAAATTAATATAATCAATTTTTGTATTGACCGTTGTGGATGGGTATCAGATCATCGTATCCTGATGTTGGATTTGCGGTAGTTGTTGCCATGATGGCGTTTCCGGGCTAAAGAGCACTGCGACCTGATCCGTTCAACTGACACCGCGGCAGTGCGAACTCGCAACTCGCCCCGGAGGACATGGAGGCACCAGACATGTGCGGTATCGTGGGGCTTGTCGATTACACCTGTGATCTCAGAAATACGAACACCGTCAACGGCGAGGCCATGGTCGAGACGATAGCGCTCCGAGGGCCAGATGGTAGCGGCCTCTGGGTGACGGCGCATGCCATGCTCGGGCATCGCCGCTTGGCCGTCATCGACTTGAAGGGCGGTGTCCAGCCGATGGCGTACACCCGCGCTGATCGGCCCGCCGTTGTCATCGTGTACAACGGTGAAGTTTACAACTATCGCGAACTTCGCAGCGAGCTGGCCAGCCTTGGCCACGAGTTCCGGAGTGGCGGCGATACGGAGATCTTGCTCCATGCCTATCTGGAGTGGGGGGAGGATGTCGCCACACACCTCGATGGCATTTTCGCGTTCGCGGTATGGGACGAAGCGACCGAGGAGCTCCTGCTCGTGCGGGACCGGCTCGGAATCAAGCCACTGTACTACGCCGTCACACCTGAGGGTGTGTTGTTCGGGTCCGAGCCCAAGGCGCTTTTTGCCACGGGGCGTATCGAACCGGCCGTCGATCTCGATGGGTTGCGCGAGCTGGCCGCCATGGTCAAGACGCCGGGTGCCGCCGTGTTCGTCGGCATGCGCGAGCTTCTCCCCGGGCACATCATGCGGGTCAGTCGCCGTGGCCTGACGGAGACCCGGTACTGGTCGCTGCAGGCGACCGAACACACCGACGATCTGCCGGACACTATTGCGAACGTTCGCGCGCTGCTGGAGGACATCGTGCGGCAGCAGCTCGTCGCCGAGGTGCCCCTGGGCGTGCTGCTCTCGGGCGGCTTGGACTCGAGTACGACCGCCGCCTTGGCGCAACGCACGCTTCGCGCAGAAGGCCTGCCGGCGCTTCGCACCTTCGCGGTGGACTTCGTCGGACAAACCGGAGACTTCAAAGTCGAGCAGATCTTCCGGGATACGCCCGACGCGCCCTACGCGGCCGAGATGGCTCGGCACGCCGGGAGTCGCCACACCGAGGTCGTGCTCGACAAGGCCGACATGCTGGCCCCCGCGGTGCAGGAAGCCACCCTTGCCGCGCGCGATCTACCCGCGGTCTGGGGCGACATGGACACGTCCCTGTACCTGCTGTTCAAGGCGGTCCGATCCCACGTCACCGTCGCGCTGGCCGGCGAGGGCGCCGACGAGCTGTTCGGAGGATACGCGTGGTCTCACCTAGCACACGCGGTCGACGCACCGACCTTCCCCTGGATGTCCACGGCCTACCTCAAGAGCGAAAACTCCCCATTCACCCCGGCCCTGGCCAAGCAGATGGACCTGCGGGACTACGTGGGAGATCGCTACGCCCAGGCCATCGCCGAGGTGCCCCGCCTGGCCGGCGAGGATCCTCGCGAGGCCCGCATGCGCGAGGTGTCCTATCTGAACCTCACCCGGTTCCTGCAAGGCCTGCTCGACCGCGTCGATCGCATCAGCATGTCGGTCGGGCTGGAGGTGCGGGTGCCGTTCTGCGATCACCGGTTGGTCAGCTACGTCTTCAACACGCCCTGGGCCATGAAGTCCTTCGACGGCCGAGAGAAGAGCCTGCTGCGGGCGGCGGCGCAGGATCTGCTGCCGCCCTCGATCAGCCAGCGCAAGAAGGCGCACTATCCCGCCATCCAGGATCCCGGCTACGACGACGCCTTGCGTTCGCAAATCAGGGACATGCTCACCCAGAAGACGGGTGGGGCGCTCGAATTGCTCGACCACGAGCATCTGCACGCACTCCTTGAGCGCCCCTCCACCGGCTTGCACGCTGACCGCAGCGTCCTCGAGTTCGCCATCAACCTCCATGCCTGGATGGAGACCTACGGCGTTCGAGTAGCCATCTGAGCGCCCGGGCGCGAAGCGCGGGATCGCACGCGGCACACGAAGGTCGGGTCGGGGAGATCGGTTGCAGACTAGTATTCTGATCACGCATATGTCTATTCTGATCGCGCATACGTCTCCCCACCTGCCCCAGGCGACAGCGAGACTCCGGACGCTGGACTGGGCAATGAGGTGTCCGCGATGCCGCCCTCCGCTGCAGCGTGGGCGCTCTCGGCGCTGTTGTCAAATGATGCGCTCCTCTCGCGTTGACATGAAGCACGATCGAGTCTAATTTGGTCTCATCAATAATTAATTTAGTCTCACCAAATAATTATGACTGGAAACTAAATAGCCAATCTGTGGATAGATGGACTACATCGAGTCGAATTCACCACAGAGTCTGCTCGGAAAGGCCGACAATTCCTCGACAGCGAGCTCGGCCGATCTTTTGCCGGGCGCTTCGATGTCGACCAGCACGAGCCCATCCTGGTCGGACGCCTCGCGTTGTCACACACTCGCATCGCGAGCGAAGCAATCGCGTTGGTATCCTCTGAAAGGGTGCACATGCTAGTCACGAGCGCACAAGCTCCCGTTTATGACGTCCTGGGCATCGGTTTCGGCCCATCGAACCTCGCGCTGGCAATCGCCATCGAGGAGTCGGCTCGGTCGCTGCACGCCCGTCCGTTTCGGGCCCACTTCTTCGAGAAGCAGGCGTGTTTCGGGTGGCACCGCGGGATGCTCCTCGACGAGGCGACGATGCAGATCTCGTTCTTAAAAGATCTTGCGACGATGCGCAATCCGACGAGCGAGTTCAGCTTTCTCCGGTACTTGCACGACAAGGATCGGCTCGTCGACTTCATCAACCACAAGTCGCTGTTCCCGTCGCGCGTCGAGTTTCACGATTACCTCGAGTGGGCCGCCGCGCGCGTCGCGCACTGCGTGAGTTACCATTGCAAAGTAATCGAAGTACAGCCCGTCCAGCGTGATGGGGTCGTCGAATATCTGGATGTCGTCGTGCAGCGCGGAGGTGACCAGGCGGGTCGCGAGGTATACCGCGCGCGCAACATCGTCGTTGCCGTCGGGTTGGAGGCGATGATGCCGGCCGGCGTCGTCCCGTCCGACCGGATCTGGCACAGCGCCGATACCCTGGACCGCATCGAGCGCCTGCGCGAGGAGCCGAAACTCGTCGCGGTCGTCGGCGCGGGGCAGAGCGCTGCCGAGATCACGGCTTTCATGCACGACCGCTTCGCGCAGGCCGAAGTGCGATCGGTGTTCACGCGCTACGGCTACAGCACGTCGGACGACACGCCCTTCGCCAATCAGATCTTCGATCCCGAGGCCGTGGACGACTTCTTCTCCGCGCCCGCTGACGTGAAGCGGATGCTCTTCGATTACCACAAGAATACAAACTATTCGGTGGCAGATCCCGATGTGATCAACGAGCTGTATCGCCGCATGTACCAGGAGCGGGTCCGCGGCGAGCAACGACTCCGCATCATGCGGGCGACGCGTGTGCTCGGCGCGCGCACGACGCCCACCTCCGTGGAGTTGACCGTCGAGCACCTGCCTACCGGAGCGCGGAGCCAGTTCCACGCCGACCTGGCTATTTTCAGCACGGGGTACCGCCCCGGTGACCCGCTGTGCCTGCTCGGCGCGCTCGCCGACGCGTGCCTGCGTGACGACGAGGGGCGATTGGGCATCGCTCGCGACTACCGGATACGAACCGCCGAGCACGTTCATTGCGGGATCTACGTGCAAGGCGCGACGGAGTACTCGCACGGTATCTCGTCGTCGTTGCTGTCGAATACCGCTGTGCGTGCGGGTGAGATCCTGGAATCCATTGTTCGCCGAGATGGGCCCCCGGCCTCGCTGCTGATCAACTCCGAGCACAGACGCGGCAACGGCGTCCCGTCGCAGCCTTGAACAAGAGGTCGAGATGTACGTCCCGAAGTTCTATCAAACCGACGAGATCTGGGCCAAGGAGCTGATCCGTCGCTATCCCCTGGCCGTTCTCCTGACCAACGGCCCTCGCGCCCCGTTCGCCACCCACCTGCCGACGATCGTTCCGCCCGAAGATCGAGCGCGTCTCGACGCGGGGAAGCCGCTGGTCGGGCTGACGATGTTCGGTCACCTCAATCGAAATAATCCGCACTGGGCGGCGCTGCAGTCGGTCGGGCCGTCAGTTCTGGTCTTCCAGGGACCCAATAGCTACGTCTCGCCGACCATCTACGAGACCACCCCCGCGGCGCCGACCTGGAACTTCACATCGGTCCACCTGCACGGCACGCTGCGCGCGATCGACGATCGCGAGACCACCCTTCAGATCATCCGCTGGACGGTCGAGGGCTTCGAGGCAGAGTTCGGCGCGAACTGGGATATGCGGCCGTCGCTCGGGTACTTCGACCGCATCGTTCATGACGTGGGGGCTTTCGCATTCGAGATCGAGGCAGTCGACGCGATGTTCAAGCTCAGTCAGGAACAACCCGCGGAAGTTCAGGAGCGCGTCGTCCGTTCGTTCGCGACGCGTGAGAGCTGTTCTCACCACCACGAGCTCGCCAAGCTGATGAGCAGGGTCAATCCTGCGGGCAACGGCAGCTGATCGACAATTGACTTGCAGCGCGCCCGATGACGTGTCGGCGCCGAAGGTTGAAATAACATGGCGTATACCAGTGATGTAATCGTTGTTGGACTCGGCGGCCTCGGCAGCGCCGCCTGTCATCACCTCGCGACGCGCGGCCTCCGTGTCGTCGGCGTCGACCAGTTCCAGCCGGCGCACGCTCGCGGTGCGAGCCACGGCGAGACGCGCGGGGTCTGGCAGGCGTACTTCATGGGCCCGGGCTACGTCCCGTTTCTCCAGCGCGCGTACGAGCTCTGGGATCACCTCGCCGAGCTGCGGGGAGAGCCGTTTTTCCACCGTACCGGCGGGATTTGCCTCGGCCCCGCCGACGGCGAGCTCGTCCCGGCCGCGCTCGCGAGCGCCAAGACGTGCGGACTGCCGCACGAATACCTCGATGCCGCCGAAGTGCGCCGCCGCTTTCCGACCTTCACGCCGGCCGAGGACGACGTCGCGGTGTTCGACGCCAGCTCGGGCTACGTGCGGCCAGAGTTGGTCATCCAAGCGCATATCGACCTCGCCGATAAGGCCGGTGCGATCCTGCGGTTTGGCGAAGCCGTGGTCGAGTGCGCGACGACCTCGAGCGGCGTGCGCGTGCGGACCGCCGCTGAGACGTACGAGGCGGACAAACTCGTCGTCGCCGCGGGAGCCTGGATCCCGAAGCTATTCCCCCAGCTGACGTTGCCGATCCAGGTGCTGCGCAAGGTCATGCTGTGGTTCGATCCGATCAAGGGGCCGGAAGACTTTCTCCCCGGTCGCCAGCCGTACTGGATCTGGGAAGGGGATGGCGCGATCGGCTACGGTCACCCCGCCGTCGATGGGGTCAACGGCGGCGTCAAGGCGGGGATCCACAGCGGCGGGGATCCCGCGAACCCCGACGAGCTCGACCGCTTCGTGCGCGCCGAGGAGGTCGACGTCGTCCGCGCGTTCTTGCGCGACCGTATACCGCAGCTGGCCGGGCGATACCTGCGCAGCGGCGTGTGCATGTACGACAACACGCCCGACCTGGCGTTCGTCCTCGGGCTGGCGCCGAGCAGCGAGCGCATCGTCCTCGCGGGCGGGACCTCGGGCCACGCGTTCAAGTTCGTGCCTGCCATCGGAGAGGCAATTGCGGAGCTCGTGATCGAGGGCAAGGCCACCCAGGACATCTCGTTGTTCGCCCCGGACAGGTTCGGTCGTCGGGAATGACGACGTTCGCGATCACCGGCACGCGCAAGGCGGAGGTGCGCACCGAGACGGAGCTCGAGGCGCTGTTCAGACGCTTCGTCGGTCCTTTCGCCGACCCGGCGGCGCACGCCTACCTCGGCGGCGCCGCCGGGATCGACACGCTCGCTCTGTCATGGCTCGCGCGCAACACCGAAAGCCTCATCACCGTGGCCGTCCCGGTTCGGGTCGCGGAACAACCCCGCCCTGCACAGGTCGAGATTGCGGCCGCTGCGCGCGCCGGGCGCCTCCACGAACTCGTCGAGCTCGGACACCCGGCGGGGCTCGGCGACGCTGCCTACAACGCGCGGAACCGCTGGCTCGTCGATCGCGCGGAGCTGCTGATCGGCTTTCCCCTGACCACCGAGGATGACGGGTCGGGGACCTGGTACACGCTAGGCTATGCCGCGCGACAGGGCATCCCGCGACTCATCGTTTCACTCGCTCATTCTTGAATCGTCCGCTCAATCAACCTAGGAGAACGCATATGCCAATGATATCTGTCACAATGTTTCCAGGCCGCACAGAAGAGCAGAAGAAGGCCCTGGTCGAGGAAGTCACCGCCGCATTCGTCCGGACGTGCAACGGACAGCGTTCAGACGTCTGGGTCGTGATCAACGAAGTCTCACGCCATCACTGGGCCCTGGGCGGAAAGCTCTATTCGGAGAAATGAGGCGGCGGCGAGCACCGCATCCCGACCCGCTCACCCCGAAATCCGCCAAGACCCGACCGTGCCGCCGGCTCGGTTCCATTCATGCTCACAAGCCCAGGGACAGCGAGTGGTACAATCACGGAGAAAGGACGTTTTAGGGCCGGGGACCGGCTAGCCCTGGGACCACAGTGCAATGGTGTGTTTCTCGCACAGAAAATCCACGAATGTGCGGACTTTGGTCGATAATCGACGGGTGTGGGGATATACCGCGTAAACCGCTCCCTGTGCCTGGGGAGCTCCTTCCAGAACCACCTGCAGCTGCCCGGCTTGCACCGCCTCGGTACAGACCGATGGCGGCAACATGGCAATGCCCATACCGGCAATCGCAGCTTGCCTCGCCGCACCCAGGTCGTTGGTCGCCAGACGCCCCGAAATCGCCACTTCAACCGGACCCTTCGAGCCGATCAACGCCCAGCGCCGACGCCGCTCTGTGGAACCAAATACCACACAACTGTGATCCGATAACTGCTCGGGCAAACTCGGTATGCCCCGCTTCTCGAGATAACTCGGCGCTGCAACCAAAACAAAAATCGAATCGCCCAGCTTGCGCGCGATCAGCGTCGAATCGACTAGACGACCGGCGCGAATCGCCAGATCAAAACTCTCCTCGATGAGATCGACCCGCCGGCCGGTCAGCTCGATGTCGATCTCCAAACCGCGATGACGAGCCAAAAACTCAGCCGCAAGGTCGCCGAGAAACGTGAACTCAACCGGAGCCGTGACCCGCAATAGCCCGCGCGGCTCGGCCTGCATGTCCAGTACTTCTCGCTCGGCCTCCTCCAGCTCAGCCGCAATTCGCGCACAGTGCTCGTAATACGCCGCACCAATGTCAGTGACCCGCAGCTTGCGCGTCGTGCGGTAGAGCAACTGCGCCCCCAGCCGCTCCTCGAGCTGGGCCACCTTGCGACTCACCGTCGACTTCGGCAGCCCCAACACCCTGGCCGCCGCAGTGAAACTCTGCTCGTCGACCACCTTGGCAAAAAGAAATATCTCGTTCAAATCCACCTCGTGAATTGTCTCATCAGTCGAACAGAAAGTTCAATATTCGTCCCATAATCTCTTTAGTGGGACAATACGATTACTGGCTCATCGTTGCAAAGACACTCAGGGCAGGCTGTGGCGCCTTGCCATGATGGAGAAAAACATGAGTAATTACGAAAATGTAAAAGTAGTCGTAGAGTCGAGCTCATCGGGGATCAGTCCAGTGTATCATCGCCGGGTCGCGCTCCTGCCGCGCGATAGCCCGGAGATACCGATGAGCAAACCGAGCCGCGCATACGACGATTTCATCGCCGATTTTCACGCCCACATGACCCGTGATCCCAATGAGTGTGTACAGCTGGGCGTGGCCAGGCATCTCGATGAACTGCCCGATCCGAGCCTGCAAGCGCAAGCCGACGAGGTCGCAGAGGCACGTGCACTGGTCGATCGGGCCGGTCGGCTCGACCGCGATGGGCTCGACTTCGACGCAGTGCTCGACCTCGATCTGGCTGTACTCGTCCTCGAGTCGCGTATCCACAGGGCCACCTACACGTTTAACGACCGCACCATGCGCCAGCAAATGCCGACCGCAGGAGACGATATCAGCCGCGGCATCTTTACCATGTTCATCAACGATCCGCGGCCCGACCAGGAGCGCCTGGCCGATATCACGGCCCGCATCGAGAAAGTGCCGCAATACCTCGACGCTCTCACTGGCCGTCTGGATACTCCGGTCGAGCGCTGGGTCACCATCGATCTCGATCAGATCGCCGGACTGCCGGAATTTTTTGCCACTTTGCAGGATTGGGCCGAGCGAGTCGAATGGCCCGATGTGACTCGCTTTGACCAGGCACGCGCGCGCGCCAACGAAGCCCTGCACCATTACGCAGCGACCCTGCGGGCCATGGAGACCACCGAGCAGATCCACGCGGGCGACCACATCGCGCGCCGCATCGTCGAACTGGCCGGCATCGAGCTGTCGCTCGAAGAGCTCCACATGACAGCTACCGAATTTCTGGCCGAGACAAGCGAAACCATCGAGAACCTACGCCAGCGTCTGTGCGATAAGTACAACCTCGACCGAGATACCTCGACCGACGACGTGCAGCGCTATCTCAACAAGCGCTACGCCGTGGCTCCGCCGGGCAGCGACCTAAACATGATCATCGACCGGTATCGCGAAGAGCACGAGAAGATCGCGGCATTCCTGAAAGAACGCGATCTATTCCCGATCCCGGACAATCAGGATATCAAGATCATGCGCACTCCCGCCTTCATGGCACCGAGCATTCCGGCCGGTGCCATGGAACCGCCCGCAGCATTTCGCGAGGGTGTGCGGACCAGCCTGGTCTATCTGACGCTGTCGGAAAAGCTGCGCGACGAGCACACCGAGCTCAGTATCCCCAATATGATGATCCACGAGGGCACTCCGGGCCACCACCTGCAGCTCGCCACCGCTTCGATGCACAGCTCGGTCGTCCGCCGCCATGTCAACGCCAACGAGCACGCCGAAGGCTGGACGACCATGCTCGAGGACTACATGCTCGATTTGGGATATATGGGCGATTTGACCGATGAGGCCCGTTTTGCAGCCAAGCGGGAGATCAGCCGGATCGGCGCCCGCGTGGCCATCGACCTCTATTTCATGACCGGCGACCCAAACTACCTCGACGTCGGTGTGGGGTGCGATCGCAGGTCCGACAATCCGTTCGAAGTGGCCGGCAATCTGCTCGCCGCGGTGACTGGATTCGTGCCCGAACGCGTGCAGTCCGAACTCAACTGGTATTCGCAAGAGCGCGGCTATCCGCTGTCGTATCTGACCGGCAACCGGCTGGTGTGGCAACTCAAACGGGACATCGCTCAAGCCCGACAGGGCCAGTTACAAGGCTCTCAGTTGGACCGAGCATTTCACACGATCTACCTGCAATCGGGCAATATGCCGATCAGATTTTTGCGCCGGGTATTCGAACGCGAGAAGATGATCGCAACGCCGAGCTGATCGCGACCGCCCCGTCGCGATTCACAGATCGATCGAAGTGCCCTCGGCAGCAGCGGTGAGACCAATGGACTCGCCGCCCAGTCGATCGAGTTCTTTGCGGCACTCATCGCGCAGTGCATCGACCTTGTCGTCCGAGTAATCCTGGTCGTAGTGAAACATGATCAGATGTTTTGCCTGCGCGGTAACCGCGACCGATGCGGCATCGGCATACGACGAGAAACCGCGGTTGCGCCGGGTCATCTGATCGTCGATGGTGTAGGTACAGTCGTGTAAGAGCAAATCTGCCCCGCGGTAGAGTTCCAGCATTTCCGCCGACGGACCCGAATCGGGATAGCCGACATCCGAGGCGTAGACAAACGACTTGCCGGCTTCCTCGACGCGGAAAGCCAGGGCGGTGGTCACTCCGTGTGGGTTGGGCCGGGCGCGAATGCGCACGCCGCTGGCCTCGAACGGCTCACCGTGCTCGACAGCGTGAAAATCGATGGTCGCACCCAGGTTTTTCAGGGTGTAGATGGGCGAGAAATGCGGATTCATCTGTCCCTCGAGGATGCCTTCCAGCATCGACGAGGACTTGGCATTGCCGTACACATTGAACCGGTTGCCGGGAATAAACACCACAGGAAAAAACGGAAAACCCTGGATGTGGTCCCAGTGGCAATGAGAGAGAAGCACTGTCGCCACTCCCTGGCCGCGGCCGAATTCGCCCTTGACCAGCTTGTTGCCCAGATGCATCAGGCCGGTGCCCATGTCGATGATGATCAGCTCATCAGTCCTGGTGCGTATCGATACACAGGACGTATTGCCGCCGTAGCGGTTGGTCTCGGGACCAGGCGCGGGAATCGAACCCCGAACACCCCAAAACGTGATGCGCATCAGTCGTCGTCTCCCAGGATCAGTTCCATGCCCTCGTGGGCGGCGATCAGCTCGAACGGCTCGCCGATGGTTTTTGCCCGGTAGTCGTGCAGAATTTCATCCTGCTGGTCATCGCTGCGCCACTGGGCGTGGTGGTAAAGGGCGAGCGTGGCGACCCCTGCCTCCCTGGCGATGGCAATCGCATCATCGGGTGTCGAGTGGCCCCAGTGGGGCCGCGAGCAGTACTCCTTCTGGGTGAATTGGGTGTCGTAGATGAGCAGATCGGCACCCCGGCACAGGTGGACCAGCCCGGAGCGCATGACCTCGAGCTTGGCCAGCTTGGCCGGATCGATCGGTTCGCCCAAAATGGGCGGCTCTCGGATGAATTCCTGCTCCAGGAGGATATCGGTAAAGGGCGCAGTGTCCGATGCATACACCATCGCAGCACCGTCTACGTCAATGCGGTACGCCATCGCGATCCAGGGATGATTGAGCCGCGTGCACGTGATCTTGGCCCGGCCGATGTCGAATCGCTGCCCCTCGACCAGTTCGTGAAAGCGGATATCGGCCTTGAGCGTCGACATCGGCACGGGAAAGTACGGATCCTCGGTTTGCGATTCGAAGATGGCCCGCAAATGCATGTCGTTTCGCTGACGTGCAAACAGGTGGAGCTCGTTGCCCTGCTGGTAGAGCGGGGAAAAAAACGGCAAACCCTGAATATGATCCCAATGGGTGTGGCTGATGAGCAAATGGGCGACGCCTCGACCGTCGCCAAACTCGGATTGCATGAATAATTTGCCGAGCTTTCGAATCCCTGTGCCAGCGTCGATGATGATCGGAGTGGCACCCTTTGGGCGCACCTCAACACATGACGTATTGCCGCCGTAACGATTGGTTTGTGGCCCGGGAACGGGAATCGATCCTCGGACCCCCCAGAACCGGACTCTCATGCAGTACCGACCCGAAAGGACGAATCAGCTATGGCACACGCCGTGCCAGCAGGCCGAACTCTAACATGCTGAAATACTGAGATCCAGTTCATGGGTGCACCGCAACCGCGATGCTCTGAACCCCCTGGCGCCTCTGGCTGAAGAACATCACCCCGCGATCGGGCCCGATCACGACAGAAGGGCCATGCTCGCTCGTGCCGCCTGGCTCGAGGACTGCATCGTCGGGGCTCGAGAACCGCTGCCATAAAACTCCGTCGAACGAGCCGGCCCAGCCTATCGCGACGCTGGCTTGCTCATCCTCTCTGTCGACTCCATTAAAGAAAAGCCCGTAATGAACCTGACCGGTCGCGGTCTCGCCGGTCACGATCCAGGGATCCGAAACAGCATATCGATCGTACGCGTCGGGTTCGTGGGGCCGGGGGTCGATCACGGGACGGGCGTCCACCTGCCAGGACTTTGCATCGGTCGAACGGGCGCGGAAGATACCGAGACGGTCTTGCCGGGTCGCATAGAGCAGCCAGCTACCATCGGGAAGGAGGGTAAGGGCAGGGTCACTATATCCCAAAAGAACTGGGTTATTCGGGTCTTTTTCCCAGGTCAGGCCATTATCGAGCGATTTGGCCCGACCGATTGCTGGAGAATCCAGCCCGCCTTGATAAACCATGACCAGCTCGTCCGCAGAGACCCGAACGACACAGGGCGCGCCGACCCAACCCTGCTCCCATGGCTCGTCGGGTAGCAGGACCTGCTTTGGTCCGACATCTGGCAGTTGCCTCGGGTCGGCGAGTTCTGCCACCCATATTTCGCTTGCGGACGAACTCTCCTGGTAGCTGAACCACAGCCGATACCCGCCGCCTGCGCGGTGAAGCGCCGACGGGTCGCGAAGGTCGACCCGGAAGACGTGGATCACATAGGGTTCGTCGGCAGGCGTTTCAAGATCGAGTGGGAGCTTGGAATACGGCCCTGCCGCCCGGGTCGGCAGGTGATCGTCACCACCACTTTGATTGTCGACCCAGCCGAGCCCACAGCCAGCCAGCTGGCTGGCGATCCAGATCGACCCGGCCAATCGATGCCAGGTCAGCCGTGTCAAGCGCGAGCGCTGGCCGAGCCGCGTGTTTTGCGCGAGGTTTTCTTCGCGGCGGTTTTTTTGCCCCGAATACCGTTTTTTGACTTGGTTCGGCCTTTTAATCCGACCAGGTCGCGCAATTCGTTGACGTACGGCGTGCGCTCCCATGAGAACTCTTTTTCTTCCCGGCCGAAATGGCCGTACGCTGCGGTTTTCCGGTAGACCGCCCGGCGCAGGTTGAGCTCCTCGATGATCATGCCCGGTCGAGCATCGAACACCTTGTTCACGGCCTTGCTCAGCGTCTCGTCCGGAACTGCCCCGGTGCCAAACGTCTCGACCAACGTCGATACTGGACGCGCCACCCCGATGGCGTAGGCGAGCTGGACTTCACAGCGCTTGGCCAGCTTGGCCGCGACCAGGTGCTTGGCGATGAAGCGAGCATAATACGACGCCGAGCGATCGACCTTGGACGGATCTTTGCCCGAGAATGCACCGCCGCCGTGCCTGGCCATGCCGCCGTAGGTATCGACGATGATCTTGCGGCCGGTCAGTCCCGAATCTCCCTGTGGGCCGCCGACGACAAAACGCCCGGTCGGGTTGACGTGAATCTTGGTCTTGCTGTCCACCAAATGGTCGGCGACGGTCGGCTGAATGACCAGGTCGTTGATCACCTCGCGGATCACGCGATTTTTGATCTGAGGCTCGTGCTGGGTCGATATGACAATGGTCTCGACAGCCGTGGGCTGGTGGCCCTCGTAGCGGACCGTGACCTGCGACTTGCCGTCGGGGCGGAGGAAATTGACTCCATCGACTTGCCTCTTGCGGACCTCGGCCAGCCGCATGGCCAGTTTGTGAGCCAGCGTGATCGGCAGCGGCATGAGCACATCGGTTTCGTCGGTGGCGTAGCCGAACATCAAGCCCTGGTCGCCGGCCCCTTGTTTGGCCGGATCGCCGCGATCGACCCCGCGGGCAATATCACCAGACTGCTGGTCGATCGCCGAGAGCACTCCGCAGGTCTCCCAGTCGAAGCCCATTGCGCTGTCGTTGTAGCCGATCTCCTCAATGGTCCGGCGAGCGATGATCGGAATGTCGACATACGTATTGGTGGTGATCTCACCGCCGACCAGGATAAAACCGGTCTTGGCGAATGTCTCACACGCGACGCGACAATCGGGATCGTCGACAATGATGGCGTCGAGGATGGCGTCAGAGATCTGATCACAGATCTTATCGGGATGACCTTCGGTTACAGATTCGGATGTGAATAGAAAATTTGCCATGTGCACTCCCCGGGACGTTCGTGTGCGGAACCAGGCCGCGAACAACCCTTTCGTGATAACGACGTAAATCCGCTGCGACTATAGCGCTCCGCCCGATCGTGTCAACGACTACTGCCTACAGGTCATTGGCCGTACGCACTGTCACCACAGTAACGTCCGCGGTTCCGAGTTTCTATGAGATCGAGGCGAAGTCGCGTAGTATCGTCTGCTGCATGCGATTGTACAACCATCGATCGCCGGAGGCTCGGTCATCGCTCAAAGTATCTGGCCGGCCGGTCGATCGAATAGTCGTCCGCCCAGCCGCTCGGCTCCACAATCACTCTGCTTCACGGGTTCTGTCGGGAGGTCGGGCGGGGGCCGAATCCAGCCGCGCCATGTATCGAACACAGTGGTGCCGGCCGAAAGTTGTGCCGACCCGCGCTCGCGCGGCTCACTCGGCGTTTGCCGCGCTTTCGGCTCTACTCGTGTTTCTCGCCGCCTGCGGTGGCCCGCCGGCGCCCCCTCGGCGCGGAGTCCTGGAGCAAGACGTCAGCGCGTGGAACTACCGTCGTTACCAGAAACTCCTCGATGTCGAGGTGTGGGTGGCCAAAAACAGAGCGGTTGCATTTGCGGCCAGTTACGTTCGCGAACAGGCAGAAAAGCGCGGCATCATCGAGGACCGCGACATCGTCACCGCACTGGTGACGCGATACCAGCACAACCGGGGGGTTTTGCGCGCGCTGGTCAAGTTCGCTCGGCGCCTGGCCCAGGATTCGGGCTACGTCGTCGATGAAGATTCCCGGGGCCAGGTTCGCTTCATCTCGGTAAAAGGGCACGGAGAGACATGGGCGCTGTGGATGTCGAATCGACACATCGTCAAGATCGGCAGGCGGAGTGGCGATTCGGTGCCCGGAGATTTGATCCAGGCCTACGGACAACGGTACCCCTCGCGCCTGAAGGAGGGAATCCTCGATGGACCCCTCCCCCAGGGACCCGACTTCGATCAGAGTCAGGATGACGAGACATACGATCCCGACAATCCCACTCCCGATTGGGAGGAGTACGAAACCGGCGACAACATCGCCCCGGACAGCCGCAAATCCAACTGACCACCACTCAGTACAGCTCCGCGCAAGAACGTGCCCAGCGGGGTCGATCCCACGCGTCGACGGCAAGCGCCGAGGACAGAGCATCGCTGGCGCGAGCCGTCATGACAGCTCATCGGCTTCCAGCGCGGAAGCCGGGTCTTTTTTGGACGCTGCGATCAATCGCACGTAGGCCTCCGTGGCCGCTCGAGACATACGGCGCAATCCGTCCAGATCGCGTTCGGACAGCGCGGGTTGTTCCAGCTGGTGGCCGTAGAGCACGTTGACAACCCGGTCGCCGATCGAGATGACCACTGCCGTGGCCAGCGTCGGGGGCTGGCAGCGCAGCACCCGATAGAGATACGTGTGCAGCGTGCCCGGGAACGGAGCGGCGTGAAAGAGCCCGTCCTTGTGGACCGCGATCTGGAACATCGACGGCGCGTCCAGGGGGATCAGCAGGGTTTCGATGCGCTCGCGATCGAGGCTCGGCCCGCTCGCTTTCCAGCCGAGCGCCATCCCGTCGCGCACGATGCACAGAGCCACCACATCGAACATGCCCACGGCGTAGGACATGATGGTATCGGCGACCTCGCCGCGACGAGTGGCTTCGGTCATTGCGGCCAGTGCACCGTCGAGATCGATGGGCTCGTAGATCTCGGGTACTTCGAACTCGAGTGTGGCCGCTCGGCTCAGCGCCTCGCGATTCGGCGCGGCCGGCGGTGCCGCCCCGGCACCCTCGGCTTGGTCCGAATCGAGCACGCCGACGAGTTCGTCGGCTTCGTGCTTCAGTGCCTTTTGCCGGGGAGCCCAGGCATCTTCCCACGGGGCTGTTTCGGTCTCGCTCAGCGGCGCTACGGTCGCCATGGATCGCGGCGGAGATATCGCGGCTGCACGGGCCTTGATGGGACTCTCCGCATGGGGAGGCAGGCCGGGCAATGGCGGCGCCGGAAGGTCGTCCTGCAGCGATGCCATGAACGGCGTATCGCCAAACAGGGCGAAGCGCTTGGGCAGCGAAATGCCGTAATAGCGCTGCAGATAGTGGAAAATGCGTATTTCCGGCGCGACCCGCGGAATGATCCGATAACCGGTGATACGCGACAGCTGATCCATGGCTGCCATGTCGAGCGGGTCATCGACTGCGGCGATCAGCTGGCGATCCTGAATGATGAGAGGAACACAGCGGAAGAGCAGCGCCTGCTCCGGCGTGAGCAGCCGAACCGCAGTGCTCTTGGCCCGCTCCAGGGTCGGACGCGTCGCTATGGGGATTCCCAGTTCAAGACCCAAATACACCGTCAGAGTATCCAGATCGACCAGCCCCATCTCGGCCAATACAGTGCCCAGACGAGCACCGTCATGGGCTTGTTGTGCCAGTGCATCCAGTAGGTCCGACTCGTTGATGCGCCCGTCTCGCATCAGCATCTCGCCCAGCTTCATTGCCCCGACAATGTACCATCTTCTCTCAGCGGTCAGATAAATCCATAAGACCAAAAATTTGTCTCGCGGGATCGAGCCGGACAAAACCCGGCTCAGGTTCCTGAACGTTGCATTTCGAGCCGGCATCGCCCGCCGGGGCTCGCTCTCGTGGCCAATTTTTTGTCCGAAACGGAGCCTGTGTAATTGCCCTGGCAAGGATGTAAGAGCCCAAAATCAAAGATTATTTGGCTTTCCTCTGAAGGTGGTACAGAGCCTGCAAAACCAGCCTACATGAAACTGTCGGCGTTTAATCTTTATGTAGACGATTACCCGGCTCCGGGCCAAACCCTGGTTCACAACACGTTCTCGGGGGCGTTTGTGATTCTGCCCCGGACAGCGTTGCAAGCACTGGCGACGTCTGGCAACGATTCCGAACGCCGAGACTCGCCACAGGACCACCCAGATCAAATAGTGGGTGTAGCTGATCTCATGGATCCCAATGTAGGTGTTGTTGTCGACAGCCTGGAGGAGGAAGAGCGCGAGTATCTGGCCTGGTTCGACTGGCGCCGATCGCGTCGCACGTTGCAGAGCATCGTCGGGATCAATCTGGCCTGCAACTTCGACTGCCCGTACTGCTGTCAGGCCGATTTCATGGACGGGGCGGTCATGAAGCCCGAGATTGTCGATCGCACGGCCGACTGGCTGGCCGGCCGGGCCAGTCAGATCGACGCCGACAGTGCCCACGTTGTTTTTGTGGGTGGCGAGCCGCTTCTCCATCCCGATCGCATCAAGGCGATAGCCGCGCGACTGCGGTCGAGGATCGAGCGGGAAGGCATCGAGCTCACCATCGGTTTGATCACCAACGGGTATTTTCTGAGCGACGAGATGGTCCGCGAGCTCTTGCCCTTTGGTCTCACGGTCGCGCAGGTGACTGTGGACGGCGACCACACCACGCATCACCGGACCCGGGTGTCCAAGAAGGGCGAGGACACCTTTGCCCGCATCTTTGCCAATGTGGTGGCGGCCAGTCGTCGCATCCGCGTCACCATCAACGGCAACTACCAGGAAGATACGGTCAGCGGGTTTGCCCCGCTGGTCGAGAAGCTGGCCGCGGCGGGATTGCCGGCCAGTACCAAGATCAACTTCACACCGGCGCTCGAGGTATTGGGTGCTGCCGAGGGCACCGGTTCCGGGTCCTGCACCTGGAGCGGATCGGCGTACCGCCATCGCGTGGCATTGCACGACCAGATCGTGCGCCACGGCTTTCACACCGCCGGCCTGCAGATCGTCGGGCCGTGTGCGTTTCACGATCGCCACATGTACGCCATCGATCACCTGGGCAACATCTACCAGTGCCCGGGGTTTCTCGGCCATCCCGAGTGGCGGATCGGATGCGTCGAGAGCGGCTTGACCGGGCGATACCAGGCCATGCTGGAGGTCGGAGTCGACCGGCGCTGCGCCGGTTGCGCGCACCAGCCCAACTGTGCCGGCGGATGCCTGGCCCACGAGTTCATTCAAACCGGACAGACCGGGGGGGTAAACTGTGAAGTCGATTATTTCGATGCGGTCAAACGCGATGCGCTGGTGCGGGGCTATTTACTCGCTACCAGCGATGATCGCGGGCGAGCCGTGGCCGAATTCCCCAGCCCCCCAACTGCGTCCGATGGCGCGTCCAGCGATCTGCCCGGTGGCCGGGGCGAACGGGTGCGGCCGCCGCGCGGTGTGCGCACCCCGGCATTGCGAGTTTTGTGAATTACTCCGTGAACAAACATTCTGAAAGGCAAAGGAGGAGTTGAAAATGAAGAAGCACGATAACAAGAGCAAGATGGTCAAAGGCCGCAACAAGCGGACTCCGGTTCTCCATCCCTGCTTGCCGAGCTACAACGGCTAGCCCATTGTAGCGATCGGTTGCCAATCGAGGCGCCGTCGAGCCGAGTAATGATGCCCGCGCTCGATGGCGCTCTCGTCTATGTGCGGCGGTTGCAGTATGCTAGGGCTGTGATTCGCTGTGCTCTTGCGATACTGGCGGTGTCGTTCAGCTCTTGTTGCCCGAGCGATGTACCGCCCGACGAGATCATCCTCAGGGTCAGCGCGAGCCATGGTCTGGGTGATTTCCACGATCCAGACTCTGGGGGATCGACTTCGTATGCACGAGATCTCGTCTATCTCGGGCCCGACAAGTACCAACTCGAGCACAGGGGCCCGACCGAGCTCGCCCTGACCCCGACGTCGGCACCGCAGGATCTCGATCGGTTCTGCGCGAGTCTTTGCATCGATGGCCAAACTCAGGTCTGGCGCGACGGCGAATACTGTATCATCGAGTTCGATTCCGAGCCGGCCAAACGCGATTTCGCCGACCAAACATGGCTCGAGATCGGCCCGTTTCGGCTGCGCGAGCCGGAGAAAATCGGGCCGACCGGCAGTACTCCGCGCGCCCATATCGATTTACTTGACCAGTGCGACCGCACCGATATCGATGTCATCCGGATCAAACGTATGACTGTCGACGAAGAGTGGCAAGAGTTCTACGGCCGCCGGATCGACGTGATTCCGACCACCTCGATCGCCAACTATGGCTGGTTCAAGGACCTGGACAGCGCGCGCACAGCGATACTGCCCGCCCTGGGCGATGTGGCGCTCCATTTTAACGTTCAGAAGGACCCCTGGTCTGACCGCAATGTGAGAATGACCCTGGCATCGGCAATCGATCCCGATGCCATTGCCAGGGTGGCGTGCGCTGAGGATTATCGGTGTTTCATCGGCCGCGATCCCATCCCTACACCGAAGAGTCTGGCCCCGCTGCCCCGCGAGATCTCGCTCGTCGTATTGGCCAGCGAATCGGGGACAGTGCGAGCGGCCAAGGCGATCAGGTATCACGCGGACACCAAGCGGGGAGCGTCGATCCGCATCGACGAGGTGACGATGCCCGAACTCAACAGGCGGCGCGACGCGGGCGATTTCGACCTGATGTTGATGCCGCTGAAATATCTCGCTTCAGAGGACAGCTGGAAGCGAATCGAAGTACAGCTACGGGCCCATTCTCGCTATCGCACCCCACAGTTCAGCGCAGCGGTGAACGAGGGCAATGTCGATCTGATCCGGCGGCTCATCGACCGGGACATTCCGGCGCTCCGGCTCTATACCAACCTACAATTCGCCGCCATCGATCAGCAATTTTGCTACCGTCAGAAACCCGATAGCCAGGTTTCATGGCGCTGGCTGGCCTATCTCTATCCCTATCCATGCGGGCCATAGGATTCGACATGAGAGTACGCACGTACGGACTGCTTCTGCTCGGGCTGGCCGGTATCGCGCCGCAGGGTATTTACGGATACCTGGCCGTAAAGCAGTCGCAGCGCGCGTCGATCAAACAGGTATGCGAGAGCAGCGAAAAAGTAACTGGAGTGATCGTCGATCGCTTTCAGGCTTATGCCCGGGTCGAGCTGTATGTACTCGAGACCATCGGAATAGCCACCTTGCAGGCCAGTGAACGCGCGCGGGCCCTCGGCGTCTTTGAACTCGGACGCTACTACGCGCAGTTCGAGCATCCCGCAGTGTACGAGCTGGCCGGCGGTGAGCTGAGCCGTATTGCCGGCACGCCTCGTGCGGGCAAGGAGAAGCACTACGCAGAGCTGGCCAGAGCAGCGACATTAGGCAAACACGCCGGCCCCCACCACACAGGGCTCGAGCGAGCCGAGGGTGGTGACTACGTGGTCACCATGGCCGCTCCCATCAAGACCGCTGGCGAGGTGATAGGCGCCATCGTGGCCACGTACAACACCATGGGCATGTGGGCTCCGGTCAACGCCGGGCAAATCGGCAAAACCGGCTTTGCCGCGGTGGTGGCACCGCACGGAGAACTCCTCGCCCACGGCAATCCCGACCGGCGGCGCTGGGTATTTGATGAGTCGGGCGAGGGCAAGAGGTACTACAAACGAATCATCGACGAAAGCCAGAGCAAGAACCGCAACCGGGCCGGGGATGGCGGCGACGAAACCCAATGTCCGGTGTACGACGGCATGTTTACCTCGGTCGCTGTCGGCAGTTTCTTCGGCGGTATGGACAGCGGTGCGAGCGCATCGCCGGCCAGCGGCTCCCGGATCCGCGGCGTCGACTGGTATGTCATGGTCGAGCAGTCGAGCAGCGAAGCACTGGCCGAATCCCGGTCGTTGATCACCAGTCTCATCTTTGTCGGCGTCGGGGTTCTGGTCTTTCTCGTCATCACGGGGCTTTTGCTCGGGTGCGTCCTGGTCCGTGCGCTCGAGCGCCTGCGCGTTCACGCCCGGGAGCTCGGCCACAACCTGGATGCGACCATCGAGCCTCGCAGCCGCCTGATCGAGATCCGCGAGCTGGCCGAGTCTCTCAACGAGATGGCCGAGAATCTCGGCAAAGCCCAAGATGAGGCGCGCAAGCGCGAGCGCCTCACCACCTTTGCCAGCGTGGCTGCCGGGCTCGCTCACGATCTCCGGGTGCCCATCGAGACCGTGCGCGGTGCCTGCGACATGGCCAACGCCAACCCGCACGACGAACAGGCCCGCGTCCTGCTCCGCAAAGTGGCCGAACGCCACTTGCCCAAACTGAAACGCTACGTCGACGACCTGCGCCGTCTGGCCCAGGAAGGCAACCTCAATCTCGACTACCAGCCTGTCAATTCTGCGTCGTTGATGACCGATATCTGCGTCGAATTGTCATCGACCCCCAAGTGGCAAGGGGTCGAGTTCAAGTGCCAGGGGCAGGCCGGAACCGTGACCGTGGACCAGAATTTGATACGCCGGGCGGTCATCAACCTGGCCGGCAACGGGGCCGAGGCCTGTTTGCGAAAAAAAAACGATCAGAAAGCAGCCGAAAGGCCAGCTGATGACGAATCGGCCCCAGATCGACACGACGATCGAGAGAGCTGCGTTATCATCGAGCTGGGCGAATCGACAGAAAACGAGTTTTTCGAGATTCGCGTAATCGATAGTGGACCTGGTATTCCACCCGAGCGGCTTGAAATACTGCAAAACGGCGACTTTCAATCCACCAAGCGGAGGACCGGTGTCGGGCTCGGACTGGGTGTGGCCAGACAGATCGCCGATGCCCACGGCGGCATACTCATCATGTCGTCCAACGTAGGCGACGGCAGCAGGTTTACCCTGCGATTGCCGCGAGACAAGCGTTCTGTCGCCGGCTCCTGACCTGCTAGTTGCACCGTATTTGAGTCAGCACCGGTTATAAGTCTCTGATAAAACTCCATTGTCGTGTTTCCAACCCAAGGATCATATCAAGATGACAAATGTGCCCGCTTCCAATGCCGCTCACGAGATAACCACTCTGGCGAGAGTGTTCAGAATACAAGACATTCCGGTCTCAGTACGCTGCTTCAAGGTCACTGAACACAAAATCCGCTACGAGATCGTTCTCGACAGCGACGGTGAGATCGCAGTCGTCGATGTCGCAGCCCGTGAAGAACAACAACTCATCGAGCACATCGAACTATCGGCTGAGTGTTTTGCAGCCGCTATTTGGGCGAGAAAGGCAAGCAATGAAACGGCACTGGCTACTGCTCGATATGGTGATACACTTGAGCCCTGAGGGGAGTGGAGAGCATTATGGCGGGTCTAGAAAATGTGAAGTCGCGAAAGCCCACGGTTCTCATGG
This sequence comes from Pseudomonadota bacterium, assembly GCA_022360315.1. GTDB lineage: Bacteria > Myxococcota_A > Polyangia > Haliangiales > Haliangiaceae > JAKSDA01. The sequence continues at coordinate 32,604 of JAKSDA010000082.1, forward strand.
TCGATGACGAGGAATCGTTTCATGACATCGTGGAGCCGTATCTTACTGATTATCGAACTCTCAAAGCATATAATGGCTGGCAAACTCTGTCGGCACTCGATGCACACCACGTCGATGTCGTCCTTCTCGATCTGGTTCTGCCCGATACCGAAGGGCTGCATTTGCTCGATCAAATCCACACAGATCGAGACGATATTGAAGTGATCGTGGTCACGGCACAGGCCGAGATCCGGCTGGCTGTCGAGGCGGTAAAGAGTGGAGCGTTCGATTTTCTGGTCAAATCGTACGAGAATTACCAACAGCTCAGCAAGCACATCGAACGCGCGTTGCTCCATCGCCGCCGCCGGCGTGAGCGGATCGAGGCCAGGACCAAGGAGCAGTGGATGCGCGACGCGTTTGCCACTCTGGAGGACAGTCGAGCGCCGTCCGTGAAGCCGATTATTCGGCTTGCCCGGCAGGTTGCAGACAAGCCTCTGACGGTTCTTCTCACCGGGGAATCGGGGGTTGGCAAGGAGCTCATGGCGCACTATATCCACACTTACTCGCCGCGCGCCAACAGCCCCTTTGTCGCCATCAACCTGGCAGCAATACCGGATACGTTGCTCGAATCCAATCTTTTCGGCCACGTCAAAGGGGCCTTTACTGGTGCCGACAGAGAGCAGCTCGGCAAATTCGAGCTGGCCGATGGCGGTACATTGTTTCTCGATGAGATCGGCGAGCTCGACAGCAACGTCCAGGTCAAGTTACTGCGCGTTCTGCAGGAGCGCGAGGTCGAGCGACTCGGTGCTCGGGAGCCCTCGCCGATCGACGTCCGGGTCATCGCGGCAACCAACAAGAACCTCGAGCATGAAGTCCGGGCCGGTCGCTTCCGCGAGGATCTGTATTATCGCCTCAATGTGATTCGGGTAAAGATACCGCCGTTGCGCGAGCGAACTCTGGATCTGCCGGCCCTCATCAAGCTTTTGTGTACCAGGCATGCTGCCACCATGGGGCACGAACCTCCCACATTTACCAGAGAAGCGCTGGTTATTTTGTGCAATTACGGCTGGCCGGGCAATATTCGCGAACTCGAGAATCTGGTCATGAGACTGGTCGCGCTGGCACCGGGACGGCGGATCTCGCCCAACGATATTCCGGTCGAGTATCTCTTGCCTACGCTCAATTACATGTCTGAGCAATCGGGCCGGCAGGGACAGCGCAAAGACGAAAAGAAAGGCGTCTACTTTCGGGCGCGGGACCAGTTCGAGCGCTATCTGGTCCACCTCACGGTCAATCGACTGGGCGGCGACAAGGACGCGGCGGCGCGCGAGCTCGGAGTATCCAGATCCACCATCAAAAACAAACTTCGGGGCGATGACCCGGATTGGACAGGCGCGCTGAGCCGGGCTGGCATTGCGTTCGCTCCCCCGGCGGGGTCAAACGATGACTCGGACAGTTCAAACTAACCGATGGCTGTGTTGCTCATCGGTCACGTAGGCCCACTATGCTCCCTCTTCGCGCCTTGCCCTCGACGCGCTGGACCGACCCTACTGGGCACATTTTCAAACCTGATCGTGTGTAGAATATTTGTCCGGCCATTTGGCCAGGCGGTGTCTACATTGCTGGACGGTCACTCAATCAATGCGCTCGATCTGGACCCGCGCATCATTGAAGCAGGCACCGCCACCGAGGTCGCTCAGGCTGTCGGGGATCACCGCGTTCGAGGTGGCACCGTTTTCGGTGTGGCGGCTCCACAGGCCCTTGGGCAGACAGATCACGCCGGGCCGCAAGGCCCGGCTCAGCTTGGCCGGGGTTTCGAACGCACCCCACTCGTTGAATACGCGAACCCTGTCGCCGTCGCGGATTCCGCGCGACGCCGCGTCGTCCGGGTGGATTTCGACCGGCACCGGAGCGGGAATGAACTGAGCAAATGTCGAGCTGATGGTGCGGCTGGTCGCCGGCGAGATCAGGGCCAGCGGATAGGTCTCGGTGGCCGGATCCGGCTCGTATCCGTACAGACCGTGGGGGGCCGCGCCGTCGAGGTGCTCGGGAACCAGATGGATCTTTTTGTCGTCGGTGCCGGGAAACGTATCCACAAAAAGCACCGGGTTGGCCCCTTGTGGCCGCGGAGCAATTCGGTCGACTAGCAGCTCTGCCTTCAGTTGCGCGCTGTCCGGACTGTCGTCGAGCAGTGCCGCGACCAGCTCTTCGGATGAGATCGGGTCATCGGGTCGCTCGAGGCCGAGCCTGCGGCACAGCTCGGCAAACACCTGATAATTCGGGCGCGCCTCGCCGACCGGCTCGAGCACCGCTGGACTGTCGAACATGTACATCGCACCATAGCCGATGCGCAACTCGTGATGTTCGAGAAAGGTAGTCGCGGGTAAAATTACATCGGCATACTGGGCTGTATCGGTGTGGACCTGGTCGTAGACCACTGTGAAGAGATCTTCGCGCAGAAAGCCCTTTTTTACTGCGCGCTGATTCGGTGCCGTCGACATCGGATTGCAGTTGTAAACAAACAACATGGCAATCGGCGGGTCATCGTACTCGCACAGAGCCCGGCCGAGCAGGTTCATGTTGACCGCACGGACTTGATAACTGGGCTCGGCAATGGCCGGCGCGCGGCTCACGTTCCAGGTGGCACCGTTGCTGGCGGAGAAGCCACCGCCGCGGACGGCGAATTTTCCGCCTACCGCGGGGATGGACAGGATGGCCGCGGTCGAGCTGCCGCCGTTGCGGTTGCGCTCCTGACCCCAGCCGCATCGGATGACGGCGGGATTCGATTCGGCATAGATCGAAGCAAAGCGCTCGATATCGGCGGCGTCGACCCCGGCGATCTCGGCGGCCCTGGCCATCGGCCATCGCGCGGCCCGCTCGCGCAGAATGTCTGCGCCGGTGGTGTGTTGGGCCAGAAATTCGTGGTCGGCGGCGCGGTTTTCGAAGAGCCAGTGAATCACGGCGAGAGCGACGGGCAGATCGGCGCCCGGACGCACTTGCAGGTGCAGGTCGGCGTCTTGGGCGAGCGGGATCGCGCGTGGATCGACCACGATCAATTTCGCTCCGCGCCGTCTGGCTTCTTTGATGTACGGCACCAGGTGGATGCCTGTGGCAGACGGATTGACTCCCCACAGCACGATCAGGCGAGCGTGCACATAATCGTCGAGGGCAACTCCGGGCATGCCCTGGAACATGCCGCCCAGCGCCGAGCCGCTCGGACCGCCACAAAACGTGCGCATCATATGCGACGCGTGGATTCTGCGAAAGAATCGCAGGTCGGTGGCCTGGCGGGTTAGATAGCCGTTTGATCCCCCGTAGTGATAGGGCAGGATGGCTTCCCGGCCGTGCTCGGCGGCGATGTCGCATATTCGATCGACGATGAGTTCGAGCGCTTCGTCCCAGCTCGCGCGGCGAAACGAGCCCGAGCCTTTGGGTCCGGTGCGGAGCATGGGATAGAGAACTCGGTCGGCGCCGTATAAATGGTCGGCGATCTTACGGACTTTGCCACATATGAACCCATCGGTAACAGGGTTGCGCTGGCTGCCGGTCATCTTGGTGATACGCCCATCATGATCCACTTCGACGCTCAGACTACACGTATCGGGGCAATCGAGAGGGCAGGCAGTTTCGAGACGCGTCATGTCGGTAGTATGACAGACCTCTTGGCTACCGGCCGTATTGTTGTGGGGCAGTGCGGCCCGCGGTTCTTGCCGGGGCGGGGAGCCATGATAGCGGCGAGCGAGGCGGCAAGAACCGCGACCGGTGGGCGGATCGAGCGCACCGGCGACGTCATGTACCGCGCGCTGTGGGCCGAAAATGCAGCTCAGTAGAAATGGCCAACCGGTTGTGACGGCCGGGTGACGGTGGTTCTGAGCGCCGGCAAGAGAACGGGAAAATGACCGCCATGCTCTCGATATTGCCGCGCCATGGTAGCATCGTCGCTCGCGACTCCAACAACGGGCGTCTTGTTGTCGCCGGGCGCCGAGAAACCAGCAACCGAGGCCCATCATGCTCGAGACCATACTCGTCGCCATCGACTTTTCGCAGCAGTCGGAACATGCCATGGACCGGGCCATGGCGGTAGCCGAAGCGATGGGCAGCAAACTGGTCCTTCTGTGGGTCGAATCCGAGGAAAAACAGGCGGCGAGCAGCGCTGCGATCTACGGTCACTCGGTACCTGAGATCGAACGTCTGATCATGGAACTGCACACCGAATCGGCGGCCAGGCTGGAAAAACTCGCCGACCAGGCTCGCCAGCGTGGACTGAAGGTCAACACTCGCGTGGCCTCCGGTCATCCCGACGAGGTCATCGTCACCATGGCGGAAACGATCGATGCTGACCTGATCGTGACCGGGACCAAGGGGCTGACCGGGGTGAAGCGTTTTTTTCTGGGCAGCGTGGCCGAGAAGGTCGTTCGCATGAGCGCCACCAACGTCATGGTTGCGCGCCAGGCATCGCGTCCACTGCTGCGCCGTGTCCTGGTCCCCACCGATTTTTCTGCGACCAGCGAGGCGGCCTTGCGCATCGCCGTGGCCCTGGCGGGGCGCGTTGCCAGTGCTGGAGGCGAGACCGGGACCGAGGACCCTCTGGTCATCGAACTCCTGCACGCCTGGCAGTTCCCACCGGGGACTCATGGATTAAACTCTCCGTATTCCATCGAGGGCCCATTGGCAGAATTGCGCGACGAGATCCTTGCGGCTGGCCAGGCCGAGGGAACCAAGCTGGTCGAGTTCTATGCCACCGAGGGCTGTGAGATTCGCTTCGTACAGGAGCACGGAGTGGCTGCAGCGCTGATTCAAGATCGACTCGAAGCGCAGCTGGAAACCGAGCCGTACGACCTGGTCGTCATGGGAACTCACGGCTACCGCGGGTTTCGTCGATTTCTCCTGGGCAGCGCTGCCGAGGCCACGGTACGCCACGCGCCCTGCTCGGTGCTGGTCACCCACGGTGATTCGCAAACGCCGCGCGAGGCAAGCCGGTGACCATCGGCCCGGCGATGGATGCGGCGGCACTGTTGCCCGATGCCAAGGGCCGAGGCCCGCCATGCCCGGGCCAGGGCCGCTCAGAGCGTGGCCCGGGCAAAGTCAATGCCGGTGACGATGCCTTCCATATCGCGTTTTTTGCTCACGATGATGCGCCGCACCCGCATGGCCAGCGCTTGCTGAGCAGCGCGAAACATACGGGTGTCGATCGGCATGCATATGATGGCGGCGTTCATCGCGACTTCGACGGCTGTTTGGCGCGGCATATCGCGCGATGCCAGCGCTTCTACCTGGGTGAATACGCCCACGGGCCAATCGTCCTCGACCACCACCAGGCCGGTGATGCGGGCTTTTTCCAGCCGCTCTGTTGCCAGCGATATCGGTTCCTGGGCACGGATGGTAAACAGCGGTTTGGACATGCAGTCGCCGATCGGGGTGTTCAGGCGCTTGTCGGCGATGGCCTGCATGACCTCGCGCGTGCTGAACACACCCTCGACAACTCCCTTATTGGTCACAAATACCCGATGGACCCCGCGGCGGATCATAGCCTGGCAGGCCACGTCGACCCCATCGTTCGGCGCGACTGTCAGGACATCGCGGGTCATGAGATCGTCGACCGCTCGATCGGGCAACGTGAGTAGACCGGCATCTCGCCGCGATCCCGCCTGATAGCGCCCGACGCGCAAGAGGTCGGTACGCGATATGACACCGCTGAGCAGGCCCTTATCGTCGAGTACGGCCAGACTCGACACGGCAAACTCGCGCAGGTGCCGGTATGCCGACTGCAGGGTATCACCGCTGACGATCGCGTGAATGGGAGCTGACATGTAGAGACTGACTGGCATGGTGAAATTGGACATGGAATACCTTTGAATCAACGTGATGAGTCATGTGCAGGTCCGGAAACAGATCGGGCGGTCACCGGAATTCGACATTCAAATACAGAGCCCTGGCCGGGTTCGGAAATGGCGTGAAAGCTGCCACCCAGGTGGCCCATCAGCGGGGCGATCGCGCGCTGCGCCGATTCGGCTGCCGCGGGCGTGCCATTGCCGTTGTCGGCCGTGTAGATGACCACTTGATCGACGCTGTCGACCCGTTCGACACGGGTTTTGACCGAGATGGCACTGCCTTCCCTGAGTCGGGCCGAGTCGGCGCAGCCGATGAGCATCTTGGCCACTGCCAGAGTTATCTCCCCGGCCGAGGCGCGCACCGGCGGAATCGACCCCAGATCCACGAATAGCTCGGTCTGTCTGCCGATCCGGTGGCGGACCAGCTCGAGGGCGATTTCGACCCGCTGGTTGATGTCGAGCTCTTCGCCCGGACCACCGACCGGGCCGGTGCCGACGTTGACCGCCTCGAAAAGCTCGCTGGCCAGACGCGTGGTATGGCGGGCGATCAGATAGGTATCGCCGATCTCCTGGCGAAGCACTTGCAGTGGTTTCCACGGATAGGGCTTGGGACCGTCGGCCTCGCCAATATAACGGTCTAGTGTCTCGACCATTACGGCCAGTTTTTCGCGCAGTTCGCGCAGCGGTTGGGCCAGCTGGCCCGCGACATCACTGGCCAGAATCCCGGCGACGGCCTGGAGCGGGTGCTCGTAATCGGATTGCTGGTTTCGGTTGCCGCTATTCATATGGTCTGGGTGAGCAGTATCCAGTACTCGCCAATTCCGCCGTTGACCAGGCCGCGGGCGTGGCCGATTTCGAGAGATCCCGGCACGAAGTAACCAAGTACCACATCCAGGCGCAGCGCTGCACCCAACCCGACCTTGAAATCGTCGATGTCCAGTTTGTCGTTCCACGCATTGCCGGCGTCGAGCAGGCCGGCAATATGCAGCCGGCGCACGTAGAACGGCAACGTCGACACACCGCGCTCGATATTCCACAAGACCTGGCGATACTCGAGGTTGGCCAGGTGAAACTTCTGGCCGACCACTGATCGGAACGGATATCCGCGCAGATAGCCCGAAACTCCGGCGCGGCGGTTATTGAGCACCGAGTCGGTGAGATCTTGTTCGGGCACGCCGCCCACGATGAACAAGGAGGTCCGCTGGCGGTCGCTGGTGCGAATCCCGCCGGCCAGGCGCAGGGCCACGGCCGGGGTATCGCCAAAGGGAAGTTTTTTGAACCCGTTCCAGGTATAGCTCAGATCGAGAGAGCGAAAATCCGAGCCGAGAGAGGGATGATTGAGACGGATTGTCGCACGCAAGCTCTGCCCTGCCTGCGGTCCGAGGGTATACGTGTAGCCCCGGGTATCGCGGTATGTCCAGTCTACAGACAGCCCGGCGAGCACGACATCGACCTCGGGAAAGTCCGGCAGGGTATCGTTGGGATCGAACTCGTCGTACTCGTCTTGGACGTTGAGCAACCAGTCGACGTCGTAGGCCAGCGAGATCTGTCCGGTGCTTTCGTCGTCGCGCAATACCGGCAGACCGATACTGCCGGTAAGGCTGTAGGATTCGCGGGTATATATTGTATTGGAGCCATCGATGAAGAGTCCGGACCGCCGTGATGCGTTGCGCACGGCCGCGATGCGAAGCGACGGCCACAATCTGCGGTAGGTATACGAGCCCGATACGTTGATATTTCTGCGTTCCAGGCCGAGCGACCCGCTGAGCGAATAGCCGTGGATGCCGACCGCGTCGCTTCCGCTGGTCCGCAGGGTGAGCGCGGTGTCAGCGCTGGTCGCCACCAGGTCGACCGTATAGCTCTGTGGCGCCAGCGTGGCCAGCGGGCGATACTGGCGCGGCCTGGACACGGTCGCTGCGTCGCTGGCCGTTTCTGCGGGAACGGCCACAGGATCGGGTCGGTCGTTGATATAGGGCAATGGCTCGATCCAGCGTTCTCGATCGATGTCGAGTTCGTAGAGGTCGTAGCCTCCCGGGCCAAAACCCTGATACACGAGCTGTTTGCCATCTGGTGAAATATCGGCCCAAAACGCCCCGCCGACAACATTGGTCACCTGCCAGGTCGTTCCGGTGGCCAGTTCGAGGGCGTAGACATTGTAGATACCGCTGCGGTCGCTCGAGTAAAAGATCGTCGAACCGTCGGGGCTGAACACCGGAGATACGTCATTGGCCCGATCGTGGGTGAGACGTCGAGCGGCACCTGATTTCATATCGACCAGCATGAGGTCGCGATATCCGCCAGCGGTCCACACCGAGCAGGCGATATGCGTGCCGTCTGGCGACCAGTACGGGCTGCCGACCTGGTCGAAGCGCTGTCCGGTCCAAACGATTTGCGGCTCGGCATCGGGGCGGAGCGGCATGACCGCCAGTTGGGTTTGCGAGCGTCCGTTGATCACAAACGCGACCCGGCTTTCGTCGGGAGATACCGCCGGCTCGCGGGCGCGCATCCCGCGGGTCAATCGCTCGAGCCGGTCGGTCCGGCGATCCCATCGGTAGAGATCGTCAAAACTGTAGTCGTTGCGATATCGGCGAGTTTGAGCGAGGACCATCGAACCGTCCCACAGCAGGGCAAAGCCGGACGAGCGGTGGATGGTGGCGTAGTCGGAGGCCCGACCCACATTGCTGCCCACCGGCATGATGCGGTATCGCGTCTCGCTATAGCCATCGCCCTGTCGCCAGACGATGTGTCTGCCGTCGCGGGTATAGCGCGGCGAGGAGTTGTTTTCGGCGCTGAAGGTCAGGCGGCGTCCCTCGCGCAGTCCGGCCCGCGCCACGGCTTCGGCTTGTGCGGAGTATTTGTCGCGCAAATAATCCAGCCAATCGTCGTAGAGCTCGGCGAAACTGCGCCCGGTGATATTTTTGATACTGCGATTGAGACTGTAGGGCACTGGATTCGAGCCGTAGGACCAGGACAACTCGCGCATTTTGTCCTCGCCGTGGCGATCGAAGACATACTTGAGAAAATGAGAGCCGTACAGGTACGGCGCGTTGCCGCGCGGCCAGGCTTGCGGTCCATTGCTGACCGCGTCGAGATCGAGACGTCGGTCGGCCAGGGTCACCGCGCGCAGGTCCATGTCGAAAAGCGCGTTGCGCGTGCGTCCAGCCGACGTCCGCCTGGATTCCTGATAGGTGGCGATGCCCTCGATCACCCAGCGCGGCTGGGCCTGATTGGGCGACCATGTTTTGCCGAAGATCCGGTTGTATAACCGGGGCAGACCACCGATCGAGTCGAGGTGCAAAATGTGGGTGTATTCGTGGGCAGTGAGGCCGAAAAGCCAGTCATCGTGATCATTGAGAGACGACAGTGGGCCCGGAGCCGAGGCAAAGAGGCGAATGCTGTTTCGCGGCAGCACGCTGGCAAACCCGTTGGCGCCATCGGTATCGTCGGTGATCACGATGTGAGTTTTTTCGGCGGGTTCGTGGCCAAATGCTGGGGACAGGACCCTATGGCTGTATTCGGCTGCCTGCGCCACCTGTCTGGCCACATCGCCGAGCGGCTCGTGGTAGTGGATGACAAAGTGCTCGGTCTCGATGGTTTTCCACGAAAGACGCGGATCTCCCCCGTGAGCGGCATTTGGCTGGTCGATCGACAGGGCGCAGAGCAGGATCAGGACAGCCACGAGCTGCGTCACAGAACCGGTCCGCAATGGCAATGATGGATCGTCGGCCTGGCGATGGGAGATTTTTGAGATGGCTTCTAGTACATTGCACAGCATGCGTAGTGCCTGGATATTGTTGCACGTCCTGTGCGCGGGAGTGCTAGTACTTTCCGCCACAAGCTGCACCTGTCCGCCTCCGGTCAAGACGGGCGCGGGCTCCGTGACCAAGCCCACTCCCCCCGGTGCGACCTCGCGGCCGCCGGCCGGTCCAGCGTCCGGTGGTGATCCGACTGCCGCGCCTGCGCGGCCTTCCAACCCATTGCCGACCCAGGGGCAGCCCTGTCCAAGCGGCCGATGCGCTGGGGGATTCGAATGTATCTCGTATTATGGGATTGCCGGCTCGGCCGGGCCCAGGTTCACCTCGTGTGAGATCGCGTGTCGCGGCAAGTCCGATTCGTGTCCCGACGGCCAGCAGTGCGTGACCATTGCCGACGGCCCGGGTCAAGTCTGTCGGCCGGCTGGCTAGCCAATCCTCGACCGGACTGCCCCGAAATGGCTAATTACCTGAAAACAATAGACAATCTGGCATTCTGCTGGGGGGGCTGCTCTCGACACCAGTCGAGCATAATGCTGCCAAGTGAGCGCAATAAAAAAGGTCAGTGATGTCGACAGGTTACTTGCACAGTATCTGAAACGAATATTGTACTAACAACAAATTTCTGATCTCACATCGCTGCATCCAATGACACGACTTTGGCCCTCGATGCCATCGAGAGAGTCGAAG
>JAKSDA010000176.1 GCA_022360315.1 Pseudomonadota bacterium
ATGCGGCACGCACCTCTGTTGTCTCTGCATACCTACCCTCTTCGGGCAACTGCTGCAGACCTGATCCCCTATCCTTCCTTTTCAGTTCACGAGATTTCTAAGTGATCGAAAACTCAGGCCCTTTCGTGGGGATACATCAGAATGGGAAGGAGTTCTAGATGTCGATGCCCGCATTGACCGAGTCTGTACAAAAAAACCTCTTTGCGCCGATCCGTGTCGCAGGCGGTGCCTACGAAGATCCACGGGTGGCGGTCGCTGCCAAAAAACTACGCCTCTCGTGGGGAGACATGTTTATGCGCCTACAAAAGCTGTGGGCCCATGTCACAACGAGGGGGTCCGAAATCATGCACATCGACCGCATCGCTCACTTTCTCGGGCGACGGAACTCCGAGAAGGTACGCGAGGTGCTTTGCGATGAAGGGGTCGAACTGGCAGAAATCGCCGATGAGGACTCCGAGAACTATTTGCGGCTCTTATTGAGCGAGCTCTTCGGCGACATCGGATGGTACCAAAAGTATCTCACCACCGCGCAAGCGGGCGGGAAAGCGCGGGCGGAAACCGCCGAACGGGACGACCGCGGGCAGTTCGTGGCTCGGGATCAGGAAATCCTGGCCGCGGTACGCGCAGCCGGAGCTATTACCCGAAAAGCGCTCCAAGACAAACTCGGAATTGCCAAAACCACCCTCAACCGAGCCGTCCGCCAGCTACTTGACAATGGGGCTCTCAATGAGGACTCTAACGTTCTCTACGCGATTGAGGATGTGGCCTGGTCCGCCAATGTCGAGAACTCCACATACAATCTCTCCGAGGATTCGAGCATCGGCTCCACTCGTGACCCACTCGATCCGGCCCATGACCCACTCGACCCGGCCCAAAACCCGGACCGTGGTCCAAGGGGGCCGGACCGTGGGTCGGCCCATGGGCCAGCCGGTGGTCCGAATGGGTCGGCCCATGGGCCAGCGCACTCCAGCGCTCCCGCTCCCGCTCCCGCTCCCGCTCCTGCTCCCGCTAGCGAGAGCTCTCTCGCGCGCGCGCATGACCCGGACCGTGGTCCAAGTGGACCAGACCACGACCTGGACCGTGGTCCAAGTGGGCCGGACCGTGACCCGGTCCACGGCCCAGGTGACCCATGGGCCGGGTTTCCGGATTCCTTCGTTGACCCCCTTCGAAGTCCCTCCGAAGCCACTCCTTCCAGCCCAAGGCTAGACCGTCTTGCGCGCGCGCGCACTGCCGAAGAGCTATTACAAATTGAGGTACTACTGGGCAGCGAGCATCCCGACCACGATGCCTGCGTTGCGGCATTGTGGAAGCACCAGAATGCTCTGCGAGCCGAGGTGGATGCGAGTCAACCGGCTGTACCGGCCGAGCACGCGCCGGGCGGCAACTGGGATGCGGTACGCCGGGCGCTGGTCAAGTATCCGCCCGCTTCATTGGTGAAGGCCCTGGGCCGCGCCAAAGTTGAAGCCGAGTGCAAACGCGAATGCGGTGACGACCCGCTGGAGTATTTCAATGGAGACACCAACTGGCGCCCGGAGCAATTGCGCCGATTGCTGGCCAGTAGTCCGGAGGCCATCCGCAAACGGTACCGCCGCAAGTCGGACGGGCCGGGCATGCGCACAAAGCCGGCCGATATCCGGCCGCTCAAGAGACTGGGGTAGTGATGAAAGAGCACTCGACCCATGACCTGGAAGCGGAACGGGCGCTGTGTGGAGCACCGTTTGTTCGGCGCGATGTGATCGGCGAGCTCGAGGTGGACGCCGAGGATTTTTATCACCCGGCGCACCAATATGTGTGGCGGGCGCTGTGCGACTGCTTTGCCGCGGCCGAACCAGTCGACGCGGTTACCGTGGGCAACAGGCTACGCGCCGCTGGCAAGCTGGAGCCGATCGGCGGGCTGCAGTATCTCTCGCGTCTCGCGCTCTCGACTCCGACAGCCGATAACGCCCCGCACTACGCGGCCATCGTCAAACAGCACGCGCTCACCAGACGGCTCGCCGGAGGGTTATCGGAAGCCTTGGCCGCAGTGCACGAGGGCAAGGGTGGCGATGCGTCCTACGACAAAGCACAGCAGGCACTGCGCGAATACGAAACCAAACAGCCCGGAACAGCCATCCCGATCGGCCGAGTGGTCCTGGAACGAGTGAAAGAGCTGTCGGAAATTGCCGAGCGCCGGGCCAAGGGCGAGTCTGTGCTCACCGGCATACCAACCGGCATCGAGAAACTGGATGAATTGCTTGGTGGACTGCAGCCGGGAATCGTGACTGCCCTGGGTGGCCGTCCGGCCATGGGCAAAAGTGCGCTGGCACTCGGAATCGCCGACTGGGCCACCGAGCATGGTCACGGCGTGCACGTGTTTTCGCTTGAAGATCCGCGGCGCAACTATGCCGAGCGCGTGCTGGGTCGCTCCAGTCGAGTGCCAATTCAGGACATCCGTGCATGCAACTTGACTCAAGGCCAGTGGCACGAGCTGCGCCCGGCGATCTCGCGAATCGCCGCGCGGCCGCGTTGGCTTTACGAGGACCGACCCGGTCTTAGTGTCCAGGACATTATCCGTTCAGCGCGAAAGCACCGCCGCGAGAATCGCACCGAGCTGGTGATCGTCGACTATTTGCAGCTGATCCGCTGGCCCAAGCACGCTACGAACCTGCACCAGGCAATCCAGCACAATGTGTATTGCCTGGCGGATGCTGCGATGGCCGACGAACTCGCCTACCTGGCGGTTGCCCAGCTCAATCGCAACGTCGAGCACCGAGACGACAAGCGGCCGCGAGCGAGCGATTTTCGTGAGAGCGGTTCGATCGAGGAGCGCTGCAAATGCGTGCTCGGCATCCATCGCGGCAGCAAATACGGCGACCCCGAGGAAGGAATCGACTACCCCAGGGACGGCCGCAAACCAAGCCCCGAAGAATGGGAACATCAGGTCGATATCCTGGTGCTCAAGAACAACCAGGGTGAAACCGGATACGTGCGGGCCCGATGGGATGGGCCGACCACCCGAGTGTACTGAGATGGTGATGAGACAATGACCGGGCAGCTTTCGTGCAAAAGCGCAGAGCACTACACCCCGGCCGAATATGTAGAAGCGGGGCGGTATGTACTCGGCGAGATCGATCTGGACCCGGCCAGCAGCTTTGCGGCCAATTTGGTCGTCCGCGCTAAACGGTGGTACGGACTTATCGACGCCTATGGTCGGAGCTACCGGCCCGAGGATGGCTTGGTATTGCCCTGGGGCGGGCGCGTATTCGTCAAACCGCCAGACGATCGTACCGGTCGGCTGGTGCGGCAATTCTGGCGGCGGGCCAATGAGCATGTGCTCCTGGGCGGACCCGGCGCCGCGGTACTGTGGGTCGGGTTTTCGCTTGAGCAGCTGGGCACCCTGCAATTTGACTGCGGCGACATTGCCGGAATGCCGTGTCCAGCACCGCAAGAATGGCCCCATGTGACAGTACCAAAGCGAATCCACTGGGAGGCGCGGCGGTTTGATTATGCTACAGGCTCGTGGGTCAGCGTGCCGGGGCGTCAGCCCTCGCATGGCAATTACTTCTGTTTGCTCGGTGACGACCGGGCCCAGCGAGCGCGGTTTCGTGAGCGCTTTGGCCAGTTCGGCCGCTACTCGGCGCCCCTGTCGACGCCATCACCGCGGCGCGACCTGGCCGGCGAAATCCTGGCCGCTTTGCGCGACAGCAGCCCGCTCACCAAAAGTGCCCTTGCCCGGCGAATTCGGGCCCGCAAGGCAACAGTGCTGAGACTGATCGACCAGCTGGCCAATTCCGGCAGGGTGCACATCGACGCCGAGCAGTGCTCGCTTGTCGAGACGAGACCGCAGCGAGTGGCGAGTCGTGCCGAATGCCAGGCTGGCCCCCGACCATGCCCCTGGGTTGGGTGTCGACACCATCTGCTGCTCGACGTAAAGGAAGGCGGCAGCCTGGTACTGTGGCAGCCTGGCCGGCGACCAGGCCGACCGAGGGAACTGCCCGCGGAGCCATCAGTGTCGGCGGACGAGGTAGAAGCGTGGGCCGAGCGCGCAGCAGACACACTGGAAAGCATGCCGGACACGTGCTCGCTCGACGTGGCCGACCGAGGCGAGCACGACGCCGAGGACGTGGCCACGATACTAGCCGTTTCAGTGAGTCGGGTGCATCAGCTGGAGTCGAGAGCTGTGGCTGCACTTAGAGCGCTGTGCGGGCGAAGTTAGTCGGCGACTAATCGCCCCCTTGTTGCGCCAGCGCCCTACTCCCCACTTGCGCGTCGCGTATCTTCTTTGCCTGTTGGTACCAGGAGCGGGCCTGCTCGTACTCCCCCGTCTGTGAGTAGCACCAGCCCACGCACTGCAGGATGGCGCCGAGGAGATCATGGTTAACGCGGCCATGGACATCGCCCTGGCGTGCCTCCTCGACGGCCTGCTGGTACCAGGAGCGGGCCTGCTCGTACTCCCCCGTTTCTAAGTAGCACCAGCCCACTTGGTGCAGGCTGGCGCCGAGGCTTTGATGGTCAACGCGGCCATGGACATCGCCCTGGCGTGTCTCCTCGACGGCCTGCTGGTACCAGGAGCGGGCCTGCTCGTACTCCCCCGCCTCTGAGTAGCACCTGCCCACTTGGTGCAGGCTCCTGCCGAGGCTCTCATGGTCAACGCGGCCATGGACGTCGCCCTGGCGTTTTTCCTCGACGGCCTGCTGGTACCAGGAGCGGGCCTGCTCGTACTCCCCTGTCTCTAAGTAGCACCTGCCCACTTGGTGCAGGCTCCTGCCGAGGCTCTCATGGTCAACGCGGCCATGGATGTCGCCCTGGCGTTTTTCAACCGCGGACAAAGCCCATGCCCGGCTAATGCCAAAGCGTCCAAGTTCAGAGAGTGCGCCGGCTATAACATCGGCATCCATATGATGGTGGAGACCGAACGCTTGCCAGAAAGGCAATTGGAAGGGAAAGCTCAACAACGCTTCGGCCAGGGAGCTATCGCCGGGCGCGTCCCTGTAGCGCTCTGCGGCGGCACCGAACGCCTCGGTATGAGCGACCAAGAGCTCTGATGGCACGGCGGGCGCGTCTTGCTCCCTGACAAACGCGGCAATGAGTCCGTGCATGGAAGGCCCCTCTTTGAGCAAACTGCGATCCCAGCAAGCATCCAGCGCTGCGTCACATCGTGAAGGTTGCCAGTCAAGGTCCCCAAGCCTCTGGTACAACAGGTCGCGCGGGATTCGCGATGGCTCGAACAGAGCCGCCACCTTGAGGAACACTCGGGCGTCATCGTCTAGCTGTTGCCAAGGACGCAGAAACGAGCTCTCGGCTTCTGCTGGCAGGAGAGGAGAGGGGAATAGACGCCCAAGTCCTCTACGCGCGGCACGCGCCGCATTGCGAGCCGCTGGACAAAGCGCGATTGGCAAGCCACCGGCGTTGTCGACAAGCTGGGTGCCGCATGCTGTCACTACCTCTGGGTCTTCAATCAGAGCAGCCACCAGGTCGAGGGCATCGCCGTCTTGCAGCGGAGCGACGCGACAGACGTCCCGTTGTGGCCAGTCTTCCAAGGTCGTTGTGACTACCACATGACACGCTTGCCCCAGCGCTGGCAGCCAGCGCCGAAGAGCACTCGCTTCCTCGACATTGTCATAAATGAGCAGGGTTTGACCCGTCTGCCCAAGTTGGGCCAATGTTGCTTCACATTGATCTTCGAGAGACTCGGTAGCGAATTGCAGATTCAAATACGCCAGTCCAACACGCGCCAAATCGACCGGTGGAGCAAGCGCATCGAGACGCACGAAGAACACACCGCCGGGAGAGCGATCGCGAGATTCCTGAGCATAGCGCTTCGCCAACTCGCTTTTGCCTACACCAGGCGGTCCAGTCAGAATGAGCACATGACTCTGCTTGTCGGCAAATGCCACTGCGAGCCTCTTCATCTCGCGGTCACGACCCACGAATGGGCCGCTGGGCGGACGTAGGTTGGTCGCATACAGCTGCCGGGTGGACGCGCCACCAATCTCGATTTTTTGTGAAGCGTCGCTCTGAATGTCGGATGGCCGTGTTCGTCTCCTGAGCAGGTCCGTTTTCGTGGCTATACCGACCTGGCGTTCCAGCAAGCGCAAGAGCTCTGCTTGCTCGGGCCAGGCGCCCTTAAGTGAAAGTCGTGCTTCGTCAAACGCTCTACGGACCGATGCGCCCGAGGCGATCGCTTTGTAGAACGGACCAGCCCACGCGACAGCCGCGTCATCGGTCAGATCGCCCGTGGTGGCCACGACACTGTTTACGATCGCCTGGAGCGCTTCGCCGGGTGTCTCGGTGCGACAGCCGCTGAGAACCACAAGCTGAAGGTGTTCGCCCAACGTGGCAACGACCTCGGCCAGCAGAGCCGGGCTCAACTGAGTGGATGACCCGCCATCGGCAGCCAGAAGTATATGGCCTTGGCTGTCACAGTGTCCGCTTATGTGGACAATACCCGGTTGCTCGCGGCTGATGAGTTCGACTACGTCTTGGTACCGCGCTGCACCTCGGCCGACGACAGTGACAGATTCGCGATACCGGGCGCTGCCGATCCCAAGCTCAATGGCACGTAGCTCTTCATCCTGAGCGAGCGGGCCCAGGCTCGCAGGGCTCGCGGCAATGAACAGCAGGACTGGCATCTCTCCCTCACCATCGCACGAAGGACGCATCGTCGGGAGAGCAAGAGCGACGTTCCTGGACGCAGGAGCTCACCGCGACCGCAGCGCGGACGAAATTATAGACCCCCGGCAAACTGAGCGAAAATTATGCAAAGCAAGCCGACAGCACCAACAAGACGTCCCCGATTGCGGGGCGCATGGGCAACCCGCGTCTTGTCGAGCTCGAGCAAGCTCACGTGGGAATCTCCACTTGGCGTAGCTTGCGGAGTAGCTTGGCCACCGCCCTCGCCGTGATCTGCACTTCGTGCCGCAACGCCTGCGTGGGTCGTCTGTAGGTGTTCACCACCCGTTGAGCCTGGTTGAGGTTCACACCGATCTTGCGCAGTTCCTCGCGGACCTGCCTGAGCTCCTCTTAGATCTCGGGCGCCACATTGATGCCAGCCAGATACGCGTCCACCAGACTGCGCAACACCGCCGTGCGGGTGAGTTTGTTGCGCTGGACTTTGGCGTTGAGAGCCTGCTCGGTGGCGGTGCTGAGCCACACCGATACTGGACGGCTGGCGCCGTGGTGGTTGTCGAAACGGAGGGGGAAAGGGGGAGTTGACGCCGTCTGAACGGCCGTCAAAAGCGTGTAACACACACGCCGTCTGTCACGGCCCGGGTACACAACGTGGGCAGGACGGGCCGCCTCTGGCGCGACCGGGCAAGAAAGCTGACAAGGAGAGCATGACATGCAGACGTCCGGTGCCCTCCGCCAGCAGGTGGCGTCAGTCCGCGTTCACGTCTGGGGGGCTGGGGTCCTCCCCAGTTGGCTGGGTGTGCACAAGGCGCGAACGTAGGTGGCCGAGCTGCCACCACGTCGACCTTCGATAGAACCCCTACCATCCCCCTTGTCAGCCTCTGTGCCCCGGTCGCGCTGGAGGTCGTTCGTGCACGGAGTATGAAACCGGGGCCGCGACAGACATGGTAATCGGCTCCGGAATCAGTTTGCTGCGAATCGGAGTGTTGAGTTTTGCTGCGAGGGCCCCCGACCGGGGGCGGAACGTCCCGTTGGGACGGACATGTACGCAGATGTACAACTGCGGGCGCGAGCAGACGCGCCGGGCGGATCCTGGTTCGAGTCCCGCCTGGCGGCGGTGGTGGCGCGCGCCTTGCTGGGACATTGCATCGCTGGGGGCGGGCCTTGTAGCGACGTTAGTAGCCGCGTCTGCAGCGCTCCTTGTAGCGGCGCTTGAACGGTTGTGGTGTTTACAAGACGTCGCTACTAACGTCGCTACTGAGGTCGTTACTAACGTCGTTACAAGGAACGGTACAAGGGATGACGCTGCGGAAGGGCGGTCGGAGGCGCCAACTGTTTTGACGGATGCAAATGGAAGGTGTTTCGTGATCGCTCTCGGTAACTCACTTGCGTTTCGTATACGCCATTCCAGTTCAGGACCATCGACGAAGCCGGCGGGGTCAATGGGTGGAAGGGATGTGGTGCAGTTTGTGGAAGGGATGTGGTGCGGTTTGTGGTGGCTCTCCAGGATTGGTTCCACAACCCGTTCCACGACGCTTCCACATCGGTTCCACTGACCGTTCCACAACGTTACCGGAACGCCCTTACCAAACCGCCAACGGTTGTTTCACGAGAGACAAATGGCGACAGATTTGTAATGGCTTTCAGAAGAGTTGTGGAGGCGTTGTGGAAATCAGTGAAGATTTCCATACACAGCGGCGGGGTTGGGAATCAAGCAGATGACGAGCCAGGGGGCGAGGTCGTTGTCAGCGAAGGGTCGCTGTACAGGCCACCGGTCGACGCCGACGCCGCCGTGCACGAGCTCGACCCCGAGAGTACTCAGGACATGCTCATCGAGCGGCTGCCGGGGATGTTGCTGGTGGCGTAGCGGACCGAGAGGGGCTCATCGGCGCCAGTTATTTCAGAATGATAGAAGCCAGCGCCCGGTATTCGGGCACTGCTTGGCGAGCTGGTCCCGTCATGACCGCTTGGCAACGCGCCTGGCCACGTCGGACGTGCACCATCGATAGACCGTGCGTGGCCAGACCCGCTCGATGGTTTTCTGCGCTTGCGGCGTTCTCGTGCGAAACGAGAGGCGCATCTGCAGCGCGTTGGCCGCACAGACTAGGCGAAAGACAACTTGCGGCACGATCAGATCCGGAGACTGCAGCCAGACATTTTTCACGATGTCGAGGTCCGAGATATCGAACCCCAGCAGTCTCCGATCGGTCGCGTCGACGCAGCGCAGGAGATACTGCAGACGGTCGAGAATGGGGATGATGTCCGGGAGCTCCTGGTCGCGGATCAAGATCGGCCGGGTGGTCCAGATACTCAGCTTGTCGAGTTGCGCTTGCTCGATGGCAAGCTCTGTATGGTCCGTCGTCATGGCACCAACCTGGTTGCGAGCCAGTAGTAGATTGTCGCGTACAGCGAAACCGCGATGGCCGCGGTAAACGCCAACCAGCGGAGAACGAGTCGCCACATCGCCGCCTCACACGTGCAGGCAACCACGCCGCCAGGGCTTGCCGAGCCGGGCGCTGTATACCGTGGCGACGCAGCGCCACACGAGCGTGCTCGTCGGTGGCACCTGCGCGTCAGCGACCTTTTGCAGGGCGATGACATCGTTGCCGCTGTACGCGCAGCGGGTCGACACGCTGGAGAGTTCTTGTGCGAGCAGCTGGAGGTGTTCCGCACGGGGTGGGTGTCGCTGTCGCGCCTCGATCGGCCGAATTGTCCACAGGGCGAGTTGCTCCAGTTGCTGCATGGTCAAGCGTTTCATTGCGTAACTCAAAATCGAACGCCAACGAAGCTATCAAGCCCCAATCAGCGCTTCTGCATTGGTAGTCTATTGCTCTCCTGAGGGCCGTTCCCATGGCGGTAGAATGAGCGTCGGCATCGTATGGATGTCCGGTATTGAACTCGGGAACCCATAATTCCCACGAGGCGAGGGACTGATCTGCTTTTCTTCTGTTTGAGCTATTTCCCGCCGCTTTCTTTGGATCAACCGGCGTATCTTCCCAAGCACGTTGTAGCCACCAAACTGATCTAATACATAGCGGCCAAAGTCTGTTGATTCCACTGTGCGCGTCAATGTACTGCGTGGGACATTGAGCATTGTCGCTGCAGTTTTGACGGTTCCATATGCTGCTACAGCAAGTGCGAAAAACTCGTCTTTGGACGTGGCAGCTACAATCAAGGGATTCACCCTTGGAAAACCCAATATCAGCCAGCCCGTGAGGCCGACACGTATTACTTGACCCACGAGCAACGGTTGTGGCGAATGCAACGGGACGCCGTTGAGCCAGGTAGGATTCTTGGCGTATGGTGACGGGTTGATCCACCATTGGGAGCTATGGCGCTGGATAATCGCTTGGATCCTACTAACGTAGCGATCCGGGACGTGTATGTGGCAGGCTCCTTTGCTCGATCCTAACCCGGACGAGCCGGAACCAAACAGGCCTCCAGGGGCTCTGCCCCTGGACCCCGCCGGGGACTCGTCCCCGGACCCCTCGGAGCTTCGCTCCGAATGATTCGGGTAGGGTAAGGGGAGCATCAGGCCGAAGAAG
>JAKSDA010000016.1 GCA_022360315.1 Pseudomonadota bacterium
GTCAGCAGCTACTCGAACTCGCGAGCGATGGATTCGACGAATTGCGGCTGTGGGATGTCGATCGCGGCCTTGGAGCCAGAGCGGATGATCCCCGGGATCGCCTGGCGATCTTCGGCATTGCTCGCGAAGCGAATGCCGTGATCGTCGATTGCAGCCAGCGGGTGATCGATCCGAGCAAGGAACTCGGCGAGCTCGACTATTACTTGCGCACGTTCTTTGCTGCGCAGGAGCGGCGCAAGATCGCGCAACGTACCCAGGCCGGACGCAAGCGCATCGCGGCGGATGGCGGCTACACGGGAGCGGGCTTTGTGCCCTATGGGTTGCACTGGGATCGGGAGCGGCGCGAGTGGAGCATTGACGAGACCAGCGCGGCGATCGTCCACGATGTGTATAGGCGTTGCCTGGACGGGCAAGGTGCAGGGACCATCGCCAATGAGCTGAATGAGCGCGGCGTGCCCACGCAGCAGGGCAAGCGCTGGCATCAATCGACAGTCGTGAAGATGTTGCGGATGCCGGCCTATCGGGGCGAACACACGCAAGAGGGACTGACGATCGTCGTGCCCGTCATTGTCGATGAATCCGTGTGGTTCCAGGTGCAGCGGGCTCTGGATCTGCGGCCAAGACGTCGACGCGCCCGGAGCACGCAGAGCTTGTGCGTGGGGCGAGTATGGTGCCCTTGCGGCCAGCGCGCGTATGTACGCCTGGCCAGGGGTAGAGAGTATATTTACTGCGTCACGCGCCACAATCGCTGGCGCCGAACCTATGGCGGCAAGCCGTGTGCGTTCTCGGTCTCGCACAGCGCGGATCGGGTTGATCCGGTGGTATGGGATACGGTCGCCGAAGCGATCACGCAACCGGAGGTTCTGCGGGCGGCCATGGCTGGCGAGGACGACTCGACTGTCGATGCGCATCGCCAGGAGCTCAAGCGGTGTGACGAACTGCTGCAGAGACTGGTAGTCAGCGAAAACGAGATCTCGCGAGCGTTCCGCCGGGGCAATCTCAGCGCGGATGCGTGGAATGACCAGCTCAAGGAGATCGCTGCGGATCGGCGCGTCCTCGAACGCAGCCGCGATGCAGCCCGCGAACAGCTGGCCATGGTAGAGTCCACGGACTACTCGATCGACGCAGTAGAGGCCCAGATCGACGAGCTACAAAACCGAGTCCGCGCTGCAGCCCCACAAGA
>JAKSDA010000356.1 GCA_022360315.1 Pseudomonadota bacterium
ATTGGGGCCAACCCCCATACTCTCAAAAGCTAGGACATACTGTGTTTGCTGACGCAATAGGACCGGTAACTGCTGGTTTAGGTGGTTTTAGATATATTCACTGTATAATCGACAGTGCCACCCGAATGGGTGATGCATTGCCATTGAAGAGCATCAGGAGCCCTAGTGTCATTCGAGCTTTGGAGCAGTGGCAGCGACGTCATGGACCAATCTCAGTGCTTGTCACTGATAATGCCTCCTATTTTAGCTCGAAAGTAATAAAGAAATTGGTGTAAGAAGCATGGTGTCAATCATCAGTTCATAGCTCCATATCGCCATGAGAGCGTTGGCCTCATTGAGAGGTTTCAGCGCACATTTGTTGACAGATTGAGGAAGATTCGTTATGCTCTTGGGGGCTCATGGGTGAAGCACATCCCTGCAGCCATTGAGGCAGTTAATTTTGCCGAGCGTGGCACAATGGGCTGGTCGCCAGTTGATCTATGGACCACTCCAACCTCAGTCATCGAAGAAGCTTTCAAAAGGACGGCTGAAAGGAGAAACAAAAGAAATCTGAAGCGCAGAATTCAGTCTGCAAATTTCTACCCAGGGCAGGAGGTGCTTGTGTATGATGAAGTAGCAGCCAGTACACGTTCTGGAAAATTTGTCCCAAGATGGCGTGGGCCTTACCGATTGGTGGGCAGAGTCAGGGGGTCGTATTGGCAGGCTCGGAAGCTACCACGTGGGGATGCCGTGACGGTTGAACCAGGTAGAAAACCGTCATTAGTGTTTCATGAAGATCAGCTGCAGCCTTTTGATTCGCCTTGGAGATGGGAAGGCAGATGGACAGATGATTAAGGGCTACAGTTTGGGATATTAGGAATTCGGAGTATACGCAGTGGATAGGTGGTGTGCCCATGTTAAAACTGCCGTTAGTCAATGAGCCACGTCAGACCAAAAGACGAGCTCATGACTAGCACATGGCAGCTGACTGGGACCACAAAAGACAGCCCAGTCAGTAATGGCAAAAATAAGGGCGCTTAGCATGACCAAAAGCGACAATTGGCATGCATTAGTAAGGCTTGACATCGACAACGGCAATGAGCAACCCAGGGATGCCATTGGAGCACATGGGTTTGCGCCATAAAATGGCTGATAAACCCAGGGATGTCATTATGACACATGGGTAAACATGGTACGGTGATGTTTCTAGAATGTGAAGATTTGGATAGTTTCTAAAGCGAAGTACGTCCAAGAAAATGTGAGTACTTCAGTGAGATCCAAGGCACCACTCAAGGCACATCCGTTTGATGACCTGACGATGGCTGCACCGAAAAAACCCAAATTCTTGGGGAAACACTGCCCAAATTCCGAGGAAAAAGTCATCGACAGCAGGAGAGGCGAATGGAGCGGCTGAGGACATTGAAATTGGCAA
>JAKSDA010000386.1 GCA_022360315.1 Pseudomonadota bacterium
ATTCAGCGCCTGGTCGTTTTAGATTCCTTGAGAACCGAAAACCCGACTTGTGGTCGATTTGCGGTTCTTTGAGAACCGAAGATGTGCGTTTTGCAGTCGATTTTCTACGAATTTCATACCGATTTGAGACGATGCAGTCGTTTTGGGTTCTTTGAGAACTGAAAAATTCAGCGCCTGGTCGTTTTGGATTCCTTGAGAGCTGAAAACCTGGCTCGTGGTCGATTTGCGGTTCTTTGAGAACTGAAAACCTGGCTCGTGGTCGATTTGCGGTTCTTTGAGAACTGAAAACCTGGCTTGTGGTCGATTTGCGGTTCTTTGAGAACGTCGCAGGCCTCGGTTTGCGCGCGGCCGGGTAGAGAAAGTGGCGCAGATTCTCGGGCCTGCTACCGTGGTTGCGGCGTCGTATCGAGATCATCATGGACCGAGCGAGTTTTGCTTATGTCGCGGCCACGCTGGTCGCGGTCTCGTTTGCCACTGTCCTTTGCTACCGCTGGCTCGGTCGCTGGCTGGCCCGGGCGCGAGCGCGCCGGCGCAATGTGCGTGCCCAGCGCGGCGAACAAAAGGCCGAACTCTTGCTCGAGCGGCACGGCTACGCCATTGAAGAAAGGCAGGCGACTGCCACGTGGACCATATGGGTCGACGGTCGCGAGTGCGACATCGACCTGCGCGCCGACCTGCTGGTCTCTCGTCGCTCTGCCCGATACGTGGCCGAGGTCAAGACCGGTGCAGTGGCTCCGCGTATCACCACGGCCGCGACCCGGCGCCAGCTCCTCGAATACCGCCTGGCCTACGACGTGGACGGCGTGCTGCTCGTCGATGCCGAGGACGACCGGGTGACTGCAGTCGAATTTCCCCTCCCCCGGGCAGGCTCTCGACCACGCTGGTGGCGTTCTGTGCTCACCTGGGCGGCACTCTTCCTGTCCGGGGCAGCATCCGGAGCGGCTGCTCTTCATCTGCTCGACTTGTGAACAGCGAATACCTGAGCCGACTATTGGGCCAGGCTAACATAGTTTATTGCAAATGATATTTATTATAGATTGACAATAACGGCGACAAAATCGTGACCGATCTGTAACCCACAAGACATCGAGCGTGCATTAGGGTTATCAACCTACGCCGGTTACGTCATACACTCCGGCCTTTCCACGATGCGGGGCATGGAGCAGCGCATGGCATGTGCTCTGCGCCCACAACGACTTCTTTTTCGAGGAACCCGACCCATGGTGATTTTTAACCCAACCCCCGGCCGGCCGGCTGGTATCCCAGCGGTTTTGGCCATCGTTCTCCTGTCTGGCTGCTTCGCCGAGTACGACACCGGAAATAACCTCTTCGAGTTGTCCAATGACGACCAGTACCGAGACCTCGCCGAGCACTGGGCACCGCGCTTGTATCAGGATACCGACGACTCGTATTACAAGGGCGAGTATATCACCAATTTCAACTTCGACGGCGACTACAACGGCAAGAACAACTGGGCCAACCTGGCCAACGTCACCTCGGTGCCGGCCCACGTCTACTACGCAGTCAGCGAGACCGAGACTCACTATTTCATCGGCTACTACATCTTTCATCCCCGCGACTGGCACGAGTGTCTATCGCTCGATCGCCATGAAAACGACTGGGAAGGAGCTGTCCTGGCAGTGGCCAAGGACGGCGGCTACGGATCGCTGGTCGCCCTGGAAACCCTGGCGCACAGCCGTATCTATCAATATGCGTACGCCAGCGGCATTGTCTCGGGCACCGATAATGTCGACGGCACAGTGCGCCTCTACGACGGCAGTCACCCCGAGATCTTCATCGAGGCCAAAGGGCACGGCGTCTATGGCTGCGACTCGCGTTGCGACTCGGCGCCGGGCGGCGATGGCATCGTCTACTACGCCGGCCCGACTGCCGACAGTCCGACCGGAGGCTCGGGCAACTGGACTCGCGAGTACAGCTATCGCTTGATCGCCATGGACGCGGATGGCTCCTTCGACGGCAATGAAGGGCTCTGGCACCGCCGTTACGATATCTGCGACACTTGCACTTTCGGATCTTGGGGCGCACTGCGCGGCGATGATTACAAGACCAACGCGGCCAACATGCCGTGGTTCTGGGACGATTCCAACGACGGACAGTCATACGCTGGCGATTTCGGCTGCAACCCCGCCATGCTTTTTGATGTTCATCTGAGCGGGACACCGCTGGACTCCAACTTTTCTCATACCTATATCAATCACCCTTATCGCACCCATACAATCGATATCGACAGCGTCCGCTCGGATAAGAATCGCGATCCGTTTGGCGGCAGATCGGATATCTATGTCAGGGTCATAGCTCACGATTCTCCAGCCGGTACCGACAAGGTACTCGATGCCGATGCGTGGAAAAAGAACAGCGCAGACCCGGGCACGTGGTATTCATTCCGGTACGGTGGTCACAACGCCGAGGGACAGACGCACTTTGGTGACACGGTCAGCAAGCATTCGTTCTGCCGCGAGGCCCCGGCATCGATCGAGGTCGCGGTCTACGACTCCGACGGAGTCGATTCCGATGATTATATGGGCTCGATTGCGATCGAAGGAAGTGCTGATTTCTCGAGCGGTATCGACCTGGGTGACGCTCGGATCAAATTTGTATTGACCGAACATTGAGAACATAACGGGACGACCGCCCGGCCGCTCTGCGCGAACCCCACCAATTGTTCACCAAGACCACTGAACGATCGATCGGGCCGTTATCGCTGCTTGCGCGACCCGTGAGACGAACTACAAAATGCATTCGGTGCCAGACATTCTTGTCACTATCTCTGCCAGCCAGACACTATCTTTTTCTATTTGGGACAAGCAAGTGGTAATTGTCCGGCCAATTTGGCGGCTCTGCAATTTTTGTCCCATCGAATATTACATTTCAGCCGTGTCCATAGCTTGAGACTTGGTATATTTTTACACGCTGATGCTCTGAGATATGCCCTGCGCTATTTCGGTATCGTCCTGGTTGATCATACCGGTTGATCATTTTGCCAGGTGCTTGTTTTTTGATCTGGAGGATCGATTTCATGCGCAAAGCACTCATAGGAATGTTGGGTCTGGCGGTCATCATGGGACTTTTGCTCATAGACCACCATGCGACCAATGCATCCGATCACGAGGCCGATTTTGTAACTGATACGCAAGCAGATATTGCTGACCTCTACGCGTGGATGCAGCCGGCCGGCAACAAATTGAACCTGGTGATGACCGTTCCTGGGGCCAACTTTTCCGACAGCCTGCAGTACGTATTCCACGTCAACAGTTCGGCAGGGTTCGGCATGACGCAGACCGAGACTCTGATTCTTTGCCATTTCGATGCCAATCAGAACGCGTCTTGCTGGGTGGGCAAGGCTGGCGAGACCGGTGGTGGTTCTGACTATCAGGCTTTCGTCAGCGGTGACGCCAGCGACCCCACTGTGCCGCTGAAGACTGATGACAACAACCTCCAGGTTTTTGCCGGGTCGCGAAACGATCCGTTTTATTTTAATCAAAGTGGTTTCGCGCGGGTGGTGCAAGATATTCGCAACTCGGGAGCGTTGACCTACGACGCCAACAGCTGCCCGAACAACGTGGCGAACGCGGCTGATTTTGTCAATCAGCTGGCCCAAAAAGACGAGGGCGGGGCACTGGGGCAAAATCCCAATTCGGCGGAGGATGAATTGGCCGGGCGCAATGTCTCGGCCCTCGTGGTCCAGGTCGATAAAACACTGATAGCCAGCGGTGGTGCCATTCTCGGTGTATGGGCCAGCACTCGCATGCGATGAGGATATAACAATGAATTGGCTTACGTCTTTTCTGAATTTTTCTCTGGTAGTGACTCTGACCGCCGCATGTGGTGATGATGGCGGCGACAATGCCGACGCTGCGGTGAGTACCGACATGCCAGCTCTGAGCGCGATGCAGGTCGACCGGGCGGGGCGTGCTGCTATCGCCACTGCACTACAAGAGACGTTTAACGTCAGCATGAACGCGCGCAACAGTGCACGTACGGCGTACAACCAGGACACCGACATATCCAACTGGTCGAGTTATGTCGGCAAATCGAATGCGAATGCCAAGGGTGAGGGATTCATCGGTTCTCTGGCCATCTTCGACGCCTTGATCAGCATGTGCGGCGATCACCCGCTGGCCAACATCAATCCGTTTGGCGCCGACCCGGCGCCGCCCATTTACGGCGGCCTCGCTGCATTGCTGGCCGACGACCAACTCTACGTCGACACTGGGCACGGGACATGCACGACGTATCTGGCCATCGAGCTAGAGGCTTTGGGTCAGCAAGCCGATGGCGATTGCGGTGGCCGCAAACCGGCATATGACGTCATCGACGTCAGCTACTCGCTGTTGGCAGCGGGCGCGACTACGGACGTGGTCGACGGTGTCAGTGCGGACGCTGACGGTCCGGTGAGCGCGACATTCCCGTTCCTTTTGGCTCCGACCAGTTCCGCCGCCAGGTAACGACCGAGCTATCATTTGGGCAAGCCCCGGACGGCTGCGTGATGCGCTGCTGTTCAGCCCCGGTGGCCGAAGGTCACTTCTGCATTTGGATGAGCGTAAATAGTATAGGCGAGCCATGATGGGTCGCCGCTCTCCCTGGCCGCGAGTCGCGCGCGATGCACGGCATCTGCCACGGGGTGGCCATCGAGTAAAGCGCTGTACAGGGCGCGACCAAATTCGGCCGCGGTGCGGTCCCGGACTGGCCATAGAGGGCCGATAAAGAGGCCGGCTCCGGTGCTGATGAGGCGGTCGGCCCAGCCGTCGATATCGGTTAGAGCCATTCGGCGATAACCGGCATCACAGGCGTTGAAGATAAACGCGGGGCGCTGTTTGCGAATGCGCGGCCCGGCCGGACCAGCCAGGGCAGCGGTGGTGAGCGACTGTCCGCCGTGGAGCAGGATCACGGCCGGCGCATTGACATCGTGCGCCGCGCGATGGCCGTGCGAAGAGCAATGGACCCAGTCGTAGTTGTCGCGCTCCAACATGTCCATGACTGGTTCGTAGGTCTGTGATTGCGGAGTGACGTCGTCGATTTCGTTCTCCTCTTGCATGTTGCACAAAAAGTCGCGCTCGTGCCGGGCATACTCTAGATCGCTGTCGGACGGGGACAGTACTGCCATGGCCCTGACCGAGAACTGTAGCCGTGGCACTGTGTTGGGTTTGCGCTTCGAGCTTTTTCGCAACCAGCGCGTCATTCGCATGGTGATGCACCAGGGATCGAGATCGGGTGGAACCTCGCCATCGGCATCCCAGGGCCAGACGAGCTCCCACGGCACGTATGGCTCGTCGGACATCACGATGATGCTCTTGCCGCGCCACTGATCGCGCTCGGAGTGATACTGCTGTTTGAGTGCCGGCGGAATCAGATCAGCCCACAATGACCGTCCTATCTGGCGCAGGCGTCGGTCGGCACTGCTGCCGCGCAACTCGACGTCCGAGCCCTTGGCGTGCGCATCGACTCCGTGCGCCATATCGATCAATTCGCGGTAGAGATCGCTTACATACCTGGTCAGGTCGCCGGGCAACTCGGTCGGCCCATAGTCGACAACATTGTCGGTACGGCGGTCGATCAGGCTGAAATCGAGCTTCTCGGGCGTGGCTGTGCGATTGTGCGAGATCAGCAGGGTGAAGTCGGCAGGCCGTACCGGCCGCTCACCGGACAACTCTGCCCGGCGCTCGACTGGATCGTCACTGCACTCGTCGTCGATGACCTGCACCTCGACTGCAATCGAGCAGACCAGATCATGGTCCTGAAACAGGTCGACAGTGATATCGAATGTGCCCACATCAGTGGGTCGAATCAGAAAAGCAGCCGGCGCACTGTCGCCATTCTTGGGTATGTCGATGATCTGTTTTCTGTCACCGATGATATCGAATCCCGGGGCATCGAGTAGAGCGTGGACCGGCCGAGCCGGGTCGAGGTCGACTGGACAGGCGCCTTGCCTGCCCTGGCGACGCAGGTACAAAAGCACCGGCACTTCGCGCTCCCGGCGCCAGATTCGGCGCTGACAGCTGAGCTCGGCGTACCTGGTAACCGGCGCCGCAGAACCGACACCGCGATGTATCAGGCCGCCATCCTGGAGTAATTGTCCGAGCTGTTCACGCGCGCGCGGACAGCGTTCGAACACCTCGGGGAACTTGACGACAGTATCGCGCTCGGTGAGGTTGTTCTGGTTCAAGGTCTGGTACAACTGAAGTAACTCGGTTTCGACGTCGTACCACTGCTCACCAAACCAATTCGGCAAGTCGGACCAATAGTCGCGCAAAATGCCGAGAAGCAGCTCGCTGCTGATTGTTGAATCTTCTTTTGGCATATACACCTCCCTCTACAGTGGCGGTAAAATGGCATCGAATAGCCGCTGCGCCGTCGCCGTGCGCGGCCCGGTCAGAATTTCGAAAAGCATGCAATCCTGGTCGGTATGCTGTGGCGAACATAGGGTCGGTCGCAGCAGCCGGAACATATCGGACGATACCGAAGCGAGATCGATTTCGGGAAAACGAGCCCGTAAACGCATTGCGCTGTCCCGATTTCGTTCGAGTACCCATAACAAGAGATCACCCGCCATCCCGATCTCATCATACAGTGTTTGTGGCTGCAACTTGTCCACGATCACGGCGATAACGCGAGCGCGATCGACTTCTTGACGGAGTTGTGCCACCACCCACTGGAACACGTACTCGGGCCCGAGATCGCCCAGTCGAGCAGCTGCTGCATAATCTGCTCGGGCGTTTTTCCACCTGGCGGCGGCGATGTACGTGGCCGCGCGCACGGTCAGCACCTCGCGGCGCTTATCGCCATCGCACTGCTCCACAGTGGCGACGGGCAAATGGGCCAGCTCGATCAAGCGTTTATCATCGGTGTGCTCGAATTCGACCACCAGGGTGGCCGCTGCGGCAACCAATTCCAGTTGATCACACGGCAACAGGCGATCGGCCACTTGGCTGAGGATCTGTCGCGCCCGGTCGGGTTGAAGGCGGTAGTGGTCTCTGGCCCAAAGGACGTCGAGAAAATCGCCCAGGCCCGGCAAATCGCTCTTGCGCAGGCGTGTTGTGGCGTTTTCTCTCTCCTGTGCCGGCGTATCGGGATCGCGCACGCACATATAGTCGGCAAGCAGACACGGCCAGGTGGCCGGAGTCTGCTCGATGTCGTCGCACTTTTTCCCGAACTCGATGAGTGCATCTCGGTCATGGGGGGTGAGCTGAAAGCTCGGCGCGACCAGGTGACGCAATGACAACCAGGCCCCGGCAAGTGCGGCATTTTTTGCCCGAGCGAGCCTGAACTCGGGACCCACGAGGCGACGCCGAACGCCTTCATCGCCGAGACGAATGGCCAGGTATACGATTTTAGCCAGCTGATCGATGGTTTCCTGGTCGGCTAGAACTATTGGAGGCATGCGCAGCAATAGCCGCGCAACTGCTGCGGTCGGACTGTCTCGCAATGCTGTGATATCAGCCTGGGCATTCCGGTCGATGTCGATGACCACCGATGCGCCGGCATCGCTCGCCTGCTGCTTGAGGTCGGCGGCATCGGCTCCGTAGAGGGCCAGGTTGACCCGGCGAACCGCTTTTTTATCCAGTCCGCTCAGACGCTCGTACAGCGAGTTGGCCGCCTTGCTCGCCGGTCTGGTCGAGAGCCAGCGGCTGGCTATGACGACATCACTGCCCAGCGACTGTCGCTGCATCGATAACGGAGGACAGAATCCGAAAAATAGCAGGAGCACAGCAGCTATGACGAGGACACCGATCCGCCCGTACGGCCACCTCGAGCCGTCATCTGGGAACGGCGACGGCTCGACCTTGTCGAGCTCGATGGGTTGCCGCCGGATCCGTTCCAACAAACGCAGCTGGTCGGGGGCGACGCCTGTACGGGAGAGAAGTCTGGGCTGTGGTGCTCCGAGATCTTTTTTGATCACCATGCCGGCCAACTTGCAGGCATCCTCCACCGAGTCGTTTTCTCCCAGCTGTCGGTAAAAATTGGTCGAAAACAACTGTGCGGCGCGATTGTCGATTTCACTGGGAAATCCGATGGCACAGTCGATGTGTTTCACAACAGTCTCAGCCACAGGCCTGGTCCAGCAGGCATTGAATACAGCCAGGTGAACAAAGTCTTTCAGCTGCGCAAAACTGTCGTCGAAATCATTCAGGGTCAGCCGCTGCTCGTTGCCACGGCTAACACCAAGCAGAAACTCGCCCTCATCCGTGCAGTGTCCGCTGAAGTGAAGGATATGTGGCTTGCGATCGAGAATTTCCCGGATGAGAATAGCAAAGCTGAGTCCAGACAGGCCAGCCAGGTGAGCGCCCTTGGGTGAGTGTCCTTTGCTCTCCAGAATTTTATGCAGAGCAAGAACTCGTACTCGATCCTCCTGGTGACAATGTTCGATCTCAGTGAGAATCCCGGTGTACTCGGTATCGATCGAAATAGGCGGATTGCCCTGAATTCCCACATATAAGATACGCAGCTTTTCCGACGCTTTTGTCATTGTCATATCTCGCCACCGGCCTCGGTCGATCGGATCGAATCAACTTGTGACATCAGAACATCTCGCTTAACGTTCTCTGCCAGCGTGTCCGTACTATAACAGTACAAATGCACAGGGCGTGCCAGTACCACAATGCCCCGACTGACAAGCAGTTATCACTGGGTAGACAGCGTCGGGTCGGTCCATCGCTCGGATATGTCCACCATACTGAACATCACCCATGTTCAGATGTGCTGCATTGTGGACACGAATGACTCTCATGGGCCTGGGTTTCCAGGGCCCTAGCGCTACCAAAGTCTGGCATGGGAGCTGCAAGGTGCCCATGCCGAACTCATGAGGCGCTATCGTCATTATTTATTGGGCCCGGTAATTTTTGGTCTAGTCGCGGGCATTTCCAAGCAGGCTCAGGTATCGCCTGTGCCTGTGCGGGGGACTTGCAAGAGCGTTTCGGTCCGTTTTACGGGAAGTGGCAAACGATGGATCGAGCGCAAGCGAGAGGTTGGTGCCACGGTTGCGCGAGTCGCCAAGGCATGGGGTCTGAGACGTCCGACTCGGCGGGATGAGACAGCCGATCTCGATATCGAGATTCGCGTCGAAGAGAGGGTCGAGGAAACCCATCGCGACGGCCAGAACCGATTCTACCAGGGTTGCGTGTACCGCTCGGTGGCCATCAGGCCGTGGTGGGTCAAGCCGGAAGCGAGACATGGGCACCAGGTCGGCCCTACTTTATGTACTGGGGTCAACGAAAGCGATGGCGAAGAGGCTCTGCGCAACGCCAGGCGCAAGTGGGGACGGCAAGAGACCAGACTATTTGGCCGAATTCTGGCGACATACTTGAGAGCCCAGCTGCGCGAGAATGCGTACGCAGTGCGGGTCCGCTCCGAGCCATCTGGCGCCGATGTCGCTGTCGAGCGAATTGGCTATCGCCATGCATTACCAGGGGACAAATTACCGCGGCGTACTCTGGTCACGCCGGCAGTGATCAGCTGTTTGCCCAAGAATGCCAATGTGCGATTTGATCTCCACAAACCGGGTTATCAATCGAGATATGGTGAGACCTTGAGTGCGACCGGGGCGACATCTGACCGCGGAGAATTCAGCCGTACCCTGTTTTCGCTCCAGCCACTGGATGCCAGCTCCAGTGCTGGCGACGGCGAGGCAGACGAAACGGACGGTGATGGAGGCGATTTGCCAATACGACCATCACCGGGTCGCGCCGTGGCGACCAGTGTGGGCGCACCGCGGTGGGTCATCGACTACGGACCCAGTGTCGCGTTCGGGTTGCTGATCCTATTCGGGTTGGCAATCGTTCGGACCAGGCTGCGCAACAACTGGCCGGAGTTGCAAATCGACAGGGCCAGACTCATTCGCCTCGGCGGCAGTGGCAAGAGAGTACTGCTGCTGGTCGATGTGCACAACCCGGACAGCAGTCGGCGCAGCGCGCGCAACTTAAATATCGAAATCACGGTACAGACCAAAAACGGAGATGAATTGCACGTGCATGAGGACGAGCTGCCCGAACTACATGAGGGCAATACCAAACGAGTAGAGGTTTCGAGCCACCTGTCAGTTTGGTTGCAAAAAACCGATCCGGTGCAATATATCGAGGTCAAACTTCGCATGCGTTGCCGATCGGGCCTCCGGTCGGGTCAGATCGCAGCTCGAGCCCTGTTTCACCTGCCAGACACGTCGAAGACCAAGCCGCCTTCTGGTCCAAACGAAACAGTTGGAGGTGGCCGTACATAGTGGGAGGAAATAGACGCCATGTCAACGAAACGACACTGCTATCGTATCAACAGTGCACTTATTGCGGGTCTGATTATGCTCGCCATACCCGAGTACGTGGCCGGTAACCCGCAGCGCTCGCGAGCCAGGCCGGGCTCGGCGACAAGGACTCCTCTTTTGTATGTGGCCGTGGTCGAGCCCGAGGATAACGAGCTCAAGTCACTGCGGAGCCGAATCGAGCACAGCGTGCTCCTGGGCGCCCGGCAAAGGGAATACGAGGTGCGCTCGATCATGGACGTCACCCAGGAGAGACTCCATCTGCTTCATCGGCTAAAAACCATGGCATTGCACTACGGTTTCGATATCTCGGAGAGCCGTCGTGGTCACCGGCGCAAGAATTACCGGCTGGCCAATATCTTGTTTGTCCATGTGTCGGGCACGGTCGAGTTCCCCGAGGTCCGACTCGACCTGCGCGACGCCAAGACCTGGCAAACCAAGGAGCTCAAGAGTGTCGGCGGCTGCGGCAGGAGGGCCGAAGAGGTGATCTATGCAGCCGGTCAACTGGCCGGCCTGATCATGAGCAAGGACCGGGAATCCGACGACATCATGGCGCGGGTTCGGGTCGAAAGCGGCCGTGAGCTCGCGCCCGATACGTATGTAGTCGAGCCCGAGACTGAAGTGGTATTGGACGGCTGCGCCAGTCAGGTTATTAATGGCGAGCCGTTGCAATGGCGCTGGGGCCAGCCGGAATGCCCGGGTTGGTCTCGGTTTACGACCCCGGCAGCGACCCCTGCCGGGGCGGCCAATCTACCGACCCGGGCACCGCAGCGGTCGAACACCGAAGGACAGCTGCACTGCCTGCTGCCATCTGCGCACCTACGAAACCGGAAGATCACGGTGAAGCCATCGCGCCCGGGCAGATACGAGATCCGCATGCGAGTCGAGACCCGCAGCGGTGAACACGCGGACAAAGTCATTTATCTCCACGTCGCCAGGCAGCCGGTTGCCGACGCGGGCGATTCGGAAATTTATGTCATCGAGCCGGGACAGCCCAAAACAGTCATGTTGGATCACAGCCATACCGTACTGGGCGGAGCAGACAGTATCGGGCCGGCGACGTACCGCTGGACTCTGGTCGAGGGCCCGCTGGAAGCGTCGATTCAGTGCCGGGGACAGAATGTCGGCCGGCGTTCCAAAAAGCTCCCCTGGGCTGATGCACCACAGTGCTCGTTTCGGGCCATAGCCGACCATCCGGGCAAGTATCGCTTCGCGCTCGAGGTCGAGGAAAATGGATTTTCGTCACAGGCACAGGTTTCGTATCTGGTCGCTCGAGCTCCCCGTATCGATCTGGCCTCAAATGTCGCGTATGCGACGCGGCGGCGGCCGGTCGAACTCGATGCGAGTGGCAGTTTCGACGATCTTGATTCGAAGCCGACTTTCCGGTGGCGGATCGTCGCCGGCCCCCGGCGGGCCGGGCACGTCGCGGCCCGCCTATCGGCACCCCACCGGCGCAAGACGACCTTTGTGGCGCAAAAACTGGGCATCTACGTCGTCGAACTGGCCGTACGAACGCGTCGCATTGTAGACGATCGCACTTCGTGGCAAACCACCAGGGAGCAAATGCGCATCGAGGTCAAGCGATCGCCATGGCTGCTATTCGCCTCTCAGATGGCCTATGACGATTACCGCAATGGCGAGGGATTTACCGCATTCACGGTTGGCGCCATCATCCGGCCGCACCGTGGCTACGATAACTGGGGGCTGCGGATCAGCGAGTCTTTATTTCGCATATCGCTCTACGAGGACGATATGCGGTCGAGTGAAGAGCTCCGGCGCGGTGGTGGCTTTGGCGTGGCGCTGTCGTATACCCGCGATTTATTCCCCGTACTCGAGTCCACGATGTACAGCGGCGCCGTGGCCGAGTTTCGCGGCGGCCGACTCGATGAATACGGCGGCGAGCTGGGCGTGCATCTGGCTCTCGATATTTACCGGGGCTGGAGCCTGTTCTGGGATGGAGCGGCACAGTTCGTGTCGACGCGGGGGGACTGTGCCGCGACGCCGGACTGTCAGGAGCGAGCCTTTCATCCCCGTTGGCGGCTCGGTTTTGGCTTCGCGCTGCGCAGATGAGGAGCGGCGAGTCATCGGCTCTGTCGGCAGACTTCGGGTGCCGGATGCTGAGATCTGGCCGCATCGAAGATCTACCCCGACGTGACCAGCGACAGGTGAGTATCAACCGCAGTCGACGACACCAGCTCTACAGGAGCGACGAACCAAAAGCGATGAACGGTCAGCGAGCTGCGGCCATGTCGCGGAGGACGAATAGAGACTCTTCGACCCACACGTCGCGGGCCAGGTTGTGGATCCATGGGTCGATGTCGTCGCGCTTGCCGCCGGGTTTATCCCTTCTGGCACTGTTTGGCCGCGGCCGCTTGGTCCGCCTGGCTGCCGACCCGTCGTAGTCGATGGGATTGACTGAAAAACGAGCCGGCTCCTTTTCGGGCCCACGACTGATGGCCTCGAGCTGGTCGCGTTCGCGCTGGCGATTTTCCCGCCACTTGACCAGATTCAGCGACTCCTGGGTCTGAGCCCGGCGGGCGCGCAAAGCGTCGCCGCGCTCGACAATCGCGCTGAAAGTGGGACTCTTGTCCTGCCGTTCACGACTGCGATCAGCGAGAACCCGAACGTCCCACAAGCTGTTTGGCCAGCGCGAAAACGACAGCGGCTCGACCGCGTTCCACGGAATCGAGTGATCGAGGTGCCGCTCGCTCGATTCGATATGAGAGGCCGGGTCGGCCACAACAACGTCGGGAACGACACCGCGACGCTGGGTCGAGGCGCCGCTGATCCGGTAGAACTGCATTCGGGTCAGCTTCAACACGCCGAGCGGAAAGTCCGATCCAGCCGACGAGCCGACCAGTTCGTCCAGGCTCACCAGCACCTGGACCGTGCCCTTGCCGTGAGTCGGGCCGGTGCCCACGATGACGGCCCGGCGGTAGTCCTGCAGAGCAGCGGCCAAAATCTCGGCAGCCGAGGCGCTGAAACGATCGACCAGCACGACCAAGTGGCCGCGGAACGCAATGCTCGGGTCGCGGTCGCGCAAGATCTGGTGGCTGCCGTCCACCGCACGGGTCTGAACGATCGGACCGGTCTCGATAAACAGTCCCGACATCTCTTCGGCGTCGCGGAGCAGCCCACCGCCGTTGCTGCGCAGATCCAGAATCGCCGCATCGACGCCCCGGTCGGCAAAAATGCCGAGCAATCTGCGAACGTCGTCGGTGCAGCGGCGGTCTGGAGTGCCCGTGGAACCAGTCCGCGTGTTGCCGTAAAAGCTGGGCAAGTAGATATAGCCGACCTTGCTGCTCAGCCCGCGGTGTTTCAATACTGCGCCCTTGGCGTACGCGGACTCGATCTTGACCACATCCCGGGTGATGGCAATGACCAGGGTCCGGCCGTCGGGCTTCTGTACGGTCAACGTGACAACTGTGCCTTTTTGGCCCCGGATTCGCTTGACCACATCGTTGATGCGCATATCAGCAATGTCGACTGGCTCGCCGTCTCCCTCGGCCACGGCCACGATGAGATCACCGGCCTCCAGTTCGCCCTGGCGCCAGCTGGCGCTTCCGGGCACGATTTGAGCCACTCGAATGTAGTGCTCGTCTTCGGCGAGAAGTGCGCCGATGCCCTCGAGAGTCCCGCTCATCCGGATGTCGAAGTTCTCTTTCTGACTGGGCGGCAGGTAGAGAGTATGGGGGTCGTATACGCCGGCAATCGCGTTGATAAACGCCTCGATCCGATCGATGGGCTCTGCCTGGGCCAGGCGGGTAAAGCGAGTCGCATAGTCCTTGGCCAGCTCTGCCCTGACCTGTTTCTGCCGCTCGTCTATGGTCTTGGCCTGGTCGCCGCCGGCTGGTTTGGGCTCTGTTGTCGTCGCAGCACGGCCGCTGGTGGGTTTCTTCTCGGCGTCGGCAGAAGCGGGCTTCTTTCCATCGCCCTTGCGGGTCTTCGCCCCACTGGCCGAAGAGACCAGCCTGGCCGTATCTTCCATGCGCACCATGCGGATCAGCACCTGCAGTTTGAGCACCTTGCGCCAGCGCTCTTTCAACTGATCGTCGGTCTGACAGAACGGTCGCTTGTCCGGGTCGGTTTCGAGTGATTCATCTCGGGTGAAATCGAACGGCCGGGCCAGCAGTTGCTCGACCATCTTCTCGGTCACTGCAAGGCGCTCTCCGAGCAGTGACCCCCCTAGATGAGCCAGAGCGAGACGGCCGCTGCGCATCTGGTCATCCATCTTGAGCATGTAGGTTTTGAGCTGGCTCACGTGTTTTTCGAGCAAGAACAGCTTGCCCGGATCGAGCTGGTCGAGATAGTTGCGAAATGCCAGTTCCGAGACCGAGTCGTCGAGCCGCTGGCGGCGGAGATGCTCGGTTTCCAAAACCCGTGCCATGCCCTGGGCGAGCGTCCTCTCCCGGACCAGCTCGGGCGATTCGGTCGAGCTCTGCTTCTGGCCCAGCGGGTCACTCGGTTGCGCCGGCAAGGAGTTCGACGAGTTGCACGCCGCAAGGCAGGCTACGATCCACGATAGGTACAGCGGGTAAACGTTCAAAGGGCACTCCCCGAGACGCACAAAGAGAACGCGCAAGCGATCAATCTGTCGCAAGTCGCGGCTGACGGACAGGGCCGGTATACCACAGCACTCGATCTCCAGTATTCTCGGGCCATGCGTCCCGGCCGACTTAATGTGACCGAGGGCCCGGATGCCGGCAAGGAGTTCGTGATTCCGGCCCGGGGCGGGGGAATCGGGCGCAGTCACACAAGCGCCATCCAGCTCTCGGATCCCGCGGTGTCCAGATCGCATTGCTCGATCGAACTGCGCGGCCAATGGCTGGTCCTCGTCGACCTGCAAAGCCGCTCGGGAACGGCGGTGAACGGCGAGATGGTGACCGGCCTGCACGTTCTGCAAGCCGGCGATGTCATCGCCCTGGGCAAGACCCGCATGACCTATCAGCCCGATGGCGACACAGTGCCGCTGGCCAAGCAGGCCACTGCTCCGGCAGGTTCCGAAGTTCTGGCTGGACGTTACGAGATCCTCGGCCTGATCGGAGTGGGCAGTATGGGCAGCGTGTACAAAGTGCGCGACATGGAGTTGGACGAGATCATCGCGCTCAAGGCCATTCGCGAGGAACTCACCCACTCTGCAGAAATCCTCGACAGGTTCCGTCACGAGGTCAAGCTCGCCCGCCGGGTGACCCACCGAAACGTCGCCCGTACATTCGATATTGGAGAACACGGCGGCAGACGCTTTCTGACCATGGAGTTCATCCCCGGGGAACCACTCGGGGCACTCATGGCGCGGCAGGGAAGGCTCCTGATCCCCCAGGTAGCCGAGATCGCGACCGAGATCTGTGCCGGACTGGCCGCGGCTCATGAAGTCGGCGTGATTCACCGCGATCTCAAGCCGGACAACGTACTCATTGCAATCGATGGCCGGGTTGTGATCACCGATTTTGGCGTGGCCCTGGATCCGAGTGGCAAACAGGGTGAAGACGATGTGGCAGTCATCGCCGGCACACCGATGTACATGGCCCCCGAGCAGGTAGAGCCGGAGCGGCCCATCGATGCGCGGGCCGATATCTATGCCCTCGGCGTGGTGCTGTATCACATGGTGACCGGGGAGCCGCCCTGGACAGGCGATACTCCCTACGCGATCGCCAGGGCGCGGCTACATTCTCCACCGCCAGACCCCCGCTCGGTCAGTCCCGACATTCCCCGCATCATGACCGAGGTCATCCTGCGCTCTATGGCCCGCAACCCCGAAGACCGCTATGTCACTGCCGTCGAAGTGGCCGCATGTCTGCAACTGGTCATGACCAACAGCCCATCAGAGGTTCTTCTCTCCGCCGATATCACCCCACCCCCCATCGAGATCGAGGCCGTCGAAACCGAGTGGTCCGAGTTTAATCGAATAGCGCAGTCGTGCCCGCCACCGGTCCGGCGTTCCCAATCCGAGCGGTCCGGATTTTCTGTGCCGACCCGAAACGAACGCCCACTGCTTCGTTCTGAGCCAGCGCGTGCCCAGCCATCGGGCCGGGAACCGACCGAGCCGGCCAGACCGACTGTAAACCATCGCCCCGACCGGGTGCTCCACCAGCCCGGCCAGGTCGCTCAGCACAGTGCAACTTCGCATCCAGCACCCGAGCATCAGGGGCACTGGTCCGGCCGAGCGCCAACCGAACATTCCGGTCCGGTACCGACCGAAGAGTCCGGCCGGGCACAAAATCGCGCCAAGACCGAACCCTCGGGGCCGGTACCGATCGAACCGTCAGACCGGGCACAGACCGAGCCTTCCGGCCCCATGCGCTTCGAGCAGTCCGATCAGATCGTCCATGATAGTTCTCTGCCGAATCGAAATACCGATGGTTCACCGCGGCCCGGTCGGGGGCCGACCGAGCATTTTGTACCGTCCCAGGACGAGCGTCAGCTCGACATAGAAATCGAAGCCGAGCCCGGTGAGAAGACGGTGGCGGTTCTGCCGTTTCGCAACGTCGGTTCGCCCGACGACGACTCTCTGGTTGAGGGGCTGACCGACGACCTTCTCAACGTGCTCGCGATGACCCCCGGATTGCGAGTCACGGGCCACATGGCGTCGCGGGCACCGACCTCGGATCGAGATCCCCGCCAGCTCGGTCGAGAACTCGGCGTTCAGATTGTTGTTGCGGGCGTGCTGCGTCGGCGGGAGCAAACCATCCGCATTGAGGTCCGGCTGCTCAACACCATTGACGGCTTTCAGCTTTGGGCCAGGCAATTCGAGTGTCCGGCTGGCGAACTGCTTCGCATCAACGACGAGGCGGCCCAGGCCATTGCTGCGGCACTGACCCTGCAAAACCACGGATCGATTTCGCGCGCGGGCATCGATCCGGTTGCGGTCGAGTTATATCTGCGCGGCCGCAGTGAGTATCGCAAGTTGTGGCCCGAAGCGCTGGATCGGGCGACCGAATTGTTTGACGAGGCACTGGCACTGGCTCCGGACGAGCCCGCGATACTGGCTGCCTGTGCAATGGCACATGCCCGGCGCAGT
Source organism: Pseudomonadota bacterium (assembly GCA_022360315.1). Lineage (GTDB taxonomy): Bacteria > Myxococcota_A > Polyangia > Haliangiales > Haliangiaceae > JAKSDA01. Next base: position 17,286 of record JAKSDA010000386.1, read on the forward strand.
TTCTTTTTTGGTGGCAACGAAACAAAGACCGCCGCGGACACCGCTGCACGAGCTGTCTCTATGGCGCCCAACCACGCCGAAGCGCGGCTGGCCCTGGCCACGGTGCGCCTGCAGTCGGGGAGCCAGGTGCAAGCTGTGCAGGAACTGGAATACGCGCTCGCTCAGTCACCGACCCTGGCCGGGGCCCACTTAGTGCTCGGCCAGATTTTACTCGAAGTCGGCCCGGTTGCTGAGGCAGTTCGCCATCTCGAAATGGCCATCACGTTCGATCCTGAGCTGACCCTTGGATTTCGCGATCTGGCTCGGGCGCAGATCCTTCTCGGCCGCCCCGATGAGTCAAAATCGTATCTGGACAAGATTGCTGACGAGTCCAGTGCGCAGATCATACGGGTGGCCGAAGCCAGCCGTCTGGCGGTGTGGCGACGCGATGTGCCCGAGGCAGCCAGGATCCTGACCTCGATCGAAGAGGCCAAAATGCCCACGGTCGAACCGATTTCAGTGGCCAAGTGGATTGCCCGCGTCGCGCTGCGCGGGGAGAGGTTTTTTCGCGCCTTTTCCCTGTCCGAGTTTGCCCAGGAGGGCGGGCTCCGTCGGCGCGCCTTTTACTCGCAGATCGAGGCCGAACTGGCCGCCTACGTCGATGATCGCGACCGCTGTCTCGAGGCGATCGAGATAGCGGTCGCCTCGGGGCTGGTCGATATCGCGTGGATGGACGGCTGCCCGCTCTTTGGCCCGATGCACGGCATGGCCCGTTTCGATGCCCTGCGCAACACTGTCGAGCAGCGCGCAGAGCGCATTCGCTCGGCCTGGCAGCACGGTCTATAGGCTGGTGGCAGCACTGGCAGGCAGGTGCCAGCCAGGGTTTTTGGCTCGCTCAATCCACGGTGGCGCTCGCTCAATCCACGGTGGCGATCACTTCGATCTCGACACGTGCGTTCAGGGCCAGCCCCGAGGCAGCGAAGGCACTGCGGGCTGGTTTGTGTTTGGTGAAGTAAGTGACGTAAACTTGGTTCATGGCCGGCCATTCGGCGATATCGGCCATCATGACTGTGACCTTGACGACGCGGTCGAGCGACGAGCCGTGGGCTTCCAGGACTCGCTTGATGCCGTCCAGGGCTTGTCTGGTCTCGGCCGCGATGCCACCCGGGACCAGCTTCAAGGTGCCCGGCTGAATGCCGATCTGGCCCGACAGGTACAGCATACTGCCGACACGGACTGCGTCCGAGAACGGCAAATTCATCGATCGAGTGGCCTCCGACGTGAGGTATTCTACACGCGGTGCGGTTGGATGAGTTGCTTTTGATGGAGCGGCCTGTTGACAGGCCAGAAGAAACGCCAACGATGCGACAATGATGAGAGTTGCGGGATGCATGGCCAGCCTTTTTACACTGGTTTGCCGCTCTTGTCCTGGTAAGGAGGACGGTTTGGCAACGTCGCTCTCGGCGGGTACGGGAATAGCGCCGCGAATGTCGATTTTGCCGTCTGGCCACAGCACGATGCCGAACGGCTGTTCTCCCGGAATGACCGACTCGATGATGGCCTTGCGGTCTTCGGGGGCCGCGGCTCGCACTCGGTCTTGTAATTCGTCGAGCTGCGCCTCTACGAGATCGATCGAGTAGTCCGTGGACTCGGCCATGGCCAGCTGTTCGCGGGCCGCGTCGCAGCTGCGTTCGAGGACACGTCGATCCGCTGCGATCTCCTTGAGCTGGTCATTCCACGCATCGGCGCTCAGATTGCCGCGGCGGAACGCCCGCGAGATCTCGTTTTCATTTGTGATCAATTGCCGCAGCAGTTCATCACACCGTTCGAGCTCCTGGCGATGCGCATCAACGGCCGAGTCATCCTCGCCAGCCATGGCCGCTCGCAGAATCTCCGGCTGCGTGATCGCCTCGGCCACCGTATCCCATATCACTGGATCGATCCGATCCGCCCGGTGCGAGACCGAGTATTCACATGGCTTGCCGCCGTAGATCAGCCGCCAGCGGTTGTGGCGCGTGACGCAGTAAATGTACTCTCTATTCCTGGCCAGGCGGACATACGCCCGTTGGCCGCAAGGACACCATACCCGCCCCACACACAGGCTCTGCGTGTTCCGGGCGCGTCGACGTCTCGGCCGCAGATCCAGAACCCGCTGCACCTGGAACCACACGGATTCATCGATAATGGCGGGCACGGCGATCGTCAGGCCCTCTTGCGTGTGTTCGCCGCGATAGGCCGGCATGCGCAACATCTTCACG
>JAKSDA010000153.1 GCA_022360315.1 Pseudomonadota bacterium
ACGGCACTACGCTGATTCCTTCATCACTGTTCGCCGCGCCATCGCAAGGGCAATCGCCTCGTGGCTGCCCCGATGCCCATGCTGCCATAGCACCAATTGGCCGCCGCAGGGCGATCCTACCACATCTTCTTTTCCGCGCTCTCCCCCCTGGCTGTAGCTGAGACCGAAAACATCCAGCAGATCGATCACTTGGCGGTCAGGACCACGACACAGTACTGCTAAGTACCGCGACCCGTCAGTAAGTGCCCAGTAGGGTCGGTCCAGCGCGTCGAGGGCAAGGCGCGAAGAGGGAGCATAGTGGGCCTACGTGACCGATGAGCAACACAGCCATCGGCGGGCTGGTCGGCCGTAATGGGTACTTACTTGCGGGTCGCGGTACTGAGTGAGCCGCGAGCAGAACGCATTGGTCCCGCCTCGACCGCCGAATTCGACAGCTTGTTATGGGCGGTTCTCACTCCGCGATGTTCTGGAATCGCACCGGGGTGCCCGGGCCGACATGATGCGCGGCACTCCAACCGGCGTTGACCTCCAAGACGTAGTACGACACTTTGTCGATGCTGTTGCTGCGGTCGGTCAGGGGAACTGTATTGGCCACGATGCCGGCCACGGTCTTATCTTTCCCGATAAAAATCAGGTCGAGCGGAATGTACGTGTTGCGCATCCAAAACGAATGAATCCGCTCTTCCCGCATCAGAAATAGCATTCCGCGGTTCTCGCCCAGTTCGCGCCGGTACATGAGCCCGCGTTGGATCTGCTCGCGAGTGCTGGCGATCTCGACCAGAACAGCAGCGCGTGGCTTGCCGCTGGGCTCCAACACGACAATCGGGGGACCGGAGCGTTTGGTTCGCTCGTGATCGGCCATGACTTCCTCATTGCCTGCCGGAGCCGACGGACGACAACTGCCGGCTGCACCGGCAACAACAGCCATGGCCACTGCGCATACAACCGACTCTCGCATACAAAACGCAGCCTAATCGGTCGCTGCGACTCAAGCAAGGCCGCGCAGATGAGTGATTGGCGGGTTGACCGGATCCGGATTGACACAATCGAGACCGGTATGGTCGCAAGGTCGTGGCTGCCGGGTAGATCCGGCAAACCGATCGGGCCGCACGGCACGGACACACTGCGGTTTTATCGCGCAGGACGTGTTGCCAACGGTTCCCAGCAGATACGACCGCATCAGACGACGTGGTAAATCATCGGGGCAGTGAGCTCGACGAATGGATCCCCATGCAATTCTCTCCATTCGTGGCAGAATACTGTGTCCCAAAATCATCCGTTCACGCTTTTGCGTGGAGTGCAGACAATCCGTCCCAATTTACAGTATTTGCATGACAGGCCTGTCCAGGCACCGCAGAGCCCTATTGCACGCTTGACCGGCCGGGCACCCCAGTCAGGAAGTCAGTCGCAGAATGGGCGATCTTGCTCTTGACAGTCTCACAGTTGTGGTTACCCGGGGTAAGACTGTCGAAAATTTATCTCCCAATCTCTTGGCTGTTAGCTGACCCCCTGCAAATACAGGCAATGTTTGATTTGACCCTGTCCCTGTCTGTCAAAATTCGACATACGTGGAGAAAACCATGCAATACCGCATCGTAGAGCTCGACCAATGTGCGCCCGATTGTGTGGCCGGCGCAAAAGAGATCGCTGTCCACGACAGCGCTTATGAAGCGATGGTGGCGATGCAACAGGCCTTCGAGCAGCACGACACGCTGCCCAATTGGTATCTGGTCGACCACATGGGCCAGATCTTGGCCGGCCCCGAGGATATCCACGAAGACGTTTCCACCTGACTCGACCGACCACTCAATTGACTATTTGAGCCAGTTTTTCGGCCAAGGGAAAGAGGCCGAAGATCCCTCCTGTATGCAAGAATACGACCCGCTGACCAAAGCGGGCCGAATCGCTTTCGAGTTCCTTGACTAGTCCGTAGAACGCTTTCCCGGTATACACCGGGTCGAGAACAATGGCCTCGCGTCTGACCATGTCGCACAGGACCTCGAGTTCAGCCGGCTGCGACTCTGCATATCCGAGACCTATATAGCCATCAATTATATCGATATCTGTTGGCTCGACCCCTGCATTACAGCCGAATTGCTGATCGAGATCGGAGCAGATGCGATGAATCGTATCGACGAAGTACTGCCGATCGTCACAGACGCAGATGCCGGTCATCCGGATATCTTTTTTGTCCAGGCCGAGGAGTTTGCTGCCGACGAGTAGTCCGGCGCCGGTGCCACCCGAGCCAGCAGCATAGACGATGGTCGTGGGTTTGGCCGGCAGCCGGGCGAGATCGTCGGCCAGCTCCTGTGCGGCGAGCACGTAGCCCCAGGAGCCGATCGCGTTGGAGCCACCTTCGGGGATGATGTACGGCGTGCGGCCGGCAGCGCGCACGCGCTCGGCCTGGAACTTCAGCAGTTCGGCGCGGCGGGCCCACTCGGCTCTGCTGATCCACACGAGCTCGGCCCCGGCCAGGCGATCGAGTAGGAGATTGCTCGAAAGGGCGGGCGGATTCGCCGGATCATCGGTGCGCAGGAGCAAGACCGAGCGCAATCCCAGCCGAGCAGCGGCGAGCGCTGTGGCCCGGCAGTGATTGGACTGCTCGCCGCCGCAGGTGATGATCGTGTCTGCACCTCGCGCTCTGGCGTCGGCGAAAAGAAACTCGAGTTTGCGGATTTTGTTGCCCGATAACTCGGTGCCTGTCGTGTCATCGCGCTTGATGTAGAGCTCCACGCCCAAGAGTTCGCCGGTCCGGACCAACGGTTCGAGCGCGGTGGGCAGGCGGGCGAGTCGGACGCGTTCAGGGTATTCGATGCGGCTCATATCAACTCGGTACTTCATCACGTTGCATCCCGCAGCGGCAAGGGCCGAACGTGCTTCGAGCGCCGAAAAAGTGAATGGGAGGCCCGAAATCGGACCTCCCATTCTATCCTGGCCTATCCCGGCCTGACCTCATTCGGCAAGAATCTCCGGTGCCACTGCCGTTGATCCGACCGAGTCTTGAGCTGGGCTCTCATCGGTACACCACGTGGACCGGGCCATCGTCGACCGGCGCGTCGTGGCAGCCGTCGTCCAGGAAGACCTTGACACCGATGTGGCAGGTGTAGACCTCGCTGCTATTGCCGGCCGAGTCCACGACCACGAAGTCGACCCCGTAGACCCGGCCGTTGCCGTACGAGTCGCGCTCATTGCGCACCCGGAACGTGCTGTTGTCGATGATCTCGATGTCGTTTTCGCAATCGTATTCGTTGTGCTTGTCGGCCTCATCACTGTAGATCGATACGATCTCTCCAGCTCTGTCGATGTCGAGATGCTCGTCGCAGTTGTCGGCACGGAATTCGGCACAGTCGGACAGTTTGAACTCGTGCATCTCATAGTCGGACGGGTAGAAATTGTGCTGCTCGCGCAGATCGACAGTGGGAGGAGTCGCATCGATCACCGTGACAGTCGCGGTGCACGTGGAGCTAGCGCCGTGTTCGTCGGTAGCAGTCAAGGTCACGGCGTTCTCGCCCAGCTGGTAGTCACACCCCGGCGACTCGACGACCGAGATGGTATCCCCGTCGGGATCGTGCGAACCGGCATCGACCGAAGCACAGGCCTGACACTGCTCGTCGGCATCGACTCGCGCATCGCTGCATTCCGCGACCGGCGCGCTGTTGGCGGGCCTGACCGTATACGTGATGGCGTCGTGCACGCACCAGAAATCACCCGAGATATCGATTCGGTCGATGCCCGCCCGGTTGATCGAGATGTTGTCCCGGTGTCGGGTGAGGCGGCGAGTCTCCATGAGAGAACCGCTGGCGTCGTAGGCCCGTACTGTGACCGGCGGATTGACGAGCTCGATGGTGACATTGTCGGCGAGCGCCCGCTGGCCGGTTTCCGGGTCGACGAAGGTGATACGCATGCTGCCATCCCAGTTGGCAGAGGGCAAACTGTTTTGACTGCCAAAGCAGCCAGATGCGTTGGTCAGCGCCACTGCACCGTCAATCGGAGCAAATTTCACCCCCAGCGACGCCCATTCGTCTCCGGTGGGACTGGGGTAGTTGAAGAACATGGGACCGGTCCAGGTCGATGGAAAGAGAATGTCATCCGCGGTGGCCTGACGTCCGTCGGGACCCGGGGCCCGCCGGAGATCGACTGTGATCGCCCCCTCGGACAGGAGCGACGTGGTTTCGGAATTCGACGACTCGTCAGCCGATTCGCCCTCGACGACTTCCTCCGCCGGAGTGATGTCGCCCTCGATGGCCTGCGCCCGGGTCGCGACCAGGTCCTCTTCGCGATCCGACTCGCCGACACATGCCGACAATCCCAGTGCTGCATACATGATAATAATGGTTTTTGTTCTAATAGTCATAATTTCCTCCTTGTTATCAAACGATACTATTTATCGAAAATACTAAACCTTGATTTATCGGTCTCTCGATGCCCTCGAATTCAAAAAAGATACCCGTTAAACGAATTCTGTCCACCTGAACGAGTTCCGCTCATTCGAGCGAATACCGCCCATATGACAGCAAGGATGACCTTGACGGATTCTCAAAATACCTTTGACGAATTAAAATATGATGTTCTCTCAGAACCGCCGATCGCGCTGCAATAACGCCGGCTGCATATCCGCCGATATGCCCACAATACGCATCCTCTTCAGTCTATCTATCCAGTTGCGAAAGGCATGTGCGATTTGTGGCTATGATTGGCTAGAAGCCGAATCATCGTCTTCTGATGGCCACCTGATCGGTCCGGTCCGGTTCCGCTGAGAACAAAACTTCGTGGCGCCTCCCAGCGCCGACGGCAGCTGATTGAGCAATCTGTGGGCCAATTATGGACAAGGCGGCAGAGCAATTGTTCTGCCCACTTATGCCTACATGTGGGGTTGAGAATGTGTCACTGCCACATATGCATGCTGCATAGGCAGGTGTAGCACCTGTGGCACCAGGCTTCCTGGGCAGTCGTTGTCCAGTATGGTGTGCTCGTTTTGGCCGCGGTCAAAAATAAAATATATACAAATAGATATTTTAAATTTACCACGGTCACTGAGTGCGTTCGATCGAACCCATGGACACATTATGGGACATACATTATGAGCAATAGTAATTGGAGTAATAAGAATATCAAAAATTTCATCAAAAACAGAAATTCGTTAAGATTCCACCAATTAGCTATCTATCTGTCGAAACAGCGGTGATTGTCATTCATTTGACAGATCGGGTAGGCGCCACAGGGCATATGAGAATGAGCTGGGTGGTCTTTGGCTCGTGTCGGTGATACGGGTTCGGTGCTCAGCACTCGACAGCTGCGCATAATGCGTCTCAGTGTGGTGTAGTCGAGCGACCTGGCGGGGGTTTTGGGCTGACGCCGCAGTGGGGATCCATCGCAAACGTCACAAAAACGATTATCCTATGACCTATCTCGCCCAGTCCACGGCCATTACATCGAGGCCACGAACAACCCGCCTGCGGAGCTCTTATATATGGATTCTCAATCCTCGCCGCCCACTCGCCTATCTGACCGCGACAGGATCATGCCGCTGTTACTCGACTATCTCAGGCAACTCACTCAGAGTCGCCGTCAGCAAGTCCTGGCCATCGTCGCCTACGGCCTCCCCGGTCGCAATGTCGACATGCTGCGGCAAGGGCTGCGCTATGAAATCGATCGCCAGGCCGAGCGATTCACAGCGGTGCAGTGGATCCCGCTGCACTTTCCCCAATTGCGGGACCGGCTCTATGGCAACCTGGAGTACGAACTGGAAACGCAGCTAGCGCCCCGGCCCGGGGAGGTGATGCAAGAGGTGTTCGAGCGCGTGGCACCGCTGGCCAGTGAGGCCAACCGTCGCGTGTTGTGGCTCGATTGGGGTCTCTTCCACGCACCGCCGAGCGCAAAGCGCGAGCTCACTTTGCACGAGTTGCAAACCTGGCTTCAGTTCTGCAGCGACTTTTTGACTGCGCACTGTCCGCGCGGAGTGCGCATCGTCTCGTATTTGGCCATCGAGGCCGAGGACTGTGACCAGCTGGGTGAGTTTCTCATCGCTCAGAAGGACGAGACCTGGTGCAAGCGAGCCGGGTTTCGGTTCAAGAGTTTGGCCCTCGATTCTGCCGAGCAGCACACCGGCGGCGACAAGGCCAGGTAACGCGGTGATCGCGAGAATCCGGCCAGTGATTACTCGTCGGGTTCGCCGGCGATGATTTCTACTCCGACTGCGGGTAAGGTGAAGAAAAACGTCGCGCCAGACTCGGGATGCGACACGACCCATATGCGACCGCCGTGGCGCTCGACGATTTTTTGCGCAATGGTCAAGCCGATTCCGGTGCCCGGATACTGATCCCGGGTTTGCAAGCGCTGAAACATCTCAAAAACTCTCTCGCCGTAGACCTCGCTGTCGAAGCCCTTGCCGTTGTCTTTGACCGAAAACAGGCACATCGCGCCGTCGCGCCTGGCCGAGATGTGAATACGGGGTGCTTCGCCGCTGCGAAACTTCAAACTGTTGCCGAGGAGATTGTGAAATAGCTTGACCATCTGGCCCTGGTCGGCCAGGACATCGGGCAGCGGGTCACGAGTTATGGTCGCGCCGGTCTCGGCGATCTCCTTTTCCATGCGCGATATCACCGCGGAGACGACCCTGCCCGAGTCGGTTTCGACCGGCTCCTTGCCCTCGATAGAGACGTTTGAAAAGGCGAGCAAATCGCGGATCAACTGGCGGATTCGCACCGCTCCTTCCACCAGATAGCCGATGTATTTGTCGGCCTTTTGATCCAGTTTTTCGGCATAGCGATGCTTGAGCAGCTGAGCATAGCTGGCCACCATTCGCAGCGGCTCTTGAAGGTCGTGAGAGGCCACATGGGTGATCTGTGACAGTTCGCGGTTGGGCCGCTCCAACGCGCTCTGCAGTTGTTCCTGGGTCTCCTTGAGCTGACTGATATCGGTATTGATGCCGACCCAGCTCACCACCTCGCCGCTTCGGTCTGTCACCGGAGTGTCGATGAAGGAAACCGTGCGATGAGAGTCATCGGCGGCGCGAAATTTGTATTCACCGCGGTACGAATTGCGCTGCTCTTGTGCCCTTTGGCGTATGGCCAGGATCTTGTCTCGATCGTCGGGATGGACGGTCTCGATCCAATCGCGACCACGGGCCTGGTCGAGAGAAATGCCGGTCGCTTCACACATCGCTCGGTTGCAGTAGGTGATCTTGCCCTGCGAATCACCCATCCAGACCAGGTGCGGGATCGACTCGGTCAAGGTACGGTACAGCATTTCCTGAGCTGCGAGTTCATCCTCGGCTTTTTTGCGCCGCGAGATGTCCCAAATTGTGACGAGAACCGTGGTAACTCTGTCGCGCGGTGGCAGCACGGTCAGGGTGAGGTAGACATAGAGCCGGGTACCGGTGAGCGTGTCGGCAAACGCCTCGCCGGCGAAGTTCGATTCACCGTCAGCCAGGGCCATCATCTGATCGCGAAACAAGGCATAGGTCTCTGGCACAAATACCCTATCGATTGATCCGAGCAGTTGCTCTTTGCACTCGGCGCCAAACATGGCCAGCGAGGCACGATTGACATTGATGATTTTGGCCAGCGCAACGAGCTCGCCGACGACCTCGGGATGATCGGCAAAATGCGCGCGAAGGTCTCGAATCCCCTCGACTTTCAAGGATTCGATCGCGGCGACTACCGCGCTGTAATCCCATTCCCATAGCGACACCGGAGCGAGCTCGAAGATCTCCTTATATCGCCGTTCTATGTCTATGCCCTGTCCGTTTCGTTTCTGTCCGCTTCTGTCCTGTCCGTCTCGGTCTGACATGATGACAGCTCGACTTTCCGTGAGCTCGACGACGATAGAGTTATTCTGGCCACCAGGTCTCACGACGTCTCACGACGTCTGCGGAGCGCTGCACGGCTCTTCGGCGGCCACACAGGCTATATATCGGGATTCGGCGGCAGTTTCACCACGACGAACCAGAAATCCTCGATCGACTTGACGACATCGGCGAATTGATCCAGATCCACCGGCTTGGTGATGTAGCAATTGGCGCCGAGATCGTAGGTCTTGACCACGTCTCGCTCTGCATCCGATGAGGTCAAAACAACCACCGGGATGGACCGCAACTCGGGATCTTGCTTGAGTTCGCCCAGGACCTCACGGCCGTCCTTTTTGGGCAAATTCAAATCGAGCAGGATGAGATCGGGGCGGCTCACATCGGCAAAGTTACCCTCGCGACGCAAAAACTGCAGCGCCTCCACGCCGTCGCGCACCACGTGCAGTCGGTTGCGAATCTTGGCCAGTTCGAGGGTTTCCACGGTCAGGTCGACGTCGGCCGGATTGTCCTCGACCAGCAAGATCTCGATGGTTTTTTGCATGATGATACCGTTTTTATCAGTTTGTACCCATCACCGAGAAGTAGAACGTGGAGCCTTTGCCCGGCGCCGACTCGAGCCAGATCGTACCGCCGTGCCGCTCGACGATTTTTTTGGCGATGGCAAGGCCGACCCCGGTACCGGGGTACTCCTCGCGGAGGTGCAGTCGCCTGAAGATCTCGAACACTTCCTCATGATGCTTGTCGGCGATACCGATTCCGTTGTCCCGTATCGCCAAAATCCACATTCTTCCCTCCTTGCGGGCCGAGACATGTACTCGGGGAGCTTGCTTTCCGCGGAACTTCAACGCGTTCGAGATCAGATTCTGCAGGAGCAGGCCCAGCTGCGACGAGTCGAAAAAGACTGTGGGCAGATCGTCATGAGTGACATCGCCCCCGCGCTCCTCGAGCATTCCGCTCAGGTTCGCCAGCACACGGTCCAGCACCACGGCACAATCGACCGGGCGCAGCGTCCTGCTCGCGGTTCCAACCCGAGAGAGTTCGAGTAGATCGCCGATCAGCGCCTGCATGCGCTTGGCACCGTCCACGATGTAATGGATGAACTTGTCGGCTTTTTCGTCCAGCTGGCCCTGATATCGCCGGGCGAGAAGCTGAGTGTAGCTGGAGATCATGCGCAGCGGCTCCTGCAAGTCGTGCGAGGCGAGGTAGGCAAAGTGCTCCAGGTCCTGGTTGGAGCGCTCCAGCTCGAGATTCATGGCTCGCAGTTCGACTTCCATCTCCTTGCGGCGGGAAATGTCGATGAGACTGACCAGACCTCGCACACAGCTGTCGTGACTGCGGATTATCTGGATCTGCCGGAGCAAGTGCAGGCGCTGGCCCTGTAATGTTCGCGAGGCGACTTCAGTCTCGAAGTGCCGGTCACCCCCGGCCAAGGCGATCAACTGATCTTTGCAGCTCGGCATCGACTCGGGATCGAATACCCTGTCGATGGAGATGAGCAGGTCTTCTTTGCTCTTGGCCCTGAAGAGCTTCAGAGCATACTGATTGATGTCCAGAATTTGCACTCGTGAAGCCAGTTCTCTGACTTTCTCGGGATGCTCGTCGAAGTATGCCGGCCAGTCGGTGATGCCCTGCGCTCTGAGCCTCTCGATATGGGCACAGGTCTCCGTGTAGTCCTCTTGCCACAGAGCCACCGGGGTGTGTTCGAAAATCTCTTGGTACTGTCGTTCTGCGTTGCTCATCAGACTGCTGCTCACCGCGCTCTGGATGCAGCTCTCATCGCAGAGAGGCATCGATTGCAAACCCGCTCGACCCGGTAGTTTATCAGCAACCCCGCCGGTGCTGGTCGGGTCGCGCCGAGCGAAGCCGATGTCGACCCGGAGGTATGGGCGTGTAGGTATAGTGGCGCCGGCCTTTTTGCTCACCCGCATGTGACCCCCAGCTCGTGGCATTTGCTCGGTACCCAACAGGCTCGCGATCATCACCGCGATGTTGTGCCGGAGTGAGACTACTATCCAATTTTCTGACCAGTCCGGAAGGATGGGCGATGTGCAGAGCGAGAACGGATGCAGTGTGCAGTCCCAGCGCTGGACGTCATGTCGACGACGTTGCAGAGATCGACCGGGCAACAACGATATACGGTCCTCAATTGGCCACGGGGTGTGATGATTCTCAATGTTATTTTCCGATATCTACTACTGGCGCAGTGTTATTGAATTGAATGCGTGCACTGCTGCAATCGCGTCTCCTCATGATTGGTCACAGGTCCCGGCGGGCCATGCAAAGCGGAGTCGTCACGGAGAGGAGTGTCTGGCATTTGGCTATTCGATCGGTCAGTATGGGCAAAAGGTGTCGCTCGACTCTGGAAACAGTTGAATCCGAAGTATGATCGCTGACCGACGTTACAGAGGCGGCTCAAGATGAGATGTAATTTGTTCGAGCGGCTTGATGTTGTAGTAGATTCTCAGTAGATATCCGAGTTTGGGGCTAGACCCATACACGGCGACTCAGTATCATAAGGTGCCATGTTTAGTAGGTAGAGTCGTAGTAACCAAGTCTCGGTAAACAAGAGACCGGGCAACGCGATGTGTCAGCACGCTTTCAGGTTCATTGAGAGTGCCTGAAAGTCGGGCGGCATACTGTCGTGCGCAGGCCCGCTGCGGGCGGTTGTGGGTATCTATGTTGGATCGAATAAATGAGCTGAGCTTGCTCTTGATCGAGGACAATCAAGGCGACGCCGATCTATTCCGCGAGTACCTCGCCGATTGTCCGCACCAGCAATTCTGCATCACGCATGTCACCAAGCTCGACAAGGCGCTGACCAAGCTGGCGAAAGAGCGATTCGATCTCATCGTTATCGATCTGATCTTGCCCGATTCGTCGGGTATCGCGACGATCGAGCAAATCCACGGTGCGGCGCCGAGAATTCCCGCCGTGGTCCTATCCGGCATAGCCGATGACGAACTCGGCCAACAGGCCATGGCCGCCGGCGTACAGGATTTCATCCACAAAGACGCTCTCGATGCAGATTCGCTCGGGCGCAGTTTGCGTCATGCGACCGAGCGGGGCCGACTGCAGAGCCAATTTCGCTCTCTGGTCGAAAACAACGCCGACGCGATTGTTGTGGTCAATTGCGAGGGGGTGGTCACGTATCTCAACAAAGCGGCGGAGGTTCTCTACGGCAGGGGCAGGGATGAGATCATTGGCGGGCCATTTGGCTTTCAAATCCACGGTGATGATATTGTAGAGATCGAGTTGGCTTTGCCCGACGGCGGGGTGCGCTCGGCCGAGATGCGTGCGGCGCCTATCGACTGGGAAGGCGAATCGGCGTGGTTGGCGTCGATCCGCGACGTCACCGATCGCAGGCGAGCCGAGGAACTGCAACGGCGTCTGTATCACGCCGATCGCCTGGCTTCGATCGGGCAGCTGGCCTCCGGTGTCGCGCACGAGATCAACAACCCGGCCAGTTTCATCCAGGGCAACCTCGAGACCCTGAAGGACCATCTCTCGCGCCTGCGAGAAGTGCTCTCGGCAGCCCTGAAGGACCGCGCGAGTGACGCGTCCGGCACTGTGGAGACAAGGTCGCGCGTCGACCGGACGTCCCGGCGCGCGATGCCACGCGGAATTCCAACCGAGCCCGACGGCCGGGCGGCCGGCTATTCGATCGTCGATCGCGCTCGGGTCGACGCGTTGGTCGACGAGATGAGCACCATGCTCAGGGACAACCTGGCCGGCATCGAGCGCATTGCGAAGATCGTCAAGGCACTCGGCAGCTTTTCGCGCATCGAGCGAGACGAGGTCGAGCCGGTCGATCTCAACGAGATCATCGATGTTGCTGTCAGCATGACGTTCAACGAGATCCGGCATCGCGCTGTGCTGCGCAAGGAACTCGGCCCTATTCCCCTGATTGTCGCGGACCGCGGCAAGCTGGCCCAGGTATTCACCAACCTTTTGATCAACGCGGCCCAGGCCATCGAGCCGGGCGCAGCCGATCAGAATCTCATATGGGTATCGAGTTTCGCGACCCAAAACGAGATCGTGACCCTTATCGAGGATTCCGGCTGCGGTATTCCGGCCGAGGACGTGGACCGCATCTTCACGCCATTTTTTACCACTAAGCCGCGCGGGCAGGGCACCGGCCTGGGTCTGCCGCTCAGCGTCGACATCATCCGAAAGCACGACGGTCAGATCCGCGTGACCAGCACTGTGGGTCAAGGGACGCGTTTCGAGGTCAAGTTGCCGATCAAGAACCCGTGCGAGCCCTGTGCAGTCGAGCCAGCGCCCAGCAAACTCCACCACGCCGCTGAGAGCAGCCGCGCCCGCGTGTTGCTCATCGACGACGAGTCGATGCTGCTCGAATCTCTCCACCGCATGCTCAGGCGCTCCCACGAGGTCGTGATGGCCGAAGGAGGCCTGGCCGGAATCACCACACTGGAACACAATGCCGCCTTTGACGTGCTCATTTGCGATCTCATGATGCCCAAGGTCGACGGCATCCGATTCTACCAGATCGTCAGCCAGCGCTGGCCAGCACTGGTCCAGCGTATCGTCTTTTGCTCGGGCGGCGCGTTCACCGACCACGCCAAGGATTTCATCGGCACGGTGCGCGAAGACAATGTCGTCATCGAGAAGCCGGTCAAGCAGCGTATACTTCTCGATGCGGTCGATCTGGTCATGCAAAAGCACGGGCCGCTGCGCGAGCATTGGTGAGGCGAATGCGGGGGGGCATTTCCGTTCAATTGGGCGACCAGTGGCTGGACGTCTGCTGATCAACCCGACCGGGCCGATAGCGGCCTGACACGTTATTTCTGCATCGGCCCGCTGCAGCAAGAGGCCACTTCAGACAAGATGCAGACCGCGCCCCTTGCCTCCCGAGCTAGTGCATGGGACCGTTGTTTTGCATCATTGTGATCACTACCCCGACTGTTGGCTGGGGGCCGCTCGAGGTCGAGCGTGCTCGATTCAAGCAGATCATGGCGCTGGCCCTCCCGATCATCGGTGGTATGGGCTCACAGACTCTGCTCAATCTGTTCGACACCTTCATGGTCAGCCAGCTGGGCAAAGACGCGGTTGCAGCGGTGGGTCTCGGTGGATTTGCCCATTTTCTCGCCTCCAGTTTTATCATCGGGCTGGCCGCGGGCGTGCAGGCCATGGCCTCTCGGCGCAAGGGCGAGGGCCGGGAAAACGAAACAGCGGTGCCACTCAATGGCGGCCTGCTGATGGTCTTTTGTCTTGCCACGCCGCTGTCCATCGCACTCTTCCTTTTGGCCCCCGCCATCTTTCAGATCCTGAACAACGACCCCAACGTGGTCGAAATTGGCTCGGAGTACCTACAGATACGCCTTCTCGGCATGATCGCGATCGGGTGCAACTTTTCGTTCCGCGGCTACTGGAACGGAGTGAACATGTCCCGCCTCTACATGCGGACCCTGCTCTTCATGCACACCAGCAACGCGGTTATCAGTTACATTCTCATCTTCGGCGCATTCGGCGCACCGGCCCTCGGTGCGACCGGAGCCGCTGCCGGTACGGCGATTTCCACCTATATGGGTACGGCGTATTATTTCTACCTGGGCTGGCGCCATGCTCGCAAAGCTGGATTCCTGCACGGTCTGCCCTCTCTTGCTACCATGAAGATCATGCTGCGACTGTCGATTCCGTCGGGCGTGCAGCAGATGTTCTTCGCCGCCGGGATAACTGCGCTCTTCATCATCATCGGCATGGTCGGGACCAATGAGCTCGCCGCGGCCAACGTCCTGATCAACATCGTATTGGTAGCCGTTCTGCCCGGCTTGGGAATGGGTCTGGCCGCAACGTCTCTGGTCGGCCAGGCCTTGGGGCGGCGTGATATCGACGACGCCACCAAGTGGGGCTGGGATGTAGCGCGTGTGGCAGTGATGTTTGTCGCGGTCATCGCCCTGCCGATGTTCTTGATCCCGGAGACTCTGCTCGAGGCGTTCTTTCACGACGAACCGGTCGCCCTGGCCCTGGCCGCACTGCCACTTCGGTTGACCGGTGCCGCCATCCCCCTCGACGTCATGGGGCTGGTATTTCTCAATGCTCTGATCGGCTCGGGAGCTACCCGTATGGCCATGATTGTCTCGATTACTGCGCAATGGGTCGTGTTTCTGCCCGCCGCGTACCTGATCGGTCCAGTTCTGGAATTTGGCTTTATGGGCATCTGGATCGCCCAGATCTGCTATCGCTCGGGGCAGGCATTGGTGCTGGCCGGGCTCTGGCGATCCCGTCGGTGGGCCGGGATCAGCCTGTAGATCGGCGTTTGTGGTATGACGGCACAAAGAGACGCCGTGATCATTGTATCGGGTGAGATCGAGGTCGCCGCCGAGAGCCGCGATGGAGCCATCTCGGCTGTTACCGAGTTGTCTCTGCAAATGCGCGAAGCGTCCAGCTGCCTGTCGTACAGTCTGCACACCAGAATCGGTTCCGCATCTTCGAGGAGTGGGACGGTGCAGATACACTTGCAGCGCATCCCGAAACCGAGCGCCTGCAGAAATTCCGCGTGACCGTGTGCAGGTAAAGTGGTGTGAGGTCATATTGACACTCGAGCGCGGCCTGTATTAGCGTTGCCGTTTATGCAGACCAAGGGCTGGTTAGAGCGCCGCATGGATCGGCTCGTCCAACGCCGGCTCGGCCGCGACATCATGCAGCGGTTCGAAGCCCTTGACCTCGACGATAACGAGTACGGTTACGATCCGTTTGGCTGCAGCAAGGAGAGTTTGAGCTACGCGGCGGTGATCGCCGGCTGGCTCTATCGCAGCTACTTTCGCTGTGAAGTCCACGGTTGCGAAAACGTGCCTGCGCGCGGTCGTTGTCTGCTTGTGGCCAATCACTCGGGGCAGTTGCCTTTCGACGCCCTCATGACAGTCATGGCTATCTTTCTCGAGCCAGCCCAGCCGCGGGTGGTTCGCTCCACGCTCGAGCGATTCATTCCCAGGGTGCCGTTTGCCTCGTACCTGCTCAGCCGTTGGGGCCAGATCGTCGGAACTCCGGACAACTGTCTCCGCCTGCTCGAGGACGAAGAGCTGGTCCTGGTATTTCCCGAGGGCGCTCGAGGCATCGCCAAGCCATTCTCCAGGCGTTATCAGCTGACCCGATTCGGTCGCGGCTTCATGCGTCTGGCCCTGCAGACCGGTGCCCCCGTCGTTCCGATGGCAATCATTGGAGCCGAAGAGCAAGCTCCGGCGATCAATGCCTGGCCCATCGCCCGGCTGCTCGGGGCACCCTCGTTTCCCGTGGTGCCCTATCCGCCGTTTTTTCCCGTCATCCCCCTGCCTGCCAAATACCGTATGTACTTTGGCGAGCCACTCACCTTCACCGGCGACGCCAGCGATGACAACGCAGTCGCCGACAATGTCGCCGCGGTCAAACAGCGCATTCAATCGATGATCGAGCGCGGCCTCGAGGAACGCAGATATGTCTTCTGGTAATGGATCGGCAGTCGAGCCGGCCGCTCGACTGGCCAGGAGCAGGGTGGTTATCACCCGCGCCAATGGCCACATGGCGCGGCTCGTGGCCGAGCGTCTCGGCCGACTTCAGCAGTACCACGTCGTGGGTATCGGCGCCGGTCGGTTGCCAGACCCCAGCGCGGCCATGGAGTACCATCAGCTCGATTCGCCGGTCGACCCGGTGGGCGCGATTTTGCGCCACCGCGATGTCGAAGCGGTGATCGACCTGGGAGCACCCGAAGCGCCCGACAGGCTCGGGGACGACTCTCGGGTCCACGACGCCCTCGACACAGCGCGTCTGCTCGACGCCTGCGTGACCCATTCAGTACGCAAGGTCATCGTTCTGTCGTCGGCCAGCGTATACGGCCCGCGTCCAGAGAATACGCAGTTTTTGCGTGAAGACGCGCCGCTGCGAGCTTCGCCCGCATATGCCTGGATGCGCGATACGATCGACATCGATGCGGCCGCGTCGTCTTTTATGCAGACCACGACTGATATCGCGGTAACTATTTTGCGTCCGGTTCACATTCTGGGCAGGTTGCGCAGCGCCGCGTCAAACTACCTGCGCCGGCCGATCATCCCCACCCTGCTCGGCTTCGATCCCATGATGCAAGTCATCCACGAACAAGACGTTGCGGAGGTCATCGCGTGTGCACTCAGCCGAGACACGAGAGGTATCTACAACGTCACAGGGCCCGGGCAGATACCCCTATCCGTCATCATCAGGGAACTCGGGCGGCGCCGAATGCCCATCCCCCACCTCCTGGCCGGGCCTTTATGGCGGTTGGCCGTGGGCCGTGCCGGTAAGGCCGATCGAAGCAGGGCAGGGGATTCCATGCTCGAGGCCGACTTTGTCCGCTTCGTGTGCATGGTAGACGGAAGCCGAGCGCGGGCAGAACTCGGCTTTCAACCGCGTTTTGGGCTGCGCGAATCCATTCGCGCCGTCGATTGATTGCCCCACTGACTACAGTCGCCTGCTGCAGTCACGTACTTTACTGGGCAAATTTGCCGAGCGCACGTGAGTCGTCTCATGAGACAACCACATCCTTGCGGCCACCACACATCTTCATTGGGCGCACATTGCGCTCCGTGATACGCTTGATTGATTGTACTGTCGAGTCAAGCGAGGTGATCGATGGCCGCGACGTGCCCAGACAACTTGGACGTGGACATTTTGCGCGAAAAAATCCGCGCGACCTATGATCGAGTCGCGCACCAGCCCCACGGCGAGTATCATTTTCACCGCGGTATTGATTATGCGTGCACGCTGCTCGGTTACGATCGGGCGGAACTCGAATCTCTGCCGTTGAGCTCGGTGGAGCCGTTCGCCGGAGTTGGCAATCCGCACCGTATCGGCACAATCCAGCCCGGGCAGAGCGTTCTGGACGTGGGCTGCGGTGCCGGCATGGACCTTCTGCTAGCGGCGCGCCGGACCGGGCCGACCGGTCGGGCCATCGGCGTCGATATGACGCCAGCCATGTGCGAGCGAGCCAGAGCTGCGGCGACCGAGGCCGGAGTCGACGAGATCGTCGATATCCGCGCCGGAACAGCCGAAAAATTGCCTGTTGACGATGCCAGCATCGACGCGGTGATGTCCAACGGAGTTCTCAATCTGAGCCCGGACAAGAAGGCGGCATTTGGCGAGGTTTTTCGTGTTCTCAAGCCCGGTGGACAGCTTTTTCTGGCCGACGTGGTGGTCCAGCGAGAACTATCTCTCGATGCGCGCAGCGACGTCGATCTGTGGGCAGCTTGAGTGGCCGGCGCTCTGCCGGAGGCAGAACTCATCGAACTCACCCAAACCATCGGCTTCAAGGATGGCCGCATTGTCGAGCGCTTCAAGGCGTTTCAGGGCACCTCGGCCGAGGCCAAACTATCCGCCGACCTTCTCGTCGGCAGCGTCAATTTCTACGCTCGCAAGTAAGAACCGGTCCAAAAACTCTCCGCGTCGCCAGAGCGGCGATCCATCACCGCCAGCGGGCTTGCTCGTCGGTCAAATACACCCAGTATTGTCCACTCCTCGCCCACCCACTGGCGGCGCGCCTCGCCGCTCTGGCTCGGTCCGAGGTTTTTGGACCGGCTCTTATTCGCCTGTCTTCACAACCAGCTGAAACGGAATGACTTCCCGCTCCCGCCAAAGTTGCCAAACCAACCCGACTGCGCCGGTGGGTATTGAGTCTGACAAAACGAGCTGGCCACTGCGCTTCACTGTCCGTCCACGCGAAATACCATTGAATGCGAGGCTAGCGCATCGAATCAAGTATCTCTTGAGCTACCGAGTGAATGTCCTCTTCGCTTTCGCTCGCGGCTAAGCGAACAAGGTCGTCGACAAATGCATCTTTGATCGGCAGGTCTCGCACGAGCAGATCTAGAACCCAGTAGGTCCAGATTTCATCGCCAGATGATAAGATACGCTTTATTGGCTCAACGAGCAATTCCCCTTGTTTGAGCAGCCAAGGAAGAATGGCCTTTGCGACCGGCCAATTGTAGTCTTGTATCCACGTTAACAAGAATGGCAGTATATCGCGCGTCTGCTCATTGGTGAGGCTTTCCAGGCGTGCTACCGGTTCGGTATCTCCCTTGTCCGAAGGCAAGAATAACAGCAGATCATCGCCGACAGCGCCCAAATCCTCGTCATAGACACTTCGTAGCCGTTTTCGCCGCGCTTCGGTGGTCATTTCTTTTCGCGCCTCACTTCCTGCGTAATGGCACTTCGTACCTCAGCGGTGTAAGCGTGAGTTTCATCGGATCCACGCGCAGCTGCCCACTCCTCAAGCTGCTCTTGGCGCTCAGGTCGAATCGAGACATGCGTATTACTACCGCTTCCATTCTGAATAGCGTCGAGATTGCTCAGGTTATCGGTCTCTATTTCCTGCGCTTTGCCACCAGGACGAGCAGCCTCTTCCAAAGTCTCAAACGTCGAAAGTCCGCGCTTGGGACCTTCCGTGTCCTTTCCCGGTCGTGGTGTAAGGTTATTGTCAGTTGAAGAGCCAACTCGGTAAACTTTCATCAGCTGTACATCGTTGGCAGCTGTTTTGGGTTCCGCGATGCCTGCACCAAGCAGTTCTTCCGCCGAATCTCCACGCACTACGGCATCTGCGGCAGCATCCGCTTGTCGCTCGTAATGATCGCCCACTTGGCCTACACCGCCGGTGAGCGAAACGCCTTTGCGTTGCTGCACGACGTGTGCAGCCTCATGTGCAGTCGTGCGCAAGTCCGGTGTACCCGCGAAACGCCACGGACTCGCTAGTGGCATACGCCTCCGCACCCATCGCGTCACAGGCATCTTTGGCTGCAGGCCCAAGGTGAGCTTGGATGCCGGACACCTCATGGATGCCAAACGATGCTTGAATCTTGTCGGCGTGCGGAAGACTTGTTCCAGCCCCAGAGATACCCTTGACGGCGGCTTTGTGAACTTGTGCTTCTGAGGGCCCGCGCTTGGCTTGAACAAGATGACCGTAGCGCTTCTGGACCGTAGAGCTTTTACCTGGTGCAGTCGCTCTGCGCTGGACGAGAGGTCTGCCGCCTTTGGAGCCTTTGCTAGATCGCCTATCTTTCATTGTATCCACTCAGGACGAGAGTAGCGCATTGCAAGCAGAAGGTCTTTCCACGGACGCAGCCAAAGTCGGACTCACTGCCAAGTTGCCAAACCAACCCGTCTGCGCCGGCAATGGTCGTGACAATGCCATCGGGGGCGACCCGGCGGATGCGGTGGCCGTAGAGCTCGGCGATGTACAGGCTGTTATCCTCCCCACGGACACACTGCGCAGGCGGGCAAATCCGGCGTCGGTGGCCTTTTCACCATCGCCGCTGTGGATGCGGGATCCGTTTCCGGCCACGGTGGTGATGGTGCCGGATGTGCCGA
>JAKSDA010000200.1 GCA_022360315.1 Pseudomonadota bacterium
TAAGTGCCCAGTAGGGTCGGTCCAGCGCGTCGAGGGCAAGGCGCGAAGAGGGAGCATAGTGGGCCTACGTGACCGATGAGCAACACAGCCATCGGCGGGCTGGTCGGCCGTAATGGGTACTTACTTGCGGATCGCGGTACTTAGTGCTGCGGGTTGAAAGCGCAGGGCCGCGGCGACCACGGTGCGGTAATGCTCGATGTGACGCGCGCGTTCCTCGTCGCTCCAGTCGAGCAGTCGACCGACCGTGGTAGCGACCCGGTCGAGCACGTCGAGACCGCGAGAGTAGCCCACGAGCAAAAGCGGAATCCGCCGCGACAGCACGTCGTCCACGGTTCGGGCCAGGTCGTGGAGGACAGCAAACTCGACCTCGGCCCACACATAGGGCAGATCTGGCTGCATCCTGAGCCCCAGTGCGTCGTTCTCGTCGATCATTTTGGCCAGCATGCGTGCCCGCACCCCATAGGTATGGGTGAGGTGCCGGGCAGTCTCGTAGTCGACCTCGTGCTCCTCGGCGATCTGTCGGGCCAGCTTTTTGATCCCGTCCACACTGGGCTCGTCGAGACCGATGGCACCCGGAAGCGGGCGCTTCTTGGTCCGCGGCTTGTGCAGTTTGCGCCGACTGAACTCCTCTTTGTCGCGGCGCTTCAGCCATTTGATCGCGACTCGGACGACCTCCTTGGCCATGCGCCGATAGGTCGTGAGCTTGCCGCCAGCGATGATGATGATGCCGTCGTCGCGGACAAAAACCTCGTGCTCGCGGGAAACCGCGCCCTCTGATTCAGCCCCCTGGTCGTTGATCAGAGGTCGCAACCCGGCCCAGCTCGAGATGGCATCCTCGGGTCGAAAGTCGACCGAGGGAAAGCATCGATTCGCGCTCTCGCACAGATAAAACGCATCGGACTCGTCGGCATCGACCTGGTCGGCCGAGCCCTCGAAGTCGGTGTCGGTCGTGCCCAGTACAGTGCGACCACGCCACGGAATGGCAAACATCACCCGGCCATCCAGCGGCGAGGTGAGAGTAACAGCGCGGCGCAGCGGTAGCTTCTCGTGGGGAAACACCAGGTGCACCCCCTTGGTGCGACGGAGGAGTTGCCGGCCCACATCGATGTCGAGCTGTTTGGCCGCCTCATCGGTCCACGCTCCAGCGGCCAGAATGACCAGCCGGGCGGACAGTGTTTCCTCGGCACCGGTCAATACATCGCGCACCTCTACCGCGCGTACCCGGCCGCTGTCGTCGCGTTTCAGGCTCACCACCTCGCTGTAGGACCGGCAATCGGCGCCGTGCTCTTGCGCGTCGATGACATTCTCGAGGACCAGCCGGGCATCGTCGGTGACGCAGTCGTAGTACTCGATCGCGCCGACCAGACCCTCGTTGGCAATGAGCGGCTCGAGTTCCGCTGCCTTGGCCCCGCGAAACGTTTTGTGCAGCCTGGGCGCGCGAAACAGGGCCAGGGTGTCGTAGATCCACAGTCCCAGGTTGACCATCTCCAGTCCCCGGGTGCTGCCCTCGTAAATCGGTACCAGAAAGGCCAACGGCTTGACCAGGTGAGGCGCCACGCGGAGTTGTACCGCCCGTTCGCTCACGCTCTCGAAGACCAGACCGATTTCGCCGTGCTCGAGATAGCGCAAGCCGCCGTGAATCAGCTTGGAGGATTTGGACGACGTTCCGGACCCGTAGTCACTTTTTTCCAGCAGCGTGACCTTGAGGCCACGCAACGCTGCGTCCCGCGCGATCCCAGCGCCGGTGATGCCGCCGCCGACGATGATCAAATCACAGGTTGGAGTACTCACAGTTCGAGCAGAATCGGCCAGCGCGACGCCGAGAGTCAATGGGACATTCCCACCGGCATACTGAATCGGGTACGGTTAATGCGCAATGCCCGCTGTGGCCAAGCCAGCTCCATTTCCGCGCAGCGTACGCACGTACGTCGGGCGCGGCGATGAATTGGCTCGTGTCTCCGAATGGCTCGATCGCGAGATCCTGTTTCTGGTCTACGGCGTCGGCGGTATCGGCAAGAGCGAATTCGTTTACAAGCTCATCGAGCAGGCGCGTGAACAGGCCCGCTGGCGCGATACGGTTACCATTCTGTTGCAGGTGCGTCCGGGCATGACGCCGGTTCACGCCTTGACTCGCCTGCGCCTGGCGATGGGAGCTCGGCTCGGCCCGCGCGACAGAGCGCCGGCCGGAGCGGCGATGACCGCGGGTTTTGACGACGAGCTTGCCGAGACCGCCCGGGTCCTCGATGCCAGACCGGCGCTTGTGTTCATCGATGACCTGCACTACCTCGATGGGGCCCATGCCGCCACCGTGCTGGGGTATCTGTCCCGCCATGTGCGCGAGAGTCGAATCATTGCGGCATCGCAGCTGGAAATCGACCTGCCCGCGGGATCGCCCACCCCGGTGATCACTCGCCTGGCTCCGCTCGACGCCCGGGACACGGCTGCCATGGTGACCCAGCTCGCCGGGCGTCTGGGCATAGACAGACCGGATCCCGACGAAGTGTTCCGACTGTCCGGGGGCAGTCCGTTCTTTGTCCAGCGTCTGCTCGTCATCAACTCGGGCGAGCTACCTGCCTCGGAGTCCACGCTCGACGCCACTCTGCGCGAGCTCACGCCCGAGCTGAGGTGTTTTCTCCTGCTCTGTGCCATTCTGCGCGGGCGGCTTGCAATCGCGGATATAGGCGCCGCAATGCAGAGCAGCAACGACCAGGTCGACGCGGAGGCCGCGGTGCGCGATCTGGTGCGGCGATTTTTGCTCGACGTGAGCCGCGGCGAGGTCATGGTGCACGATCTGGTACGCGACGCTCTGCTCCGCCAGGTCTGCGATGCCGACCTCCACCTCGCCCATCGCGTCGCCGCTGGCCTGTACCAGAGCCGTTTTCGGACCGATACGCAAAACAACGGCCTGGACGCGGTCGACGCCATTTACCATCTCATCGACGCCGGCGACGCAATATCGGCATGGGCTCTGGCTGAGGACAGTTATTCGGCTATTTCGGCGGCCGGGCTGGACCATTTACTGCTCGAGGCGCTGGCCACTCTGGCCGGTGCGTTGACCGGCGATCAGCTCATTGCGGTGGATCTCATGCGGGCTCGCATATCGATCCGGAAATCGCAGTTCGACGAGGCGGCCGAGTTGCTCGATCGGGTGGCCCGGCGCGGGGCCGACGGACTGTATCGCTACCTCACCCTGGCCGGTGACATCGCGCGCCGGCGGGGTAGATTGCGCCGGGCCGAAGAGCATTTTGTCGCGGCCCGCCGGCGGGCCGCGTCGGCGAGCGAGCGCTTTCACAGCGCGGTCGAACTGGCCGACATCCGCTCATTGCGCGGCCTCAACGACCAGGCCCGGGCTGTACTCGACGCCGCCATGACCCAGTTCGAGCCGCAAAACGCGCGCGAGCGGGCTCGCTGGGGTTGGTCGATGGCACTGTCGTTTGTTCTCGAAGAGCGCTTTCCCGAGGGTGCCAGAGCATGCCACGAGGCCACGCGCGGTTTGGCCGGAGCTGGCGTCGACGATCAACTGGTGCTGTTAAAAACCGTCGAGGCGCTGGCCCGGGCCGAGTGCAACGACATCAGCACTGCGCGTTCTCTTTTGGACAGCATCGATGCTCAATCGACCCACGCCAGCGCATTGCGCGCGCAGCTGGTGTCGCTGTATACCGGTGTGGTTCGCTATGCTGAGGGCAGACTGCGCGAGGCCCGGGTTGCGCTGGAGGGAAGCGCCGCCTATTTGGCCCAGCACGCCGATCAGCTGATGACGGGCATTGCCAGCTATTACCTGTGCCGGACCCTGATTGGCCAGGGCGATCTTCACGCCGCTCTGCGAGTGTCGGGCGATGTATTGCACATCGCCCGGCAGAGCGAGTTCGAGTCCTTCGTGCCCAGCGCGGCGTCATGCCACGCCCGTGCATTGCTGGCCGCCGGCCGTATGGATGAGGCCAGCGAAATGGCCCGAGCGGTAATCGCCATGGAGCCGGAGCGGAGCCACGCGCGTTGGCTGGCCTATACTGTGCTCATGCGGGTTCTCGCCGCGCGAGGCGATCTGGCCGGGGCGCGCGCGCAACATCAGCAGGCGATCGCGTTTGCTGCAACGATCGGTGCGGATCACTATCTTCTACCCGCACAGCTCGAACGCGCGTCCATCGAACTCATGGGCGGCGACTTGAATCTCGCTGTCGAGTCCGCGACTGCGGCCTGGCGCGGCTATGCGGCCAACCAGCGGATGTTGCTCGAGGCTCGCGCTGCGGTCGCCCTGGCCGCCGCTCTGGCCGCAAGGGGGACGAGTACCGATCTCGTGGCGGCCGAACAGCCGCTGGCTCGGGCCGAACATCTGGCCGAAGTCCAAGGGTATCCGCGCGTGGTCGCGCGGTCATCATTGGTTCGCGCAGCTCTGCTCAACCGAGATGGCGACAGCGAAGCTGCTCACGCCCATCTCGTCGCGGCAGTGCGCACCCTTGAGGCCTACGTCGACCGACCCGAGATCGCAGCCCTTCGGGCGGCCCTGGCCCGTGCTGACGACGATGTGATTCTGCCCGGCGAACGCGCCGCGGTCGCCGCTTTGGGATTCACCGGAGGGGTCCGGTATTACCTGGTCGAGCGCGTGCGCACTCGCCTGGTGTCCGAGCGCGAGGCCAGCGAAGAGCGCGCCCGTCGAGATCTGGTGGTCGAGCCCGCCCGGGCAACCATCACAGTAGAGCGAGGGAGTCGTGCCGACCAGGGCAGGCCCATCGCCTGTGAGCTTCTGGCCCGGCTCATCGAGGGACAGGGGGCTGTTGTCACTGCAGAGGAGTTATTTCGCGACGTGTGGGGGGGCCGCCAGTATCACCCGCTGCGTCACCGCAATACAGTCTATGTCGCGGTCAAGCGGCTGCGCAAAACGCTGCGCGAGCTGCTCGGCGACCGCGAGGTCGTCGAAACTGCATCGGGTGGCTGGCGTATTGCCGATCAGATCGATGCGGTGTCGATACGACCGACCGGGGAACCCGGCCGGTCGTGACGTCGCCATCAATGGGCAAAGGAGGTTTGGATGCGGAAATCGGGAACGCGGCGGTAATCGTCGTCGTAATAGCGCCGCTTGTGATTCTGTCGCGCCTGGCGGATCTGCGCCGAGGCGCGGTTCAGCAGCTTGATCATCTTGGCGTGCTCACGGGGGCTCAGGTAGCCATCATACGTGTAGCGCGCCAGACGGCTCTTGATGCGGCGATGGTTCCAGCGCAGCCATCGAAGTTCGCTGCGGGTCAGATCGCCAACCCGTTTTCCGTCGCGAATGCGGTGTTTTTGGCGAGCAATGCGACGCTCGACAGTCGCTCGTGCTCGCACTGGATCATAGCTGTGATAGGGGGACAGGCCGGGCTCGCGGTAGTAGTCCTTTTCATCGACGTAGTGGTCCCGGTCATCGACATAGTGGTATCGGTTTGCGGCAGCCCGATCATTCGGGCGATCTGCGCCGGCCACGCCGGCGGTCGCGCAAAGAGCCAGCAGAGCCGCACTGAGTCCGAGATTGCGAGGGGTTAGCATATGAGCCTCCTTTCGTGATTGCGGAGTCTGTCGGTGCGGAGTCTGACGAATGGCTCGGCGGTATATGCATCGCGGTTGGCGATTTTTGTCCACACCAGTGCCCGACCAGTGGTGCCCGACATAGTTTTCACAGCTTGCGGCCGATCGAATAGTCGGCCGCCCGGCCGCTCCGCTCTGTACGTAGTGGGCCTCGCGTTCCTCGCCGGGACGTCCGGCCGACAGTGCTGGCGCAAATCTGGTTCGGGACAGTATACGGGTGCTAGTCCAGCCGCTATCGTACCCGGCCAGGAGGTGAACCCATGCCCAAGCTGCCCCGTCCGGAAGGACATCACACCATCACGCCCAGCTTCGTGGTCAAAGACGCGGCCAGGGTGATCCCGTTCCTCGAGCAAGCGTTCGGTGGCAAGGTCGTGGACCGCTACGACGGTCCCGGCGGTGTCGTCGCCCATGCAGAGGTCATGCTCGGCGATTCGGTGGTCATGCTCGGCGAGTCCATGCCCGGAATGGACCCCATGCCGGCGTCGCTGTCCTACTACGTCGACGACGGCGATGCGGTGGACGAGATCTACAAACGCGCTGTCGAAGCCGGAGCCACCTCGGTCAGCGAGCCGCAAAACCAGTTCTACGGCTATCGCTCGGCCACGGTCAAAGACGTCGGCGGCAACCGCTGGACCATCTGTGCAGTGATCGAGCAGGTCTCGCGCGAGGAAATGCACAAGCGCATGGCCGACATGATGTCGAGCTGAGCGCAGCTACGGCAAAACCGCTCATCGCGTCCCAGCGGCCCGGGGTAAGATTTTGGCGAAAGGTTTGCCCTCGCGTTTCAGTCTCGCGAACACGGGCGGATTCGCGTGGCCATCTGAATCGGGCAAGGCCGCACGACGGCCGCCGACGCACAGAGCTGGGGCGGAAAAGGTATTGGACCGGAGCAAACTAGGAGCTGGTCTCCAGGTTCATAATCGTATGTTGGTCCTGGGCTTGCGGTTTCCGGGATTGTGGTCTCCAAGGAATCCGGACGCGTGGTCTCCCAGCCAAACCCGCTCCTGGGGATGATTAACGGTCGGGATCTTCGACCCAAGGTCTTGCGTTGCCACGCGAATTCTACTCGGCTGCACGCCTCTGCCGTCTTGTCTTGTATTGTGACCCGGTTTCACTACAATGGCCCGCCTTGGGTAATTCAACGAGAGATGGTGCGAAGTATGCGTATAGGAATCGCCGAAATTCTCAAATGTAGTGTTCTAATTTCGTCATCGATTCTCGCGTCGTGTGGTGATAACACCAATCGTGACAGCCCCGACAGCGGTATAGACGCTGGTGGCCAGGACCTCTTTGAGGTCGACTGCGATGAGGTAGAGGCCCAGCTGCGCAGCGATGGCCTGGACGTCGACCTGTCGCGCTGGGCGGAGATCGACCCTGTGTTTGCCACCAACCAGGACATCGAGGACGCGATCAGCGACCTGCTCGCCGACATGACGCTGGAGCAAAAAGTCGGACAAATGGTCATGGCAGACATCGGGCAGAACTACGCGATGAACCGCCCCGACGTCCGCCCCGACGAGGTACGAACGTACCGCCTGGGGGCAGTCCTGAACGGCGGCAACTCCTTTCCGAGCAATGATCCGCGGTCTGCCCCGGCAGACTGGGTCACCCTGGCGCAGGCGTTCTACGAGGCTTCGGTCGACCCGTCTGGTGTCGATGTCGCGATCCCCTACCTTTGGGGCACAGATGCCGTCCATGGCCATGCCAATATCATTGGCGCGACTATTTTTCCCCACAACATCGGCCTCGGCGCTGCCAACGATCCGGACTTGATCGAGCGAATCGGCTGGGTCACGGCCAGAGAGATCGCGGCGACCGGCATTGAGCTGGACTTCTCGCCGACCATAGCCGTGGCTCGCAACGACCAGTGGGGGCGCACGTACGAGAGCTTCTCCGAAAAGCCGGATATTGTTGCGGCATATGCCGATCGCTATGTCAAAGGTCTTCAGGGCAAGATCGGTGATCAGGATTGGCTGCTCGGTACCGGACGGGTCATTGCAACCGCCAAGCACTTTGTCGGCGACGGCGGCACAGAAGGCGGGGCGGATCAAGGCGATAACCTAGCCAGCGAGGCGGACCTCATCGCGCTGCACGCATCGGGATATCCCGCGGCGATCAAGGCCGGGGCCCAGGTGATCATGGGGTCCTACAACCGATGGCAGGGCAAGAAAGTGCACGGGCAGGCCTACCTGTTGACCTGCGTGTTGAGAAACAGGTTCCACTTCGACGGTATATTGCTCAGCGATTGGAACGCCCATGGACAGGTGGACGGATGCAACAACAAGAGCTGCCCACAGGCCATTCTGGCGGGTGTCGATATGTTCATGATCCCGTCGGTCGACGACTGGCCCGCATTCATCGCGAACACGATCG
Organism: Pseudomonadota bacterium; assembly: GCA_022360315.1. GTDB lineage: Bacteria > Myxococcota_A > Polyangia > Haliangiales > Haliangiaceae > JAKSDA01. The sequence goes on from JAKSDA010000200.1 coordinate 7,930, forward strand.
CGCAAGTGAAAGCAGAGGACGTGCCCGAGGCCCGCATCGACGAAGCAGTGCGGCGTATCCTGCGGGTGAAAATGCGCGCTGGCCTGCTCGGTCCGCAGAAAAACAAAAACGACCCGAAAACCCGTCCACTGGTCGGCGATTTCGGTATCTTGGCTTCTGCCGAGCACCGCGCGGTGGCCCGCGAAGCGGTTCGCAAGTCGATAGTCCTGCTCAAGAACAAGCCAAGGGCCAGCAATCTGCCGCCAGTGCTGCCGCTGGCAAGCAATCTGAACGTGCTCGTCGCCGGCAAGGCGGCCAACAGTATCAAGCACCAGAGCGGCGGCTGGACGATCACCTGGCAGGGCACCGGGGTGACCAACGGCGACTTTCTTCAAGCCGACTCGATCCTCGCCGGAATTCAGGCCACAGTCGACGCGGGGGGCGGTACAGTCACCTTTAACGAGGCTGCTACGGACGTCCAGGACAATACTCACGACGTTGCCATCGTCGTCATCGGTGAGGCTCCGTACGCGGAGTTCTGCGGCGATATCGTACCAGGGATCGGCGATTGCACCTTCGATCCCGAGTGGAAAGAGCGACCCAAGACCCTGGAACACGGACTTCGTTATCCCGAAGATCGGGCGGTCATCGATGCGATTCGCACGGCCGATGACGACCTCCCCATCGTAACAGTATTCCTATCGGGTCGGCCTCTGTACGTAAACTACGAGTTGAACCGTTCGCACGGGTTTGTCGCGGCCTGGCTGCCGGGCAGTGAGGGGGCGGGCATCGCCGACGTATTGTTCGCCGTTGACGGGCACGACTTTACCGGCCGTCTATCGTTCTCATGGCCCAATGAGCCGTGCCAAACTCCGCTCAACGACGGCGACGGAAAGCAGCCTCTCTTTGCCTACGGGGCAAGGCTAGATTACACGATCCAAGATACCCTCGGCGACAACCTGCCTGAAACCAGTGTAGCGGACTGCACCCAGCGAGGACGGCTAGGGTTGACCCGGCGCCATGAGGGGGGACGCGAAAAATCCGTCCCCTGATCTCAGCCCTGAATCTGATTGAGGAATTCCTGGGCTTCGGTAAAGCCGGGATCTTCGCGCAGGGCTTTTTTGGCCCACAGTTCGGCCTTGGCCCGGTTGCCGCGCTCGTATTCGATTCTGGCCTCCCACAATAGTGCCATGACGCGCGTGATCGGGCCGGGCTTTTCCATCAGTGTGATGGCCCGCAAGGGCTTCAAGGCCAGGTCGAAGTCGCCCATGGAATAGGCCAGCTGGGCCAGCTCAGCGGCGATTTCGCCGTTCTTGCGGTCGACGTCGAACGATTTCTTCAGCCACGCTAGCTGGCTGTCGTGGTCGCCCAGGGTCGCCGCAATGCGCGCCATGCGCTGCTGCAGGGCAGCGAGTTGTGGAGAACGCCGCCTGTGCGCACCAATGGCCGGCTCGAGAACAGCAATGGCCTCGTCGGTCTGGCCGCCCGTGGTCAGCACATCGACAAAGAGCACCGTCGCATCGTGACTGTCCGGGCGAAGCTCGCGCGCCTTGCGCGCCGGCTCGATGGCCGATGCGGCATCGCCGAGCTGATAGACCAGCACTTCGGCAGCCCGGCGATAGGCGTCGTAGCGCTCCTGCTCGTCCTCGGCATGGTCGCCGTCGGCCAGAAGAATCCCGGCCAGCTCGCGATGAGCGTCGCTGAGCTCGTAGATCCGGCGGAGTCGGTTGCGAATTCGCTCGTTGCCGGGCTGCGCGTAGTGCACTGCTTCCAGACCGGGCCGGGCATCGCCGGGACGGCCAGCCATTTCTGCCGCCTCGGCCAATCCCAGCGCAGCCTCGACCTGCGCGTCGCCCTGCTCGAGCTCGACCAGGCGCAAACACGCGGCAAGTACTCCATCCCAGTTTTCGGCCGCCGCGTCCATGTCGCGCAGCCTGTATAGCGACTCCCGATCACCGGGCTCGCGCTCGACCCAGTGAATCAAAAACGCTCGCTGGTTGTCTGGATGGCCCGCTTCACCGAGAAGATCGACCAAGCGCATGGTGCTGGCACGCTCGACCTCGCGCTCGCCAATCTGCTCGGCCTGGGTGCGCCGATTGGCCAAACTCTGAATGAGCTGGGGCCGGATACGCTCGGCGTCGACGAGATAGGCCTCTTCGAGGTCGGCAATGGCCTGGTCCTCATGGCCGAGCTGGCTCTGCAAATCCGAACGCAATAGCAAGAGATCGATACGCGGTGTGCCGGTGATGGGATTTTCACCTGCCAATGCGGTGCTGATCGCCTCGACCGCACCGGTCACATCACCGCCAGCACTGAGACAGGCGGCCAGCTCGGCGACCAGACTGTCGTTGTGCGGGGCCAGCTCGCGGGCCCGACCCAGTACCGACGCGGCCGCCGCTATGTCGCTCAGGGTGTCCCGGTACACCGCAGCAGCTTCGCGCAATCGGCTGACCGCCTGGTCGATGTCGCCCGGATTCTCGACCAGATACTCGGCGTCATGGGCCATCAGAGTGGCCAGCTCGGGCCATTTCTGATGCTCGTGGTAGAAGCTCTCGATGCGCTGGTGCAACTCGTTGTCGCCGGGATTGGCGCGATAACCGAGCTCGAGAGCACGCTGTACACCGTTGATGTCGTCCAGCGATTCCCATATGTGAATCAGCGAGCTGGCCAGCTCGGCGGTTTGCGCCGGCTCCTCGACCGCGATCAGGCGTTCCAGTAAATCGGCCCGGCCACGGGGATCTTCGTCGGGATCGAGATGCTCGTACACGGCGCGCAACAGCTGCCGGCTGTCCGGGGCAATGGCCAACGCATCCCGATACACAGCCAGTGAACTGCCCGAGCCAGTGCTGTCGAGCAGAGCGCCGAGCCGCATGGCCACGTCGCCGATGGTGTGGGGATTTTGGCGCGACTTGGCCTCGTCGAACCGCTGCCACAAAAAGTCGACCAGGGCCTCCTCGTCGCCTTCTTTGCGCAGAACGTGCTCGAGCATGGCGGCGGCCTCGAGATGGTCGGGGTCGTCGAGAAGAACATCGCGCAAGATCTCGATGGCGTCGTGGTTCTGTTCGAGATCTTCGATCAGATACTGGGCCTGCTGCATGCGCAAGGTGTTGCGCTGTCCCGGGTCGGTCAGAGTCGGCAAGGTCGCGGCAATGACATTCTGCAGGCGCGCGCTGTCGCCGAGTTCGCGATACAGTCCGATGAGCGGCTTCCACATCGCGGGGTCGCTGGGGTCGCGCTGGCGCAAGAATTCGTAGAGCTCGGCGGCCCGATGTTTGTCGTCTTGACCGGCCCGCGCGGCAGCGGCCAGAGCGAGTCGACGTACCGCGTCGGGCTCGGCAAAGGTGGCGATCTCGTAGATCAAATCGCGCGCCGAGGGAATGTCGCCAGATTCGATGCGATACTCGGCCAGACTGATCAATGCCCACACCGAGCCGGCTGTGCCCTCGCCGGAATTGCGCGCGGCCTCCACCGCCTTGACCAGCAACGATTCGGCGCGCTGGCTCTGATTGTGCTCGACCGCCACCCTGACCGCTTCTCGTATCTGGCCAGGACTAGCATCGGCGCGGTGGGCCCGGCGCTCGAGAAAGTCCAGCAGTAGCTCCGAGTCGGTACTCGAACGGGCGACCCGCTCGTACAGCGTCATGATGCGGTCGTTCCCCGGCTCGGCCGCAGCCGCTGTTTTGAGGATCCTGCCCGCCTCGGAATAGCGCGGCTCGCCGTCGAACGCTTGCTCGAGAAGGCTGATTCCCTGGCTTCGACGGTCGTCGGTGTTGACAAAAACCTCGGACAGTCGATACAGGGCATCGACCTGCGCCACCGAGGGCTCGTCCGATCGGGCCAGCTCCAGCATGGCCTCGAGCACGCGGGTCTGCTCCTCGGTGTCGCCCAACGCCCCGGCGACCCGCGAGATCGCATAATACGCCTCGGCCTTGCGCTCGCCCAGCTCCTCGACCCGTTTGTACAGACGCAGGGCTGCCTCGAGGTCGCCGGCATCGTGCTCGACCGCATCGCCTGCCCGCATGAGCAACTCGGCGACCATGGGCGGGTCTTCTTTGCGGCGCAGGTTGTCGGCGATATCGGTGACCGCTTCGGCATAAGCGGCGACCTTGCCCGAGCGTTTGCTCAACGTCCGCGCAGTGTCGTGCAGATCGGCCCGCATGGGCTGTAATTTGAGCGCGTCGAGTATGCAATGCATGGCCGGTTCGGGCTGGCCCATGTGCTCGGCCAGCAAGTCGGCCTTATCGGCCAGAAGTTCGGCCTTGCTGGTCGCTTCTTCACTGGCCTCGAGCCGCATGTCGAACACCCGCAAGAGAGTGTCTCGCTCTCCGTGGGCCAGAAGGGAGCGCCGGAGTCGGCGCACTTCGGCGTCATTCTGCACCGCAGTCTCGAGCGCGGTCTCCAGCAGCTCTTTGGCCTGCTCGCCCTGCTGGCGCTCGTCGGCCAGCTTGTGGAGCTCGTAGAGCACTTCGCTCACCCCCACCGCCTCGACGTCGTCGCCCGGAGGCTTGCGACGCACGACCAGGAGCAAGGCGCGATAGGTGCGCTCGGCCTTGTCGAGCTTGCCGGCTTCCCGCGCCAGCTCGGCCAGACGCCGCTGGATGCGCACATTGCCGGTGTCCATCTTGGACGCCAGCTCCATCTGCGCGAGCGCGTCCTCGTCCTTGCCCAAAGCCTGGTGAACCAGGGCCAGCTCGACGTGCACCTGGGCGCGCTCGGGATTGCGCCGACGGCCGAACTCCTCGATGATCTCCAGGAGCAAGTCGCGGGCTTCCTCGTTGCGTCCGGCCACGCGCAGTCCGATGGCCAGCTGGGTACGCAACGTGCGATCACCCGGCAGTAGAGACAACGCCTTTTCAAGAGCCGGAATGGCCTTGTTGGGCGAGTCGAGCCGCTTCGAGTAGATACTGGCCGCCTCGCGGGCGTACGCGATGGCGGTTTTGCGCTCCTCGACCATGGGCAAGCTCGAGGTCAAGAGCCGGGCCAGCGACTCCCATTTCTCGCTCTTGCGATAGAGATCGGCGAGCAGCGCGCGGAGCTCGAGTGCCCGCACTTGGTCGTCGATGTGGCTCTCCAGGCTGGAGATGGCACGGTCGGTGCGGCCGGCGCCGAGATGGGCCTTGGCCAGCCGATAGACGATGCCGCTGTGCTGCTCGTTCCCGGCGCTGACCAGCAGGTTTTCCAGCCACGTCACGGCCAGCGCCGGCTGTCCGCGCTCCATGTACAACCTGGCCAGCGAATCGAGGCTCTCGGGGGTGGGAGCGAGTTCGGCAACCCGGCGATAGCCGGTGATGGCACGGTCGAGCTCGTCGGTGTGATTCTCGGCCACCCGGGCGGCCCTGGCCCACAGACCGGCCGCGCCCGTGCTGTCGCCTGCTTCTCCCAGCTTTCTGGCCTGATCTTCGAGCAGGTCGGCCAGTTCGGCGTACTCGCCCTTGTCGTCGAGCAGGCCGTAGAGGGCATCGATCGATGGGCCGTGGCCGGGCTGGTCGTCGAGATTGGCCAAAAGGGCCTCACGGCGACCGCCGCGCGCCTCGATCTCGCCGACCAGGGCGGCGATGTCCAGGCGCAGGCGAAGGCGCACCTCGGTGTTGTGGGCCAAGTTCAGCTGATGGCGCCGCAGAGCCAGAGTTTCGGCCACGCGACCTTCTCTTTGGTACAGCTCGGCGAGCCGTTCCATGGCCTCGACGTCGTCGGCTGTTTGCGACAGTACACTGCGATACATCTCGATGGCCACGGCATTGTTGCCGAGGGTCTCGGCAGAGATCTCGGCCGCGTGGTAGCGCATCGACCGGCGCGATTCGCTGTCGAATGGCAATCGCGAGCTGTCGATGAGGAGATCCACGGCGGCCTCGGCATTGCCGACGGCCAGGTAGTGCTCGACCAGTCGTTCGATGGCCCATTTGACGTAGACGTCGGGCTGCTCCTGTCCGCGTACCACTGCAGTGCCGCGCCATCCGGCCGTGGCGTTGCCGAGCAATGCGGTGAGCGCCGAACGGGCATCGTCACCCCTGCCGAAGTGCTCGATGGCGACTTCGGCGGCTTCTTGCTGCACGTCCAGGTCGGCCGGATTGGCGTCGGCCAGACGGCGCAGAGTGGCAAAAAACGCCCGGCCCGATTTGCTCCGCTGCAGCGCGGCGAGATCGCGCAGGGCATCGACCCGAGTGCCGTCGAAACCGAGCGCGCGCAGTAGTTCGGCCTCGGCGGCCTCGTTGTCGCCGCGGCGATCGCGGTGCCAGATGGCAATTCTCTGATGGAGCTGGAAAGCCAGCTTGGCCGGCAGATCAGCGTCGCCGTCCAGGGCGGTGGCAAACGCACTGGCGGCACTGTCAAATGCCTCGGTCGCCGACGCGACGTATTCGATCTCGGCAAACAAGCTGTCCTCGATGCTGTTGCGCTCGTGGATGAAAGCCAGAACAGCGGTCGCCACCTGATCCCAGTGGCCGAGCCGGGTGCCTATGCGCACGACGCCCTGGGCTGCGATCAAGTTGCCCGGCTCGATGCCGAGCACGGCCATGAACGCCTCGTGCGCCTCGGCTTCGCGGTCGAGCCGGACGCTCAGGATCTTGCCCTGCTCCAGTCTGAGGCGGGCGACCTCGTGGAGGTCGTCAGTGGTTCTCTCGGCCGCCTCGCGATACCCCCGCTCGGCTGCCGACCAGTCGTCGGCGACCTCGGCCAGGCGGACCAGATCGGCCTCGAGAACCCGGTCCTTGGGAGCGAGGGCATAGGCCCGGGCCAGCGAGGCCAGCGCCGCTTCCGGGTCGTTGACCTTGTTTTCCTGGATATCGGCCGCTTCGCGCAGGATCGATAGTTCGTGCTGCGGGCTCCGGGCGTCGGCCAGACGGGGCGCCAGGAGCTTTAGAAACTCGTCCCAGTCCTCGTTTTCGCGGCACGCCTCGGCCAGGGTCGTGGCCGCACGCGCGCGACAGTCGTCCACGTCGAGAAGCTCGGTCAAACCCCGGCGCGCCTCCGCGAAGGTGGAATCGATGGCCAGGGCGTTTCGGTAGCCATTCAGGGCGCGATCGGGCGCGTCCAGGTGCGACCGGTAGGCATCCGAGAGGCGGGACAGGCGTCGGGTCACTCGCTTGATCTCGTCGTCGCTGGCCCGTTCGAGCAATTCGACCAGATCCGACCAGCGCTCGGTCCGGGACAGCAAACCGGCCAGAGCGTCGACGGTCTCGGCATTTTCGCCGCACTCGTTCTGAACCCGCACCCAGGCGTCGATGGACTTTTCCCGGGCGTTGAGTTCGCGGTCCAGGATGATGGCGATGCGGACCAGGTCGGCCCGGCGCTGACTCTCAGACGTGGCCTTGGCAACCCGCAAATCCAGGCTCTCGATGAGCGGCTCCCAGCGCTGGTTGCTCTCGAGCAGAGCGATGGTGGCGTCGAGGGCGAATACATCGTCGGCATCGTCGTCGATGCGGGTCTGCCACAGGGCGAGGGCGCGGTCGGTTTCTCCCAGGCCCTCAGCCAGTCGCGCGGCCTCGCCGAGAACCGTTCGACGGGTCGCCGGAGAATTCTCGATCGCGGCCAGGCGCTCGAGCACTCCGAGGCGCTCGTCGAGGCGGTCGGCCCGGGCCAGAAGCTCGGCCAGCCGACGCGCGACGCGCTGCTCCTCGTCGGGGGGCAAGCCGTCTTGAGACAGAGCGGCCTGGTACAGCTCGATGGCGCCCGATTCGTCCTCGAGCATGTCCAGGCGAATGCGCGCCGCCTCGGCGAGCAGCGCAACCTTGCGGGGGACGTTTTCACAGGCGGCAGCCGCGGCCGCAATGCCCTCGGCGTAGCGGGCAAATTCGCTCGACCTCCGGGCCAGATCGAGCATGCGTTCCTGGGCCACGGCATGGGTCGGAACCAGGGCGAGCAAAGCCGCGTAGTGATCCATCGCAGCAACGTCTTCATCGAGTGCAGACAGCCGGGCAGCAGCTTCTTCGCGCAACGGCTGCCCTTCCTCAGGCGAGGCCATCGCAATTGCAGCTTCGAGTACCCGGACGATCTCGCGCGGCCGGTCGGTGGTCTCGTAGTGCAGCCGCAACATGTCCAGAGCACTCTGACGCACTTGCTGCGCGGCGCCCTCGCAGGTCACGATCCGCTCGAGCAGTTCACAGGCAGCGGCATCGTCCTTGCCCTCGGACAGAAGCGGCCGGACTGCGTCCAGCGCATTGCCCGGCTCGGACAGGTTGTCGAGCCAACAGGCGGCGATGCGTACCCGACTCTGATCGCGCTCCGCGGCGGGCAAAGACAGCAGCTTAGAATCCCACAGGTCGATGAGGTCGGCCCAGCGCTCGTACCGTTCGAGCAAACGCTCGAGAGAGTTTTCCAGCTGGCTATCACCGGGCTTGAGAGGAACCAGTTTCTGCAAATAGGAAATCGCCTTATCCGGCTGGTTGGCGATGTCTTTGGCCACCTGGGCGGCCTCGTCGAGAAGCTGGATGCGCCTGTCGTCGTCGCGTGTGGCTTTGAGTGCATGGTCGTACAGCGAGAGCAGCTCGTTCCAGTTTTCAGTGACCGTGAAAACCTCGGTTAGGCGCTGAAAGGCCCAGTCAGCACCGGGGTCGATCTCGAGAACCCGCAAGAGCACGTCGCGCACGGCGGTCGGATCATCGCCAAACCACTCCTCGATGAATCCAGCTGCACGCTCGCCCAGAGTCGATGCGACCATCCTGGGCAGGTCGTACGCCATACTCTCTTTATATAGACTGGCAACTTCGTCGGGACAGTTGAGAGACTCGGCTAACGACTCGACAATGTCCCAGCTGTCGAGGTCGTCGGGTGTATTTCTTATCGCCTGGACCGCGGCGTCAAACTCGTTTCTGGCTGCTTGGTCGGCCATGCTTTCCCCCGGGCACACGCCCGCTTCAAGGAGCCGGAATAGTAGCATTGCCGAGCCGGCTACAAAAAGCAGACGACAGCCAAAAATCCATTTTTTTCGAAGGGTTGGATCAAACCTGAGTCTGAATTTCGACGACGAGTAGGTCCGGCGCAGCCAGCCCGGCGAGCTGATTTGAACGCGGTCGCGCCACCCCATGACGCGATTGAATTCCTTCCGTCCGTTATATATTTTTCTGCCGTTGATTGGTCGGGCGGCCGACTATTCGATTCGGTCGCCATTGCCAGGACCGGCTGTGCAGCATCTGCGTACACAGAGGCCATGCTCGGCGGCCTTCGATTCTCCCCAGGCTCGAAACCAGGCCTGTCGTCCCTGTTCGCAACCTGGCTGGTTTTTGCAGGTGTCGCAGCCAGTGCGCGCCACCGGACCGGTAGGCTCGCCTACCAGGACTGCAATAAGCGATAATCATTGGTCTTATTGGCCATCTACCGGTCGCAGACCGAGATGGATGGGCTATACTCGGGCATTGATGGGCCCCCTTGATTCGCTGGTTCAAAAACAGCTCACAAGGCTCGGGCTCAGTCCGGACGCGCCACCAGAACTCGACCAATGGCAGAAATTTCTCGATCGGGTGAGCAGGCACTACAAGCACGTGGAAGAGGATCGTCGGTTACTCAACCGTTCGCTCGAGCTGTCGTCGGAGGAGATGCACGCTCTACAACAGAGACTGCGCCACGAGCACGATCGGCTCGGTCTGGTGGTGGCCGCGATCTCCGAGGGGCTGCACAGCTTTCACGATGCGGTGGCCCTTTTGCGCCACTCCCAGTCGACCGACGTGAGCCACATCGAGCACTCGCTATATGACGCCAAGACGCGTTTCTCGAACCGGCTTACCGACCTGGTAGCAGGAGATAGTAGTTCGCCGCTATCGAGCGATGAGGCCCGGACCATCCGCAACGACTTTCTCCAACTCGCCGACCAGCTGGTCCAGCTGGTCCAGGTCACCGCCGACAGTACGACTCTTCTGCGCGATCTCGAAGTGGCTCGCGCAGTCCAGCAAATGCTGGTGCCGGGCGACGAGGTGATCGAGCGGTCGTTTGTCAGGATGGTGGGTTTTTTTCGCCCGGCAGCTCATTGTGGAGGTGATTGGTGGTCGGTCTACGATCTGGCCGATGATAGAGTTCTCACGATCATTGGCGACGTCACTGGACACGGGATCGCGCCAGCTATTCTCACCGGGGTGGCCAAGGCAACATGCGATATCGCCCGGCTCATCGCCGGCGATCAGATCACCTGCTCGCAGCTTCTCGCCGCCATGAACAGCGGCATCTACCGGGCGGCGCGGCAGCAACTCTTCATGACCTGCGTCGCCTCTCTGTTCGACCCAAAAACACGCACCCTGACCCTGGCCAACGCTGGACACAATTTCCCCTATCTCTTCAGGCGGCAAGATGGCAACTCGCAACTCCACCACCTGGTCTCGCCGGGCAATCCGCTCGGCGCCTCGCCCGATTCCGATTACGAGTCTCGAGTGATCGATCTGGCCGAGGGCGACGTCATTCTCTGGTACACCGATGGCGTCACCGAATGCGAAAATGCCCAGGCGCAGCAGTTTGGCGAAAAAAGGCTGCGCCGGGTCTTCCAGCGCGTCGCGTCGTCGGAACCAGCTCGAGTGCGCGACGGCATTATCGACAGGGTATCCTCGTTTTGCGGGACCAGCGTGCCGGCCGACGATATGACGATGGTTGTGGCCTGCGTCGGCCAATGATGTCCCCGGGCTGCTGAATTTGCGATGCAACTGACTACCTTCACATACGATCTGGCCTCGCAGACCTGGTCGGTTCCCGAACTGCCCGCACTCGACTCGCCCAAGACATTGGTGTTGGCGTTCGGAGCCGCCGAGTTTTTGTCCCAACCCCAGGCGCTCGATTTGCTGCGCCGGAGCTATCCCAAGTCGCGAATCATCGGCTGTTCGAGCGCTGGTGAGATCGATTCTACCGGGGCGGATATCCACATACGCGACGGCTCTCTATCGGTGGCCGTGGCCCGGTTCACCCATACCATGTTGCGCGCCGAGAACCTGCTCGTGCGCGACCCGAAAAACTCGTTCGCGGCCGGCAAGTCGCTGGCTCGTAAACTGGCCCGACCTGATTTGCGGGCCATGTTGGTCCTGTCCGACGGGGTTCAGGTCGATGGCAGGGAGTTCATCGGCGGAATCGATTCGGTCGTATCCGACCGGGCTGCGCGTCTGGATACCTCGATCGTGGTCGCGGGAGCTCAAGCCGGGGACGGCACGCGCTTCGAGCGCACCTGGGTGTACTCGGGCACCCGGGCGCAGAGCGGTCTGGTCGCCGCTGTGGCCCTGTACGGCTATCACGTCGTGGTCGGGCACGGTTCGTACGGTGACTGGAGCCATGTCGGCCCTCCTCGCGTGGTGACCAGGTCCGACCGCAATGTCATCTACGAGCTGGACGGCGAACCAGCTCTGGCGCTGTACGCCGATTACCTGGGCGAGAGCGCCGCGAACCTGCAGGCGGCAGCGGCGCTGTCCCCGTTGGTCGTACGCCGCTCGCTCGGCGACCACCGCTATCGGGTGTACCCCGTCACTGCCGTGGATGGCGAGCGACAATCGCTCACCTGTGCCGGAGATGCAGTTGGTGGTGAGACCGTGCAATTCATCAAAACCGACTTCGATCAGCTGATCGGAGGTGCCGGACAGGCAGCGGCTGCGGCGCGACATGCCGTGGCGACGGGTGTGGGCAAGAGCGGCCCGTTTGGCAGCGGTGCTCTCACCCTCGCCATGAGCAGTGTCGGCCGCCGTATCGCGCTGGGCGAGCGCGCCGGCGAAGAGTTTGCCGCGGTCAGTGACGTCTTGCCCATTGCGGCCGGCTTTTACTCCTATGGCGAGCTATCGCCGCAGCTGCCCCGCGGCGCCGGTCTGCACGACCAGACCATGGCAGTCGTGACCATTGCCGAGTCGCCCATGGCCGTGGCGCACAAACGCGGTTCGCGCCGCGGTCCCGCGGCCCCGTACGGTCCGCGGAGCAAGGGACTGACCAATCCGCGCAGGCCCAGTGGGCACCGGCTGAGTGGCCCATTGCAGCATCGAAGCAGAAGGAGTTCGCACAAGTTGGACAACCCACCGCCTCGGGCCGTGGATGCATTGCCCCGGGCAGCGCAGTCGGCCGCTCGTGCGCCCGACCCAGACCCGCGCATCCGACCCCCGGCCCGTACCACCGGTGAGCCGGGCGGACTGGAGATCGCGACCTTCACGTACAACCTGGACGAGCGGGCGTGGTCCGTGCCCGATCTACCCGATCTGGACTCGCCGCGCACTCTCATCACAGTGTTCGGAGCGCCGGATGCGATCGAGTACCGGCGGGTTTTTGCCGAGTTGCGCTGGACCTATCCCAAATCCCATATCATCGGATGCTCCAGCGCTGGCGAGATCGCCTTTTCCGAGGTTCGCGATATGTCCCTTTCCGTCGCGGTGGCCCGCTTTGTCCACACCGGGATGGAAACCGCCGCAGTCGCGATCAAAGAGCCGACTGGCTCGTACGACACCGGTCGCATACTGGCCAGCAAATTGGCCAGAGAAGATCTCCGGGCGGTCTTTGTCCTGTCCGCCGGCCTGGTCGTAAACGGCAGCGAGTTGCTCCGTGGCATCTCTGCCGGGTTGGACGAAAAGGTGGCAGTGAGCGGCGGATTGGCCGGCGATGGCACGCGCTTCGAGCACACCTGGGTGCTCGCTCACGGCGTGCCAGAGCGCCATATGGCAGCCGCGGTTGGGCTCTACGGCGATCATCTGATACTGGGCCGCGGCTGCAAAAGCGGCTGGGATCGCTTCGGCCCGCAACGCGTGGTGACCCGCTCCGAGGGCAATGTGCTCTACGCTCTCGACGGCGAACCGGCCTTGCAGCTCTACCAGCGTTACCTCGGCGATCAGGCCGGAGCCTTGCCGGCTGCCGGGCAGCGCTTTCCGCTCTCGCTTCGGACTGAAGACGGAGACGATAGCACCCTGCTCCGTGCGGTCCTGGCGGTGGACGAGGATCGGCAGTGCATGACTTTTGCCGGAGACGTCCCCGAGGGATCGGCGGCACAGTTCATGAAAGCCGATTTCGGCCGCGTAGTCGGCTGTGCTGGCCAGGCTGCCCACGACGCACAGCAGGCGATCGACAACGCGGCATCCGGCGACGACTGGACTCGACAGCATGTAGATGGGACGAGACGGCCGCCGCCGGCGCTCGCCATCGCGATCAGCTCGGTGGGACGGCGGATCGTTCTGGGCGAACGGATCGACGAAGAACTCGAGGCAGTCGCCGAGGCGCTGGCGCCAAATACGCCCACTGTGGGGTTCTACTCGTATGGCGAGATCGCGCCCGACCGATCGGGCCGCAATGAGCTGCACAGTCATACCATTGCTGTGACCTTGCTGAGCGAGTTGGCCGAGCCGCGCGAGCCGGATAAGCTGGCCGAGCCGCTCGAGTCGGATGAGCTGGCCGCGCCACTCATCGGAGATTCGGCCGGCCCCCAATTGGTACAGAATTCTGGACTGACGGCGCAAAGCGATGGAATCCCGCAAGTGGCCGACGACCGGCCATCAGCAGACGCCCGCTCGGTTTCGGTGCGCACCCGGATGACTCCCCCATCGATGAGCATGGGCCGACCTGGCACGGTTCCGTACGGCCTGACTCCGTACCGCGAAGTTGCCCACGATGATGAATCGTCCACCGATGTGGACGCGCTGGCAGAATCGATTCCAGTGGTCGGGAACGGCGGAAGTGACAGTGTTGAGCTGCCCGGACAGAGCATCTCTGGCGTCGATGCGGCGCCACGACCACCGGTGATGACACCACCGCCGCTGGCGGTGGCAGCGCCCACCCCGATGGGAGTACTGCCGGCCGTTCCCGATTGGGCTCCGCCCGATGACACCCGGTCCGAAACCACTCCATGGACCTCCCATCCGGCAACTTCGCAAGAGGTCAGGCAGATCCAGTCCAATGCGGATCTCTGGATTGCTCGCCGCGATATCGGCGGTATGCGTTTTATCGAGATCGCGGGCAGGGTGAGCGAATCGTTTGACGGCCGCGCATGTGCGGCCGATCTCGCTGGAACCGTGATTTTCGATCTGGCCGGGGTCAAGCGGATGACCTCGTTTGGCATTCGCGAGTGGCTGGAAATGCTGGCTGTCAATGCGGGACCGGAAGGTGAAGAGCTCGATGCGATGTATCTGGCCCGTTGCTCCGAGGCCATGGTCAATCAGCTCATCATGATGAGTGCGCTTGCCGGCAATGGACAGATCGTGTCGTTCTTCGCGCCGTATCTGTGCCGCCACTGTCACCAGACCTTCGAGCATCTCATCGACTGCGAACGGGACGCCGAGGCCATCCGCGACCTGGTGTCCCCGCAGGTTGCATGCCCTCACTGCAGCAGCGATGACACCAGTCTGGACGACGACGCGGCGAGTTATCTGTCCTTTGCCGTGCCGCACGCCGGAGTCCCGGTACCCGAAGGGGTCCGCGCGGCAATCGCCGACGGCGCGAGTAGCGCCTCGCCGCTGGACGTCGCAGCTGGAAAGAGCCACAAGTCGGTCACTGAAAGCGAAACTCGCATACAGATACGCGGCGCCCTCGACGGCTCGATCCGCTGGCCGCGGCTCGTCGAAGGTGTCGAGGGCGTTCTGCGCATCGATCTCAACGGAGTCTCCACAGCCACTCAGACCGGTCTGAGTTTGCTCGACTCGGCGCTGCGGTCGATCAAGCGAAGTGTCGAGCGGTGCGAACTCGACGGCTGCCCCACCGAGGTGCTGGAGCTGCTGGCTGTGGCCCGACTGCACACGCCTATTTTTATCTCGTCGGCCTACATTCCAGGCTGGTGCGAGCAGTGCGAGATCACGCGAAATGTGCTCATTGATGGGTCCGACCGGGAGTTTCTGGCTGATGCCAGAGTTCCGTGCCGGCGCTGCAATGGTCCACTTTCGTTCGCCGAGTCTGAAGCGCTGCTGGCTTTTTTGAGCGAGCTGGCCGCCGAGGAAGAACAGGACACCAGTCCGCTCGACGCCTCATTCCGGCCCGGCCAGGGGATCGGATTCGTCGCCCTGTTGATCGCGATCGTGGCAGCGGCAGCGGCAGGGGGAGCGCTTTTTTCGGTGCGAAGTGCCCCGCCGGGCACCGGGACGATGGTCGAGCTCCAGTCGACCGCCGGTCCTTCGCTGCTGCCCCCGGCGTGGGTCGAGCGGCCGTTTTCGAGCGACGGCAAGGCGTTTTACGTGGTCGGACGCAGCGGCTTGGTCGCCGATCTCGAAACTGCCATGGCCGCCGCCCAGGCCGGTGCGATCGGCGAGATCGTCACGAGTATCATCGACGAGCTTGAAGGCTCTACGCTGTACAATTTTGTGCAGAGCTGGCAGCGCAGTGCCGGGACTTCACTGGATCGGTCCGCCTCGATTCGGGCTGTGGCCGAGCGCTATGCCAGCCAGGTCGGACAGTTCGCCACCCCCGAGCGGACCGATGCGGTGGTCGATCGCCGACAATCCCAGGTCGAGGTGATCGCGCGTTATCGGCTGCCAAATGATGCCTACAAACGGGCAATCGCGTTCTACAAGCGCTCTGTCAGATATCGGGGCATTACCGTGGTGCCTTTCTTTCCGGCCATCGAGCTGAACGGACAACACAGCCAGGGCGATCTCGTGGTCGCAGAAGTCCGGCCCAGTTCGCAGGCCGCGCAACAAGGGCTGGCTCCGGGTGACGTGATTCTCAAGGTCAATGACCAATACGTGTCGAGTATCGAGGACTATTATGAGCTCTTCCGCGCCCAGTGGCGCAAAACCGAACCGGGTGGCACCCTATCCCTCGCGGTGGAGGGCAGCTCTGGCGCCAGGACTGTGCTGCTCAGGAAACGAAAGAAAAAGAACAGCAGATGATGCGGCCATTCCCGATCTGCTTGGCACGCCGGTGAGTTAGACGATCAATACGCCTGGCTCTTGAATGGCGCATAACCGTAGTATTTGGGACGAGAGTCCATGCGAACATGCAGCCACGATACGCCCATGCCTGCTGTGCTCAACCAGATGGGGGCATCACCGAGGTGTTGACTCATGGCGTTGCCGACCGCCTGCCAGAGATGATGTACTTGTGATGCAGGAGCACTGCGGATAAACGCTGCCAGGTGGCCGTATGCCGAATCGGGGCCGATCGGACACGGCACTACCATGATAGCGTCGCCGCCGAGGTTGGCAAAAGTCAATACGTCTCTGCCGTTTGCATTGTCGAAGTGTCTGGCAAACGCAGACGCCTCGACCCGGCGATCGAGAGTTGGGCTGTCCAGAAGCACAAACTCGAAGGTCCGCCCGACCGTTGTTCTGGTCACCGGTGGGGTTTCCCAGCGAAATGCCGAAAACGGCGCTTGGGCGGCCAGCTTGATGAAAAAATCGCGAAACGCCGAGTTGTTTGACCACATGGAAAGGACCTCGCGATAAGAGACGGGCTGCTCATCGCGAGTCAATGTATATCTGCGAACTCCATGGCTCACGTATTCTATCGTGGAAGACCACATTTTATAGATTATTGATCACCGCGTCGGTGAACGTAGTGGTGTCGGCCTTGCCGCCGAGGTCCCGGGTACGGGTGGCGTCATCGGCCAGCGCCCTGTCAATGCCCCGATGCATTCGGCCTGCTGCCTCGGTCTGGTCGATGTGGTCGAGAAGCATCGCAGCGGAGCGCATGAGCGCGGTGGGGTTGGCCATGCCCTTGCCGGCGATATCCGGCGCGGTTCCGTGCACAGCCTCGAAAATGGCGCATGTGCCCTCGCCAATGTTGGCCGCCGGTGCCACCCCCAGGCCCCCGATCAGTCCGGCAGAGAGGTCGGATAGTATATCGCCAAACAGGTTCATCGTGACGATGACGTCGAACTGCTCCGGCCGGACGACCATATTCATCGCCGTGGCATCCACGATCATGTCGTTAAATTCGATGTCCGGGTATTCCTCGGCCATCTTGCGTCCGACCTCGAGAAAAAGACCGTCGGTCATTTTTAAGATATTGGCCTTGTGGATCAAAGTGACTTTCTTGCGGTTGTGGTTGCGGGCGTAGTCGAAGGCAAAACGGACGATTCGCTCGGATCCGTGGCGTGTGATGATGGCGATGGACTCGGCGGCGTTGCGGCTGGGGCCGACGTAATGCTCGATACCCGAGTACATGCCCTCGGTGTTTTCACGGATGAGCACGATATCGACATTGTCAAAACGCGAGGGTACCCCGGGAGTGCTTTTGGCCGGGCGCACGTTGGCGTAGAGGTCGAAGTGCTGGCGCAAGGCCACGTTTATCGAGCGAAATCCACCGCCGGCGGGTGTGGCGAGCGGTCCTTTTAAGGCCAGCTGATTCTGAGTGATCGAATCGATGGTCTTTGGCGGCAGCGGATCTCGGTCGGTGTCAAGAGCGGACATGCCCGCCGGTACGGTCTGCCATTCGACATTGCCGCCGGCTGCCTCGACAACTCGCTGGGTCGCCTCGGTGATCTCCGGGCCGATGCCGTCACCGGGAATGAGCGACACGGGAATGCGATTGTTTTCTGCTATATCACTCACCGAGTACTGTCTCCTTGACATATGGTTGTGGTCATATAGTTATTATTTTATCTGTTTTGATTACTTCACGAGCGGCTCGGCTCGCCTGATGAGCCGCTTTGCAGGCTGTACTCCCTGATCTTATTGTAGATCGATGCCCGACTGATACCGAGCCTCTTGGCCGCTTTGGTCGGCGACCCTCCGCACAGCTCGAGTGCTTTGCCAATGGCCTGGCGCTCGACGCTGCGCACGGCCTGCTCGACGACTACCTTGAGCGGGCGCCCGGCTGCGGCGTCGACTGCTTGTAGCTCGATTTCCGGCCCAGCTGGCGCAGCGGTCTCGGACAGACCGACCAGATCCAGGTCATCGGATCGGATCTCTCCGCCGTCGCATAAAATGGCCGCCCGTGACAGAACGTTTTCCATCTCGCGAATGTTGCCCGGCCAGTGATACGCGCCTAACCTGGCCATGGCGCCCGGAGAGATCTTGGTCGGGTAGCGAGCCTCGGCCCCGGCAAAGGTCTTGGCCGCACCGCGCCGCCGGGTCAGGATATGAGCGGCCAGTAGTGGAATGTCCTCGCGTCGCTCGCGCAGCGGCGGGACCTGAATCGGCACCACGGCGAGACGCCAGTACAGATCTTCGCGAAATGCGCTTTTGGCTACCAGTGCCTTGAGGTCTTTGTTGGTCGCGGCGACCACCCGGACATCGACCTTGACGAACTGATCGCCACCGACCGGTTTGATCTCGCGCTCCTGCAGTACCCGCAACAGCTTGTTTTGCACCGAAGGAGCGATATCGCCGATCTCGTCGAGAAAAATGGTCCCGCCGTGGGCTTCGCGAAACAGTCCGCGCCGGGCCTTGCCGGCACCAGTAAATGCGCCTTTTTCGTGACCAAAAAGCTCGGCCTCGAGCAGTGACGGGGCCAGCGCCGAACAGTCGAAGGCGACGAATGGTTTGTCGCCGCGCGGCCCAATTCGATGGATGGTGCGGGACAATAACTCCTTGCCCGTGCCGCTCTCGCCGATAATGAGAACGGTCGCGTCCGAGTTGGCGACCCGTTCGACCAGGGCGATGAGCTGGCGCATGGGCGGTGATTCGCCGATGAGCCGGACCAGACCGCGCGCCCGCTCTACCTCCGAGCGCAGACGTCTGACCTCGCGGGTCAAACTGCCGTGGTCGGCGGCCCGGTTGACCGCCGCACGCAATTCGTCGGCACTCACAGTTTTGCTCAAATAGTCCAGGGCGCCCAGACGCATGGCCTGAACCGCAGCCTGTACGGTGGCCCGAACGGTCAACAGAATCACTGCCAGTTCAGGAGCCAATTTGCGGATCTT
The DNA here is from genome assembly GCA_022360315.1 of Pseudomonadota bacterium. Classification (GTDB taxonomy): domain Bacteria; phylum Myxococcota_A; class Polyangia; order Haliangiales; family Haliangiaceae; genus JAKSDA01. Next base: position 26,630 of record JAKSDA010000200.1, read on the forward strand.
GCGCAGCAAGTCGAAGCCGGATACCTCGGGCAATTCGGTATCGATCAAGATCACGTCGTACGGGGTGTGGTGGACGTGGTCGAGGGCTTGCTCGGCGTCCGTGGCGCCGTCTACACTGTAGCCCTCGCCCAAAAGCAGAGCCACCAGGCGGTGAATCTGCGGCTCGGCATCGACCACGAGCACTCGGTGGACGGGTTCTGCGGTCATGGCCTGATCACGCTTTGCCCCCGGGCAGGGCCAGGCTGGCGGCTTCGGTCAAGAGCGGGATTGTCACCAGCGCAGTGGTGCCAGCCCCGACCTCGGATCGGTAGGTCAGCTTGCCGCCGTGCTCTTCCACGATGCGCATGCAGATGCCCACGCCCAGGCCCGAACCGCGGTCGCCGCGGGTGGTGAAAAACGGTTCGCCCAGGCGGGCCACGATCTCGGCCGGCATGCCCACGCCGCGGTCGGTCACTGCGAGTACCGCCACCGGGCCGCCCTCGGCTCCTTCGTCGCTGTCGAGTTCCACTTGCAGCGTGTCACCCGCTTCGGTGGCCAGGACTGCGTTGCTCACCAAATTGATTACTACCTGGGCGAATTTCTGACGGTGCAACGCACAAAGCGGTCGCGAGCGAAATTCGCATGCAATGATTCGCTTGCGCACGTCGCGGTCGTAGCCCATGATGGCCAGGGCCTCTTCGACCACCGCTGCCACGTCCGCAGGTTCGCGGTCGAGCCGGCTACCGGCCTGCTCGTTGCCCTGAGCCGAGGTAAAGTCGCGGATCTCGTCGACCATCGCGGCCAGACGTTTCTGCGCATTGACGATGATATCGGCGAATTCGAACAATTCGGGATCGTCGGCGACCCGGCTCTTGATGGCCTCGGCGTAGCCGACCAGGGCCAGCTGTCGAGCCAGTTCGTGGGCTATGCCGGTGACCACCCGGCCCACGGCAGCCAGTTGTTCGGCCTGGACTAGCCTCTCGGTAGCCGTGGCCAGCTCGGTGTGTTTGGACTCGAGCTCTGCAGTGGCACGAGCAACTTTGCGCGCGGACTCGGCTATGTCTGCATCGCGCGCGCGCAGTTCTTGCCGCGCCCGGCGCAACTCGAGAGTCAGTGAACGCCGCTTCAAACCGACCCGCAGTTTCGGCAGAAGATCAGCCATGTCGCATGGCTTGCGCACGTGGTTGAGCGGCCCCACAGCAGCGATGGCACGAGCGGCTCCATCCTCATCGGTGATGCTTGTCATGACCAGACCCACCAGATCAGGATCACTCGCCTCGAGCTCACGCAGCACGTCCAGACCATCGGCCGAACTCACTTTGAGGCCACAGATGACAGCGTCAGGCTGTGCCTCGCCAGCTGCTGAACGCAAGTCACTCGCAGAGGTGAAGATGGCGACTTCCAAACCGGCCTCCTGAGCTAGAGATCTCGAGAGGTTACTCGCCACCAATGGATCGTCCTCAACAATGTATACAAGCGGCTCGGCCACAGTTGTTGTCGTTGAGTCTAAACAAATAGACGTCTATCTGTCTAGACATAGTCTAGACCCTTGGACGGAACAGATCACAGCAGAGTTAGTAAGGATTTGAAAATAAAAGTCTAAATCGTTGGAATAGTCCTTGCGTACCGTACTACGCGCGAGCTTGACAACTTGACGATGCAGCCGAGCCGGGATTACACGTGGCCTATGGTAAAAAGCGACTAAAACGACCGTGCAGATAGTCGCTTTCGGGTTATGATGTGGCTTCGGGCGGCAATCAGTACACGGATATGAGAGGGGAGACCATGGAAAGCATAGAAACGACCAAAAAGTCTACCAGAGTGCAGCTCAAGCACTTGTCGCCTGAGCTGGGTCCTCCAGAGCGCAACTATGTGTACTCGGTAGCAATGAAATACGTAAAGGATGAGGATGCGGCGGCGGACGTAGCGCAGGAGGCGCTTTTGCTGGCTCATCGCCACCGCGACAGTTTTCGTGGCGATTCTCGGTTTTCCACCTGGCTCTACCGAGTGGCAGCGACCACTGCATTGATGTATTTGCGCAGAAAGCGTCGCCGGTCGCGCGAGGTTCTGGTCCAGGGCGGTCCGGACGATGAGGCGCTGTCGCTCGAACAAGATACCGAAAGCGGTGGGCCCCACGATTATGTTGCCAACCGCCAGGCCATCGAACAGATCTGCCAGTGCCTCGATCGGCTCGGGGAGAAATATCAGCGCATTTTTTGGATGCGCTACCTTGAAGGCTATACCGAGACCGAGATCGCCTCGCGGCTCGACCTGACCCTGGCCACGGTGAAAACCCGCGCTCACCGGGCTCGCGTGGCCGTACGGCAGAGTCTCCAGGCGGCAGCCTGAGCGATCAGTCCCAGCACAGGAGGAATTCTTTGAGCGCCAGTTTTTCCTCGTCTGTGTAGTCGGTGCACAGGTCGAGGGCCCTACTAAGGTTGGCCCCGCTGAGGTTGGCCCCGCTGAGGTCGGCCCCCGCAAGGTTGGCGCTGAAGAGGGTGGCCCAACTAAAATCGCGCCTCCCATTTGCATACTGCTCGAGTAGTTTACGCCCTTCCATGCCCTAACCCGGACGAGCCGGAACCAAACAGGCCTCCAGGGGCTCTGCCCCTGGACCCCGCCGGGGACTCGTCCCCGGACCCCTCGGAGCTTCGCTCCGAATGATTCGGGTAGGGTAAGGGGAGCATCAGGCCGAAGAA
>JAKSDA010000298.1 GCA_022360315.1 Pseudomonadota bacterium
GAGTTCGCCTGGATGGCAAGGCAGTTCGGCCAATCTCGAAGTACTTTGGTGAGTTCAACGTCGTCTTGTTTGCCCCTGAAGACCTTCAAGTGCCCCGCGCAAGTCCGGCCGCCCGGCGTCGATTTCTCGATCGGGCAGTTTTTAACCGCCATTGTCAATACCTCGCCGAGGTTCAGTCCTACGAACGAGTAGTAAAAAATCGCAATGCATTGCTTCGGGACCTGGCGGAGCGGCGGCATGACCCGAAGAAGCAGGAACTCCTGGAGGTTTTCGATAGCCAGCTGGCGCAGCTGGGTGCGGGTCTTATTTGTAGGCGACTGGGGTTTTTGGCCGAGATTCGTGACCCCTTTGGCAGTGCCTTCGAGCGGATCACTCACACAGGTCTCGGTGTCGGCGTTCACTACCAAACAGTCGACGAATTCGATGGCTTGTCCCTGGAACAATCGAAGTACACAGCAGTGCTCTTGGAGCTTCTGAAACGCCATCGTGCCCGCGATCTGGCCCGTGGGACCTCATCCGTTGGTCCACATCGAGATGACGTTCGCTTTACTCTCGACGGACATGACGCATCTTCATTCGCGTCCCAGGGGCAGTTGCGTGCACTGGTCCTGGCCTGGAAAACAGCCGAGATGGATTTACTACAAGTGGGTCACGGTGAGCCGCCAGTCTTACTTCTCGACGATGTGTCCTCGGAGCTCGACCCAACCCGCAACGAGTACCTCTTCGAGTTTCTCAAGAGCCGGCGCAGCCAGTGCTTCATAACGACCACTCATCCCGGGTATGTATTGCTCGATTCCGACCGGGTCGACTATCAGGTCAACCAAGGCGTGGTGAGCTTTCAGAGCGGGTTTTAGGGCCTGAAATGGCTTTCTTGAGGCCCAGTGATGTGATAGCTATCGTGGGTCCTGAGTGCGGACAACGATGGCTGACGATAACGGCAACGGTGAATATGGTGCTGATAGCATCACGGTGCTCAAGGGACTCGAGGCAGTACGCAAGCGTCCCGGTATGTACATTGGCGACACGGATGACGGTTCGGGTCTCCACCATATGGTGCAAGAGGTTGTGGATAATGCTGTGGATGAATCGCTGGCCGGTTTTTGTGATCGGGTAAGCGTTACGATTCACATCGATAATTCCGTGACGGTGGAGGACAACGGCCGTGGAATTCCGGTCGATATCCACAAGGACGAGGGTCGCCCGGCGGCCGAGCTGGTGATGACCGTGTTGCATGCCGGGGCCAAGTTCAATCAGGACTCGTATAAGGTTTCCGGTGGGTTACACGGTGTTGGAGTTTCTGTTGTCAACGCGCTCAGCGCCTGGTTGAAGATGGAGATCCGGCGTGACGGCAAGGTTTATTTTCAGGAGTATGAGCAGGGTCTGCCGGCCAGTCAGCTCCAGGCGATTGGTGTCACCGACCGTCGTGGAACCAAGATCACGTTCCTGCCGGATCCAGAGGTGTTCAAGCAGACGGAACTATCGTTCAGTTTGCTTGCGCAGAGGCTGCGGGAACTTTCGTATCTCAACAGTGGGCTGAGCATGTCGCTGCGCGATGAGCGCAGCGACGAAGAGCGCATGTTTCGCTTCGAGGGGGGAATAGCCACGTTTGTGGCCGATCTCAATTCCGGCAAGAATGTTGTCAACAGCGAGGTCATAGCGTTCTCTGACGAGCGCGACGGCATTGCTGTCGACGTCGCGATGCAGTGGAGCGACTCGTACAGCGAGCAGATTATCTGCTTTACCAACAACATCAAGAACAAGGACGGGGGCACGCATCTCACTGGCTTTCGCCAGGCGTTGACCCGAACCTTCAACGCATATGCGAGCGAGAACAAGCTTCTCAAGGAGATCAAGGGCAGCAACTTATCGGGAGAGGACCTTCGCGAAGGAGTTACCGCGGTGGTTTCGGTCAAGGTTCCCGATCCCAAGTTCAACAACCAGCCCAAGGACAAGCTGGTTTCCTCTGAGGTGACCGGTGTTGTTGCTGCGGTGATCAGCGACAAGCTGCAGACTTATGTCGAGCGCAACCCGAAGGATGCCCGGGCCATCATCCAGAAAGCGGTCGTGGCGGCCCGGGCCCGGGATGCCGCGCGCAAGGCGCGTGAGATGGTCCAGCGCAAGGGTGTGCTGGAATCGACGTCGTTACCTGGCAAGCTGGCCGATTGCCAGGAGAGAGACCCGGCCAAATGCGAGCTGTACATCGTCGAGGGCGAGTCGGCCGGCGGTTCGGCCAAGCAGGGCAGGCAGCGCGAGTTTCAGGCTATTCTCCCGCTCAAGGGCAAGATCCTCAACGTCGAGCGAGCGCGAGTCGACAAGATGCTGTCGTCGCAGGAGATCGTCGCTCTCATCACGGCGCTGGGCTGTGGCATCGGAGCGGAAAAGGACATGTCCAAGCTCCGCTACCACCGCATTATCATCATGACTGATGCCGATGTGGACGGTTCACACATCCGAACCCTGCTGCTGACATTTTTCTTTCGTCAGTACAGGGAGCTATTCGAAGGCGGTCACCTCTATATCGCGCAGCCGCCTCTGTACAAGGTCAAGAAGGGCAAGAAAGAGAGCTATCTCAAGAACGAGCACGGTCTTGAGGACTTTGTGCTCGAGACCGTATGCGGTGACACTCATGTGCGCGGAATGCGCAACGGGGAGCCTGCCGAACTCACCGGGGATGCATTGCGCGATTACATCAAGGCCACCAACCAGTACCGCCGCATGTATCTTCAGCTGGACAAACGCGGGGATGCCCGAGTCAGCAGCGCCTTTGCCGAGGTCGGTGAAATCACCAAGTCGGACCTCGGAGATCGGGCGCGTTTGGAAATTATCATCAACGAGCGGGTGAAGCCATTCCTCCGCGAACATTACGACAGCCTGGGTGACATAGACTTCGAGATCATCCGCGACGACGAGCACGGTACCTTCATCGTCCGGGCTCCGCTGGGCAGTGGGGCCGTCCGGCGTGAAACCATTGTGGATTTTAACTTGCTCGATTCGGCGGAATTTCAAGAAGTTCGCAGGATTGCGCACCAGCTCAGGCAGCTACTCGAGGCGCCTTACACGGTTGTCCTCAAAGGGGGTCAGGAAGAGGCTGCGGCCAAGTTTGACGACATCGCGCGGATCGTTGAGGAGTTCGGGCGCAAGGGTCTCTCGATTCAGCGGTACAAGGGGCTCGGCGAGATGAACGCCGAGCAGTTATGGGAGACCACCATGGACCCGGCGCGGCGAACTCTGTTGCAAGTTCGAGTTGAGGATTACGAGGCCGCAGCGGGCATATTCTCCATGCTGATGGGTGATTCGGTCGAGCCGCGCCGCGAGTTCATCGAGAACAACGCGCTTAACGTCCGCAATCTCGATGTTTGAGTTGTGCCCGACCGGGCTCAAAACCGAGTGAAGAGCGCGATGCCTACCGAATTGGCCTCGATGGCAGGCGTGATCACCACGGATGTGCGCCGGGCATTGCGTATTCGGTGGTAGTGCAAGGCACCTACTGTGAGAAGCGCGGCTCCGGACAGCCCGAGCAGTACTGCGATGTTTCGCCGTTCTCTGGCTCGGCTGATCCTATCCTCGAACTCCTGCTCATTGTCGGCCTCATCGCCAGCTCTGCTGGCCAGAGAGCGCGCGGAGAGATACAAGCCGAAGCCGATTGCAGTCAGCGCGACTCCTGTCCCGGTCAAGACTGCTCCGCGCCTGTCGAAATACCAGGGTTCGGCGCTGCCGGTACTGCCCACCCTGGACAGCCCGCCCGCGGGATCAGATACATCCGGGGACTCTTTGCCCTGGCCACCGCTTTCTGCCGTGGCTTTGCTGTCGTCGCCGATAGCCGTGTCACTGCCACCATTGCACGCGCGGATCCCGAATTCGGCGGCCTCGACATCGGCTTCGGGTGGCTCTGTTGCCAGAAACTTGCCATACAGCTCGATAGACTCCTCGCAGTTACCGGCCAGTCGTTCGGCCTGGGCCCATGCGAATAGAGTTCTCGGCTGGGGGTCTTCCCGGTAGGCCCGTTTGAACTCGGACGCTGCAGAGTCGTAACGAGCGTATTTGTAGTATTCGATGGCCCGGTCGAGATATTTTTGCGCGGCCTTCTCATCAGCTCGCGCTGTACTCACGGTGGCCAACACAGTGAGCGCGCCCATGACTGCTCCGATGATCGACAGCCTGGTCACTCCCTTTCCGACGGAGGAAACGGATCGTTGGGATCCCATTTTTTGGGTTTCTTTTTCTCTTCTCGTTTTTGTTGTGACGGGTGCGAGCCGGCCTTGTTTACAGTCGTTTGGCCCGGCCGGGCGACTTTGTTACCCGGCTTTATTCGGTGACCTGCCCGGCCGGTATTTTCGGGTTTTGCTGTCGTTTTCGCCCCGGTTTTTGCCTTGCTCTGGCGGTCGTCCTTGTCCCGCCGGGATTGCTCTTTCGCGCGCTGCGTTTTGCTTGGTCGGCGTTTCGTTGCGGTTTTGGCGACGGTTGGTTTGGCGGCCGGCCTGGCGCGTGATCCCCTGCGCTTTGCCTGCGGCTTTGCTTTGGATCTGGTCGATGCCTTGGTCGAAGCTGGTACATTCTCCACGATATCGGGGGAAAACACGAGCTCTCCATTGCTGCGGTCCAGGTCGCCCGGTGAGCTGAGCGGAGGATTCGATGGACCCGGAGGATTCGATGGACCCGGAGCGTCGTCTGACTCCGGCGATTGGGCGTCCGGCCCGAGTTGAAAAATGACAGCGATGACGGCGAGTGCGGCGAGGAATCCCATTCCGACTGAAGCAAGAATGCGTGCCAGCCCCTCGTGTCGTGTCTGGCACGCCTGGACGACGTCCACATCGACACTAGTAGTTGGCGTGCTCGGTGTGCTCGAGCCGATCGAGCCCACCCCCGGGGGCCCTGTCGGTGCGGCCGTCGGTGCCCGATGCGAGCGCGGGCCCTGCCGGGTGGGGAACCGCAGGGATGAATGCTCGCCCTCGTCCTCTTCTCTGCGGGTTTTGCCGGTATCGACTGCCGGACTGTTTGGCCGGTCCACGCGCCACGGCTCGGGGTGGTAACCGACGGTTTCGCGCAGATATTGAGAGAGCGCTGCCGCCGACAGACTCAGCCCTTCCTGTCTGGCGAACTCCTCGAGATCGCGCAACATTTCGGCTGCGCTTTGATAGCGTTTGCGGCGCGACGTGCGCAGCGCTCGCATCACGATTCTCTGCAGCTCGGCTGGATAGTTGGCGACCCGCGTTGTCGGCGGCGGGATCTCGCCCTTTACGATTCGCTGCATGACCTCGAGCTTATTCCCCTGTCGCAGGCGAAACAGTCGGGTCATCGTAGTGAGCTCGTACAGGAGGATGCCCAGCGAAAACAGATCACTCCGCGCATCGAGTTCTTTGCCGCGGCACTGCTCGGGCGACATATACGAGAGCTTGCCCTTCACGTGCCCGGCCGCAGTGTGGCTCTTTCGAAAGTGGGCTCGGGCAATACCAAAATCCACTAGCTTCACGCCACCGTCATAGGTGACGATGACATTCGACGGCGCCACATCGCGATGTACGATGTGTAGCGGCAGGCCGTCGATATCGCGCTTTTCGTGGGCGTACCTCAGTCCCGAGGTGACTCCGGTGATGATGGTCAGGGCGTGTTCCAGTGGAACATTCTCTCCTTTATCACTGGCCGCCAGGAGCAAGCCCTGGACGTCCTCTCCGTGCAGATACTCCATGGCGAAGAAGTACGCACCGCCATCCTGCCCAATATCGTGGACCTGGACGATATTCTGATGATCGAGTCGCGCAGCGAGCCGTGCCTCGTCGATGAACATGTCCACGAAATGGCGATCCTCGGCATACTGGGGCAGAATTCGCTTGACTACGAGATACTTTTCAAAACCCTCGAGTCCAGTGGCACGAGCCAAGAACAGCTCGGCCATCCCTCCAACGGCAAGCCGCTGGACGATCTCGTACTTGCCCAGCCTGTGCGGAATAGTACGGGGTCCGACCCAAGGTATGAGCTCGCCAGGCACGATGTATTATTTCACCGCTTCCGCCACGCTCAGGTCAAGAACGACCCTAGGCCTGGGACTGTAATTTGCAGATGGGTCAGGGTGGATCGAGCAAAATCTGTAAGGACATCTAGCGGTCTTGCGAAGAGAGTCGAAACAGGCGCTGCACATGACCGAAGAGTGACCCCGCGGAACCAGTTATCAAATTCTCACCAGCTGGCAGTTCGGCGCGGTGGACATCGACAGAGCCCGTGATCAACGGCTCGGCGTGCTCAGAATCGACAGAGTCAGTCCCCGACAGCTCGGTGGGCTCAGAATCCGCAGGGCCAGTCGTGGGCCGTTCATCGGAGGTAACGGCAGACACGGGTTCGCGGTGCCCGGTGATAGAACTCGATGGGCCGAGAGGGGCCTTCACAGCCAGAGCAGCGCGTGCTTTGGCTGTCGGACAGCGAATGCGCGAGTACCATTTGCGCTTGCCGCGGCGTGCACGGGCCTGGGTATTTCTGCATCTGCCCAGCGCAATGTCCCGATGCGCGCACGCGATGCGCACGTGCATGTGATCGTTATGGGAACGATCGTCTGCAGGTTTGAGAATACGGGCGGCGCGGCTGAATACTTCGGCCGGTTCTTCGAGCGCCCTCGCATAATCGAGCAGCCAGCGTCGTATCTGGCGTGACACCAGGATGAACTGGACTGCGGTGCGAGGGTCATTGATCAATGCCCTGACAAAGGCCCAGTTGCGCGCCATATCGAATGACCGAGGGGGAATTCTCCGCTGCCACGATGGCGACTTGGCGTAGTAGGCACGACCTCGACGATTGAAATAGCCCATATATTGGTCTGGCCAGAACGCCTCTCCGTCCGGGGTTAATGCGTAGAAAATGATATCGGCATCCCGGCCCGATTGATGCGAGCGATGTCGGGGTAGCGCACCGCCGTCTTTCCCGGACAGATCGGCAATACCGACCACACCTCCTGGATATTCGCTGGCGACTTTTGCGGCGGCACGCATGAGGAGATCGATCAATTCAGCGGTGCCGTAGCGGTATCCGCGCGACCACCAGGGGTCGGGAATCTCGAAGCCGGCCCCGCGTTTGGGCATTTCGGCGGCATAGCTCAGCGCCCCGCGATTGGCAGCACCGCAAGAGATGCTATTGATAGCCAAGTCGACAGGGTCTTGTTCTGCGGCCCGGGCCGCAGATAGTGTATCAGCGTCTTCTGCGCTGGCTGTGCTCGGAGCAGAGATACACAAAAGCGCCCCGCACAGGACTGTCCGGACGATTCGTCGTCCACCGTGCTCGATCCACAGGCCGAGCATGACGGCAGGAGCCAGCAGCGACCGCACCTGGCGATGCTATCATGCTGCTAGTCGCGATTTTACTTTTTTGCCGCTTTAAAAGCCTCTTCCAGATCCTCGCGCAGATCATCCACATCTTCGATACCGACCGAGAGGCGAATAAAGCCGTCGGAGATGCCGAGGTCCTGGCGCCTTTCGGCGGGCACACTGGCGTGGGTCATGATGGCGGGATGTTCGACGAGTGACTCGACTCCGCCCAGCGATTCGGCCAGAGCGAATAAGCGGCAGGCTTTTAGAAAGCGCCGAGCCGAGTCGAGGTCGCCGACGAGGTCGAAGCTGAGCATTCCGCCGAAACCGCGTTGTTGCTGCAGTGCGAGCTGGTGCTGTGGATGCGAGGAAAGACCCGGATAAATAACTCGTTCGACTTGAGGGTGTTTTTCCAGCCACTCGGCAAGAACACGGGCATTCTGCTCGTGGCGCTCCATCCGCACGTGCAGCGTTTTGATGCCGCGCAGTACCAAAAACGAATCCAGCGGCGAGGGCACGGCCCCGACCGCGTTTTGTAAAAATACCAGCTGCTCGTAGATCTCGCGGTCGCGCATGACCACCGCTCCACCGATCACGTCCGAGTGACCGTTGAGGTATTTCGTCGTCGAATGGCAGACTAGATGTGCGCCCAGTTCGAGTGGGCGCTGGTTGTAAGGCGTCATGAACGTGTTGTCCACGACCAGGAGTAAGTTGTGCTTGCGACAGATTTCGGCCACTCCGGCGATGTCGCATAGCTTGAGCAAAGGATTGGTCGGAGTCTCGAGCCAGACCAGTTTGCTGCTCGGTCGTATCGCAGCGGCGACAGCGTCACCGCCACCCACTGGGTCGACATAGGTGAACTCGAGTCCGAGGCGCTGATAGACGCGGTCGAACAGGCGAATCGTACCTCCGTACAGATCGTCGCCGGCGATGACGTGATCCCCTACCGACAAGAGTTGCAATATGGTTGAAGTGGCCGCGAGGCCAGAGGCGAATGCAAGGCCATAGGTTCCGCTCTCGAGTGCAGCCAGATTGTCTTCGAGCGCAAACCGGGTGGGATTGTGCGTGCGCGAATACTCGAAGCCTTTGTGATTACCCGGGCCTTCTTGCACGTATGTCGATGTAAGGTAAACCGGTGGCATGATGGCGCCGGTTGTGGGATCCGGCGCTTGTCCGGCGTGGATGGCTCGAGTGCCGAATCCGTGCTTTTTGGTCTCTTCGTCGATCATGGTGCGGCCCAATGTCTGGAAGGAGCAGCGGCGCTCCCGTTCGACCGAGCGGTGCTCAATGGTCATCGATGTGAAATAATTCCGGGTTTTCGCCGACGATGCGCTCCATGGCAGCTTCTTCGAGAACATCCTGCATGCGTTGACCGCCATACCGTTCGACCAGCTTGTCATCGTATTCATCGGCGATGAGAGCGACGTCGCGCAAGGTGGCCAGGAGCTCTTCGCGATCGAGTGTCGCGCCGCCCAAAATCGAATGGGCGAACAATACGTGCGCGCCGCTCGGATCGTAGGCAAAGGCGCCAAATCGCATCTTGGCGTTGAGCTTCATGAGTCGGAGCGCGAGCTCGCCATCCATGTCGATCCCCTTGACGACCAGTGCCACGCAGCGGACCAGGGCTCTGTGCGCGCCCCACGGCACGATGGTTACCGTAACGTACGCCGAGCCCTGTTTGATGACATAAAGCTTTTCTTCAACTTTGCGAAAGGCCGGGTTATCGTTGAGAGTTTGCTCGATGACCAGCGCTGTAGCAACTTCCGCGGGATTCATGCCTGTCAGATAACACAGTTTCCGGCCCACCGGGTTGCAGGAGTCGCGCTTCGCCTGGATACTCCCAGGCGTTTGACTCAGCTTCGTGTTTTGTCGAGAGGTCCAACCAGCGGTGTGTGGTGTAGGGTTCAGTGGTGAATCGGCGGTGTGACCGCGGGCACCGCTGGCCAGCTTGACGAGCACGTACTCTACTTCCGAAAGCTGTCTGCTGACAGATATTGCCCGACATGAGGCGTCATGAAGCGAATCGCTCTATACACGATTTGGATCGCCGTCTGGTCGCTTTTGACCACAGCGAGTGCGAGTGCTGAGGAAATTACTCTTATCGAAGTCGAGGGTAATTCCAAGACTCGTGATGAGACGGTCATACTCATCGCCGACCTCGAGGTTGGCGATGATTTCACACCTGACATGGTTGGCGAGATAAAGGCCAGGCTGGTCGGCAGTGGCTTGTTCAAGCAAGTCGATGTGACGTTTTTGCCGTTCCAGGACGGGCTCAAGATCATCATCGAGGCGCGCGACAAGCACTCGTGGGTGGTCGCGCCAACCTACTACAACCAACCGACCAACAAGGGTGGGGGCGTCGGTTTTGGCGAGAACAACCTGTTTGGCGAGAACAAGAAGCTCTTGCTCTACGGACAGATCGCCACCGGCGACTCGTTTTTTGTCGGCGGATACATCGATCCGTCCATACGCGGCAGCCGTTTCATGTGGCAAGCCGACGTCTATCTCTTGCGCGAGCGCTCCATCGAGTACGCTCCGCCCCAGGAGTCGATCTTTGATGGCACCGAGCAGCCGCTGCGGTTGCGCGAGTCCAAGCTCAACTATCTCAATGCGGGACTGCGTCTCGGCGTCAACCTGTTTCGCACCGTGACCCTCAGTGCACGCCTTCGCGCGGCCAACGTCTCCTATGATGATGTCAAGCTGGCCGACGGAGTGGCCGTCGAGCTCGTTACGGGCGATCCCAACTCGGATCCAGAGAACCTGCCGGCGCCGGGGGTGGAGGGTAACGACGTCTCGCTCAAAATCGACCTCCACTACGACAGACGGGCCAACTGGTACGGCATCAACCACGGCGACCGATATCGGCTCAGCTTCGAGAATTCGCTCGCATCGTTCGGGTCGGACTACGACTACTGGCTGGCAACCCTGATTTTCGAGCGTGCGCGCAAATTCTTTTCTCGCCATAATTTGATATTCAAATCGATCTTTTCCTATGGTCGCAATTTGCCATTCCAGACCGAGCTCACCTCGGGTGGCACCAATTTACGCGGCTACAAAAACGACCAGTTTCGCGGCAATTTCCAGATCGTTGGAAACTTCGAGTACTCGTTTCCGGTCGTCACGATCAAGGGCGTCGCGTTGCGAGGCGTCGGATTTGCCGACACTTCGTACACCGGATTTGTCGACACCGAGAACAATGTGATGACGCGGAGCTATCTACCGGACCACGACGATCATGGCCTGGCGTCGTGGAGGAACACGGTCGGTGTCGGCACCCGGCTATTCGTGCGGCAGATCGTCTTGCCGCTGCTCGGCCTTGATTTCGGCTATGGCGTCGAGCGTCGGTCGTGGGAGATCTACCTGGCTATTGGGCTCACTGACGTGTGATGGGTTAGCCATCAGCCATTAGCCGCTGTTCCACCTCCTTGCACACTGCCTGGCCCACCTGGGATAGCTTGGCGGCGCGCTCCTGTCCGACCAGATCGGCAGTCAGCGGGTGCCCCCGCTTGACGATATCGGCCACGGCGCTGTCCACGGCAGACGATGCCCGGGCCAGCCGTGTATCGTCGTGGCGGCGGCCCAGCCAGGCCAAGGCCTCGCCGGCGGCCAGAATCATGGCTAGAGGATTGGCCGCGTCTTTGCCGGCCAGAGGTGGCGCAGTTCCGTGGATGGGCTCGAACATGGCGTGCTGGTCGCCGATATTGCAGCCGACGGCCATACCCATACCGCCCTGAAGCACCGCGGCCAGGTCGGTCACGATGTCGCCAAACATATTGGTCGTGACACACACATCGTAGTGTTCGGGTTGGGTGATGAGCCACTGAGTAAACGCGTCGACGATGGCCACCTCGGCATCGATCGAGGGGTATTCGGCGGCGATTTCCTCGAAAATGCTGACAAATAATTTACAGCCGTAAAGCACATTGTTCTTGGCGATGCAGGTGACTCGTGTTTTGCCATCTGCCGGCGCCCCTCGGTCGCGCGACTTGCTGAGTTCAAATGCGTGGCGAATGATGCGTTCGCAAGCCCGGCGAGTGATGATCCGGGTATCTGTGGCGAGCGCGGGGACTTCGCCCGAATGCAGCTGGCCGCCTATGCCCGTGTAAAGGTCCTCGGTATTTTCGCGAATAATGACCATATCGACGTTTTCGGGCTTCCACACCTGACTGTGGTTGCCGCTGATGCCGTGGGTGATCCCGGGCAGCAGCTTGACCGGTCTGACATTGGCGTAGAGATCGAGTGACACCCGATTGCCGATGACGGCCGAGTATCCCGCCATGCGGCCGTTTTTCATGGTGACTGGGCCCTGGCCGTTTGGTGACGGCCAGCCCACGGCGCCGAGCAAGATGGCGTCGGCCTCGCGGCAGGTTTGCTCCGAGCCCTCGGGCCAGTCGCGACTGCCGTGAGCGAGGTAAAACTGACCGCCACATGGGATCTCGTGGAGGTCGAATGCTACGCCGGTAGATTCGGCAACCGTCTCGACCAGGGCTCGCGCCTGCTGACAGACCTCGATTCCGACGCCGTCTCCGGGCAACAAAACCAATTTATAGACAGATTTGGCGTTCATCGCGATTCCTCAACTGGGCTATGGGGGGTCACTGTTCGCCCCGGATATGGCTCGTTTGTTCGTACAGCTCGTAGATCAGCTTCATCGACGAAGCCCGCTCGCCGCGGGCGATCGCGTGTACCGTATCGACGACGAGTTGATTGACCGGTACAGCCACGTCGTGTCGACCAGCCCGCTCTACCACCTCGCCGTTGAGAAAATTGATGGCCGGCGTGCGGCCCCGTTCGATGGCAGATAACATTGATGAACGCAGCCGGCGGTAGCGCATTCCGACTGCCAGGAGGAGCGCGTGCTTGGCGGTCAAGCCCGCAGAGCCACGTCTGCGGCGATCTGCGCCGGACAGGGTGATCCAGTCCAGGTCTATCGTGCCGGCGACTTTTTCCAGCGTCACACCCTCCCTGCGGGCCACGGCGACCGCTTCGCTGACGATTTCCAGCCCGAGTCTGCGCGCCCGCCGCGATCGGATCAGCGCGCCGAGTCGTTTTCCAGCGATCGTGCCCAGCGATGAGATTCCGCAATTGAGAGCCAATTTGCTCCACCGTGCCCCGATGAGATTCTCGGTCACCGATACCGGCCCGATGGCTTCGAAAAGCCCGGCCAGAGTGCGCACTGCCCGGTCGGAGGCGCCGCGCAGGCGTCCGATGGTGAATCCCCCGGCCGAGGTGCGGTCGTAGACTCCGGGGCTGGTCATGGACGCCCCCCAAGCCACGATGGCACCAATAACGCGGTCATCACCAGCGATCCTGGCAACGCGCTCCTCGCACAGACCATTTTGAAGCACCACCATGTTGCCGTCTTTGGCCAGGTGGGGAAGCGCGGTCCGCGCCGCCTCCTCGACCGAGGGTGGTTGCGTTGCGAGCAGGACAAAATCATAGGGGTCCCCGTCCGGTACGCCGACCGCGATGCGTCCGCGGACCGCGCGCACCTCGCCGTCGCCCCGCAGGCGAAAGCCGTGCTCTCTCACCGCCTCAGCGATCTGTTCATTGGTGGTCACCGCGGTCACGTCGGCTCCGACCTCGGCGAGGTAACTCGTGACAATGCCGCCGATGCCACCGCAACCCACGACTAGAATCCGGCAATCGTTCATGAGCGCGAGTTTACGGGATACCGAACGGAGCGGCCGCCACGGGGGCCGAGTCGGCCCTCGATTTTCCAGCACGGATTCGGATCCAGCGGGTGAATCGGCTACAATCCCGGGCAGATGCAGATCACCTTCTGGGGCGTTCGCGGGAGCTACCCGGTACCGGGACCCAATACTGTCCGGTACGGCGGCCAGACTTCCTGCGTCGAGGTTCGGTCCGCGACCAACCAATGCATCATTGTGGATTCTGGAACAGGTATGCGTGAGCTCGGCCGCAAATTGGCCCGCGCACAAATGGCTGGTGGTCCAGCCCATTATCACATTTTCTTGTCCCATGTGCACTGGGACCATATACAGGGGTTGCCTTTCTTCGAGCCGGCCTATATCGCGGGCAGCAAGATTTCGGTATATGCCCTGCGCAACGCAGCTGACGAGATCCATCAGGTAATCAGTGGCATCACCCGGCATGAGTTTTTTTACATGCCGCTCGACTCCGTACCGGCAGATTTCGAGTTTCACGAAGTTGTGCCCGGGCAGCCGATCCATCTCGACAACTTCGAGATCCGGCCCATCTTGCTCAACCACCCATTTGGCGCGGTTGGGTATCGAATTTTTGCTGATGGCACCAGTTGGGCGTATGTGAGCGACACCGCGCCGTTCACCGATGTTCTCCACAAGCAGCATTTCCTGCCCGGCCCCGAGGAGCTGACCGAAGACGATCGAGCCCGACTGAACGAGATCAGAAGCGATCTCGTCGCTGCGCTGCGGGGCACCGACACCGTTGTGTACGACACTCATTTTTTGCCCGAGGAGTACCAGCAGTTTCCGCACTGGGGACACTCCACACCGGATCATGCCCTCGAGCTGTGCACTGGCATCGATGTCCGCCGGCTTGTGCTCTTTCATCACGCGCCGTCCCATACCGACGAGATGATGGACGAAATCGCGGTCACCTACCGCGACCTCGGCGCCGCGGTCGGGCTCGACGTGGCCACGGCCTACGAGCACCTCACGCTCATCATCGGCGGGCGAGCTGAAAACACCAACGTCGAGGGGGTGCCGGCGTGAAACTGCGTTATTGGGGAACGCGCGGGTCATTTGCCATGTCCGGTGCAGACTATCTGCGCTATGGCGGCAACACCACAGCGGTGGAGTTTGTTGCGGCAAATGGGCGCCGCCTACTGATCGACCTGGGTACAGGTGTCACCGAGCTGGCCAAACAACTCCTCGCTGCAGAGTTTGGCGAGGGCAAGGGAGAGCTACCGATATTGCTCACACATACCCATCTCGATCACATACAGGGTCTCCCGTTCTTCACGCCATTTTTCGTCAAGGGCAATCGGATCAGCATCATGGGAGCGGAGCCCATTGGCATTTCTCTCACCGACGTATTTCAGAATCAGTTAAATCCCCATTACAGTCCGCTCAACGGGCTGGAAAATCTGGCCGCTGGCGTTACTGTCCACACGATTTATCCCGGTAATTCTCTGCCAGTCGAGGGTTTTGAGGTGTCGACTGCTTCGGTCCCCCACGGTGGCATGTGGACCACTGCCTTTCGCATCACGGCCGACGGCACGACTGTGGTGTTTCTGAGCGACGTCGAGTATCCCGAAAGCGTGCCGACGGTAGAAGCTCTGGCCCTGGCCAAGGGCGCCGACCTGCTGATCCACGATGCCATGTTCAGCGAAGAAGAGTATCGCAAGCGGCACGGCTGGGGTCACTCCTCGGTGAACACTGCCATCGAGGTGGCCGAACGAGCGGATGTCGCGCGACTTGCTCTTTTTCACCACAATCCCGATTCGGTCGACACGGTCATTGACGCGATGGTCGAGCACGCCAGGGAGCGCACCTCGGTTCCGCTTTACGCCGCCGCCGAGGGGACATATATCGAGCCATAAAGGGCGGGCCGGTCGGACGTCCCGCCACCTAAAAAAACACACATTTCAATTAGTTGATTATATTGCTGGGTTTGCATACGAGCTCGAGCGGGCAGCGGGTGATATGGTTTTGCGCGAATGAAGGACCGCGTATTCAGAGACCCGGTGCACGGCCTGATTGAGTTTCGAGGTGCGGACCGACCAATTTCCAATATATTGGAAACGCGAGCATTTCAGCGTTTGCGCCGGGTCAAGCAGATGGGCTTTGCATGGCAGGTTTATCCCGGTGCCGAGCACTCGCGCTTTGGCCACGCACTGGGAGCCTTTCACATTGCCCGTCGAGTGACCGCGCAGCTCAAGCTCGATGTCGAATTGTGCCACCACGTCAAGTTGGCGGCGTTGCTCCACGACATAGGCCACGGTCCATTTTCTCATGCCTGGGAGCATCTTTTTCCCGAATTGGACCACGAGTATTGGGGGGCGAGGATCATCGGTGAATCCAGTGAGCTGAGACAGGCTCTCGACGATCTCGTCACCGGTCTACCGGCGGTCATACAGTCCTTTTGGGACAAGAGCTACCGACCGACCTTTGCCCGCAAGCTGGTCTCGTCGCAGCTCGACGTCGATCGTCTGGATTACCTGTTGCGTGACGGGCACTATTCGGGCGCGGGCTATGCTACATACGACCTCGACTGGATCATTCACGCGCTTCGCATCGAGGCGATCCGTTCGTCGCCGGACCCGTCTGATCTGGTTGTCGACTATCGGCGGGGCATGTATGCGGTCGAGCAGTATTTATTTGCCCGCTCGTATATGTACGCACAAGTTTACCACCACAAAGCGGTGCGCGCGGCCGAGTGGATGTTTATCAAGCTCATGGAGCGTTTTTGCCAGTTGGCCCGTGAAGACCGTGAGCCTCCCCATTTATCGGTAGCTGGAAAGCTGGCTCGCGGAGTCGATCTGGAAATATCCGAGTACCTGTGGCTCGACGACATATCGCTGGTAACAGCGATCGACCACTGGGCGGGGCGCGGAGTTGGTGGCGAAGCGGCCGCGTCTGACGACCCCATCCTGCGCGACCTGGCCCGGCGTATTGTCGGCCGAGAACTGTTCAAGACTCTTGATCTCGGCGACGAGCCCGGGGTAATCGAGCGTATTCAGGACGAAATAGCCGGCGCGGCGCAAAAACAGTACGGCTCGGTTGCGCGCTACTATTATCATCTCGACAATGCGCGTCAGGTCGGTTATCTGGCTCAGAGCGACGAAGAGTTGCACGTGGTCGACCACCCCCGTTACGGCACAGTGACGCTGAGTCGGCTGCTCGAGGACATGCCGCTGGGACAGCCGATGTCTCGAGTGCGACTGGTCTGCGCGCCCGAGCTATTGCCGGCGCTCAGCCCCATTGCCGACGCGGCCCTTGCCCGCATTCGCGGTCGGAAGCGATGACCGGCCCGCAGGCCAGGGCCGGTATTTGACGTCACTCCGCGTGACGTCGACCTGCGGCACTGATCTCGCAAAAGGATAAATCTGCCACCTTCGGGCGTTCCTGTTCGCCCGGGGTTGATGAAGCAACGCTGGGGGTGAACACTCGACAGTGGTGCATCGCGAGTTCGAAGCGTTTGTCCTTACCCGCCATTGGCGCGATACGGCGGATGGCCTGGTCTTGACTTACTGGTTGGTATCGGACGACGGGCCGGTGCGGGTGCGCATTGTCGGTGAGCCGGCGGTGATGTTTGCGCGCAGGGGGACTGCCTCTCGGTGCGACCGCTCTCGACAAGTCGATCTGGCAACATTGTACGGCGAGCCGGTAGATGCCCTGTACTTCGACAGCCAGGGCAGTCTGGCCGACGAGCGCGAACGCCTGCGGGCGCGCGACGTGGAGTTATTTGAATCCGACATCAAGCCGACCGATCGCTATCTCATGGAGAGGTTTATCACCGGAGGTTGTTTGGTTGTTGGTGATGCTCGTCCGCGACCGGGGTTTCTCGCCATGGACACCCCCTCGCTGAGCGCGAGCGGATATGAGCCGCGCCTGACGGCCATGAGCATGGACATCGAGACCGACGGGAAGACCGGCCCGATCCTGTCGATTGCCGCGGTGTGCCGGGATGAAGAACGCGTATTCATGATGGGCGACGGTCCGGCCGACGGCCGCATCCAGTACGCGGCCACCGAGAGTGCGCTGCTGCGCGCGTTCTTCGCCCACGTAGCGGCTGAGGATCCCGATGTGCTGATCGGGTGGAACCTGATCGAGTTTGACCTCCGCTATATCGACGATCGGTGCCAGTTCTTGGGCTTGCATTTCGCGCTGGGACGCGGCGGCGAGCGTGCGACTGTGCTGCGGCCCCGCCCACAGCGGACCACGGCCACCGAGCGGACCATGGCCCGTCTACCCGGCCGCATGGCCATTGACGGCATGCGTCTGCTGCGCGCGGCGACCTACTCGTTCGAGCGCTACAGCCTGGAGTACGTCGCGCAGGCCCTTTTGGGTCGCGGCAAACGCATTGCCGGACCCGATAGCGCCCACATCGGCCCACACGCTTTGCCTGGCCGTGAAGAATCGCGCATCGAGGAGATCCGCCGTCTCCACCGTGAGGACAAGCTGGCGCTCGCCGAGTACAACCTCGAGGATTGCCGCCTTGTGCGCGACATTTTCGAGCGCAAGCAGCTCCTGTCGTTTGCGATCGAGCGGCAGAGGATGACCGGCCTGTCGCTCGATCGCGTGGGTGGCTCGGTAGCGGCGTTCGACCATCTATACCTGCCGCGACTGCACCGCAAAGGTTTTGTTGCCTGTGATATCGGCGCTCATCGGGATGCGTCTGCGGGCAGCCCGGGAGGGTACGTCTTGCAGTCGCAACCGGGCCTGTACGACGACGTATTGGTTCTGGATTTCAAGAGCCTGTATCCCAGCATCATTCGCACCTTCAAAATCGACCCGATGGGGCTGGCCCGGCCTGGCGCTGATCCCATTGAAGGTTTTGACGGCGCCGTGTTTTGCCGCCACGAGCATATCCTGCCCGAGCTCATCGCTTCGTTGTGGCACGACCGCGAGTGCGCCCGACGGGCGGGCGACGAGCCGCTCTCCCGCGCCATCAAGATTCTGATGAACTCGTTTTACGGCGTGCTTGGCACGCCCGGGTGTCGTTTTTTTAACCCGCTCCTGGCCAGCTCGATCACGCGACGCGGGCACGAGATCATCACACGCAGTCGCGACTGGATCGCCGGGCGCGGGTATGCCGTGATCTATGGCGACACTGATTCGCTGTTTGTCCTCGTCACCGCCGACGCCGCGTCTGCGACTGTTCGTTCGAAGGCCGCGATGCAGGTGGGTAGCCAGCTCGCCGCCGAGTTGACCGAGTGGTGGCGCGAGCGCATCGCCCGCGAGCACCGCAGCGAGAGCTATCTCGAGATGGAGTTCGAAACTCATTACCAGCGGTTTTTCATGCCGACCTTGCGGGGTTCGTCCCGGGGCAGCGCCAAGCGCTATGCGGGCCTGGTCGCCGGGCGCGACGGCGAGCCAGTGGTTATCATCAAGGGATTGGAGGCGGTTCGCACCGACTGGACGCCGCTGGCGCGCAGTTTTCAGCGCGAGCTATTTCGCCGTGTGTTTGTCGGGGAACCCGTGGCGGCCTACGTGCGCGACATTCGCCAGCGCCTGCTGGCGGGCGAACTCGACCGACAGCTCGTCTACCACAAGCGCCTGCGCCGCGACATTGGCGACTACGTGCGCAACCTGCCCCCGCACGTACGGGCCGCTCGCATGCTGGGTCGCCCGGTTCGCGCGGTTTCGTACCTGTGGACCACCCGTGGGCCTCAACCGGTTGAGCGGTGCTCGGCTCCGCTCGATTACGAGCACTACATCAAACGTCAGCTCGCCCCGGCGGCCGAGGGCATCTTGCAGTGCCTCGACACCAGCTTCGATGCCATTGCCGGCGGTCAGCTCGCTCTGTTCTAGCTCGGATCAGTCACCCCGGCATCGTCGCCAGGTCGTGACTGCCGCCTGTTGTGTCTTCGGGATTACCTCGGTTACTGTCCACAGGTGTAAGTAGTCTCGATCATTTGCCCGTACGTTGAATTGCGTTTCAACCCCGGTTCGGGTTCGAAGTCCTGCATGGTCTCAAAGAACCACAGTCGCATTTGGACCTTGTCGGTGATGGCCTTTCATACCACCTCCAACGGCGTGCTAAAGATCTGTTCCACCACGACTGGTTGCGGGTTCATTGCCGTGCCTCCTTGCCCTGGGCCGCCTCTGATACCAGAACCTTTCCTTTCGCTCCCACAGCAGTTACACCAGACGAGGTTCGGAGGCGTCCCCTCAGCTCGACTAGACTTCCGCGCCGCTTCGGTTCAACGCGAATCACCAGCCACTCGAGAGTCAGGTCGTCGTCCGCCGGGACAGCTGCCCGGAAGAGGAACGTGAACTCGAGGCCCACCATGGATCCAAATCGGGAGAAGTGGGTCGCGACAAGGCCCATCAAGAGGGCGCCTGTGTGAGGGCCACTGGCCACGATTCCACCGTATTGCGAGTTAGCGGCGTACTCGCGGTCGTGGTGAAGCGGATTGGCGTCGCCCGCAGCGCTGGCGAACGCTGAAATCTCGGCCTCGGTAAGTCGCATTGTCTTCGAGAAACGATCTCGTGGTTGAACTGCCATTAAAATACGCCCCAGGTCGTTCGGAGTCCGAGAACGAGTGTCCCGCGGTTTTGGGTAGTGTCCAGCCCGCAGCTGGCCTTCGGAAATGCGACCATACTTCGACCAGAACGACTGCGGGCGACTTCGTGTCCTTGAAACCCAATCCGATCGGCGTTCGAACCTCGAGCAAGGTGGATCGATGCCAGATCGCCTCATATTAATAGTAAAAATATTCTTATAATATAGGTTTATTTCTTAGGATGAACTTCATGCATGGTGCCTGTCTTGTCCAGTGCGGATGTGGTCACGGACAGAAGCCGCCCAGCCGCCAGGCCGAGGGTTCGTCGATCCCGCTCGGCAAACCCGGCTCCGCGGCCAGTCGGCACGCGATCCATTTGCTGCCAGGAACACGTGCGAGGGGTTCAGGTCAGACTAGAGCGCGGATCTCTGCGGCGCGGCGTGGGCGTTCGGCGATCCAGGCGTCGAGGAAGGCCCTGGTAAGCAGTGCGCGGTCGAGGATTTTTTCGGCGGCCTGTGTCGCATACTCATTCCTCGAGGCACGAGCGTAGGACGGGAGATCATCGGTCAGGCTGCGGTCGACGTGGTGATGGAGGAAGCGGTATAGCTCTTCGGGCGAGAACATTTCGGCGAGAAGACGAGCGAGCTGGGCCTCGCGATTTGCTCGAGCTTTGGGTGGATAGTAAGCGGCCGGGTCGAGCCCGACCTCGTCAAGCTGCCTGCGCTGCATGGTTTTGAGGGCGTTGCGCCACGATACACGACCCGACTGGATCAGAGCGCCCACTAGAGCCAGCGCCCGCGGAACAAAACCAGCTGCCTGGGCCAGCTCCGTGGCCTCGGATGGGAGGACATCGACCGGTGTATCGACCAAGGCAGCAATGAGTTCGAGAGCGCGCTCTCGGTTCATTGGATGAACTGGCCATTCGGTCATCTCGGTACCGGCAAATATGCTTTTATCGCAGGTGGTGACGAGCAGTCCTCCGCGTTGCCCCACGATATCAAGAGCGGTGAGATGGCCCGGGTTGCAGACGTCATCGAGTACCAGGAGCAGGCGCCGATGGGCCAGCGCTTCTAGTAGCAAGGCCTTGCCGCTTCGCTGGTCTACAAACGTGTCGGCAAGGCCCATCGCTCGGGCCAGCTCGGCTTGCAGGGTCACAATATTCGGCGATGAGCCGACGTACATCCAGAAGATGCCGTCATTGAAGCGCTGCAAGACCTCGGGCATGCGTGCCACCACTGCGGCAAGTGCAGTCTTGCCGATACCGGGCACTCCGACAATGCCGTGCCGCGTGGCAGTGGGGCCGGAATGATCGACCAGCGCGCGAACCAGTGCCGCCTGGCTCGGATGCGCCACGTAAGGCATTGGCGGGGTAGGCACATTCCACAGGGTCACGCTGCGCGGTGGAACCCCGCGAGAACGCCTTGCCGCATGGGATGGAATTTCGAGTCCGCGCACACGGTGCCATCGCTCGGCCACGTCGCGATGTTCGGCAGCCAACACAGCAGCGATGGCGCGGGGCAATGGCTGAGGTTCGGCTCGCAGCGCAGCTTCGAGCCAGTAGTCCATGATTGAACGTGACGGCCACTGATCGGGCAAAGACGACCACGAAGGGCAACTCCCGGCCCACTCCACAACATCTGCAAGAGCCGGAATTTTGTCTGCCGTAGATGTTGTGCGATTCCAGGTGTCCAGGCGCTCTTGGGTCCGCGCGATGATCTCGCGGCGCAGCGCGGCGACTGCGGGCGCCTGCGATAGTTCGCGCAATACGGGTGCAAGCGTGGTGCGCAGCACCTGGTCCGGGGAGATACGGCCGCGTTCGAAAAGGTGACGCGCCAGGGTCGCGCCGGGATCTTCGGTATGGCGCAGGTGGTCGAGTAGAGGGGAAGCGTCGTCTATGTCTGCGTCGCGAAGCAATGTTATCGCATCTGGTTCCAGTCCGAGTAACACTGCAGCCATCCCCGCCGCGCGGTTGCAGGACGGCTCCAGTGCTACGACGGCGTCGTGGACAGCGCACCACTCGTCGGAGGCTGGCCACCATCCTGGCGCCGGGCAATCGGGCCGGTAGAGCACACATCGTTGGCGGCGATCGGATTCGGCCAGCGCCCAGCGCACGCGCGTCAAATCGCGCGGCTCGCGCACATCGGTCCATACGAGCCAGCGATCGCTGGCCTGTGCGATGGAACCGACGAGCGCATCATAGGACTGCCGGGCCGATATCCACAACCGTTCGGCGCCTGGGAAGGCGGCATCGAGCGCCGTGGCAAGGTCGTTGCCGCGCCATACCACGCCGGGATAGGTGGCCGCGGTGGATGCGCTGCGCAGCCCGGCGATGGCACATCCCGGTACGTCCTCCGCGGCCTTGCCCGGGCACTCCACTGTGTGCGAGATCCAGTCGAAAAAATCGGGCGCGTGGTGCTTGAGCGCCACGACCATGTCTGTATCTGCCCATATGAAAACGCGCAGTTTTCGCTCGGCAAACAGCGGTCGGTTTTGATTGAGCCAGCCCGTATCCTCTGCCCCGGGCACAAAGAGTACGAGCGAGCCGAGTTTCAGGCTGGCGAGTTCGACAGCTCGGGTGCACAGGGCCAGCGGCTCATCGCTATCAAGGAGGGCCAGCGCGAGGGTGCGCAGCTTGACTGGCCCGGTGCCCACGACCAGCGAGAGCACTTTGTCCCGACCCAGGTGACGGATGCGGGCGACGCGCTTTACCCAGCTCGGATGGGGACCATCTTGAGGGTCAGCAGAGGATGGGGGAAGTACCATTCGCTCTCATTGGGATAGGGGAGGAGAAGTTGTTGATCGAGTAGCTCGGCTGCTCGGGAGTCATCGGGAAGACGGTGATCGAGGTCGTTGACCACGCTGCGCAAGACATCGATGCGTCCGCGATCAAGACCCAGTTCGACGGTGCGCCGGCGCTCGTCGATACAGTGATCGATGAGGTTTTCATCGCTTGCGTCCAGTTCGCGATCCCAGGCTTTCTCGGCCGCCATGCGGATCAAGCGCACGAAGTCGCGGCCGCGGCCGCCCGAGTAATAGGCCAGTTTGCGCAGATGGGCTGCATGGATGCCGGTGGCTTCGAGATCCTGGACCCTGCGCTGATATAGTTCGAGCAAGAACTCGATGCCCGGGCCCTCCTGGAGCGGATCGACCTGATCGAGCACTGGCGCGTTGGCCAGGATCTTGGGTTGAAAGCCGCGTACGCGCGCAGCCAGGCTGGCACTGCGCAAAAGCACCGGGCCAGCCACAATGGTGCGGCACTTCAGGCTGGACAGAAGCACCGACTCGACGAACAGATTTTCCGTGGTATCGGAGTTGCTGATACGATCGAGGCCGTCCACAACGATGACCAGTTCGCGATGGTTCTGTTGTACTGTGCCGATGAGCGCGTTGACTGAGGTCAACAGTTCGAGTACCAGGGGATCCTGATCGGTGCGGCGATTTTTTCTGGGGACACGCCCCAGCGGGAAACTCCAGCGCGCTGATGCGGTCAATGGCTTGAGCAGCTTGAGTGCTGCTCCGGCAACGCCTCCCACTGCGCCGCCGGCCATGACAGCCAGTGTCCCGGCCAGCTTGGCGAGATCCACCTCGGGACGCTCACCTTGCTTTTGGCCGCCATCGGCAAATGCCGTGATCGCCTGGATCATGGTGTCGACGTGACGGTCGATCCAGTCCTGGCCAAACGCTTCCGCGGCGGCCTTGTACACTGCCATGCCGGCGAGCAAGAGCACCTCCCACGGCTGGACATGCTGGAGGGCAGCGGGATCGCGCACGGTCTCGGTAAAGTGGCGATTGACGTCGAGTAGCACCACCATACGCCGGCTGATCTGTTCCTCGGCAATGGCAAAGAGCTCGGTGCTCTTGCCTGTCCCTCGCGTGCCAAAGAGCAAGTAGCGACGGGGCTCGCCAAACGGCCGATCGAGACCTGCCAAAATGTCCTCGCGCGGGCTGTATGGCCGCTCTGCTCGCCAATCGCGGCGCAGAGTTGGCTCCTCCGGATCAAAGCGCCGGTAGACTTCCTCCCACAACGCGCGGATCGTACCTGACATGAGGCAACTATATGAGAAAAGCCAGAAGCTCGCGACAGCCGTGCGCGAGAGCGAGCAGCCAGGCTACTCGTCGCTCCTGGCCGGGCGCGAAGCTACCCTTATTGCTGGGTAGTTTCACGGCTCGATCTCCCAGCGCCGAGCCATGAGCCGGGCCATGGCCAAAAAGACTCCGGCCATGGCGGCGAGCACGAGGAGCTGGGGGACAAGATCGAGCAATCCGCGACCCACCGACGCATCGGGATCGTCGTACCAGAAGACGTTTAGATATCCGTCGAGCGCCCATCCGTTAAACGTGAAAAGGCTGGTCGTGTGCATGAAGTCGGGCATGGCAAAACGGGGAACCATGCTGCCACCCAACGCCGACATGATGAGGACGAGAATGATCGACAGGCCGGTGAGCTGGGCGCGGGTCCTGCACGCAGTGGCCAGAAAGATACCGAAACCCGATCCAGCCAGCCCGGTGACCAGGGTGATGGCCGAAAAGCCGATCAAGCGGCGGGCCGTGAACAGATTGAGATCGAATACCAGGGCTGCCCACACAAACATGAGTGTCACCTGGACAACGCCCAGGATGCTGTAGAATACCCATTTGGCGACCAGCAACCCGGTCATGGTCGCGTTCGACATCAATACTCGCTCGAGGGTACCGCTCTCCTCTTCTTCGAGGAGTGCCCCGGCTGCTGCAGTCATGGAAAAGAGCAGAAACATGACGCTGATACCAGCAGCGTAGTAGGCGATGATCGAGCCGCCTCGATCGTCGCCGCGCGCCGGGGTCGCCTCGACTCGCAGCAATCCTGCCACGCCCGCAGCCGGGCCGGTTCTATCCGGCACCGAGTCGGAGTTGGGCATCTGGTCGACCAGCTCTTGCCAGGGCTTGTCACCGCGAAGGTACGGCCTCATCACATCGAGGGCTCTGTGCTGCTCCGCGGTCATGGCACCGCCCAGCCGGGTCAGTTCACCGAGCCAGTTTTCTAGCAACACATCGGGCGCAGCACGCAACGCCGCAGCATCGAGAAGTCCGGTCACGATATTGTGGGTAACCGGATCGGCGGCGTCGTAGATGATCTCTACTGGCCGGGCCCGCACTCTCAGCCGGGCGAAGGTGTCGCCAAATCCGGCCGGAATAATGACCGCTACACTGTGCTCCCCGGTTCGGATCACGTCGCGTACAGCCTCCCGGGTGGACAGCTCGGGAGCAGGGGCGCTGACGATCACAGCACCCAGGTCGCCGATGGTTTTGACCAGTTGCTCGCTGAGTTCGGTATGGTCTCGATCGACGACCAGGATGTCCAGCGCAGAGTCTCTGTCCCGCTCCCCCATGCCGCCAAAGATCACCGCGAAGATCGAGAAGAACACGATGGGCAGAACCAGGGTCAGTCCCAGGGCGATATAGTCCCTGCGCAAGTTGAGCCAGCTGATCTTGAGCAGAGTGCCGATCATTCTCGCAGCTCCCGCCCGGTGAGGTGGATGAACACGGTCTGCAACGTGGGCGCGTCGATCGCGACATCGACGACTTCACCGCCGGCCTCGGCAATCCGCGCCAGCACGGCTGGCAGCTCGGTGGCAATGTCCTCGACCTGATACGCCAGGGCGTTGGTTGCAACATCGGCGATTGCATCGGTCTGCAGGGTTGCCGGGACCTGGTCGCGCAGGCTCACCGACACCTGTCGCCCGGTGCCGACTGTCTCGCGCACGAGCTCATCAAAAGTGCCCGCCGCGATCACCTGGCCGCGGTCGATGATGATGATGCGATCGCAGATCTGCTGGGCCTCGTCGAGCTGATGGGTGGTGAACAGCAAGGACGCGCCGTCGCTGCGAAGCTGTTCGAGCATCTGCCAGATCCGCGCCCGGCTGTGCGGGTCGACCCCCACAGTCGGTTCGTCGAGAAGGACTACTCGGGGTCTGTGCAACACGCTGCAGGCGATATTCAATCGCCGCTTCATACCCCCCGAGAAGCGCTTGATCGGCTCGCTGGCGCGATCGTGGAGAGCAGTCCATTCGAGTGCCCAGGTGACCTTGTCGCGCAATGCTGCGCCGCGCAGCCCGAGCAGCGAACCAAAGACAGTCAGGTTCTCTCGAGCGGTGAGCTGAGGATAGAGGGCGATTTCTTGCGGAATGATACCGAGACGCTCGCGAGCCTTGTGGCTGCCCGCCCGGCCGTGACTCAGGTCGCTGCCCAGCAGGGTGAGTTCACCGCTGTCCAGTCGCACGCGGCCGGCGATCGCTCGCACCAGAGTGGTCTTGCCCGCACCGTTGGGCCCCAGCAGCGCCAGCCATTCCTGTTCTCGCAGCTCCAGGGTGGCGCCGTCCAGCGCCCGGGTCGCGCCGAATGCTTTGCAGGCGTTGGAGACTGTGAGAACGTCGGTCATCTTCGCTGCTCTTGACGGCATCCTATCGCGTCGAGACGTTTCCAGGTGCTGGCCGCACAGAACAACCACCGGCCAACGAATTCAAACGGAGTAACCCAATGACCAGGCCATACCAGGACGACGGCATAGAATACGCCGTGGTCGTCAATCGCGAGGAACAGTACTCGATCTGGCCAACCCATAGGCCACTGCCCAACGGCTGGCGCGCCGAGGGCAAAACCGGGACCCGCTCTGACTGTCTGTCATACATCGACGAGGTGTGGACCGACATGAGACCGCTCAGTCTTCGCAGGCGCATGGATCCATCGGACACCGCCGATTCGTGATGGGTCAACACAGCTGATCACGGGTCGTGCAACCCCGTGCAATCTGCCGCCACACGCCGCCGCACCGCGCTTCGACGATACGCGGCGCCGGCTATTCACGGCGATCTGCTCGCAGTTGCCTTTATGAGCGCGGGCGACTCATTTCGGCGTGGATCAGGGGCACCGCGCAAAAAAAAATCAGCGCGTCTAGATTGTCTGGGCTCCACAGTGCGTCTCAAGGCCACGATACGAGATTACGCTGTAAGGAGCACGGTTATGACAACTATGACCACTATACATCATAACGACTCGGCAAAACACGGCCGATGCATCGACAAGAGTTCACGGTCCACCAGGGGCCGCAAAAGCAAAACCACCGCGGTGCTCGCCGTGGTGCTCGCCGCCCAGCTCGTCGCGCTGCAAACTGCCAGCGCGGACTGGTGGCGCAACAGAGGCAGACACGACCGCGTTGCACAACGAGTGGCCGGCATGGTCAGCGACCACCACGCCAACCGTCTCGCCGACCGGCATGGCCTCGATATCGTCAACCTCACGTGGGAAGACACCGGCCGCTACCAGGGCAGCAGCGTCGGACCCAATATAAGCGATGTGACCATCGAAGTGGAGGCCAGAGGCCGCCACGGCCAGACGCGAACCTATCTCATGCCGGTGATGCGCTATCCCAACTTCACCGATAAGACCGGCGACGTCGACATCGATAAGTTCTATATCCGGGTCGGCAACCACGAGGGCGATCGCCTCGAGACCATCACCTTGCGCGAGCTTTTGCGCCGGCCGTATCGCTACATGAGCTTTCCGCGCGACGGGCGAATCGCCGGGGGCACGCTGCTCTCCGACCGCGACGACAAGGTACTTACCAGTGCACAGGCCGCTTTTTTGCCCGTTCCACATCGCGCCAACGCCAAGTTCCACCCGGTCATCTTCAACTACCAGAGCTCGAAGAATAACCCCGCAGTGCTGACCATCCTGGCCACCCGGCAGGGCACCAGCATGACCATCATCGATAACAATCGCGACACCGTGGGGCCGCGCAGCTGGGGACAACGCCTGTACTTCAACGACAATGGCGAGCGCGCGCCGCTCATTGCCGAGCGTCTCAAAGACGTGAGACGCCGCGGTTACTCGGCAAATGGCGAATCCTCGGCCGACATCGACAAAAATGCAAACCTGATGATGATCATCCAGGTCCCCCTGGTCATCAAACGCCGCCATCGGCCTGTCATGCCATCGCCCGATTTCAATATCGGTGCCGCCGAGGCAGCGCCGGGCGCTCCCATGGCCAAGAGCAGGCGCGAAGATTCCGACATCGACGTCGCGGTCATCGGCCATGGCCCGAGCGAAGGCCGCTACACCGAACTCGATGGCTTGACCATCCGCCGCGACCAGCGCTTTCCCATCCGCGCCACGGTGCAGTTCTATCAGGCGACCTCGAACGGCGTGGTTCATCAGGCAGACGTCCGCAGGCTCGCCCGCCAGATCAACAGGGTTTACGACAGCGCCGACTACGTCGGTTCGCTGGTCGTGCCCGAAACTCCGACGCGGCGACCGACCGAGTGGTATGGCAGCCGCGAGCGCGAACCTCGCTTTGGCCTAGCTTTCTGACTCTTATCCAGTTCTTCGCCAAAGTGGCCATAGACGGCGGGCAGAACCAGTAGAGTGAGAAGCGTCGAGGTGATGAGGCCGCCGATGACCACGCTCGCTAGCGGTCGCTGCACTTCGGCGCCAGCGCTGGTGGCCAGCGCCATCGGCACAAATCCCAGCGATGCAACAAGTGCCGTCATCAGAACAGGACGCAGCCTGATCATCGCTCCCTTGATCGCTGCCTCCCGGGGCGGCGCACCGTGGCTTTGAAGCTTGCGAACATACGATATCAATACCACTCCGTTGAGCACGGCAATTCCAAACAATGCGATGAACCCAACCCCCGCCGATATCGAAAATGGCATGTCGCGTACCCACAACGCGACGAGCCCACCGGTGGCCGCAAACGGCACGTTCAAGTAGATGATCAGCGCAGGCCGGGCTGAGCCGTAGGCCATATAAAGAAGTAGAAAGATCGACAGAAGTGCCACCGGAACAACCACGAGCAGCCGCGCAGAGGCCTCTGCCAGGTTCTTGAACTGCCCACCCCACTCGACGTAGTAGCCCGGCGGAATAACCCCACTGCCGGCGATACGCTCGCGCGCCTCGGCAACAAAGCTACCGAGATCCCGCCCCCGAACATTGGCCTCGACAGTCAGCCGCCGTTGAATGCGGTCCCGACTGATCTGCGCAGGGCCGTCTTCTACCAAGAGCTCTGCCAATTGGCCAAGCGGCACCAGCCTCCCATCCGCTGCCGCAATGGGTATTCGGCGAATCGCCTCCAGGCTCGACCGCGCCGGCGTTGCATACCGCACCTGCAGGGCGAAGCGCCGCTGTCCCTCGAAAACCTCGCCGACTTGCCTGCCACCCATGGCAGACACCGCATCCAATACATCGACAGCGTTGACACCATAACGGGCAATCTGATCCCGTTTGATCCGCACGCGCAGGAACGGCAGCCCGGCAACCTGCTCCGCTTTTACGTCGGCAGCGCCAGGAACACCGTTGATGACGCGAACAATCTGATCACCAATTCGCCGCATTTCGTCGAGATCATCTCCGTAGACGCTGATCGCTACATCTGAACGCACACCACTGATGAGCTCATTGGTGCGAAGCTCGATCGGCTGCGAGAAACTGAATCGCTGGCCCGGTACCTCGTCGGTGAGGGTCTTGTTGATCGCCTCCACTAACTCGGCCTTGGAGGAGGCACGCTGCCATTTCTCGGGTGACTTCAGAATGACAAAGATGTCGGAGATGTCCACACCCATCGGATCGGTTGCGATCTCGGGACGGCCGGTTTTCGATACCACGGTTTCGATCTCATCGGGAAAATTGTCGAGCAGTGACTGCTCGACGCGGGTAGTCGCCCGAACGGATTCTTCTAGCGACACAGACGGTAGCCTGATGGCCTGAATCGCCATGGCTCCCTCATCGAGCCGTGGAACGAACTCAGTCCCGATAAAGGGCACGATGACGAGCGATCCGAAAAACAGGCCAACGGCGACCAGGAAGGTCTTCCATGGGCTGGCAACTGCCCTGCGCAGGACGGGATGGTACATCGCAGCGATTTTGCGGACAATCCACGGCTCGCGCTCGGCCACGCCACGTCGAAACACAAACGTCGCCATTGCCGGGATCCAGGTGAGCGCAAGAACTAGGGACGCGGCGAGAGCAAATACCACGGTCAGCGCCATCGGGCGGAACATCTTGCCCTCGATCCCCTCGAGAGTGAGCACGGGCAGATAGACGATCAGGATGATGCTGACCGCAAAGACCACTGGCCGCGCCACTTCTCGGCCAGCTGAAGCGACCACACCGATCACTTTGTCTCCGCGTGCCCGTCGCTGGCTGACCAGACGGGCAATGTTCTCGGCCATCACCACAGAACCGTCGACAATGAGGCCGAAATCGAGAGCACCGAGGCTCATCAGGTTGCCCGACAGGCCAGCCAGCCGCATCGCAATAAACGCCGCCAACATGCTGAGCGGAATCGCCGAGGCGACGAGAAGGCCGGCACGGAGGTTGCCGAGAAGTAGCAAGAGCACGACGATGACCAGTGTTCCGCCCTCGATCAAATTGATCGCAACTGTGCGAATCGTGCGATTCACGAGGATCGTCCGATCATAAAATGTCTCGATGGTGACGCCTGGCGGCAAGGTCGGTCGAATGCTCTGGACCTTTGCCTCCACATCGCGCGCAACCTCCCTGGAGTTCGCGCCCATCAACATCATGGCGATCCCGGTGACAACCTCGCCCCGGCCGTCTCGCGTTACTGCGCCCTGGCGAACCATGGGTGCAGTGGTCACCCGACCCAGATCGCCAATCGTGATGGGCGCCCCGTTCTGTGGAGTCGATACAACGACACTCCTGATGTCGTGTAACGTCTGGACCAGGCCCTCGCCGCGAATGAGGTATTGCTCGCCACCGCGGATAAGGTAAGCGCCTCCCGCATTGGCGTTGTTATTCTCGATAGCCTCGAACACCCTGCCCACCGATAAATTGAAAGAGGTCAGTCGCGCGGGCTCGAGCTGGACCTCGAAGGTCTTCAGTTCGCCGCCGAATGTGTTTACCTCGACCACTCCGGGGATGGTGCGCAGCTGGTACGCCACATACCAATCCAGAATGGTGCGAAGCTCCATCGGTGTGTAGCACTCGTCTGTATCGTGCGTACTGTCCTCGCACATTGGCTCGCCGCGAACCTCGAACTGATAAATCTCGCCCAGACCACTCGATATGGGTCCCATCTCGGGCATGCCATATCCCTCGGGAATAGCCTCTCGCGCTTCCGCAAGCCTCTCGGCGACCAGCTGCCTGGCAAAGTAGATGTCCGTGCCATCCTCGAACACAATGGTGACAGCAGACAACCCAAACTTCGATACGCTCCTTATCTGTTTGAGGCTCGGTAGACCGCCCATTACTGTCTCGACCGGAAACGTCACGAACTGTTCGACCTCCAGGGGGCCCAGTGCAGGGGCTGTGGTGAGGACCTGCACCTGGACGTTGGTCACGTCTGGTACCGCGTCGATGGGGAGTTCCTGCGCAGCGCGGACGCCGAGAGCACCTACCAGGAGCACGAAAAAGACCACGAGTAAGCGGTTGCGAATCGAAAACTCGATAATTCGCTCAAACATTACAAATCTCCTCAGTGAGCGTGGCCATCGCTCATCTGAGCGCGAAGCAGTTCGGACTTCAGAGTGAAGGCGCCGGCCACTACCACGTTGTCGCCAACGCCTGGGCCAGTGCGAAGCTCCACAAGGCCGCCCGAGCGACTGCCAAGGCTGACAGGAACACTGCGAAATTCACCCGGGCCACCGCCCGGGACGAACACAACCGGCTGATCGCCAATATTGACAACAGCCTCCTCGGGCACGCTGGCAACCAGCGCGGTGTGGACTCCTGGAGGCGATAGCGCGATATCCGCGAAGAGCCCGGCTCTGAGTTCCCCGGCCGAGTTATCCAGCTCGACGCGGATGGGCAACGTGCGCGAGTGTTCGTCCAGCACACGACCGACGTATTCGACCGACCCGGTCCACGACCGGCCCGGGAACGCCTGTAGAGTGATTCTGGCCGATGCTCCGAGACGGGCCGCCGCAACGTCCTGCTCGTAGACACGGCCCGCGATCCAGACACGCGATGTATCGGCGACGACAAACATCGGTCTATCAGTTCCGACAACTTCGCCGGGTGTGGCGTGGCGTTCGATAATGACGCCGGCAAGCGGACTTCGGATCGAGACCGAGGCACCGGCTTGAAGTGATCCTCCGTACACCTGGAGCCGATCCCGGGCCGCTGCCAGTTCCGCCCTTGCCCGCCGTAGCTCCCCCTGCGCCTCCAGAAGGTTGCGCTTTGAACCGATGCCCTCATCGCGCAATTTCTGTTGCCGCTCGAAGTTCGCCACAGCCAGATCCACCGCTCCCGTAGCCCGACTCAGCTCGGCTCGTGCCTCGCCGAGAGCCACGCTGCGCAGGGTGACGAGGACCTGTCCTTTTTTCACTTCGTCGCCGAGGGACACTTTTACGGACCCAACCTGGCCCGAGTACATAGGGGTTATGTGAGCGACCCGATCCGGGTTGAGCTGGACTTCTGCCGGGACATGGACGCCACCGACCAGGGACTCACTCTTGACAGTGCCAAGGCGAATTCCACTGCGCCGCTGGCCAGGTTCGGTTAGGTGGACTGTCCCGGGCTCCTCGTCGGCTGAATGTCCATCTTTATGATCTGCATGGTCTTCATGACCTTCATGGTCTTTATGATCTTCCTGATGAGAGCCGTCATGCGAGCTGCAGCCAGTCGCGGCAAATACCAGCACCAACACGAGGCTGTGAGTCACGTTTCTCATTGTTCTTGCTCCTCATCATCGACGTGATGTTCGTCTGGCCAGATTTCAGTTCCGATCTGGCTCTCCAGTTCTGCCACTGCGCGGAAGTAGTCATCGAACGCGCTGAGTGCATCGCGTTCGAGCTGCAAAAAGCGCCCACGAGCGGCGAGCACCTCGACAATGTCGATCTCGCCCAATTCAAAGGCCCGTTCGATGAGCCTGAGGTTTTGCGCAAAGGTGGGGATGATGTCTGTGCCATAGGCATCGAGCCTATCGGCGGCTGCATCGACCGCATCAGCGGCGCGGGCGATGCGTGCGCGAAGCTGGCGCAGGTAGGCCGCAGCTTGCGCGTTCACGGCGGATACGTCTGCTCCAGCCCGAGCTCGGGAGGCCTGATTGCGGCGAAACAGGGGGAGCGGGATGCTTACACCCACTAGCCCAATGTGCTGATCCTCCGTGCCGGCGGCTGTGGCCTCGTCTTCGCGGATGTAGCTCATCGCCACCGCGATATCGGGCCACGCTTCCCGGTCGGCAACGCGTTTGCGCGCCTGGGCTAGCTCAGCGGCGGCTGCAAATCGCCTCACTGCGGGATGACGCACCAGGCCCCGCTGCACCAGATCCGCAACCGGCGGCGCGCGGCGCGACTTATCCAGCGTGCCAGCGGGCTCGGGCAGCTTGCTCGTCGGCCAGCCGGCCAGCTCGGCCAGAGTCAACCTGGCAGCGCGGTACCCGGCACCTGCCTTGATTTTTTCCTGCCGCGCCCGGGCGACCTCCCCTTCGGCGACGCGAACCTGCAACAGTGAAATATCCCCGGCTCTGTGCCGTTTTTGCGCGATCGCGAGCAATCTCTCGGTGAACTGGAACAGGCGATCAGCAGCCTCCATCCGTGCCCGAGCCACCAGCGCCGCATGAAATGCCGTGTGGACTTCGAGGTGGACCCGCCACCGCACCTCCGCGATCTGTGCCATGGTCAGTTTTCGAAACTGATTGGCCGCATCGATGCGAAGGCCGCGCTGTCCGCCGATCTCAAACCGTTGCTGCACAGAGACCTCGACCTCATAGGCCGTACCATCGGTATTGATCCTCGGGCCGAAAGAGATGTCGAGGACCGGGTCCTCGGCCAGCAACAGGGACGCCGCAGCCCGCTCAGCCTCGACGCGTGCAAGTGTGCCGGTCGCGGCCTCGATGGCCGGGGCATGTCGATCCGCATAAGCGAGGATAGCGCGCAGAGAGACGCGCTCATCGCGCTCGGGGTCGGGCAGAGCCCCTCCAGGGTGTGATTTCTCGAGTTGCCCTGGCCAGGCCCGGGTCATATCAAAAGCGGCAGTGCGCAAGCATCCTGAAAGAGCAGTAATGCACAGGATGCCGCACACCATCTCGGTAGATCGGTGCATAGCTCTATCTCCACCGCCCGCACGAGCGGGCATTGTCGAACGGTTACAGTGCGACCGATCGAATAGCCAGCCGCCCGGCCGCTCCGCTTCGCATCAACTCCGCTTCGCGTTCCTTGCCGGGACGTCCAACCGACCGGACAACGCACAGGACGTTGCCGGGCATCGGGCGCACCACTCCTATCGCGATAGAGCTAGGCGATGGGCGGGCGGAACAGCTCGCTTACAAAACCCGATGGATGCACGCTGTCGCCGCCCGAGACTGCACAACGCTCTGCAGATGCGGTAACAGCCGTGGTGAACAGTGCGTCTGCCGCGAGGAACGTCGATGATTTATGGCAAAGGCAGGTGTGATACGGACCAGAGCACCCGTGTTCCCCCGAGGGATCGGTGTCACTATGGCCGTCGCCACCACCGTGCGCGGTATCGCCATGAGTGATGAGATGAACGGCATTTTCGGTCAGCTCGCCAGCCCCCGGAATCATCAGGTAGGTCAGGAAAATAGCTATGATAGGTGCGGCAACGCGCATTCCTGAGCTTCAATGGTAATTCAGCGGCGACAAGTCAGCAATCTCAAACATGTGCTTGAGCAGTGAAGCCGGGCGGCAGCGCCGCGCGCGAACTTCGGCTCAGATCAATTTGAAGGTTGCCGTTGCCATGCGCACGCCGTTGACCTGCAGCTCCAACCGATGGACCCCTGGGTACAGCGCTCGAATCGTGGTGAGCCGCATGGCATGGCGTTTCTCCACAGTCAGCTGGCCGCGAGCTGGCAGCCGCACGCGCGTCCATTTGAATACTTTGGCCGCGGTCTTGCCGCCCTGACGGACATAGTGGACCGCGTAATCGACCAGCAAATCCTGGGCGCGACCGAGCGTGGAGGTCAGTTGCGCGGTGAGTTGCACCGCACTGCCGACTGCAATCTGTTTGGGCCGAACCCATAGCTCGGCTGACAGCTTCTTCGGCGGGGCAAACCCGACCACTGCAAGCGCGTCGGGGTCGCCTGCTTTCACCAGCGATCGCAGTGCGTGTTTGACGATCCAGTCGCGCCCGGTAGTGCTGTGCCGAGACCACGCCTTGCAACGTCTCACCACAGCCATCGGGTGGTCCTTGGCGATGTCATTCAGGTTGTTTGCAACCGAGCGGCGCACATACAACTCATCGTCATCTTTCAGTGCCTCGACAATGGGCCAGATCGGGCTGGGGTCGGACACCAGGGCGCGCAGTTTTTTGCCCCATGGTAAACGAGGTCGCGTGCCCTCGGAGCACCAGCGGCGCACGTGTTGATTGGGGTGATCGGTCAAACTCTGCAAGCGCGCGAAGGTTTCTCGAGGACGTTGCTCCACAAAAGGTCGCACTGCGAACTCGGACGAAAACCGTTTGGTCAACTCAACCATGGCCGACATCGATGCATCGAAGTGGTTCAGGCCGTGGTCGGCGATGAACTGTCCCACCGGCCACTGTAGCCAGCCGTCGGTGACCGATTCGGCGTCGGGCTGTTCGGGGGGAAGGCTGCGGGTCAAGACATGCAACGCTGCGGGAATGGAGTCGGGTAACGTGGCGCGCAGCGCATCGGAAAACTGCCGCACCCGCCCGGCAAACTCCAGCCCTTTGAGGTTGCGCGCCGCCAGCCGAACGAACCGCTTTTGGTCAAAGCCAGGTTGCACATCCGCCACCTGGCTGGCCAGTCGTTGTGCTGCGGTCCGGTCGAACCAGTCCTTGAACGCTTTGGGTTTCTGCCTGGCTTGCTTGCTGTCGCTCACCTGTCGAGAGTGCATCACGGTTCGTGTTCCAACTGTTGTCCGATGTGGAGTTTGCGATTGCTTCAAACCTGGCATCGTGCTGCGATTGCCAGGCCGTTGTTGAGTAGGTTGGTGTGTGCTCGCGGTCAGAATCTGGCGTCGTCAAAGTTGACGCCAGGCGCTGCGCACCAGATGCTCAGTCCGTCGATGTCGTGGAAGGTCGCCCCGAACGGCATTCGTGGGTCAAGTGCTCATCGGGCCCGATGCCGCCGGTATCGTCGTAGAGTGGTTTTGTGTGATCGCAGCCACGGGCTGTAATGGGGAGTAATGGACACCTGGGGTCCTGCCTGGTACATTGACTTTCCATCGTGTTTGGCAGGTGGGAGCAATATGAACGCTGTGCAGGCGCTGGTGCCTGTGGAGAAGCAACTGGTACCCAGGATAATGACACTGCCACCCGTATTTCGAGGCTCAGCCTCGAACGAGAAGTCGCGATCCAGCTAATGAGCAGAGCTCAGCTTCTCGTGCAACCAGGCGCGAGCGAAGCGCCACTCGCGTTCGATGGTTCGCGCCGAGACCTCGAGCACTTCGGCTATCTCTATTGTGCTGAGCCCGGCGAAATAGCGCAGAAGTACGATCTCGGCCTTCCTGGGGTGGGCTTTTTCCAGGTGCTCGAGGGCTTCATGAAGTGAAAGGAGTTCTTCCGGCGTCAACGCCAGGGCACGATCGCCGTCGATGAGAGTTACTGTTTCGCGGATCTGGATCTGTCCGCCGCCGCGTTTGACCGCATTCTTGTTGCGCGCAAAGTTTGCGAGAATATCCCGCATGGCCCGCGCGGCTGCCCCAAAAAAATGGCCTCGCCCATTCCAACCGCGCTCTTGCCCGGCGACCAGACGCATATACACTTCGTGCACGAGCGCAGTCGGTTGCAGCGTCTGTCCAGGCGGTAGCCGCGACAGGCGCGCCTGGGCCAGCTTGCGCAATTCTGGATAGAGCGTGGCGACAAGCTCGTTCGCGGTGTCCAGATCGCGCCTGTCCGACTCGCCGCCAGTATATTTGGTGTCCCGCAGTATCGATGGCTCACCCGGCCCATGCTCTTGCGGCACCTGCATATCTAGGTCTTGTTGTCGGATATTCATTCTCGTCAACTATGCCGCTAATTTCACCGTTCTGCCACGATTTGTATACGAGTGCCGTTACCTCGCCGAGGTATTCTGGTGCGCTCTCGCCGGAGGTGAGGGGCTGTTGTTGCCGGACGCGACCGGTAAGGTAACTCTGTGTGATTTCGTTCATTTAACTGGTTTTTATTGGAGCTGTAATCAATGACTGGACTTCCAATGGATTGCAACTTCTTCTTGTGGGTTGGGAGCCATGGGCGAGCAATCATCTAATTGCTTCCACCGTGACACGACGAGGCGACGTGTCGTAGCATTGGTCAAAGCCGCTGCGACTCTATCGTCTTCGGCGCGCAGCACCTTCTTGAGAGACGAATGCGCCGATAATATCGACCTGCGCCGAGAGGTAGAATCACGTCTTGTTGCGCAGCAACAAAACGCCCGTAATGTCCGTAAGGAAGCGCTTTTTTTCGAAGCGATATCTCTACAGCCAGGGGAGTGCGCCGCGTATCTCATCCGTGCGTGCGCCGATGATCCGGAACTCGGTCGAGAGGTGGCGCAATTGGTCGAACGCGACCGTCAGCGCGAGGCGCGTCCGCAGTGGCCCGCTGCGCTGCAATGGCTTGATGAGGAGTTGATGCACCGCGTTTCACTGGGGCGCGGTGAACTGATAGGGCGCTATGTCGTGCTCCACAAAGTGGGCGCGGGCGGACAGGGGGCGGTCTATGTCGCATACGATTCCGAACTGGATCGGCAAGTAGCGATCAAGATCGTTCATACCCGACTTGCAGGACGCGCTCGCAAGCGCCTGGCGCGTGAAGCTCGCGCGTTGGCTCGGCTCTCGCATCCGAACGTCGTGCAGGTCATCGAGCTGGACGATCACAACGGATTGGTCTTTCTCGCCATGGAGCTGGTTACCGGCACATCGCTGCAAGAATGGTACAAGAGCGATCCGGGCTGGCCCGAGGTCTTGCGGGTTTCCGTCGACGCGGCTCGGGGAGTTGCGGCGGCTCACGCCAAGGGCATTATTCACCGCGACATCAAGCCATCGAATCTGCTGCTCGGCGACGATGGCCGGGCCCGGGTCGTCGACTTCGGTCTCGCTGCGGCCCACCAATCCAGTGTCGCCGAACAATACAGCCGGGAAGGTCACACTCACTGTGAGGACCCAGCGCGGGCGGGCGACGATCCGCCAGCGACGAGTGAGCCCTTGACCGCAACCGGCGAGTTCATGGGGACACTGCACTATATGGCACCGGAGCAACATATGGGAGACATCCCAGGGCCCGCCGCCGATCAATATAGCTTTTGCGTATCGCTCTACCAGGGCCTCTATGGCACGCTCCCCTTTCCCGCAACCGAGCCAGCTGAGCTGCTCAAACAAAAACTCGATGACGAGCTCTCCGTGCCTGCAGACAGCGATGTGCCGGTCTGGCTCTATCACATCGTGAAGCGGGGCCTCGCGGTCGCGCCCGAGGACCGCTATCCGTCCATGGACGCGCTCATCACCGCCCTCGAAAGTAATCCCAGCGAGCGCCGGAGAGCATGGATGCGCAACGCGACTCTGGCTGCGATCAGCGGGGTCGTGACAGCGCTGCTCCTCATGCTGGCGTCGACCGAATTCACCGATCCCGGCCAGGCCTGTCAGGGCTTGGCGCAAGAACTCCAGGGAATCTGGGACCCGGACGTAAAAGCGCAGGTCCAGAGCGTGTTTGTGGCCACCGGGGTGGGAAACTACGCGCTCGACACCTCTCGACGGGTGGCGAGCATCCTCGATGAGTATGCGAGTTCGTGGCTGGCCTTGCGCACTGAGGCATGTGAAGCCACGGCTGGGGGAGAAGCACACCTCACAGCAGTGATGCACCGGACCATCGAGTGCCTGGACCGACGTCGCGATCAGCTGGACGCGCTGGTCGAGCTCTATGCCACGCATGCGAATCGCGAACT
Source organism: Pseudomonadota bacterium (assembly GCA_022360315.1). GTDB lineage: Bacteria > Myxococcota_A > Polyangia > Haliangiales > Haliangiaceae > JAKSDA01. Next base: position 38,300 of record JAKSDA010000298.1, read on the forward strand.
GGTGAGCAAAGCGGTGCAAGCGGCGCGAGCTCTTTGGCCTATCGACTACTGTGCCGATATCGAGGCGCTCATGGCTGTCATACCCCCACCAGAAGATCCGCGAGTACGGGCGCGAGTCGAGGGATTGCAGAACGAGGTCGATCGCCTGGAATTCCTCTTTCACGTCGGACAGTACCAACGGGGAGTGGCGCGCGGAGAAGCGCTCTTGACCGAAGTGAGCAATCTCGGTTACGCACCCATTAATGCCCAAATCGCCTATCACACCGCCCGGTTAAAAAACAGCGCCGGCGACCACAGTGGTGCGGAAGTGCTGCTCGAGGAGGCCATCTCTCTGGCGGCCAAGGCCAAGGACGACGTACTTCTCGCCAGGGTATTGGCGAAACGGCTGGAGGTCGTGGGGTGGTCTCAAGGGCGTCCCAACGATGCGCTTCCTCTGGTCGCCTGGGCGATGACTGCCGCGGACCGAGCCGATGATGACCTTGTGCGCTCCGAAATCCTGTCCAGAGTGGCCAATGTGCTGCATGGTGGTGGCGACTACGAGGGGGCCAAACTCCGCTATGAGCGCGCTCTGGCCATTCGCGAAGCGTTGCTTGGACCCGATCATCCCGAGGTCGCCACGTTACTCAACGATCTGAGCCAATTACTCTATTTCATGGGGGACTATGGAAAGGCCAAGGCAGGACACGAGCGGGCCCTGGCCATCCGAGAGAGAGTACTGGGGCCAGAGCATCCCGACGTGGCTGCTTCGCTGGGAAATCTGGCCCGTATTCTGTCGGAACTGGGCAAGTACGAGCAAGCTCGGCGAATACACGAACGTGCCCTGGCCATCCGCGAGCGGGTATTGGGGCCAGAGCATCCCACCGTGGCCGCATCACTCAACGGCCTGGGTATCGTTCTGTGGCAACTGGGCCACTATGCGGAAGCCAGAGCCAAACAGGAGCGGGCCTTGATCATTCAGGAAAAGGTTATGGGCCCGGCCCATCCCGACGTCGCGCAGTCGCTTCACGGCCTGGGCCTGGTGCTGTCGGCGCAGGCCGAGTATCAGGAAGCCACAAGGCGACATGAACGTGCCCTGGCCATCCGCGAGAAGGTACTGGGACCGGAGCATCCCTTGGTGGCCATCTCACTGAGCAATCTGGCCTTCGTGCTCAGGCAACTCGGCAACTACAATGAGTCCCTGGCTCGATACCAGCGGGCTCTGGCCATTCGGGAGCAGGCTTTGGGGCCGGACCATTCCGAGGTGGCGACGTTGCTCAATAACCAGGGTCGCGTGCTCTGGTCCATGGGCAAATACAGAGCGTCCCAAGATCGATACGAGCGGGCCCTGGCGATCAGTGAAAAGGCATTTGGGTCTGAGCATCCGACGTTGGCATATGAGCTGACTGGCTTGGGCCGCGCCTTGGTGGCCCAGGGAAAGCTGGCTGCAGCCAGGCCGCACCTTCAACGCGCGCTCTGGTTGTTCGAGACCGGACTGGGCCCGGATCACCCCAAGCTGGCATGGCCTCTTTTGGGGTTGGCCGAATTCCATCTCGCCCGGGATAGGCCCAGTGCCAGTGTCCGCGTTTTGCAGCGAGCCCTGATGCTAGCCGAGGAGAGCGCCCGCGTTGAGGTCCAGCTCACCCTGGCCCGAGCATTGTGGAGGCTGGGCACCGACAGAAAACGAGCTATTGCTCTGGCCAGGCAAGCCCGCGATACGTATCGGCGACATGGCAATCAGCCGATGATCCAGAAAGCGTCCCGCTGGCTCGCCGAGCGCTGACGACCAAGTACCCGATTCAGCGACGTAATCGCACATAGCCAATTTCTTTACTCGACAGTTTTCGGGTCGCGGCCAAGCTTGCGCGGCCCATATTGCTCACCTCTGTGTGTTGGATTCTTGGACCGGCCGGAGTTTCACGTATCGCGTACGATGTCCTTTGCTAGTGTCTGTGCACGCAGCTCGTCGATCACGGCCTCATCGGCCAGCGGAGTGTTGCTGCGATACCCGGCACGGGCAATGGTATGGGCGGCAATGGGTGCGGTGAGGCACAAGAATGCACCGATGAGCCCAGCGCGAATGGCAGCGCCAGTACCCCCGATGTGGATAGCCGCGGCCGCAGCCAAAAGGACCAACCCCAGTGGAGCTGCTTTGCTGGCGGCCTGCATACGCGAATACAGATCAGGCATACGCAGTATTCCAACGGCGGCGACGAGGATAAGACCGGCGCCCATGAGGGCCAAAATAGCCACAGCTGTGCTCACGATTGCGCCTTTCGTTCCAGATAGCGGGCAAACGCCACCGTGCCGACAAAGGAGACCAGCGCCAGGGAGATGGCAATGTCGAGATATATCTGGCTGGCAAAGCGTATACTGTACATGATGAGCAATCCGGTGGCCGCGGCGACGGCCAGATCCAGGGCAACCACGCGGTCGGCCAGGCTGGGGCCGCGAACCACGCGCACAGCAGCCAGAACCATGGCCGCTGTCAGAATGGCAGCGAGATATGCCATCATCGCAGTAGCTCCAACACACGGCGCTCGAATCCGTCTTTCAGAGCGCGACGGGCAGCGTCCGGGTCGTCGGCAAAGAGGGTATGTACATACAAGGTGGTGCGATCTGTCGATACGTCGAGGCTGAGCGAACCAGGGGTCAGAGTGATGAGATTGGCTACCCAGGCGATCTCTGCGTCGGTTCGGGCTGACAGCGGCATCGCGATAATGCCCGGTGCGCGATGGGCGCGCGGGGTCAAAACATCCCAGGCAACGCGTGCGCTGGAGATGATGAGCTCCCAAAAAAAGAATCCAGCCAGAGCGGTTAGTTTGACCAGCTTGGTCATCCAACGAATCACATGACACCTCCTTCAGTAGTTCCCGATGCCATGTTGGCGTCGAGCGGTCCCGGCATCCCCGCGGATATCAGTTCGACAGCGGCCTGCTCGGCCCAGGCAAATAGTAGGCCGGGAAATAAGCCAATGAAGACAGTCAGGGCAGCGAGCACCACCATGGGCCCGATGAGCTTGGGGCTCAGGCGGGCTGTCCCCCGGATTCGAGCAGGTGCCGGGGGGGCCTGCCAAAAGGCACTATTCCAGATCTTCATCATACTCACCAGGGTCAAGAGACCAGCTACCAGAGCCGCTGCAGCCAGAAGCGGATAGCCGGCGGCAAGTACTGCCTTGAGAGTGGCCAGTTTGGCCCAAAAGCCGGACAGAGGGGGAATACCGGCCAGACTCAGGGCGGGGATCAAAAACAAAACGGCCAGTAGAGGGGCGTGCTGAGCCAGTCTGCCCAGCCGGGTCAAACGGCCTGTACCGGCCAGGGTCTCGATGGCGCCGGCGACAAAATACAAGTTGGTTTTTACCAGGATATGGTGAATGGTGTAGAAAACGGCCGCGGTCACGGCAAATTGGCGCACCTGTGGGTCGGCCGCGCCGACCAGCCCGACGCCGAGGACAATGTAGCCGATCTGGCTAATGATGTGAAAGCCGAGAATACGCCGCACGTCGCCCTGGCCCACAGCGCCCAGCACACCGGCGAGCATGGTGGCACCGGCAACCACGAGGATGGCCGCAAATACTGGATCCAGGGGGGGGAACACCGAGGCAAACATGCGCAAAAAAGCATACACACCCACTTTGGTCAACAGACCGGCAAATACCGCTGCAACGGCTGCTGGAGGAGTGTGGTAACTGGCCGGTAACCAGGAAAATACGGGAAATAGTCCGGCCTTGATGGCAAAGGATACGGCAAACAAGGCAGCCATGGCCACGACGAGAGAGGGGTTGCTGTCGGCGATGATGGCCAGTCGCGCGGGCAACTCGGCCATGGAAAGAGAATGGCACACAGCGTACAAAATGCCCACAGCAACCAGAAATACAGCAGAGCTGATGAGATTGATGGCAACGTATTTGATGGCTCCAGCCATCTGCAACCGCTCACCGCCCATGGCCAGAAGTACAAAGCTGGCGATGAGCATGACTTCAAACCAAACGAAGAGGTTGAATACATCGCCGGTGAGAAAGGCGCCGCACACTCCCATGACCAAGATGTGAAATAGAGGGAAATAGCTGAAGGCAATCCGGCGACTGTCTATCTGGCCCATAGAGTAAACCGCTCCACAGGCGGCCACCACCGCCGTTACAGCGACGAGAAGCGCGCTGAGGACATCAGCGGTGAAAGCAATGGCAAAACCGGGCGGCCAGCCGCCCATGTGCACGGTCTGCGGGCCGCTGTGAAGTACTCGAAACAAAAGCCACAAAGCAACGGGTACCAGGGCCAGGGCTCCCCCGACTCCAATTGCGCGCTGCACCCGCACCCGGCGGCGCACGAGCAGGCCGATGGTGGCCGTGATGAGAGGCAAGACGATCGGGAGTACCACGGCCATCAGGCAACCTCCTCGCGCATGCGGTCGAGCTCGTCGGTACCCATGACGCGGCACACCCGCTTGACCAGCACAGCAGCAAATGCGACCACGGCAAAGCCAATGACAATGGCGGTGAGAACCAAAGCCTGGGGAATGGGATCGGCATAGCCCGCGGGTGGGCTCAGTGCACCGTCAGCAACGATGGCAGGAGTGCCGCGGCGCAGGCCGCCCGCCACGAAAATGAGCAAATTGGCTCCGTGGCTCATCAGCACCAGGCCAATGACCAGGCGGATGACACTGGGCCGCAGCATGAGGAAAACCCCCGCAGCGAACAGAACCCCCACGGCTACGGCAAACACAAAAAACATCGAATTATTCCTCGGCCAGAGTGAGAAGGATCAATAGTGCCGTGCCCACCACGACCAGATACACGCCGATATCAAATATGAGCACCGTACCGACCTTGGCAACATGGGGAATGGCAAACCACCATTGGGCCTGCAAGAGCTCGTCTCCCTGAACGAGCGGCACCACGGCTGCGATCACAACCATCAGCAATCCGCCGGCAGTGATCGAGAGCGGCTCGAGGCGCACAGCGCGAGCTGTGGCGCGCGAACCAAAGGCGACCAGATGTAGGGCCAGTCCGCCGGTCAAAAGCAATCCGCCGATAAAGCCACCGCCCGGGGCATCGTGGCCGCGCAACAGGACAAAAATCGATATTATGGCCAAGATGGCGACAAGTGGCCGCGCTGTGGCGCGCAGAATGATAGAACTCATGTGGCCTCCCGCTCAGGTCTGGCGGCAGCGATGCGGCGCAGGCGCAAGAGTGCCAGTACGCCCAGGCCAGCCACGGCCACAACGACGATCTCACCCAGGGTGTCCAGAGCGCGAAAATCGACCAGGATGACGTTGACGATATTGTGGCCATACCCCTGGGGAACGCTGGTTTTGGAGTAATACGTGGCCGCATCGGCAGGCAGATGGATGGCTGCCGATGCCAGGGTTAATCCGGTGACGAGCGCACCACACGCCACGGCAATGGCGACGTCGCGCACGGTACGGATTCGACTACTGGATCGCAACGCCTGACTGGAGTGAACCGGCAAGTGGTGGAATACCAGGGCCAGGACCACAACGGTCAAGACTTCCACCACGATCAGGGTCAAGGCAAGGTCGGGAGCACCGTAGAGGGCAAAGGTGAGCGCAATACCCAGACCGCTGATGCCCAGGGCGGCAATGGCCCCCAGATAGGTGGGAATCAATGCCGCAGCAACGGCTCCAATAGCGATGAGCGCCGCGATGGCGCAGTCGGTGACATCGAGTGAAATGGGCTCGATCGCCAGGGGGTGGAGGAGAGCTCCGACCAGAGGAATAGATACACCGGCTATCAGTACCAGGAGAACCACCGCAATGTAGCGGGTCAAATGGCCGTTTTGCACCGCTGCAGCAAATCGAGCCCCAACCCGGTACAATCCGGCCAGGGCGCCGTTGTACAGGGACTCGGCCAACGTCGGCGCGGGTGCGGTACCAGCCGTGCGGAATCGACCACGCATGGCCACATACAGAGCGATGCCACCAATGATGGTCAACGCGCTCAGCGCCAGGACGATCACAGCCTGGCTATTCAATCCGTGCCAAAGGGCCAGATCCATGGCCACGGGCTGGTTCACGATGGATGCGGCGGCCCAGGAGCCAAGAATCTGGTCGAATAGACCCGGCCATAGGCCGAGAATCAGACCCATGCCGGCTAGAAACCATGGACCGATGAGCATGGACAAATCAGCCTCGTGGGCGGCTTTGGCCGGCTCTGTGGCAGGGCCAAAAAATGGCTTAAAAGCCACGATCAAGGCGATGACCACCAGGGCCGAGTTAGCCGCCACGGCCACGACCAGAAGTCCTGAACCGAAAGGCCCGAGGGTGAGCTTGGCCGCATAGAACAGCTCTTTGCCAATAAAGCCCAGGGTGGGTGGCAAACCGGCCATGCTGATCGCAGCGACCAATGCAGCCATCGCAGTATATGGCAGCCGCCGGCGCAGTCCGCCGAGACGGTCGATCATGCGCGTGCCAGCGCCGTGGTCGATGTTGCCCACCACCATGAAAAGGGCGGCCTTGTACAGGGCATGGGCGCACAACAGTACCAGAGCCGCTTTGACCGCTTTGCTACTGCCCAAACCGATGAGCATTGTGATGATGCCCAAGACCGCTACCGTGGAGTACGCGAGCAATCGCTTGAGATCGCGCTGGCGCAGTCCGACCACAGCACCGATGACCATTGTCGCAGCCCCGGCACCCGTGATCGATAAAATCCACACGTCGGTGTCGCCCAGATGGGGCTGTAAACGGGCGATGAGGTAGATGCCGGCCTTGACCATGGTGGCCGAGTGCAAATAGGCGCTTGCCGGCGTGGGCGCGGCCATGGCGCCGGGCAACCAGAAGTGAAACGGAAACTGGGCAGACTTGGTAAACGCACCCAGCAGAACCAACACGACAATGGCGGTATAATAGGGATGACTGCGCAGATCCACGGCGTGCAAAGCGGCGATGGAGCTGGCCTGGGCCGGGTCCACTCCCATATCGACAGCGGCCATCCCGATGAGGACAAAGCCGCACAAAAGCGCCAGTCCACCAGCGCCGGTGACCAATAGCGCGGTCAGTGCGGCATCGCGAGCCGATTTTGCACGGCTCTTGTACGCGATGAGCGCATACGAAGCGATACTGGTGAGCTCCCAAAAAATAAAGAGCACGATGAGATTGTCGCTAAAGACCACTCCGAGCATGGCGGCCATAAACGCCAAAAGATAGGCAAAAAATCGCCCGCAACGGCTATCGCCGGCGAAGTAGCTGCCACTGTACAAAGTGATGAGCGCGCCGATGAGGCAGATCAATACGGCAAATAAAAGCGCCAACCCGTCGCCCACAAAGGAGACATCTACACCGAGAGCGGGCATCCATGTCCACCTCTCGGCCCATGGGACGTGCGGGCCCATGGCAATGTCGATACCCAAGTAGACAGCGCTCCCCAACGGCACGAGGGCCATCAGCCAGCCCAGGCCACGACCCGCTCGTCGAGCCAATAGCGGAGCACAGGCGGCTGCAACTGCCAGCAGTAGAATCATTACAGCCATACGTCGGGACAGTATATGGCCTCTCACTCACTTCGACAAATTAAAAATGACAATCGATTGATTCGAAATATACGAATCATGTGGAATCCACTGAGCTGCGACTTCCTCGTAAAAATCACACAAATATCTGCGAATTATCGATTTGTGCGCAGCATCGGATCGGCCCACTATATCTGACACGGGCACCTGCCGAGCAATCGACGCGGGGTGCCCGTAGAGCTCCACTGGTAAACCAACCCCTGTGTACATTCAGCTTCATCCAAGGAGACAGAGATAATCATGCGCATCGAAATCCGCGATCAAAAACTGGGTATCAGCAAAGAATTTCGCACCAAAACCGTCGACCGACTGCAACTGGCTGTGGGGCGGTTCGGTCCGGACCTCCCCCGTGTCGTCGTCAGGTACAGTGATCTCAACGGTCCACGCGGGGGGGTGGATAAATGCTGCCGTATCGCGTTGCACACTGTGGGCTTCGGAACCGTCGTGGCCGAGGGAGTGGGCAGCAACCTGTCCAGTGCTCTGGCCAGGGCCTCGGACCGGGCGAGTAGAGCGATGTCCCGAGTACGGGCCCGGGCCCAGTTCAGGAAAAGAGTTCGTTTCGCGCCGCTTGTGAGATGGCCACAACCGCTGGGTTCTTGATACGCCGCTCCACAGTAATGGCGTAAAAGCGCTCTATGACCTCCTCGGTATAGCCGATGATGCGCACGTCGTAGCGGGATGAAATCTCGTCGGCGATGGCGCTGGGGCCGGCAAAAACCCCCTCGCCTTGCTGGCCGAATACCTTGAGAAGTGCACTGTCTTCGAACTCGGCCACTACCCGCGGGTGGATGTCGTGGCTATCCATCCAGTGGTCCAAACCGCGGCGCAACAGGGTATTATCCGTGGGCAAGAGCATGGGGGCACCGTTGAGTGAGTGGGGAAAGCCACGCCGGTGCTTGCGCGCCAATTCGGGAACAGCAAAGAAGGTGAGACCACATTCGCCCAAGAGGTGATTAAATGCCTTGATCTTCATCGGCCCGGCAATGGGCTGGTCGGCCAGTACCAGATCGAGACCCTGCACCGATAATTCGGCCAACAAACGCTCGGTTTTATCCTCTTTGCACACAATCTGCAGCGGTTCATCCAAAGCCAGGGCCGGACGCAAGAGGCGGTGCGTGATCAATTTGGGCATCACGTCGGCGATGCCCACGTGTAGGACCAATGGCCGGCCACTGGGCCGGCCACCGAGGGTATCCATCAGTTCGCGGCCCAGGGAGAAGATCTCGTCGGCGTAGCGGTACACCACCTGACCAACCTCGCTCAAAACCAAGTTGCGCCCTGACCGATTGAATAGCTTCTCGCCGAGGGAATCTTCCAGGGTGCGGATCTGTCCACTGATGGTTGGTTGGGCCAAACGTAGCTTCTGGCTGGCACTGGCGATGGTGCCCTCTTTGGCGACCATCCAGAAATACATTAAATGGTGATAATTGAGCCACTGCATAGCGATCTCATTCATTCGGTTACGTCGAAGGATTGACAAGAAATTATCGATTAGACCTAAGTAACCCAGTGGCTACTATGACATGGATGGCATTTCGCCGCCTGGACAAAAAGCTTACCTTCTTCGATGTCTATGCGATCAGTACCGGGGCCATGTTCAGCTCTGGTTTTTTCTTGCTGCCCGGAATTGCATTTGCCGAGGCGGGCCACGCTGTCGTGCTGGCCTACCTGTGCGCCGGGCTGCTCATCATTCCCGCGATGTTGAGCGTGGCCGAGCTGTCCACGGCGATGCCCCGAGCCGGGGGGGCGTATTTTTTTCTCGACCGGGCTCTCGGGCCCGTGGCCGGGACGATCGGTGGTCTGGGCACGTGGATGGCCATGATCCTCAAGACTGCATTCGCCTTTGTCGGGGTGGGTGCGTATTTGCGTCTCTTTCTCGACGTTCCAATCACCGCAGTGGCTATTGCGCTCACCCTGGCATTTACGGCGGTCAATATCGTTGGTGCCAAAGAAACCAGCGGACTGCAGCGGGTGTTGGTGGGCGCGCTCGTCGGTATCCTGACCGTCTTCGTAGTCGCTGGCCTGATCGAGATCATCACCAGCGGGGGCGGCCCGGGGGGCAGTATCGGCGAGGTAGTCGGCTCCATGACAGAGGTGGATTCTGCCGCATTTCTGGCCACAATTGGCATGGTGTTTGTGTCCTATGCCGGTCTCACCAAAGTGGCCAGCGTGGCAGAAGAAGTACGCGCACCGGGGCGGGCAATTCCCCGCGGTATGACACACTCGCTGCTCAGCGCCACGGGCATCTACGTGATTGGGGTGCTGGTCATGGTCGTGGTCATCGAGCCCAGCGCACTGCGCGGCGATCTGACCCCCGTCGCCACCGCGGGACAGGTGGTGCTCGATTGGCTGCCAGCTGGATATATTGCCCTGGGCTTGATCGTAATTGCCGCACTTGCTGCTTTTCTGTCCACCGGAAATGCCGGGATCATGTCGGCGTCGCGCTATCTCCTGGCCATGGGGCGCGATTCGCTGGTGCCCGGTCGCCTGGCCACAATCGGACGCTTCGGCACGCCCACAATCGGCATTGTCATCACGTCTGCAGTGGTCGTGCTGTGCGTTGCCACGCTGGACGTGGCCAATCTGGCCAAGCTGGCCAGTGCCTTTCAGCTGCTGATGTTCTCGCTCATCAACCTGGCCGTCATCGTCATGCGCGAGAGCCGCATCGTCGGCTACGATCCCAGCTACCGAGCACCGCTCTACCCGTGGCTTCAGATTGCCGGCGCGGTAATTCCCCTGGTGCTCATCGGCGAGCTCGGTCACTTGGCCATTCTATTCACCGCCGCAGTGGTAGCGATGTGTGTGGCCTGGTATGTCTGGTATGCACGCCATCGAGTACGACGTGCCGGAGCTCTTCTGCACTGGTTTGCTCGCATGGGGCACCAGCGCTTTCCCGGGCTGGAAAGCGAGCTGCGCACCATTCTACAAGAGCGCGACGGCGAGGCGGTAGACGATCTCATCGCCAATGCCCCACAAGTAGAGGTTCCCGATGGTACCGACTTCAACCAGGTGGTAAAGTTGGCCGCTGCTCTGTTGGCCGACGCAGCCGGTGTACCGCGTGCTTCGCTCGCCCAGCAATTTGTCGATGGCACCCGCACCGGCGAAACTCCGGTGGCCCGGCACGTGGCATTGCCGCACCTGCGCCTTCCGGGTCTGTCCGAACCCCATGTGGTCATGATCCACGCACGCCCTGGCGCCACCATTGCGGTGCCGAGGAACGATGCCGAGGTCGCCCACATTCGCAGTTTTTATTTCTTGATCAGCGCAGCTGAGGATCCAGCCCGCCATCTTCGACTGCTGGCCGGGATCGCCCGCTGGGTCGAACGCACCGGACCATCGATGTGAATCTCTGCTATGGCACTCACAGATTCATTCACTCATTCCCTGGCCAGAGCGTAAAGCAGATCGACATATCCCTTTTCGAGGGTAGCCAGGCCGGCGATTTTTGACCCGGATTTCGGCTTGATGACCATGTATTCGTTGGGTCCATGTGCACCGCTTCCATGGCCGGGCCCGGCCAGCAAAAGAGGCAGACCGAGACGATGGGTGAATTGGTAAAACGGTGCGCTGCCGGCCAGTCGCGGGCTGACCACTACGGGCAGGTCGTATTTGTTAAAAACCGCAATCCCGGCCTGGATCAGAGAAGTCGACACCGAGGTCTGCGCGGCGGGATAGCCAGATAGCTGCCGGATTGCAATGTCTTGAAACCGATTGGTGCGAAGGTGCTGGCGAATGCGGGCCAGGGCTTGCTCGGGTTCGATGCCCATCGGCAGACGAGAATCGACCTTGGCGGTAGCCTTGTGGGGCAAGATAGTTTTCACTCCCACGCCAGAATAGCCACCCCATATACCATTGATATTGAGAGTGGGCATATACAGGTATTCCATGAGAAGGTCGACGCCCGTTTTGCCATCGATCCAGCGCTTGACGCCGAGTAACTGTTTTAGCTTGCTACCGTCCCAAGATCGCAATACACCGTTGATCAGGCGTTCTTCTTCAGCGGTAGGCGGGCGGATACCCTCGTAATACCCGGGGATCGCGATGGTGTTGCCATCGGCCGTGGTCATGGATGCCAGGGCTTGAACCAGTCGCCACGCCGGAGCATCGACAATAGTCTTGAACGAGCCGTGGATCTCTTTGGTGGTGGGTCCACCGTGGGGACCGCCCAGGGACTCTAACTCGAGATACAGGATTCCCTTGACCCCGAGATGTACAAATAGGGTGCCATCGGGAAGCTGGGCGTTGTGGGGAAAGATAACGCCGGCGGCGGTCTTGAGACGACGTTCGTAGCGGTCGACGATTTCGGGATAATGAGGCGAACCGAGCTCCTCTTCACCCTCGGCCGTGATCATGAGGTTGACCGGCAGAGTACCCGTGACGGCAATTATGGAGGAAATGGCGTTGAGCAGGGCCCGTTCGGGGCCTTTTTGGTTGCTGGCGCCGCGCGCCATGAGCACAGTACCGAGTGGGTGACTGACCAGATTGCCGGCAAATGGTGGAGTCTTCCAGTCGCCGGCAATGACTGGCTGTACATCGTACATCATGTAGACCATCAGCGTGCGCGGAGCCCCCGCGTCGAAGTAGCCCCAAACGCCAGGATGACCCGACGTGGGAACAATCTCGGCCTCGGTAAAGCCGAGCGCTTTGAAATCATCGCGGACGAGCTCCGCCATCTGACGCACACCGTCGTTTTGCGCACTGATGGAACGCTGCCGAACCCAGCGCTGAAGCTGGGCGACATGCTGGTCGATATTGGCGTCGATATGGGCGTAGATGGAAGCGTGATTGCCCCGGTAGGCCGGAATTGCGGCCGCATCAAACGACTCGGTGGTGGTGAGTCGAAACTGCGGGCGCACCGGCGCCGAGACCATCCGAACGCTCGACTCGCTCGACCCCTGGCCATTCGTCATCTGGGTCGCTGACATCTGACCAGCCGGAGCAACATGATTCAGCGTTGCATTGTGCGCGGAACGGTCGCTCGTCGTACCGGAACATCCGACCGCAATGCTGAATAAGGCGCACAGCGGCGCATATCGGATTTGCATGGAGACTCCTGTGTGCGGATGATCGAATCACCAGCCGCCCGGTCGCTGACGCGGAGCGGCATCCCCGGCGCGGAGCAGCATTGTCCGGCGCGGAGCGGCATTCTATGATAACCCGGCGAGGTTTTTCCGCCTCAATGCTGCAATTCACGAGTAAGTGCCCAGTCGGGTCCATCGAGGACAAGGCGTCGATGAGGGAGGCCACATGGCCGACAAGCAACGCGGTCATCCGGCGGGCAGGTCGAGCACTATGGGTAAGGTGGCCAGTCTGAATTGGTATACGTGGCCAGCCTGGCCTGGTAACGGAGACTTGCCGATAAATTAGGCCACCATACTATTCCGGGGCAAAGAATGAGCAGGCTTACATTTGTGCCAAGTGGGTCGGCTATGAAGCGATGGCGAGGTCGTCGAGGTCTTCGGGACGGGCCAGAATCAGGCCGTCTCGATCGACGAGATACCACCGGGGCGGACGGCCTCCAGCAGCGCGCTCTCGTGCTTGCTTCATGACCTGGACTGCTTTGTACGCACTGTCATACTCGGCGATTTCCACCGCACCGTCCAGGCTGCGTGCCGGGTGTTCATCGATTTCTACGATCCGATATCCCATACAATCCTCCGCGTCGATGTGTGGACCGAGTTCAAGGCTGAAATATGCCTTTTGCCAGCACTATTGAGCCAACGAATGGCAGAGCAATACACGTTTAATCACAGTGGCCACACTGTCAAGCCACTACTATTGCAGCAATCGATCGCTACGGATTAATGAACCCAATCCAACACAATTGATCGCTACGAATTGATCGGCCCAGCACTACAGCGTATCTCAAAAATCGCCAATGGCCAGGCCGGAGATCTGAGCCGGTTCTTGCTGCACTGTGTCGATCAGATCTGTCCGGATTGTCGGCTCGGCAGGACATCCCGGCCAGGAATGCGAGGCAGAGTTCCTACCCGACAGAGCGGCCGGCTATACAAAACGGACGTTCCGGCGAGAATGCGCAGCGGAGTGGAGCCGGGTAGACTGACAACTCGCTCATGGCAGACTCTCGGTTACATTCTGCGCAGTTCCGTACCGGACAGGTGTCCGCTTCGCGTGCGATGAAACAGTTGGTGATCTGCCTGGCGGCGCTGACCTTGGCTGGTATTGGCGCGGCTGGTTATTGGTTTGCTGCCAACTCTGCAGCTTCCCCTGTGTGGCTTGTTGTGTGGATCAGCGGCGTAACCGCGATCTGGGCAGCGGGCGGGATGGCTTGGTACAGGCTGCGCGACCACCTGCGTGCCGCTTCTCGTCCGATGGTATTGCCGCACCTCCATACGGAGAAGGCAGACGAGCTGGACAGACTGCGCGAACAAAATGAATTGCTCCAAAATGTCATCACTCGCGCCCCTGCAGCGATCATTCTCTGTAACCGCGAAGGCCGGATCACGCTCGCCAACCCATATGCCAATAAGTTACTCCACAATGGAAAACCACTCGAAGGCGAAAGGTTTCGGGAAGTCCTCGACCGTCACCCACCCGAACTGCGCGAGGCGATTGGCAGTCCGAGTTTTGTCGTCCTCGACGACAAGGCACAGCCTCATTCTTATCATGTTTCGTCTCGTAACGTTCTCGCCGATTCAGATAGGTATCAGTTGCATATGCTGCGCAGGGTCACGGATGAGGTCAATCGCCAGGAAGTCGAGGTGTGGAAGAAAGTGATCCGGGTATTCAGCCACGAGCTCAATAACTCCCTGGCTCCGATGGCATCGCTGATTCACTCGGCCAGGTTGGTCGCACGCAAGGATGACTGCCACGATAAACTCGACGCGATCTTCGACACTCTGGAAGAACGCGTCACTCACTTGAGCGACTTTCTGGCCAGTTATGCACGCTTTGCCAAACTGCCAAAACCGGTCAAAAAAAACATCGACTGGAAGCCATTTGTGGCGCAGCTGCAGCATTTGACGCAATTCCATCTGCGCAGCTCACCGCCGGCCGAGTCGGGTTATTTCGATCCCGCCCAACTCCAACAGGTGTTGCTCAACCTGATCAAAAACGCCCACGAGTCAGGCTCTACAGCAGCCGAGGTCGAGGTCGATATAGAGCCGACAGGACGCGGAGTGACGATCCGGGTCATGGATCGCGGCAGGGGCATGAGCGAGCAGGGTCTCAGACAGGCCCACCTGCCATTCTACTCGACCAAGCGTACCGGTACCGGGCTGGGGCTCGCTGTCAGTCGCGACATACTGCTCGCTCACGGCGGTCAGCTCCAACTGCGCAACCGCCAAGGAGGGGGGCTCGAGGTCACCTGCTCGCTCCCCGGTGAGCATTACCCCGATCCAGCGGATTGCGCGGAATTTCCCGACTGACTTCCTGACCAACCTGGAACAGCTGTCCAGCGTTCCCCGCACTGACCTGAAACCTGGCCCAACCCAACCCGGATTATCCTTGCTGCGGCACGGTGGCCGTCGTCAGTCGCGCTTTCGCACAGGGCGGCGTTCGATCGATATGCCCAGCTTATCAATGCGACGATAGAGTGCCTGACGACTGATGCCGAGCGCCCTGGCTGCTTTGGACATCACTCCGCCGGCGGCGATGATGGCCTCCTCGATCCGATGCTTCTCTTCGGCGTCCTCGGCGGTCAGCTGTCCTCTATCCAGAGATCTCGGCAAGGAATGCGCAGTGGAGTTGATGCCCGGCCGAAGCGTCGATTCCCCTCCGATTAAGCCCAGATCGGCCGCAGTGATCGAACGCGCCGCGGCCACGAGGACCGCTCGCTGCACCCGGTTGCGCAATTCGCGCACATTGCCGGGCCAGGAATGCGCCCGCAATGCGCCAATAGCGTCGTCGCCAAAGGCCCACGGCACGTCGTTGTCGAGCGGCGAAAACCGGTTCAAGAACGACCTGGCCAGAGGCAGTACATCCTCGCTGCGAGCAGCCAGCGGTGGGATTTTGAGCTCGATAACGCTCAGCCGATAATACAGATCTTCGCGAAACCTCCCCGCCGCAATCGCCGCGTGCAAGTCGGCGTTGGTCGCGCTCAAAATGCGCACGTCCACCTTGCGGGTATCGCTGCTGCCAAGCCGTTGAAACTCGCCGGTCTCGAGGGCTCGCAACAGCTTCATCTGGCCGCCCGACGATAGGTTGCCGATCTCGTCGAGAAAGAGCGTGCCGCTGTTGGCCGCCTCGAAGCGTCCAATACGGCGCTTCTGCGCCCCGGTGTACGCTCCGGCTTCAGCACCAAAAAGTTCGGCCTCGAGCAACTCGTCGGGCAGGCCGCCAGCGTTGACTGTAATGAATGGTGCGGTACAGCGCGGCGAATTGGCCTGTACGAGTTCGGCGAGCTTCTCCTTGCCGGAACCATTTGGGCCGGTGATCAGTATCGGCGCATCGGACTTGGCAACCGTGAGTGCCAGCGATACGACCGAATGCATGGTGCCGCTCTGGTATACCAGACCACGCAGATCGTACTGTTTCGCCAGTTGCAAACGCGACTGCGCATCCCCGGTGCGAAGTCTGGCGTTTTCTCTCCGCATAGTGCGCACGCGCAGAAGATCGCGCACCGTGCTGAGCAGCTTGTCGTCGTCCCACGGCTTGCCGATGTAGTCGTCGGCTCCTTGCTTGATCACCTGGACGGCGGTTTCAACATCTGTCCACGCAGTCATCAATAGAACCGGGAGGTCGGGATCACGCGCTTTGATGGCGCGAAAAAGCTCGATGCCCTCTCGACCCGATGTTGTATCTGCACGAAAGTTCATGTCGTGAATGACCAGCCCGATGTCATGGCGCGACAGCGCGGCAAGAGCGCCTTCGGGTGATCTGGCCGCGATGCACCCAATGTCGTGGATCTCGAAGAGTACCGACAATGCGGTGCAGATTGCTGGGTGGTCGTCGACGACGAGTACTTTGGGCGCACTGGCTGCCACGAATTCCTCTACATCATCTTGTCGCAGTGTGCTGCGGACGCAATCGCAGATTCATTGCGGATAGATCGTCCGGACAGGTGCCCTCGGACAGCTGTCCGGACACCTGTCCGAGGAGCGGGCCGCGGCGTGGACACATCGAGCGTATCTATCTGATTTCTATCTTACCACTGGCTGGCACGGAGACTGCTTGTGAACTCCGTCGACACTGGAAACAGCTCCGTTACCTGGGTATCAGACCGCCGCGGGTAAGGATGGACAGAAACGCCCGGAGCGCGATGGCGAGCCCCCGCAACATCGCCCCCCTTACCTGCGGCGGTCATTTCGTGGACCAACATCGCTCAGCGGGGCCCGAAGCCACTGCACCCCGCCACCGACACGGGTCAGATAACAGACCTCGCGGTAGCCCGCATTGGCGATCGCGCGCATGCAGTCGTTGAGGCCCGCGCCAACCGTGGCGACCCCGTGGCTGTCGTCGCCCAGGGTGACACCGATCTCCATGGCGCGGGCGCGCTCGAGAATCTCGGGCAGTGGATAGACCGGACTCAGACCACGCCGATGAGCGCCGCAGTTGACATCGAGAACGCCGCCGAACCCACGCACGGCTTCCAGAACGCGATCCACGTGGACCATCACCTTCGGGCTGAAGCAGGCCTCGGGACCGTCGAACTTGCGGATCAGGTCGATATGACCGACGACATCGGGTCGCAGAGTTTCGACAAGGTCGGCCACAGCCTCGAAGTAGCGCGTTTGCAGAACCTCGATGCTACCGAACCGCTCGGCAAGGGCCAGTGTTTGCACCTCGCTGTAATCCACAAAGACGCCGTCCACATCGTGCACGCTGCCGACCATGTAGTCGAAGGGTGCGCTGTCGCGGATGGCGCGCATTGTCTCGGCCCAGCTCTCGGGCGGCAGCCGCTCGGTCTCAAAACCGATCAACAACTCGATCTGATCAGCATAACGCTGGCGCAGGGCAAGCGCTTCGGCGACGTACGCCTCGAACTCACGCTGCAGCGCCGCCGGGTCGAGGCCGAGTTCGACCTCGTCGCTGAATAGATGCTCGGTGCGGTAGCGCGGGCAATGCTCCGACAGGCCGTAGTGGGTAAAGCCGACCTCGATCGCACGCTCGACCACCGCCTCGAGCGAATCCCTGGCGTGATGGCAGAACTGCCCGCTGTGACCACCGTGGTAACTGAACCAGGGCATGAGAACGGGATTATACACTGGCTCGAGCCGTGCGCGAGCCATGGGGTCGAGGGCTCGACCGCAACAGCGCAGCGCCGATCTATCAGCCGGAAGAGCCCGGATCCGGCGGCTTGAGGTCTGAATTCTCATCCTCGGAGCGGCCCTGGTCGCCGGCCGGATCGTCATCCTCATAAAGGGCCGCTTCTTTGCGCTCGCGGCGTTTGGTCATGATGTAAGCAATGCCGATCGAAATGTTGTAGAGAACGATCAGTGGCGCTGCCATCAAGGTCTGAGAAAACACGTCGGGCGGAGTGAGCGCTGCGGCCAGCAGAAAGGACAGAATGAACCACCAGCGGTTGAACTTCCACAGGCCGCGGTGGGTGACCGCGCCGATCAGCGACAAGAAGAATATACCCAGCGGTAGCTCGAAAACCAGCCCAAAGCCGAGCAGTAGCTTGCGCTCCAGACGCAGATAGGCGTCGATGGTCGGGATCGGCTCGAGCGCGACTGGCTTGCCGGCAAACTCGGTGATGCTCTCATTTGAATAACCGAGAAAAAACTCGAATGCGACCGGCAAAACCAGGTAATAACAAAAGAGTGCGCCCCCGATGAAACAGATCGCCGAGGTGATCGCAAAGGCCAGTCCATAAGCCTGCTCGTGTTTGTATAGACCCGGTGCGATGAATTTCCACAGCTGGTGAAAGGCAAACGGCGACGAGATGAATACACCGGCAAAGAGCGATAGGGACAAAAACGCCCAGAATGGCCCGATCAGGTCGGTGTAGTACATTCGTGGCTCGCTGACCGCGTCGCTGAGCGCCTGATTCGCTTCCTGTTGGGCAAACCAGGCCTCGAGACAGGGCTGGAGCAAAAACGAGACGATCTCGTCTTTGAACGCGTAGGCAACTCCAAAGCCGAAAACGAGGGCAATGATCGAGTTGCGCAGCCGCTTGCGCAGCTCGCGCAAATGATCGACGAACGGCATTCTCGCTTCGTCGTCTAGCTGTTGTGGCTCAGCCATGTGCTTTGTCGTGACCGGACTCGGACGGGGCGTCCGCTTCGGCCGAGGTCGCGACTGCCCCGCCGGCGGAGTCTACCTCCGAGGATGCAGCTGTGCTAGCTGACCCGGATAGATCCGCTCGCGGTGGGGTGAAAACAGAATCGCTGTCCGCCGGAGGAGAAGACTCGGCAAGCCCTCCCTGGGCCACGGCTCCCGGCGCCGGTTTGATCACTGGCTCGCTCGCATCGCCACCGCTCGAGCCGCTGCCCGGGCTAGGACCCGCATACCCGGGCCACATCATCGGCACATTGGCTTCCACAGCCTCATGAGCCGGATCGCCATCTCGCCGCTGTCCATCCGCATCCATTTCCGCGGCCTGGCCGCCGGCGGTCTGGTCACCGGCTTGCGAGCCGGATTCACTGGATGAATGCAGGTTCGCGGACGCCTGTTTCGCGGCTCGAGCCGCCTCCCGCTGCTGCTGTCGCTGCCGTATTTGCGGAGCGATGTCCTCGCCGCGCAGGGCGCTCTTCAAGTCGCGGATCGCATCGCCGATCTCGTGATCGTCTTCCAGAGTATCCTGCAGCTCACGGGTTTGTTTGCGAAAGTCGCGGATACCCTTGCTGAGGGTTTTTGCAGCTTGGGGGAGCTTCTCGGGTCCCAGAGCCAACAGGGCGACGATCGCAATGAGGACCAGCTCCCACATGCCCATGCCGAACATATGGTTCTCAGTGTAGCACGGAGGCCGAGGTGATCGCTCGATTGCGGTCCCGATTCGGTCGCGAGCACGAAGGTGAAACGTTTGAAATTTCAGCTTACTATGTCGAAGCCTCGCGTCGGTCCCGGGCCCCGGCATCGGCGTGGCTGCAAACCGTCGCAGAGCCGCGCCACGAGTTGCAGTTGTGCCAGGCGAGGGTGACCTCGTCGAGATCCGGTGTGGCGAACCAGCGCTCGACTTCTTCGCGACGCAGATAGTGAGCCACTGGAGTGACCAGCTGATCGAATACGATGTGGTGCACCTCGCGAAACGGAAACCGACTGATGTACTCCAGGTAGGTTCCGTATGGCAGACGATCGGCCATGGCCGGCACACGATACAAGCGCAGCGCAGTGTGCAGAGCCGCGGCCGGGGGCAGGGAGCACCAGTAGAGCAGCCGCTCGGGCATACGCGAAGTAATGGAATCTCGTATCGGATCGACGAAGCGAACGATCCACTCGTTGGATTCGTAGCCGTAGACCCATATGGCAACCCGCCCGCCGGTTCGAACCCGGTCGTAAAGGCTGCGAAATCCGGCCTGCGGTTCGGACAGGTGGTGCAGAACGCCAATCGAAAAGCCGATATCAAAGGCGCGCGCCACAGGTGGTTGCACGAGGTCGCCCTGCGCGATGTGCACATTGGCGAGATGGCGAGTCGCGGCAAACGCGACATTCACCGCATCACCCAGGTCGAGGGCGACCACGGCTTTTGCCCCGTATCTGGCGATCAGGGCTGTGTGACGGCCCTTGCCGCAGCCGCCTTCAAACACCACGCGATCGGTGAAATCGCGCGGCACGAGGGGAGCGATCCAGTCGAGAAACTGTTGCTCGTAGTAGCTCGCTCTGTAGTCGAATATAGTCCACTCGGCAGCAAAGCGCGCAGCTGTGATCAGCGAGCCGGCATCGGGTACCTGGCTCGATCGGGGCAGCACCAGGCGTGGGATGCCGTCGCGGATCGGAAAACGCGCGCCACAGCTCGACACCAGGGTGCCGTGCATGATGTGTCCGTCGTGGGATGGCGGGCCGGTATCGGCCACGAGGGTACCCCCGCACTGGGGGCAGGCGAGATACTGCAGAGCACTGGTTCTCATGGTTTGCTCGGTCGAAACTGGCTCGGTCGAAGGGCTGTCCGGTGGACGTTGGACCGCGTCCACGGCATCCTAACGCGGTATGCAGGAGCGCGGCTACTTTGTCCACCCCTCGGCAATTGTCGACGAACAGGCGCAGATCGGCGAGGGCACCAAGATCTGGCATTTTGCGCACATCTTGTCCGGAGCAGTCATCGGGCGGGACTGCATGATCGGGCAGGGATGCTTTGTCGGCAATGTAAAGATCGGCAATGGTGTTCGAATCCAGAACAACGTATCGGTGTACGACGGTGTGACTCTGGAGGATCATGTATTTGCCGGTCCATCGTGTGTCTTCACCAATGTCATGAACCCGCGATCAGAGGTCGACCGCAAGAGCGAATATCGACCTACCACGGTCAAGCGCGGAGCGACCATTGGCGCCAACGCGACCATTCTATGCGGCGTTTCCATCGGCGAGTATGCGTTCGTCGGCGCCGGTGCGCTGGTTCGCACCAACGTCCCTGCACACGCGGTGGTCGTGGGTGTACCGACCCGTCAAGTGGGCTGGATGTGTGCTTGCGGTGAGCGAATCCGCGAAAGTGCCGAAGTCACCTTGGCCTGCTCCGCGTGCGGGCGCCGCTACCACGCCATCGCTGGCGGTTTGCGGCAGATATAGCCAGCCTTTACCGGGCTCTGTTGCCATCACGAATAGTAAGCAAACTTCAGAGCGGCCAGAATCGCCACGGCGACGATTGCGAGATTGAGCTCGCGGTAGCGGCCGGACAGGAGTTTGATGGCGGCATAGGCGATGAAGCCGGCGCCTATACCGTTGGCGATCGAGAACGTAAACGGCATGAAAAGGGCGGTTACCACTGCCGGTACGTATTCGGTCACATCTTTCCAGTCCACGTCTCTGAGGCCGCCGGCCATCATGCAAGCCACGAAGATCAACGCCGGAGCCGTGGCGTAGCCCGGAATGCTGGTGGCCAGAGGGGCGATGAACAGCGAGAGTAAAAAGAGCCCGGCCACCGTCACAGCGACCAGGCCGGTTCGACCACCGGCCTGAATGCCAGCTGCGCTCTCGATATAGCTCGTGGTGGTGGAAGTTCCCAATGCGGCACCCAGCACCGTGGCCGAACTGTCTGCCATCAGCGCCCGACTGGACCGCGGCAAGCGGCCTTCTTTGTTCAACATGCCGGCCCGCTGGGCCAGGCCGACCAGGGTACCCGACGTGTCGAACAGATCGACGAACAGAAATACAAAGATCACCGACGCCATGCCCCCGGACAGCGCTCCGACCAGATCCATCTCGAGAAAGGTTGGCCCCATGCTGGGCGGCAGCGATACGCTGAAGTCGATATCGCTCGCGCCAACGACAAAGCCGAGTCCGCTTACGCCGAGAATGGCGATCATGATGGCGCCCGGAATGCGCATCGCGAACAGTGCAGTCATGACGGCCAGACCGATCGCTGCCAGGATGACCGGGCCTTTTGTCATGTCGCCGAGCGTGACCAGGGTGGCTGGATCGTCCACGGTGAAGCCCGCGTTCTTCAGTCCAATAATGCCGAGAAACAGCCCGATCCCGGCTGCTATCGAGTGTTTGAGCGAGCTCGGAATGCCGTCGATCAGATACGTGCGCACTTTGGCGGCACTGAGCGCCACGAACAGGATGCCGGAGATAAACGTCGCACCGAGAGCGACCTGCCAGCTGTAGCCCATATTGCCGCATACAGTGAACGCAAAGTACGCGTTCAGCCCCATACCCGGTGCCAGCGCCACTGGATAGTTGGCCAAGAGGCCCATGACCAGACAGCCAAATGCCGAGGCCAGACAGGTGGCCACAAACACGGCGCCCTGATCCATGCCAGCAGCTCCCAGGATGCTCGGATGGACGAACATGATGTACGCCATGGTCAGAAACGTCGTCCCGCCAGCGACTACCTCGGTACGTACAGATGTTCCCGCTGCGGACAATCCGAACCAGCGGTCGAGTGCATTGCTCATAAGTCCTCCTCTGTCTACCTATATCAGACCTCTACCACATCGCGGTCGGGGTCCCAGCCCATTACCTGATGGCTCTGGCCTGGACTAGCCCTGGTAGCGAGCGCCCTCTTTGCCGGTTTTGTCTGGTGGGATGTCGCGCCAGCGGAACTTGGCCAGGTGCGGGTTGGGCTGGTCCAGGACAACATCAGCAGCGAGTTGGCCCAAAATGGGCGCAAACTTGAAACCGTGGCCACTGCCACCCGAAGCGACAAAAAGCCCTTCGCGGTCGGGATGACGGTCGATGAGAAAGTCCCCGTCGAGCGTGTCGCAATACAGGCACCGGCGCGTATAAGTCACCGGAGCATCGGCTAGACTGGGCAACGCATCGCGGAGAAACGTGCGGAGATTTGCGACATCATGCTCGGTGACCACTCGTTCGTCGCGCATGGGATGAAGCTCTTGGCCGATTCCGTGATTGGCAACTTTGACCACACCGTCGATCGAATAGCCGGCCGCCTGGTAGCTCCGTTCCGCATCAACTCCCCTTCGCATTGCGTGCCGGGACGTCCGACCAACCGGGTGCATGGGGAAGCCATACCAGCCGCTTCGAGTGATATCAGCCGTAAACACGGCAAAGTGCGGCGGATGAAATAGCTCGGACGCGGTCGGTTGGAGGTGAAATACCGGATGGCCAGTGACCCGCATGACCGAGGTCAGCTCGGGTACGAGGATCGGCGTCCACGCACCGGCGGCGATGAGCACCTGGCCGGCGGCAAACGATTCGCCCTCGCGGGTGGCAGCTCCGGTTACTCGAGTTTCATCGCCGAGTACACGATCGACAGTTTGGCCCGGGTATAGAGCGACGCCGAGTTGTCGCGCCCTATCGACCAGCGAGGCGACCACGCGGCCGCTTTCGGCGTATCCGCCCATGGCGTGGTAGAAGCCGTCACTGTATGCGCCGGGCCGCCAGGCGGGAAACCGCCGCGCGATCTCGTCCACATCGAGCCGCTCGGGCCGGTGCCCGCGCTCGATCAAGAGCTCGAAACTCTCGTACTCATACTCGCCCGGCGCCATGGTGGCTCGGGTGACCAGGACGACCCCGGTCTCGTGGTACAGCTCGGCGCCGAGTTCTTCGTTCCAGCGCAGCCACTCTGTCCGAGCCGACTCCATTAGGACCATGTACTCCAGGTCGGCCCCGTATTCGAGGCGGACCACCTTACTGATGTCGGTCGAGGCGGCCAGAGGGTGTGGGATCGGGCCAGGATCGAGCAAGGCGATGCGCTGGCCACGGCGCGCGAGTTCGACAGCCGCGGTCGTGCCAAAGATACCCGCTCCCACGATCACTGTGTCGAACGTGTGGGTCACAGACTGTGCCTCTCTGCCGATTCCCGACCGGCCGGTCCCAAGGATCGGCCGTGGGGTTGGCCGAGTTGGCGTAACCTGTGGTATAGGCTACCCTTCCTCGCCCACCCCAAGCCCATCGAGAGGAGACACACAACGATGCTCGAGACGTTGGCCAAAGGATTTCGAGCCGCCCGACAGCGCTTTACCGGCGTCGCTGAACTCACCGATGACGTCATCGACGAGGCGCTGCGCGATGTGCGCATGAGCTTGCTCGAAGCCGATGTCGAGTTTCGGGTCACCAAACGCTTTCTAGAACGAGTAAAGGAATCTGCGCGCGGTGAGCGCGTCCAGTTAAAAGCCCGGTCCCAGGAGTATGGTGTCAAGACCATCACCCCGGAGCAGGCCTTCGTCAAGATCTGCCAGGACGAACTCGTCAACATGATGGGTCCGGTAGACACCGAGCTGAGCTGGGCGAAGAAAGGTCCTACCGGTGTGATGATGGTCGGGCTGCAGGGTTCGGGCAAGACGACCACGACTGGCAAATTGGCCCGGCACCTGGAGAGAGACCACAAGAGGAAACCTCTTCTGGTCGCGGCTGATATCTATCGCCCGGCCGCTGTCGATCAGCTCAGGACGTTGGGCGAACAGCTGGGCATGCCGGTTTTCTCGATCGAGGGAGCCAGTCCGGTCGAGATTTGCACCAAGGCGGGCGACTTTGCGATGGAGAACGGCTGCGATGTCATCCTCTACGACACCGCCGGCCGCTTGGCCATCGACGAGCCCTTGATGCAGGAGCTGGAAGATATCGACAAGTCGGCTCAGCCGGCCAATATCTTCCTGGTCCTCGATGCCATGACCGGCCAGGATGCAGTCAACACTGCCGATACGTTCAACAAGCGGCTCAATATCGACGGTGTCATTCTGACCAAGCTCGACGGCGATGCCCGCGGCGGCGCAGCCATCTCGGTCAAAGAGGTCACCGGCAAGCCGATCAAGTTTCTCGGCATGGGCGAGTCCCTCGACAAACTCGAGGAATTCCGTCCCGAGGGTCTGGCCTCTCGGATCCTGGGTATGGGCGACATCGTCGGTCTGGTCCGCGACTTCGAAGATGTCGTCGATGCCGAAAAGGCCGAAGAAGACGCAGTCCGCATGCTCAAGGGCAAGTTCGACATGCAGGACTTCGTCGAACAGATCCGCATGATCCAGAAGATGGGCTCGCTCAAGGACATCTTCGACAAACTGCCGTTTTTCCCCGGTGGACTGCCTGAAGGAGTCAATCTCGACGACCGCGAGCTGGTCAAGATCGAGGCCATGATCAACTCGATGACCAAAGAGGAGCGAACCAATCCCACGGTTTTTGTCAAGACGTCGTGGGAAGAAGTCGTGGCCTCGAGTGGCAAAAAATCGAAACGCCGTCGCGCCGACTACGAGCCCAGCCGGGTGCGGCGCATCGCAAAGGGCTCGGGACGCGACGAATCGGAAGTCAAAGAGCTGCTGCACAAATTTGCTACCATGCGTCAGATGATGGTTCAGCTCGGAGCGTCCACTGGCCTCATGGGCAAGATTCCCGGCTTCAAACAGTTTTCTCAGATGAAGCGCCTCGCCGGTATGGATCTGGGGGCGCTCATGGGCGATGGAGCTGGCGGCATGCCGGATATGGCGGCTGCAGGAGTGGGTGGTATGCCCGGCATGCAACTTCCCGGTCTGCCACCGGGCTTCACTCCGCCGGGCACTCCGAGTGGCGGCCCTGCCCGCCCGGTCCGGGCGAGCGCCAAGGCCAAAAAACGCTCCAAGCGCAAGGCGTCCAAAGCCGCGCGCAAAAAAACCCGCAAGCGCAAATGATCTGATTTTTGAGGCGTGCGCGGCCAAACAGGAGGCCCCTTGTCAGCAACATTCAGGTGGACAAAGCTCTCGGTAGTAAGTCCCAGGGGAGATGATGAGTCAGCTGCTCCAAATCTCGGTTACGTATCCGGCAATACTCTTGACCTTCATGGTCGGGCTGTCGCTGGTCTACTGGTTGTTTGTCATCCTCGGGGCCCTCGATCTCGATGCCGGGGCTGACGCCGACATTGATGTCGGCATCGATGCAGACGCAGGCGTGGACGTCGACGCCTCGGCCGACGTCGATGCCGGGGCAGATGTCGACGCCGGGGCGGACGCAGACGCAGACATCGATGCCGATGTCGATGCCAGCGCCGCCAAATCAGGTGCTACTTTTACCGGTTTTCTGGCCGCTATTGGGCTCGGCCGGGTACCGCTGCCCATTTCATTTTCGTTCGTATCGCTCTTTGCGTGGGTGATCTGCATCCTGCTCATGTTCTATCTGAAGGATATCGGGCTGCCGCCGTGGCTACTGGGTACATTGATTCTGGTCGGCTCGGTAGTTCTGGCCATTCCGCCCGCCGCACTCGTGACCAGGCCCATAGCGCCGTTCTTCGTCATTCACAAGGCCAAACGACACGGCGACTACATCGGCGAGACCTGCACTGTGACCACCGGGTCGGTGAACGCCAAATTCGGCCAGGCCCGGGTCCAGATCGGCGGAGACGATCAGCTGGTCCAGGTCCGCTGTGACAAGGACGATGTCTTCGAACGCCACGACAGAGCACTGATACTTGCCTATGACAGCGAGCGAGAAGCCTATTTGATCGAAAAGATGGACACCGTCATGGGCGCGGACACCAACAGGACCAACGGCGGCGGCAAGGCCACAGACGAAGACGGGAACCGAGAGTCCCAACACCAGTCGTGAGCTCTTTTGATTACCCCATGATCGCGTGAGGAGATCTCATGTCTAGCGAAGCTCTGTTTATCGGACTCGGTATCTTAGTGTTCATCGCCTTTGGCGTGTTAATGATGTTCATGCGGTTCTTCCGCAAGGTGGTTCAGGGCCAGGCCCTCATCATCAACAAGATGAAAGGGGAGCCTGTGGTGACCTTTTCGGGCGGTATCGTCTTGCCGGTCTTTCACCGCGCCGAGTACATGGATATTTCGGTCAAGACCATCGAGATCGATCGCCGCGGCAAAGACGGCTTGATCTGCCGCGACAACATCCGAGCCGATATCAAGGTGACGTTTTTTGTCAAGGTCAACAACAAGTCTGACGACGTGCTGCGAGTGGCCCGTGCTATCGGCTGTGTCCGGGCCTCGGACCACAACACTATCGAAGAGCTCTTTGCTGCCAAGTTTTCCGAGGCGCTCAAGACCGCGGGCAAGCAACTCGATTTCGAACAGCTCTACACCCAGCGCGAAGAGTTCCGCGACGAGATCCTCAAGGTCATCGGTACCGACCTCAACGGCTACGTTCTCGAAGACGCGGCCATCGACTATCTCGAGCAGACGCCGCTCGAGATGCTCGACCCGGACAATATCCTCGACGCTCAGGGCCGGCGCAAGATCATCGAGTTGACCGCTGTGGCCAATGTTCGTTCCAACGAGCTCAAACAGAAGGAGCGCATGGATATCGGTGCGCAAAACCTCAACGCCAAGGAGGCCCTGCTCAATTTTGCCCGCGCCGAGGCCGAAGCCGAGGCCAAAAAAGACAAAGAGGTCTCGATTGCCCAGGCCCGGGAGCAAAACGAGGCGCATCGGGTCACCTACGAGGAAAAAAAACAAACCGAGCTCAAGCGACAAAGAGTCGAAGAAGAGATCAAGCTGGCCGAAGAAGCCAAGCTGCGCGCCATCGCAGTGGCCGAGCAGGCCCGCCTCCGTGAGGTCGGCGTGGAGCAAGTGCGCGTCGCCAAGGCCACCGACCTCGAAGAGGTCGATCGCCAGCGCGAGGTCAGTCTGCGCAACATCGACAAAGAAAAACAAGTCGAGATCGAAAAGAAAGAGATCGCCGACGTTGTAAGAGCCCGGGTCGCGGTCGACAAAACAGTGGCTGTAGAGGAGGAGAGCATCAAGGATTTGCGCGCCAGCGCCGAAGCCAAGCGCACCAAAGAGGTCACGATCGTGGCGGCCGAGGCCGAGGCCCAGGAGATCCTCATCAAGGACATCAAGAAAGCCGAGGCCCAGGAACAGGTGGCCAAGCTAGAGGCCAAAAAGCAACTGACCCTGGCCGAGGCATCGCTGGAGGCCTCGGACAAGGAAGCCCGGGCAAAAATCCGCATGTCCGAGGGTATTCAGGCTGAACAGGCGGCCCAGGGCTTGGCCGAGGTGCGGGTCAAAGAGGCCGATGCCCTGGCCATCGAAAAGCAGGGCTTGGCCGAGGTCAAGGTGCGCGAAGCCGCCGTGGTCATCACAGAGCGCGAAGGCCTGGTCGACGCCCAGATCATCAAGGAAAAACACCTGGCCGAGGCGGCAGGCGACGAGCAGCGCGGCATGGCGCAAATGCGGGTCCGCGAGGCCGAAGCCGGCGCCATCGAGAAAAAAGGCCTGGCCGAAGCCGCTGCAGTGCGCGAAAAGCTCCTGGCCGAGGTCACCGCCAAAGAAGCCGAAGCACAGGCCGTGGAGAAAAACATGACTGCGGAGGCTACCGGCCTGCTCAAAAAAGCCGAGGCAATGAAGCAACTCGACGGCGAAACCCGGGCCCACGAGGAATTCCGGCTGCGCCTCGAAAAACAGCTCGAGTTCGCCCTCGAGAGCCTCAAGGCCCGGGTCGATATAGCCGACAAACAGGCCGCCGTGCTGGCCAGTGCGCTCGACAACGCCAAGATCAATATCGTCGGCGGCGACGGGCAGTTTTTCGACCGCTTTATCCACGCGGTCTCGGTCGGCAAGTCGCTCGACGGTATGGTGCAGTCCAGCGATACTGTGCGAGGCGTCCTGGGCGATCGCCTCGATGGCAGCGGGGCCCTGATCGAAGACGTAAAACAGATGATCGCCGGAAGTTCATCAGAATCGATCAAAAACCTGTCGGTTGCTGCTCTTTTGGGCCGGATCATGGTCGACGCCGACGACAGCACAAAAAGCAAGCTAAAGACCCTCATCGACCGGGCCCACGAGCTCGGTCTGTCCGAGTAAAACCGATTGGCCATGGCTGACGATAAAAGCGCAGGCGCTGGGGCGCACACTGCAGATGGGTCCGATATCGACGAGGCCAGGGCCGCGACCGATGTCGCGAGCGGTAATTACGAGGTCATCCGTCGGCGCCTGGTCGCCAGCGGCCAGAGCTTGCAGCAAAAGACCGAGACGCTCAACGCCAGGCGCAAAGAGGTATTTGGCGGCACCGAGCTCCAGGTTGTGGCCAACGAGCGCGTGCGCACCGAGAACAACTGCGTGCCCCGGGATATCGTTGCAATCGGCGATCATCTGCTCTTTGGCTACAACGTCTTCATCGGACTCAAAAGCGAGACCTCGGTGAGCGACGTTTTTGCCCTGCATCGCTTCGAACCGAGCCCTTCTGGCCAACAGGGTGAACGCGGCGGTGGCGCTGGGGCCTACGACTGCTCGGCATTGAATATGGTCGAGGCCGCGCCCTGGCTTTGCGGCGCGCAATTCGAAAAAGACTTCCACAACGTCTATCGCTATTATCGCGAAGCCAAGCTCCTGCAGCTGGTCAAGACCGATACCCGTCTGCTCGCGGTATTTCAGATCGGAGCCACCCACGCCGAGCGCAAGATCTTCCGCTGGCACGTTCGGGGCGACAATACCATCTCTTACACCGACGATCGCGGCGAAGAAGACTATGCCTTTTCCCCCGCCTACGACTTCGAATGGACCGAGCTCGACCGGGAGCACCAGGTCAGCGGCCGCTGTCCCCACCTCAACGTCGAGGACACTCTATTTGTCGAGAGCATCGGCGGCGATCTGACAGTCAAGATCGAAAACAACACCGACTCGGGCGAGGGCATCTACTCGGAACCGGTGGACGACCACAACCAGAGCCTCGACGATGCAAAGTTTCATTACGCCCGCCTGGGCGGGCTCATCGTTCTCAAAATTTTGCCGTTTCGCGAGACCCGATGGCGCTACCTGGTGTTCAGTGACCGTAGCCAAAAAGTAGTGCGCATCGACGCCATTGGCCAGGCGTGTCTGCAGCTGCCCGAGGATCACGGCATCATCTTTCCCGGCGGGTATTTCCTACAATCGGGCGAGTACAAGGTCTTTGACAGCGACATCGACGACCTCGAATTCAAGCGGGTCGCCAAGTCGCCCAACGGCGAAGATGTGCTCTACGTGTTTCACCGCCGCCGCGATGGACACTACGCCCTGCATCCGTACAACCTCATCCGCAAAGAAGTCCAGACTCCGATCCACTGCCATGGCTACAGCATATTTTCCGACGGTCGCCTGGTGGTCTTTCGTTCGGTTTCGGAGGAGCCGACCCGGGTCCATCCCATGCAAGTCTGGCAGACTCCCTTTACCTCGGCCGAATACGCTGCCTCGGCGCCCACTGACGGCTCGTTTCTGGCCAACGTCGGCAATGCCGACCTGGTCCGCGGCATATCGGATGCGTTCAGCATCACTCGACTCATCGGCCAAGACAGCCCGGTCCGCCAGACCTACGAAGACATCGTGGCCTCGTGCTCGCGGGTCCTCGATAGCTACTACTGGCTCGGTCACGCCGAGGTGGACGATCTGGCCCGAGATCTGGCCGAGATCCGCAGCACGGCCGAGCTCATTATCGACGAATTCGAAAAAGTCCAGGCATTTCGCCGTCGGGCAGTCGAGGCCCTGGCCGACACCGAAGCCCGCATCGCCGAACTCGAACGCGATTTGCACTCCGAGAGATGGCACGAAGTCGCTACTTTTCTCGAAGCGCTCACCCGTCTGCGCGGCGTGCGCGGACACATCATCACCTTGCGCGAAATGCGCTATATCGACCTGGCTCGCCTCGACGAGCTCGAGCAGGCGGTGGTCGAAAACTTCGACCGGGTCAGCCGCGACTGTGTCAGATTTCTCCTCCGCGACGATGCTTTCGTTCCGCTCAAAGTCCAGCTCGACGACACTCTGGCCAAGCTCGATGAGGTCGAAAAAGTGGCTGATATCAAGCCGCTCATGGAGGCGGTCGGCAAGACCGGCGAGGGCCTGGACCTGCTCGGCGACGTGGTCAGCAATCTGCAAATCGATGACGCCACCCAGCGAACCACCATTCTCGAGAGCATCGCCGAGGTCTTCGCCCACGTCAACCGAGTCCGGGCCACGGTCGATGGCAAGCAGCGCGAGCTCATGACCCGGGAGGGCCGGGCCGAATTTGGGGCCCAGTTCAAGCTCCTCGGTCAGAGCGTGTCAAGTGCCCTTGCTGTATCCGACGGGCCCGAGCGTTGCGACGAAGAACTGGCCCGAATCATGGTCCAGCTCGAAGAACTCGAGGGCCGGTTCTCCGAATTCGACGAATTCCTGGCCGACCTGGCGGCCAAGCGCGAAGAGATCTACGAGGCGTTCGGCGGCAAAAAGCAGGCACTGCTCGACGAACGTCAGCGTCGGGTTCAGAACATCATCAAGGCGGCCACGCGTATCGTCGAGGGCATTTCGCGCCGGGCCCGCTCGCTCGCGACCACCGACGATATCAACGGCTATTTTGCTTCGGACGCCATGGTCATGAAGTTGCGCCAGCTGGCCGAACAGCTGGCCGATTTGGGCGATACGGTCAAGGCCGACGAGCTCGAGGCCCAGCTCAAATCGGCCAGGCAAAACGCCCTGCGTGCCCTGCGCGACCGGCTCGATCTCTTTGAAGACAGCGGCAACCTGATCAAGCTGGGCAAACACCGGTTCAGCGTCAACACGCAGCCGCTCGACCTCACCATGGTCGAGCGCGACGGCGACATGATGTTTCACCTCGGTGGCACTGATTTCTACGAGCCAGTCGACGACCCCGAGTTTGCCGAAACTCGAGCGTTTTGGTCGCAAGATCTGGTAAGTGAGACCGCCGAAGTCTATCGTGCCGAATACCTGGCCGCATCCATACTATTCGACGCCGAAGAGGGCAAAAACGGCTTATCAATTCAGGCCCTTCTCGACGACACCCGATCCCAGAGCGGCCTGGTCGAACAGGTGCGAGCCTATGCTCAGGAGCGCTACGACGAGGGCTACGAACGCGGCGTACACGACGCCGATGCCGCTCTGATCCTGGACAAGCTCCTGGCCATGCGCGAAACCGCGGGTCTGTTGCGCTTCTCAGCCACCCCGCGGGCACTGGGCGTGCTATTTTGGGCCGCGGCCACAGGCGATCCCGACCGCAGCGCGGCGTGCGAGCACTGGCAGAGACGCGCGCAAAATTTCGGCCGCCTTCGCAACGCGTTCTCCGACAGCGATGCAGCCCGCGCCCTGGCCGGCGAACTCGGCAACGAGATCGCCGAATTTGCCCGCTCGTCGGCCATCGACGCCGTCATTCCTGTCGGTTCCAGCGACGCGGCCATCGCGGGCAGCTATTTGCTCGAAGAGCTCATGGCCCCGCAACCGCATTTTGTGCTCTCGCACCAGACTCAAAAACTGGCCGAGTCACTGATCCAAGACATGGAGCTTCACAACGTGCGCAGCTCGTTTCAGGACGATATGCGCGCTCTCGAGGAACATATCGCGGCCCGCCTGGATCTGGCCAAAGCCTGGATCGACGCATTTATCGACTCCCGCCCCGATCGGGCCGCGTCCAATCACGTTGCCGTCGAGGCTGCGGTGTTTTTGTGCACCGAAGAGAGCGGCCTGGCCAGGCAAGTATCGAGCGCGCTAACCCAGGTCGAGGTCACCGGCTTGCTCGGTCGCCACAGCCGGATACAAGAGCGCTCGATGGACCTGCGCATCGACGAGTTCGAGACCCGGTTGCGCGATTTTGCCCGGCGCCGCGTGCCCGGCTATCGCGCCTACCGCAAGATGCGCGGCGAGCTTCTGGTACGAGCCCGGCAGGACTTGCGCCTGGACGAACTCATGCCCAGGGTTATGACCGCATTTGTCCGCAACAAGCTGATCAACGACGTCTATTTGCATTTGATCGGCGACAACCTGGCCAAACAGATGGGCGCGGCTGGCGGTGACAAGCGTACTGATTTGATGGGCATGCTGCTTCTCATCTCGCCTCCCGGTTACGGCAAGACCACACTCATGGAATATGTCGCCAACCGACTTGGACTGGTCTTTGTCAAGGTCAACGGGCCATCACTTGGCCACTCGGTGCATTCGCTCGACCCTGCCGAGGCACCCAATGCCACAGCTCGCCAGGAGGTCGAAAAGATCAACCTGGCCTTCGAGATGGGCAACAACGTCATGCTCTACTGCGATGATATTCAGCATACCCATCCCGAGTTTTTGCAAAAATTTATATCTCTGTGTGACGCTCAGCGCCGCATCGAAGGGGTTTGGAAGGGCCGGACTCGCACCTACGACATGCGGGGCAAGAAATTTTGTGTGGTCATGGCCGGCAATCCCTACACCGAGTCGGGCGAGAGCTTTCAGATTCCCGATATGCTGTCCAACCGGGCCGATGTCTATAACCTCGGGGACGTACTCTCGGGCCAGGAGGAACTCTTTGCCCTGAGCTATATCGAAAATGCTCTGACCTCGAATTCGACCCTGGCGCCGCTGGCCACCCGCGAGCAATCCGATGTCTACAAATTGATCCGCATGGCCAAGGGAGAAGAATTGCCCACCACCGAGCTCTCTCACGGTTATTCGGCGGTCGAGCTCAATGACATCAAATCAGTGCTTGGCCATTTATTTCAGTGCCAGCGCGTGCTCCTAGCGGTCAATCAGCAGTATATCGAATCTGCTGCCCAGGACGACCGCTATCGCACAGAGCCACCATTCAAGCTTCAGGGCAGCTACCGCAACATGAACAAACTGGCCGAGAAGGTCGTGTCGGCCATGACCGGGGAAGAGGTCGACAAACTCATGGACGACCACTATCTCGGTGAAGCTCAAACCCTCACCACCGAGGCCGAACAAAATCTGCTCAAGCTGGCCGAGGGGCGCGGTCGGCTGAGTGAGGAACAGAGTGGCCGATGGGCTGAAATCAAGGCCGAGTACCGGCGTATCAAGCGCACGGGTGGCGCTGACGACGATCCGGTATCGCGGGTGACCGCGACCCTGTCCGGGCTGGCCGAGGGGCTGGAGCAGATCGAGCAAGCGCTCAAACGGGTAACTCAGCAAGACCAGGTGGTCGAGGCGCTCGACGGCATTCAGCACGCCCTCGGTGTTCACATGCAAGCGGTAAGTCAGAGCGCAGAACAGCGATCGGTCACCGACAAGCTCGACGCATTGGCAACAGGGCTGTCCGGAATTCAAGACGTCCTGACGATGGCTGCATCGTCGGCCACGTCGACTCTGACCTCGGGTACTGCGGCCCGGGCATCCGGCGATGGTAGCAGCCAACTGCTCTCCATGCTCGGCAACGAACTGTCGGGCATTCGCGATATACTGGCTCACGTGGTGGCCAGTGCGGGTAGCGATCCCAAGCTCCTGGGCATGCTGGGCAGTGAATTATCGGGTATTCGGGACGCCGTCATGCACGCCGTGACCCTGCTCGAGCGCAATCAGCGTCCCATCCAAACATAGCCCGGCACGACCCAGGCGTGACCAGCCTGGCTGACCGGCCAGGTCAGGACGATCCGAGTGCTCCTGTAGAGCCTACTTCAACGCGACTGCAACTCGGGGCTCTTGACCAGGATGCGAGGCCTACCGAGTTGCTCTCGATACTCACGCGCCTCGACAATGGCCGATTGCTCGGATGACAGCGGCACGAGAGAAAGCTCTGCCCATTCGTTGTGTTCCTGCCCGGTCATCTCGACAATGGCGTGAAAGCTATCAAAACTGTATGCAGTGATATAAAACTCGACTCGATCTGACGAAAAACCGAGGCGCTGGAGCGAGAATGCGAGCGCTCGCTCGGCCAGAACCTGGCCAAAGAACCCCCTCGACTCGGTAACGAGGTGATGTCGAATGCATTGTTCAGCTCCCTCTCCAGACAGCGAGATTGCATAGCCCATGGTTACCCCTGCGCTTGTAGTCATCGACGAGGGCATTGCCTCATCACCGCGATACCTGGTGAGCTGCTCGGCTCTGAGCGCCCACACCACCCCCGTCATTTCTGCAACATGCTTCTTGGACCACGCCCTCCGGTAAGCCCGGTAGCTCCGCCAGATGTATAGAACCGTAAGGGCCGCAAACAGCGCGACCAGGATCAGAACGTATGCAAACCAGTGCATGTCGGGAATGTATCATTGCTGTGCGGACCTCATGTCTCGCGAATCAGTGCCAGTAGTTCTTCGGTCGACATCTTGCCGGTGAGGTCGGTGCTGGCCAATAGGCTGGCGGCTAGATCCCGCTTGCGGGCGTGGAGCGTGGTGATTTTTTCCTCGATGGTGCCCTTGGTGATCAAGCGATAAATCGCCACTGGTCGCTCTTGTCCGATGCGATAGGCGCGATCAGATGCCTGGTCCTCCACTGCGGGATTCCACCATGGATCCATGTGAATGACGTAATCGGCTGCGGTCAGGTTCAGCCCCGTGCCACCGGCTCGCAGACTTATCAGGAATACATCGCCTTCGCCGGCCTGAAATGCGTCGACGCGTTTTTTGCGCTCGGGGGCTGGAGTACGCCCATCCAGATATTGGTATATGATCTCCTGCTCGTCCAGATAGGACCGGATGATGCTCAGATGATCGACAAACTGGCTGAACACCAATGCCTTGTGTCGGCTGGCCAGCAGCTCTTCCAAGATCTCGCCGAATACAGCGAGTTTCGAACCCGATAGCGAGCTTTCTGGAACCACCAGACGCGGGTGGCAGCAGGCGCGGCGAAGCCGCATGATTTCGGTCAGAATCTCCAGGTGCTTGGGCCCCTGGCTCTCAGCGGTCAGTTTTTCCAACGCCCGCAGCCTCAGCGCTTCATATAGCGCCCGCTCCTTGTCGCTCATCTCTACGTGCAGGACGATCTCGGTGCGCGGCGGGAGTTCATCCAGGACTTGGCTTTTGAGTCGGCGCAGAACGAAGGGCCGGATCATCTTTTTGAGTGCAGAGCGGGCATTCGCACTGTTGTGCTTTTCAATCGGCGTGGCGAACCGCCGACTGAAGCTCTTCCAGCTGCCGAGAAGACCCGGGTTGATGAAGCGAAACAGATTCCATAGCTCGCCCAGGTGGTTCTCGATAGGTGTCCCGGTGGTGATGATCTTGCAATTGCCTCGCAGCTTCATCACTGCTTTGGATCGTTTGGTCGCCGGATTCTTGATGGCCTGCGCCTCGTCCAGTACAATCGCACGCCAGTGTGGCCCGGCGAGGAGCGCCGCCTCGTTTTGCAGTATGCCGTAGCTCGCGATCAACGCGTCAAACGGCTCCAGTTTGGCGATGATCTGCTCTCGGTCGCCAGTGGATAAAGAGACGGGATTGAGAGTGGGCGCAAAACGCTCGATCTCGGTATGCCAGTTGGCACAAACCGACGTCGGTGCCACGATGAGGACCGGGCCAGAAGCCGCCTGGGTGAGCAAAAACGCGAGGGCCTGCACGGTTTTGCCCAGCCCCATATCGTCCGCCAGGCAGGCCCCTGCCCCCCAGCTGGCGAGTCGACACAGCCAGAAGAAGCCATCGCGCTGATAATTTCGCAGTTCAGCACGCAGGGTGCTGGGGATTTGCAGCTCGACATCGCGGGCCCGGTCGATGCGCTCCAAACACGCGTTCCACGCCTCGTCGGCTTGCACCTCACCCGCACTCCGGGCCAATTCATCCACCAGAGGTGCGGCGAGAGGACTGATTTGCAGCCCCTTACCGCCAGTGCTTTCAGCCACGATGTGGAGTTCTTCCAGTCGCTTGCGAAACGTTCGCGTGAGCTCGAGAAAACGACCCTCGCCGAGCGGTAGAAACCGGCCCTTGTTCTGATCGAGCATGGTTACGAGCTCGCGCATTTCGATGACTGCCCCGTCGCCTACATCGAGCGTGCCCGACGCTTCGAACCAGTCACCGCGGCTGTGAATCGCGAGACGCAGATCGCCTGGCGACACTCGTTTTACCAGCAAAGACTCGCCTTCAGGCCACTCCAGCACCACCTCCTCGGTCAGCGCGCGCAGCTCGACCAGCGCAGCCAGGCAGTCTTCTGGACTGTCGAGAATCCATTCACCTGGACGAGCCTCGGCGTTGGCAATCGTGGGGCATGCCTCCAACAATCCATCGCTGCGCTGTTTTTCTCCTTCCAGATCCCGTTCGGCCGCATGGATTTTGCCTTCCTGTGAGGCAAATACAACTTTGCCGCCATATCCGGGTTGCAAATACGGCCCGAAATGACCAAACGGACGGACCAGCAATTGCACTCTCAAGCCATCGCGGAACGGCACGATCTGGACATGCGGCCGGGCATCGCCGGCCAATGTATCGGCTGCATACGCACTTTGCTCCATATCAGAGTGAACTGCTACCACCTTGGAAACCACGGCAACAGTGCCGAGCAATTGCTCTTGACCGGCGCTCGGAATGCGTAGACCAGAACCAACGATGTCAGCCAGACGCTCCTGTTCCGGCTGGAGCTCGAATAACTTGAGATGAGTGGGACTCTCCCTCAGCACAGTATACTGCCGACCGCTCACAACCGGCGGAACAAACGACAAGGTCAGTCCCTCATCGGCGCGAGTAACCCGCATCTCGGGCTCGCCTTTGCTCAGAGAGACAGGATCTCGGGATGGCTGATCCCAAAACAGGAGAGGATGCCCCACCATAGCCCGCAAAGCTTGCCGTTGATCGAGGTAATACGTGACCCGATGAGATCGGTACCGCGTCTTCTCCCGAGAGTGGATGGCCGCACAGATCTCGCGATCCTGACGAGACAGGTAGTCGGAAGTCGCGGCATTCTCGTGGAGCCACGACAGCGCAACCGATTTGCCTTTCGTCCATTTGCCCCGCCGGCCCAAGGTCTGCACCACTGGCTTGATGTCACAATCGCCGTTCCTTTCGGCTATGAGCCAGATGAGCCGGGTCGTGCGATCGGTTCTGGTTTTGGCTTCGTCGTCTCGGTTCATGTCGGCCAGAGCATCGAGCGACCGCTGCCACATCGGTGCAGGCTGCATCATTCCAACGATTGGTACCGTGCCAGCTGGTGTCTTCACGGCCGCCGCGTCGTCATCCAAGATACTCAAGAGGGCTGACATTTCTGCCTCGAGCCACACACATTGGGCGACTCGCGCCTTGTCTTGTATGCCTCGCAAGTCGTCGAGCTGAGCGCGCAGAGACTCACTATCGAGCCAGTAATATGCCAGGGCCCGCATGAAATCAGAAAAGTAATCGCCATGGTGCCAGTAGCTCTCGACAGTGGACTCGCGGACCGAGCTCACGTCGTCGAGCGAACTGGCGAGTTGCTCCAGGGCTCGATACGAGTTGCCAGAGGCGGCGCGGGCATGGCGGAGCGCCGCTTTTATGCTCTTGGGATCTCCGGCCCGAAGCAAGAGAGGAATGTGAAACAATCCGGCCCGGTAATCATTAAAATAGACCTGGTTGCTGCGCATCCGCTTGCGCAGACCGCGCAATGCATCGGAGTAGCAGTTCAGAGCTCGCTCGTAGTGTCCTGCGCTGGTGTCGAGCCATGCGCGCACACAAAGCGACTGCCAGTCATTGGCCCCGTCAAGGACGCTCCTCGCCTCGTCGAGATGACCGCGTAAGAGCAGATACTCGGCCCAGCAAGACGGGTAGTTGTGCCACCGCTCGATACTCGGGTCTCGGCACGCCACTTCGAACAGAGCGGACTTTTCCGGCTCAGGTCGGAGCTGGGCAAAGGCGTCTCTGAGGAAAGGCCATAGCACCTCGGCGCGGAGTTCGATCGATAGGCTCTGTACCCACTCCGCGTCAAAGGGATTGTTGTAGATCTCGTGGATAAGGTGATCGCGGTAGCGAACCATTCCGTATCCAGAATAGTAACGGTCTTGCCTGTCTTGCTCCTCGATGAGCTGGTATATTCGGGGATAATCATCGCTGTAGAGAGCAATGCGCAAATCGCGCAAATACGACATCTCCTGACGATAGCTCGTATATGTCCGGCTATCTTCCTCTTTGAATGAGCCGAGAATGTCATCTATTTCGGTGAATGTGGCAAAGCTGCCGCTGCTCATAGC
Source organism: Pseudomonadota bacterium (assembly GCA_022360315.1). Taxonomy (GTDB): domain Bacteria; phylum Myxococcota_A; class Polyangia; order Haliangiales; family Haliangiaceae; genus JAKSDA01. Next base: position 77,038 of record JAKSDA010000298.1, read on the forward strand.
GGCACGCGTTGCCAACTCGGCAAACCACTGCTCTATGCGGTAGTAGAGCTTCTCCCGCGCTGTGACCAAGTCCAGCTCACTCAGCAGTTTCAGCTGCACAGCCAGGCTATCGGCGGTGTATGAGTGACCGCTGTTATCGCGGAGGTCCAGGCGAGTCACGCAGTGGAGGAGGCGAGGGATACCTACTTCGCCATAGATCACAGATAGAAGCTCGACGAGCAGCTGCTGTGCTCGCGACAAGGCACCATAGGCCGAGAGCAGTTGGTCGCGTTTTTGCTCGGCGACTGCAGAATCGGGTGAATCTTGGCGATGCATGATCGAGCGCTCGAGGGTTATTCCACATTTCGCCAACCCCGACAAGTCAGCTCCAACAGATCCTTACTATCAGGACTATCAGACTGACGATGTGAAATTTTGAGACGGGCTTTGTACTGTATTGGGCGGTCGAGGATATCTGGCAGGGTCGGTGATTCTGACCATGGGGCCTTCTAGCCATTCCTATCAACTGTTACTATCAATGGCACCCTCGACAATCGAGTCACGTCCAGCTCAACAGGCGCGAAAGTGGAAAATGGCCAAACCAGTTCGTATTCTTTCTTTAGACGGCGGTGGCATTCGGGGCATCATTCCGGGGCAGGTTCTATGTGAGATTGAGAAAATGATTCAGCAGGCCACAGGCAAACCGGGTGCCCGGGTAGCTGATTACTTCGACCTAGTGGCCGGCACGAGCACAGGTGGTATCTTGACTTGCGCATTATTGTGCCCAGATGAGGATAATCCAGCCCAGTCGCGTTTTTCCGCATCGGAGGTCGTGGATATGTACCTGGAACGCGGCGATGAGATATTCGAGATCCCTCTCTGGCATCGAATCAGCTCCGGCAGCGGTACACTTGATGAGAAATACCCTGCGGATGGTCTTGAGGAGGTGTTGGAAGACTACTTTGGAGAGTTATGGCTTTCCGATCTGGTGAAGCCGTGTCTCATCCCGGCGTATGATATCCGACGACGGCGCGCGCATTTTTTTACCCAGCATGGCGCCGAGCGCAATCTGGCTCAAGACTTCCGCGTGCGCGATGTAGCCCGAGCGACTGCGGCGGCACCAACGTACTTCGAAACAGTCCGGATCAAGTCGCGGACGAAAGTTCCGTATCCACTCATCGACGGCGGTGTTTTCGCTAACAACCCGGCCCTGTGCGCCTATGCCGAGGTACGCGCTGGATACGCACGTGCTCATGGCATCAGTCCGCCAGCTCGAGCTGACAGTATGGCCATTCTCTCGATTGGGACCGGCAAGGTCGAGAAGTCCTATACCTACCGGGAGGCGAAGGACTGGGGGTCCTTGCAGTGGCTCCGCCCGCTGATCGACATCTTGCTCGCCGGTACTGCTGAAACCGTCGATTATCAACTTCGCCAGATCTATGACGCAGTGAAGGCTCCCAATCAGTATCTTCGCGTCGAGCCTGCAATCAATCCCAGCGTCGTGAGTCCAGATCTAGACAACGCTTCACCCGAAAACTTGGTTGCGCTCAGAGAGCTCGGCCAGGAAACTGCAGAGCGAGATTCCGCCTTACTCAAGGAGTTCGTCGACATGCTCATCGCTTTAGGGCCCGAGCAGAAATAAGTCGCCGAATTTGCGCATCGAGGCGCTCCGATGGCGGGAAGTCACTGCAAACACGCTCGGTCGATCGCGCGCAAAACCTCGAGCACGCGGGCGTCAACGGTGAAATTGTCGACGTCATGACGCAATCTGCGGCACCAATTTGGCCAATCGGGGCCCAACGTGCCCGGAACGTTCTGAGGTTCGGGTTCGAGCCATATATCTTCAAGGTTGACCAGGGCCATGCGGGCATCACTTGACGCCAGGTATATACTGATGGCCCGCATCATCGCAAAGAGATCGCCACCCGAGGCATAGCTGGAATCGAGAAAGCCGCGCTCAGCCAGAAAGATAGCCGTTCGCCGCCGTGACTCAGAGCGTTGCTTGCGCTCCTGTTCCGCCTGTTCATCGCTAATAAGACCCAGCTTGACTCGATCGTCGATATCGCGCCCGAGCCAGAATCCCGCGAACGTCGGCATGTCGTGCGTGTTCAGGCTGACAACCACATCGTGAGGTACGTTTGCGCCATGGTCGTCGTCGGCTTCCTGGGCGAGTTTATCGGCCTCCTTATCATGGGCATCATTCTCATCGGTATCGGCCTCATCGGCCAATTCGGAATTCATGCCGAACTGGCCGACATACAAGCCGAAAAAGCCGTGATCGCGCATCGTCTCCGGCAGATAATCCGGGACTGTGCCCAAATTTTCGCCGATAATCGCGCATTTGTGTCGTGTTGACTCCAAGCACAAGATCGCATACATCTCTGGCGCGCGATACTCTACATAGAGGCCGTCCTTGGCGGATACACCTTCGGGAATCCAGTACAGGCGGTGTAAGCCCATCACATGATCGATGCGCAACAGGCCCGCATGCTCAGCGTGAGTCTGCACACAGCGCACAAAATGTTCATAACCAGCTTCGCGCAGACGCTGTGGATGTAGGGGGGAAAGCCCCCAGTTCTGACCGGCCAAAAACAGGGCGTCTGGAGGAGCGCCTACTGAGGCCTCCATGATGAAGCAGTCGCGCTCGTGCCAGGTGTCGTAGCCACACTGGTTAACCCCTACTGGCAGATCGAGATAAAGCGCAACGTCGCTGGATCGGTCGAGAAGAGCGAGCTCTGCGTCCATGGCGAACTGGGCGTAAAGATGGTATTGGCGGGCGCGCTCGTCGTAATCCGAATCAGCGATCGAGCGCTTATGGGCGTCTGGCCACTGGGTCCAGACAATGCGGCGTGCCTCGGTCTTGGCCCGGAAGCGAGCGTACTCCTCCGCCTGCGGGTGGCGCTCGGTGTACGCCTGTATGGCCGCACGGAGCTCACTCGACTGCCAGGCAGTTTCCGCCAACGCTTCCAACACTGCGCGCCGTTGCGATGCCTGGCGTCGGTAATCGATCAGCGGCATCTCTCGCAGCATCCTCGACTCGCGCGCGTATTCGGGCGAACGCACAGCGCGTCGAGCCGCCGCGCAGGCATCAAATCCCGGCGCTGTAGTCGGATCGAGATAGAGCTCGTTCCAAAAAAGCCGGCTGACCGGTGAGTACGGGCTATACTCAAACGGTTCGTCGAGATACGACGACAGGAGCGGGAGCGTCCCCACAAAGCTGGCGCCGAGTTCACCACTGCGCCGCGCCAGCTTGGCCAGATCGGCCAGATCACCGGTACCACTTGAAAAGCGAGAGTAGAGTCCGTAAAGCGGGGCAAACACTCCCCAGCGTTTGTCCTCGGTTACGGCAAAGCCACGTCGCGGCGCAGCAATAACCATACAGCGCCCGAACCGGCCAGCTGTTTGTACCGTGATTTGATGATAGCCATGAGCAGGTATTGGAACCGAAATCGGGCGAATAACAAACGTCTCGTCGCCGACGATTGCGGTTCGCTGAGGCCTGACATTATCCAGTGATCCGTCGTAATGGCGAACCTGTCCAGATTCGAGAATCAACTCGATCGAGTACAGCCCCGACTGTGCGGCCGGAAGCCGTACGTTCAAAACCGCGTCCTCTCCATTCCAGGCCACCGTGCAGGGTGGCACCAGGAGCTGCGAAGAAGCGCGGCGGTAGGCGTCCAGGGCAGCAGGCGCGTCTGAGATACGATCGATCTCAGCTCCGAGCAGCCCTAATACGCGCACAAGTACGTCGGGGTCGGCGCGGCGTGGTTCCGCTTTCCAATCGACATACGACGTGAGCACGCAGAATTCTCGGGCCAGTCGATTGAGTGCATCTGTCTCGCGAGTCACGGTCGCGAACCATAGCGCAGTTCCCCCTTGGTAGGCCATTTCTCGATTCCCACTTTACGTTGTGATCTATCGTGGAACTACTGGATTCCCGGACCTGTCGCCAAAGTCGATTCGGCAGCCAGGGCCGAGGCAGCGCTCGACCAGCCGAGATAATACTTCGCCAGCGCGTCCGCTGACCCGCAAGTGCGCGAGTGAGTCACCGCGAGTTGGACCAATGTTCACAATTGCAAGGAACATGTTGCGCTCCGCAGCTCTGCGCACGAAACGGTAACCGGAGAACACGGCCAGAGAAGAACCGATCACCAACAGGGCATCGCCTTCATCGAATAGGCGCCACGCGTCGACGACCACCTCACGGGGCACAGATTCGCCAAAGAAAACCACATCGGGCTTCAGTATGCCGGCACAGGCCTGGCAGGCAGCGACTCGGAAACGCTCGATAGACTCGGTCGGGAGTTCGGCATCTCCGTCGGGGGCCAGTTCGGCACGCTGCTCGTGCCAGCCAGGATTCAGCGCGAGCAGCCGTTTCTGGACAGAGTCGCGCGGTTCTATTGCACCGCACGTGAGACATCGTACCTCGGCCAACGCACCGTGCAGTTCGACAATGTGATTGCTTCCCGCGGCGTGGTGAAGGCGGTCGACGTTCTGAGTGATCAGACCGCGAACGATGCCGCTCTGCTCCATGACAGCCAGAGCTCTATGTGCCGCATTTGGAAGAGCCTGTGATAAACGCGGCCAGCCGACGACGCTGCGCGCCCAATATCGCTTTCGCGCCATGGCATCGCTGACGAACTCGCGATATTGTACAGGATTGCGCGCCCGCCGCCGGGTGCCTGGACCACGATAGTCCGGAATCCCCGACTCCGTACTACAGCCCGCACCAGTCAGAGCCACAACGCGGCGATGACGCAGCGCATCTGTCAGCTGGCCCAGCTGAGCCTCACTGACAGACTCGTAGGTGATGAGCTGCCTATTTAGATCGTTCAACGCGATCCTGACCTCGATTGGTATCGTACACTGGTCACCGCCCGATTGCAGCTCATAGGCCGCAACGCATGGAGACATTTCACCATGGAGGGATGAACGACGTCTTCACCGCGCGAACTGGTACCACCGGGCGGAATCGAACCGCCTCAGCGGGCTTCGGAGGCCCGCGTCGCATCCGTGCGCGGTGGCTCGTGGTGGGAGCAGAAGGACTCGAACCTTCCGGCAGGCGCTTTACAGGCGCGGCCATTCCCTGAATTACTCCCAAACAGTAGTTGCCCCAGCGGGATTCGAACCCGCCCATCGAGCTTAGGAGGCTCGCGTCCGATCCTTCGATGGGGCTCAAGCTCGCCAGGGAATCGAACCCTGCCACGGAGTTTAGAAGACTCCAGTCCGCATCCATCGAGCGAGCCAATGGAGCGCCAGCCCGGAATTGCACCGGGGTACCGCGGGTTGCAGCCACGTGCCTAGCTACTCGGCCACTGGCGCAGTCAGAGCCCCTCCAGGGATTCGAACCCTGCTCTCTTCCTTACCGGGGAAGCGTGTCGAACGGACGATCACCAAAGGGGCCGACGCGCTTGCTGGGACAACCCGAATATGGAAGCGGCTCGGCTGTCCAGAAGCGGTGACTGGGGTTCCGGGAGGAGGATTCGAACCTCCATAGCGGGATTCAAAGACCCGCGTCCTTCCGTTAGACGATCCCGGAATGATCGGTGTAGTGCCCCATGAGGGAATCGAACCCTCTCCTGCGGTTTGAAAGACCGCGCTCCTGGCCATTAGACGAATGGGGCATGGTCGGACAAACCTGCAAGCCCCATAGGGTCACCTGCTTTCAAGGCAGGCTCCGTCGCCTGTCGGTTTGCCTCTCCATTCGCCCGGGTCACCCGTGGGCCGGCGCGAGTTCGAATACTGCGTAGCGATGAACTCCAGCGCCGTCGATGCGTGAGCTCCAACGTCCTTCTTGCGCGAGCTCCAACGCTTCTTCTCTGCGAGCTCAAACGCGGTATGCTGTAAGAACTCCAGCAGTGCCAGGATCATTGATGGCGCACCTGGTGATCCCGGCCAATGCCCACGGGTGACCCGAGCACAGCCGCCCAGCTCATGCTGGGCCTTCGGCGCCATCTATCGTCAACTGTCCGGTCCAGTACAGATAATCGCGCCACGCCTCCGGCATCGATATCATGCTTATGCGAATCGATACCGCAGGCACCCAGTGCGGCTGCGCTGGCTTGCAGCGCAGCTTCATCATGGCTCGATCAGGAGTGCGGTTGCCCTTGCGCCGGTTGCACTCATAGCAGCAAGTCACGATGTTGGTCCATGTTGTCATTCCACCGTGAGACCGCGGAATGACGTGATCATACGTGAGGTCGGAAATAGGCGCTTTGATGCCACAATACTGGCACCGGTAATTGTCCCGCGCATAAATGTTGACACGGGAGAACTTGACCGGCTTCCTGTGCCGCCGAAAGGCCCGCAAGAGCCGCACGACTGCCGGTATCTTGAATACCAGGTTAACTGTGCGAACGTCGCGGTCGTACTCCTCCAGGACTTCGATCTTGCCCAACATGAGCAGAGTGAATGCCCGCCTCCAGGAGATCACTTTGATAGGTTCATAGCTTTGAGACAGCAATAATGTGCGAGGGGTTGCACCTCCTTGCATGATGGTTCTCCTTTCTTGCTCGCACTACCGTGGGTTGAGGTCGCCGAGGGATCGAACCCCGCACGTCCGGTTTTGGAAACCAAACTGGTCCCAGACCGCGACCCGTACTACTGTATTCTTTCGCAGAAATACTTGGCACCACTGGAAGGACTCGAACCCTCGCCGTCAGCGTTCGTAGCGCTGCGTCCCATCCTCGGGGCAGTGGCAAATGCGACCGGAAGGAATCGAACCTTCGTCTCCAGAATCGAACTCCCGCCTTCCGCTTACGAGGCGGACGCTCGCACCAGCTGAGCTACACCGGCAGCCATGGGCTGGGCCGTTACCGGAAACGGATTGTGAGTTTCGTCGATAACCTGGCGCCCCCGGCCCATATGGAGCGGCTCACGGGATTTGCACCCGTACGTAGAGGTTGGAAGCCTCCACTGCTACTGTTACATCAGAGCCGCGAGAGCGCCGGCGAGGGCAGCTCGCTGATTGCTCTAATCCCTCGCATCACAAGGGAGTGGCGCGGAGCGGGCGGCGGGAATCGAACCCGCGACTCCGGCATGGCACACCGACGTGTCACCACAACACTTCGCCCGCAAGTTGGCATCCGCTGTGTCAGATGCCAATCGGGATCGGGGGAGTCGGTCCCTATCGGTTGCAATGAAATGCAACGGTCTGGGCGAGAGGATTCGAACCTCCATCATCCCGGTTCCAAACCGGGGTGTCTACCACTGACGTACACCCAGATTCATCCAACAACTAACTGTGCAACAGACGCTGGAAGTAGCGGAGAGCAAGGGAATCGAACCCTCAGACCACAGGCGGCCACTCGTTTAGCAGACGAGCACCTGGCACCAATGCAGGACGGACTCTCCATAACACGGACCACTCGGATATTATTAAATCTTGAAATAGCATATGTTTATGACATAACGCGAGTATCGACTTCGATAGCCCGCTCATCGTCGCTGTCACAGAGTAGGTCGGGTGGGAATCGAACCCACGTTTTGACGGATTAAGAGTCCGCTGCAACGCCAACGTTTGCTACCGACCCGCTACCACCCGGCTAAAATCGCCGTATGGTACCTTGAGTGCCACTCTCTGGAATCGAACCAGATCCTCTTGCTCTTCAGACAAGCGCGCGGACCACCTACGCCAGAGTGGCATGTGTACAGCCCTCGTGGACTGCTATGGGGCACGGGCTAGGTGCCCCGACGTCGTTCATCTCTTACTTTGTCAAAGAACTTGCTCTCGCCACAGCTACCGTGTAGCGTTTTCTTCAGCGCGGCGCATGCTGTGGCTAATTGGTTCCGGGCCCAGGATTCGAACCTGGATTCAGCGGTTCAGAGCCGCTTGTCCTGCCGTTAGACTAGCCCGGATTATTGGTGCCCCCGGAGGGAGTTAAACCCACAACCAACCGGTTAAAAGCCAGCTGCTCTACCGTTGAGCCACGGAGGCGAATTGCGTGCATCTCCGCGTTTTCGACGCAATGTAGTCATCTCTATACCTCCTTGATCAGCACTGAGAAGTGCCTGCCCGCATCAGTAGGGTTCCCAGGAATCGAACCTGGCTGGCTCGCGTAAGAACGGCGGGTTTACGGCCCGACCCGGATCCATACCGGACTAGAACCCCAGGCATATCTGCACATCAAAAAAGTCACCGAGGTGTCCCAGGGTGGCTCCATACTCGTCGATTCATCGTAGAGTTTACGAGTGTGGAGCCAAGGCATCGGGAATTCGCGGATTTTCGCTTTTGGCGCCGCTGTCGTCGGCCATTGTGAGTCCGGCGTCTACCGGACGCTGGCTTTGTCTCCAGGAGTCCAAACGTAGACCCCTACAGAGATATAAACCAAAGAATGACCACCAGAATCCCGTGGTAGCTTTTTCTATATTGAGTTCATGAGTAGACATGTTTATCAATTTAGTTTTTGGTTAGAAACTCCTGTATCTCGATTCAATATAATCATCTATCTCGCAACGCTATTGCGCTGTGAATCACCCTGGTTGTAGTGGACACCAAGGCGTTCTAGCTGTTGCGTGGACAACAAAAAAGCCACCGAGGCTTCCCTGGGTGGCTCCGAACTCGCGTATGTAGAGACTACTCTACGAGTCTGGAGCTCCCCTGGCGGGCTGGCCAAAGACAGGCTGATCAGACGATTCACAGCTATATGCGTGCATCAGAGCAGCAAGGCCATTATTATCAAGCCTATAGCCAACGCTTAGAGTGCCCGCACAGATACGCGTATCGCATTGCTGTCCACCTGCGGCCACGCGCCAGGAATCCTGACTGCGTGTTTCGGCGATATGCGCCATGTGCTCGAGTTTCAACATTTTTTGCTTCGTCGGTGGAGAAAATCGCGTCTTTTTTCGTTCCAATTTCCCGGGCAGCATGCTGCGCCACCCGCCATGTCCAAAGTATTTAGCAATGCGGCCTTCGGGTGTCAAATAGAAATTAGATTTTTTTCAAAACAGTTTTTGTCGCCGAATAAGTGATGTGAAACAATTCCATTTAGGTCCTGGCAAAGAATGTAAAGCGGACTTCGTACCGAGCGGAGCGGCTACTCGATCGATCGCGAACAATGCGGTGCTCATGCCGAACGTTAAGCTGGGCACCTGGAACGCTTCCATCGGCTCTCGAAACCCGCGATTGCCCGCCAATCCCCGCTCCCCAGGGCAGAACAATCATCGCGGCCAGGAGGCTGAGAGTATCCGGCAAGTACTCTCTCCAGGCCACGCTGGTGACGAACACGACCCGGAGCCGGCGGTCAGAACATCAATGCGGCATCAGGGACGCAACATCGACCGCAACTCTATCTCGGCATCCCGCCCCGCAGTACGGCTCTACCATGAGGTCGCCGTCTCGACTCTCGCAGCCTGAGTCAGCGCCAGCCCGTACGCCAAAGCGATGTCTTGCGTAGGGCGCGCCATAGGATGATCCGCTTGCGCCCCGTGGTAATTGCCTCGAGGGTGACGCAGTCGGGAGTATTGTCGCAGTCTTTCGGCGAGTCCGCCCAGCCAGTCACAACGAAGTGCTTATCGCAATTGATTGGGGATACGGCTGTCCATTTGCTCCCAATCAAGTACCTCCGCGAGAACCGATTGCCGATAGTACGTTGTTTCACTACTGTGCCTCCTATCCTCTATCGTCATTCCAACATCGTGACAACCTGAGACGTGGAGCAAAACAACACTCCGGATCGTCTGATCGTGCAAGTAGTCCGGCCAATCGACCATTTACCTCCCTATCTCCCATCAGGGCACTCCTGCACTCCGGGTTATCGTCCCACAATGAGGCATACACTCTTGCGTTTACCACGACCTGACAACCCGTAGCAAATTTCCTTTTATTTATCTCAGCCATAGGCGGCTCGGTAGAGCGTAATGTCACCAAGAACATAGGGAAAATTTTTGGCTATTAATAGCGATCAAGCGTACTATTATAACGGCCAATGACTTATATTCGGCCTAAAATGTCGCATCTATCAACCAGATTCGACTATTTCGCCTGGCTAATGCTTTAACGAAGACCAGATTCGGAGCAGTATGGGGCACTAACCGGACCGACCTATCAGGAATTCCTGCTACCAAATTCTACCGATACTGCCATGTCGCCTCAACCAGGCGACGAATGCCTTTACTGGTGTTGATCTATCATTTTGCAGGAGACGACTGCTTCCTTCTCACATGGAGCCTTCATCTTTGCGCCGAGTTCGTTTGTACGCCATGACGGTAGCGTGAAGCTGCGGTGTGGCGGTCGGCCCGGAGTACAGAGCGTGCGGGCTCGCTGATAGTGCCGTGCCTGCTCACGTACTTCTACGTCCTCCAGGGGGCTTCTGTCTCACATTTGCTTGTGACGCGTCTCGAATACCTGGCCTGTCTATTCCACTTGAGTTCACCGGCTTCGGTTCGACTGGATTTCTCTGCCCAACCGTCTCGAGAAAAACCGACAATTCCGTGACGCGAGGGGCCAGAGCTGATACTTCTAGCCCATGGCAAATCCAACCGCTGTTCTCCAGACGTCACTGGGAGATATTACTGTCGAGCTTTTTACCGATGTCATGCCCATTACCGCCGGCAACTTCATCAAGCTGGCCAAAAGCGGCTTCTACGACGGATTGCATTTTCACCGAGTGATCAAGAACTTCATGATCCAGTTCGGCTGCCCACATAGCCGCGATCCCAACAGCTCACGCGCCGGTACCGGCAACGGTCCCGACGGCACCATAGAGGACGAGCATCCGGCCAATGCGCAGATTTCCAACGAGCCGGGCACACTGTCCATGGCCAACACCGGTAGACCGAACAGCGGCAGCTGCCAGTTCTTCATCAATACTGTGCACAACTCATACCTCGATTGGTTTACTCCAGGTCAGTCCAAGCACCCGGTGTTCGGCCGGGTTGTCGCTGGTATGGAAGTACTCAACGCAATCGAGACCACGCCGACGCAAAACGATCGACCCATCACGCCAGTCCAGATGATCAGCGTGACAGTAAACGATTAGGGCCTACCGACAGCTTGCCGGGCCTAACCAACGGTCGCTTTACTCACTGCGGCGGCGACTTGTCGATTACGGTGGTTATGCACCAGCTACCCGTCGTCACACCGGGTTGGTTGAGCTTGGTGACGACGTCTTGAAAGCCACCGCTGCCGCAGTTAGTAGTCTTCGTCCATGCTGTGCCACTAGACGTTGCTGTCTGCGAAAAGGCTATGCGAAAGCCGTCTTCGGGATCGCTACCAGCCACCCCAACACAAAACGTCGGCTCGTCAATCTGGACCGGATTGGCCAGGAAGATGGTGTGGGGCCCAAGTGTAGTGTCGCCCGGGCCCACTGGAATCGTGTCTTGTAGAGTGCCAGGTTGTCCCAAACCGGTCCACGAGTAAACCTCAATGTCCAGACTATCGGGCGCTGGCGTCCTTATAATATAGCTCACCTGGTTCACAAAGAACGGTAGTCCCAGTCGAGCGTTGTTGAAGCACTCGACAATGCTCTGCGGATTGCCCGATGTGCCTGTGCCATCGGTGCTGGTGCAGCCCAGATTGCTCTCACACTGTCCGTCGTGGTTTGTCAAAGTCTGCGTGCTGTCGCAGCCGCTGGTATCAAAGCGGCACGTCAGCAGGTCACAACCGAGAGTGCCCGAAGCGAAGCCCAGACTCTCGCACGTCGCTCCTCCCAGGTCCTCCTCGTCGCAATCCTCTGCGGCGTCGACAGTGCCGTTCCCGCAGCGGAACGACGCGTCGAGTCCACCCATCGGATCCAGTGCGTCCTGTCCGCCACCCCCGCACGCTGCAGCGATAAGGACCACCATGATGACCGGCTTCAGGTAGCTGGAGCGAGCGCGCATCGAGCCAGTCTAACGCAGAATTAATTACAATGGAATACACCATGGAACCTCTGCCATGGCGGTGCAAGAACGGGCACTCCACTGTGTCTCGGAGTGGTTCCTCACCTGGTCCCATTGACCGCCTGGTCGCCAGCTTGATAGCGTTCGTCTCGCGCGCGGCCCGTATAGGATCGCTGCCGAATCAGGAAGCTACGAGTGCGGTGCGATGAGTGGATACGACGACGAACGAGAAGTTACATATTCGGACATCCTTCGGGCGCGCGAACGGCGAGATCCGCAGTTTGCCAGGTTGGTGGTCCGTTATGTAGACCAGCCGGATCCAGCCGAGAACGCCCCCGAGGAACCACCGGAGTCCCAGCTAGAGGTCGATGGCGAAGAGCTGAGCGAGCCTCCTCCTCTGCCCAAAGACTCGTGGACACTGGCCCGTTTACGACAGGCATTCTCACCCAATAACTTGTGGGGCAAAACCCCGGACGAAATACGTGGTCTGCGCCGGGACGCCTGGGACGCACTCATGGCAGCGCCCTATCCTCCGCCGCGGCTGCGCCTGGGCGACTTGCTGATCGAGTTGTACGAACATGGCGGCGAGTGGTCACGAACCCAGTTGGTCGAAATCGTTCGCGAGGCAAAAATCGGCTGGGGCATCTGGCGTGGAATCAAACATATCTACAAGTTGGTCGAACAGCGTCACGACGCCGAAATGTTCGGCGTCACGACCTGGCGACTGGACGCAATCAACCAGACCGATCACGTGCGGGGCGAAATCTCGAGCGCGACGTTCAGCTACATGCGGCGACGGGCCTGGCGGTACCTGCGCCAGCTAGGTCAAGCGGTACCCGAGATCTATCCACAGTTTGCCGTCCAGGTGCTGCGTCACTATCCGGCCGACTACTGGTTTTACGACTCGTGGGTGGCTAGCCAGATATGGGCCCACGAAGACCTGATTGGCGCGCGGTCGGCCGGATTGCGAGGACCGCCGCGGAAACTCGATAGGCGGGCGTTTGATGAAGCGTGGAAGCTCTCGTCCGAGCCGCTGCTCAGACTGCTCGAAGACGCGGTCAATGACGATGTATGCTCGTTTGCCATCCGCGGGCTCAAGGCGGACTTTCCGGGCACGTTGCGCGAAGTCGATCCGCGCTGGCTGGCGCGTATAGGCAACAAACCGCTGGCTTCGGTGCACGAGTTCGTGGTTGAACTCCTCGAGGGAAGTCCCGAATTTCACCAGTCCAAGCTCGAAGAACTCGGACTTCACGACATGGTCGTCGGCCTGCTGCGCAGCGCGAGCGACCAGGCCAGCGCCTATGCTGTCGAATACGCCAAATCCCACGCGCCCGATATTTCGGTCGATGAACTGATCGAGATCGCGGAAGACGGCGGCAAGGCGGCGCGCGATTTTGTCAAGTCGCGCCTGGCCAAGAAGTCGCCTGCCGAGCTGGGTATGCACGCGCTCGTGCGTATGCTCGCCACCAGCGCTCTGGTCAAGCTGGCCCGCGAAAAGTGGAAAGAGGGCTACAAACCCGGCGACCTCACAGAGGAGATCTACGTCGCGTTGGCCAATGGCGATAGCGACCAGCAGGACTTTGTCCGCGCGTTCTACAAGCAGCACAAACAAAAAGTGCCCGGGACGTTTTTGCGCGCCCACATCGAGGACCCCAACATGAGCCGGTGGCAGCGGCGTCGGGTCCTGCAAGAGCTGGGTAAGCGCAAGGCGTCCGAGATCGGCGTCGACTGGATCAAACATGCCCTGCTCGACAAGCGCTTTGGCGATCACGTGGCGCAGTGGCTGCGCCGTGGCATGCTCAAGGGCGACGAACTCGACGTCGAATGGGTCAAAAGCCTGGCCCTGCGGCCGGGCACGCGCGCCCTGGCGATCGAGCTCCTGGCCAATCGCACGTTTGTGGCGAAATCTCGCATCGGCCTGCCATGGCTGCTAGCTATGGTTCGGCAAGCCGACGAGAGTTTGAGTCAATTCGCTCGCCGTTACCTGCTCGAACACTTTCAGCCCCAGGATTTCGCGCCCGCTGGCGATGGGGACACGAAGGCTGGAATCAGCGCGCTGTGGTCGCTGCTCGCCTCTGATCAGCCCGACTCGGTACGCCTTTTTACCGCCACCTATCTCAGGGTCCATCACCCGGACCTCAACGCCACGACGGACGAGGCACGACAGCTTGCAATCAAGCCCAAGCTGCCCGGCAAGTCGTATTCGCTCGAGCGTGTCCGTGGCTATTTTTTCGACCCCCATGCCGACTTGCGACGGCTCGCTCGGGATATTGCGCGATACGAACTCGTCGGTTGGGGCGATAGAGCGCTGGTCTATGAACTGGCCGCCAGCCGCTACCGCGAAGGCCGGCAACTTGCCAGCGAGGCGTTGCTTCATATCGGTGATTCAGACGCAGATCCCAAACTGGTTCCGCCCACCGATTGGTTGTCGTCGTCCCAGGTGTTTGCCCTGGCCGAGAGCTCGGTCAAGGCGACCCGGGAGATCGCACTCACGCTGATCCGGCGGCACTACGATCAATTGGGCGGGGTACACAAGCTGGGCTGGTTGATGGAAAGCCCCGATCGCGAGGTCAGACTCTTTGCGGTGAGACTTCTGTGGGACAAACACCGGCCAGTCGACTATGCGCACGGCGTCGGGGAGCGCGAGCAAGAACAGGCGGCTTTCGAATCGCTTGAAGCACTGCAGGGATTTTTGCGCGGCGTTCTCTTCGGCCTGCCGCCCGGCCGCATGGAACGGCGTGATAAGACCGGCGACGCAGTACCCGATCGACCGCTGCCGGCCAGCGTCGCCAAGCGGCGTCTGATCGGCGTTGTGCGCGATATGGCCCTGGAGAACGGCTGGTTCGCCGAAGTGGTGGCGCCGGTGCTCGAGGAGTTCATCCACTCGCAGGCCAAGGGTGAATGGCACGGCTGCGTCTCGGCTCTGGCACAGATGCGCCGGGCTCATCCCAATCTGGCCACTATATTGCCGCCGGCTCAGCCATTTTCTCCGCCAAAGACCTCGTCACCTGCTTCTTCCTGAACAGCCAGGCATCCGGCATTCGGTCTCAATCAACCAGCACAAGGCGCATAGGAGCGAACGTTGGCAGACAAATTCGGACCTCATGTCGAAAGGCTGCACGCCGTGGCGGCGTCGCCGTCACGGCGACTTCTGGCCATCGGCGGACAGCGCGACGTCCGCGACGGGTCCACGTATCGCACGGACTTGCACGTTCTCGCCCTGCCCAAAATCAAGACCGAGTTTTCGCTGCCGGTAGACGGTGCGGTCTATGACCTCTGCTTCGCCGGAGACGAATTGCTCATCGCAGCTCTCTCGACCGGTGCCATTCTCGGCTGGGATGCCACATCCTCTGCCCAGGCGAAGCCGAAACTGATCGATATCCCCGGTGCTCATCGCGGCGCAGTACGTGCTCTAGCCACCGATGTAATGGGCAAATACCTGGCCTCAGTGGGCGACGATGGGGTCCTCCGGGTGAGTGCGATCGCGCCGCGCGAAAGCGCTATCGACCTCGAGGTCGTTTACCAGGGCAAGCTGAGCAATCGCCCGCTGCGCGCCGTGGCCATCGATCCACAGATTTCGCTGGTAGCTGCTGCCGGCGATGATGGCATCATTCGCTCCCTTGCCATCGAGGGCGGAGTCGAGGCCGCGCCGCGCGAGATGCCCTGTGGCGAAGGTGGTATATACAGCCTCTGTTTTACCGGCGACGGCCGCATCGCTGCGGGCTGTGGCGACGGTTCGCTGCAACTCTGCTTTCTCGAGGGCGCAGTGGATACCGAAAATCGATCGGGCGACGCGAGCCATGCAGCTCCGATCCGCGGCCTGATCTACAGTGCCGAGCTTTTTGACAGCGCCAAGCGCCCCCTGCCACGCCGTCTCTTCTCCATCGGCGAGGATGGCCAACTCAAAGCCTGGCTCCTCGATACCAGGCGCAGGCCGCGCACCGTCGAGGTATCAAGCGCGCCGCTTCACGCCGCAGTCCTCGTTCCCGCCGGACGGGGGACCAAGGCCGAGCGACGCGGTGGCACCCTGGCCGTGGTCGACAGGAGTCGCCGGCTCTTCTTGATCACGGTCAACGAGCAGGCCGAACCCGCCGAATCGTTTGAACGCGTGCACTCGCGGCTGCGCGAGCTCGGGCAAGATCTTCGGTCGTCCAGCCCGCAAGTCCGCACCAACGCGATCAAGGCGCTCGGCGAACTCGAAGAAGACGAGGCGCGCAAGCTCCTCGATCGCGCTCTCAAGGGCGATCGCCGGCCCGATGTGCGCAAGGCCGCGGCTCAGGTCATCGGCGATACACTGCGCCGACTGTCCCGCCCGGCCCTGCGCGAGGCTCTGTCGGACAGCGACAAAGCAGTGCGCCGCGCTGCGCTTTCGGCCCTGACCCACATCGAGAAAAGTAACCCACTCGGAGCGGTTCGCGCCGCGCTCCGCTCGGAATACGCCGACATTCGCGTCACAGCGGTAAAACGCCTGCCCGGCCTGCGCGACTCCTCGCCGCTGGTTCCCGGACTCATCGCCGGACGTCTGACCGATTCGTCGTCCGAGGTGCGTGTAGCTGCGCTCGATGCGCTGTACGAGCTGGAGGGCAAAGGTTCAATAGAACCGGTCCGCATCGCCCTGCAGCGCGGCCCGGCCGACATTCGCACGACTGCGTTGCTCCGGCTGGGCCGGGCCCGTCAAACCGATGACGAACTGGGCCGAATCCTTGTCGAAGCGTGCCTCGACGACGACGATGCCGGGGTTCGCGAGACCGCGTTTTCGATCTCGATCGGAGCCCGGGCCAGGTTGGCCGCGCGGCTTCGGGCGGTCGATGAAAAGACCCGCAAAGCGCTTGACGAGCTGGAAAAAGCCGGACGCTTTGCCGAGCCTCTCGACGACCTGAGCGACGCTGCTGGCGATCTGCCCGACGGCGACCTCGAGCCACTCTTTGCCGCGCTGACCTGCCGCAATGCCGATACTGCGCTGCGCGCTGCGCGCTGCCTCGGTATACTCGGCGACTCGCGAGCTACCGGAGCGCTCCTTCAGATCAGTCGCGAACGGGACGTCGAGGTGCGCATGTCCGCAGTCGAGGCACTGCAGGCCGCGGCGCTGGCCATGCCCGGCGACAATCGGCTCACCGCACGGCTCGAGTGGTTGCTGGACGACCGCGATGCCAACGTGCGCAGTTCGGCGTTTGGCGCCCTGGCCAGGCTGAATGAACCCGATGGCGCGGAAGGAGAGCTCGACCTCGCCGCCCTCGCTCTGCGCTGCAGTCGGCAAGACATCCGGCTGCGCGCGCTGCCGATCTTGGTCAAATTCGGTGGGCGCGGGCCGCACGCTCCAAAAAAACACCCGACCAGTCGAGATCTGGCCCAGCGCGCCGAAAAACTGCTGGGAGCTGCCCTCGACGATGAAAACGGCAAAGTACGCGGCGAGGCGTTCAACACGCTGTGGGCCTGGCACAGCTCGAAACCACAGATTCCGCTCACCCGGGGTGCAGCCTGTCGCCACGACGACATCCGCAAACGGGTCGTGGACGAGCTGGCCCGGATCAAAAATCGAGCTCCCGGACACTGGGCCGATGACGCGTTGCTCTCACTCATCGCCGATGCTTCGGCCCAAGTCGGCCTGGCTGCGTTGGCCATTTTTGCCGACGCGAAAAAAAGCAAATCCGCCGATAGACAACGAATCGAGGTGTACCGGGCCGCGCTCGACTCGCCACGGGCCGAAGTGCGCGTGGCCGGCTGCAAAACCATACCAAAATCGCTCGCCGAAGAGCTCCCGCCCGAGCTCACTAAGCGTCTCATCGCGCTGGTTCGCGATGAAAACCCACCGGTTCACATCGCTGCCATCGAAGCCATCGATCGCCTGACTCCCGATAATGCCGAGGGCTTTGCCGCCGCCTTTGCCAGCATCTTCTACGAGCTCCGCGTGCGCGCCTGCGAGCTGTGCGGAAAACGCCGCGACGACCGCGCCATCGAGCCGGCCAAGGAGCTTCTCACCATTCCCGAAAGCCACCTCAACCGGCCGTCGGATCGGTTGCGACAGCGTGCCGCACGCGCCCTGGCCGACGTCGGCGCGACCGAAACTATTCCGTTTTACGTGTCCATGCTGGAGGACAAAGACGGCGTGGTGCGCGAAATGGGTTCGCGTGGCCTGGCCACCAGCTGCCGGCCGGGGGACGAAAAACCCCTGGTCGATGCTCTGTCACACGCCGACCTCGCTGTGCGTAGCTGGGTGGCCGAAGGGCTGGCCCGATTGGGCGACGATCGCGCAGTGCCGGTCTTGGCCGGAACCCTCGATCACGACCACCAACCGATCCGATTGGGCGCAATCATGGGCTTTGTGGCCCTGGGCCCGGACGGCGTGCGGGGCATCCTGCAGGGCCTGGACGACACCGATCGGACGATCCAGGATCTGGTCTTCGCAGTGATCGTCGCCCGCGATATCGCCCTGGCCCGCGCCGACGAGCCGCCCGATCTCCTGCTCTCTGCCCTGGCGTCGTCACATCCCGAAATACGCTTTGCGGCTGCACGCATCCTCGAATCGCGGGTAGAAGGCGAAGAACTCGGTCCGCTGGCCCAACAGCTGGTCGGCCCGCGCAAACCCGATAAGGCCTCGGACATGAAGGACTGGCCCGGCGAGGACAAGCGCCGCAATCGCCTCGGAGTCCTGGTCGCGGCCCTGGCCAGCGACCACCCGGCGCAGCGCTATGCCGCCACTCAAGTCCTCACCCTGCGCGGCCAGCCGATCGCGTTCTGGCGCGAAGCCGGCCGTCTCATCGGCCCTTCCGCGGCCAACCGTCCGCGCATTCCGTACACCAACTGGGAGGACGACGAGACTGTAGAGCCGCGCAAAAAAGGCTGGATCCGCAGCCTGTTTACCCGGCCCAAACGATCCGAGCCCGAGTCGGCTACCGAGCGCATCCTCACCGTGCTCAAATTCGTCGGCGCCAGCGAAGCTCGCGCGGCGCCGCCGAGAAGCTCGGACTTCACCGAAGCGCACGCGCTCAGATTGGCCTTTGGTACCTATGCGGGACTGATCCGGCAAGCCCCCTTGCGAGGTGAATCCGACGAAACCCATCGGGTACGGCGCGACAGTATCGACCGCATCGCCGCTTTGTCGGGCTCCGGTCATGTGGGACGCGACGCCGCTCTCCCGGTTTTGCGCCGGGCCCTCAGCGATCCCCATCACCTGGTTCGCAAGGCCGCAGTGGCGGCCCTGGCCGGCCTCTATCCCGACGGCGCGCTAGAACCGCATCGCCTGGCCCTGCAAGCTTGTGCAGCCGACGTCGGCCGCGGCGCGGTCGATGCACTCGTCGCCGCGGCCCAAGCCGGTGATGATATGGCAGCTGCTCTGGCCAGAAATGCGGTCAGTGCATCAGTCGCAGAAGTGCGCTCCTACGCCATGACTCAGATCCAGCGCCTCTACGACCCCGACAGCCTGGAGCCGTGGCTGGTCGCCCTGGGCAGTCGCCATGCCGATGTACGCCTGTCGGTGGTCGACCGGCTGGTCGACTCGACCGACGCGCGGGTTTCCAAAGCACTCGGCCGCGCCTTGGAGAGCGACCACGAAGATCTCCGGCTCAAGGCCGCAGTGGCCCTGGCCCGGCGGGGCGATGCGCGCACCGTGGATGTGCTCGCCGGTATCCTGCGTGCCGAAGAGGCCAACGTGGCACGCAGGGCAATGGAAGCACTCGTGGCCCTGGCCCATGCACGCCCCCTCGATCCCGATAACGCCGAGGTGGCCGCCAGTGCAGCGCGTGCAGTGGCGGCGCGCATCGAAGATGATCCCGATCAAACCGCCGACAAGTCGGCGCTCATCCGCGCCCTCGGCCGTATCGGCAGCCCGGCCGGAGGCGAGGTGTTGCTCGCAATGTTCGACCAGGAGGACACCGGCCTGCGATCCCGCGCCCTGTCCACCTTGCTCGAGATCGCCAGAGACAAAAAACGAGCGCCACGGACATTGCCGGATGGCACTCGCCGGGCGGTCTACGACGAGGAGCTCGCGCTGGGGTATGTGCGCAAAGCCGCGGCGAACAACGACTCTCAGCTGCGCCTCCGCGCTGTGGCAACTCTGCGCGACATCGACCACCAGACCGCCGAAGAACTGCTGGCCGGGCTGATCGAAGATCGCGAAGAAGAGGTGCGAGTCGCGGCATGCGAAGCCCTGGCATTCCGCGCCGCATACGTCGAAGGCGCCACGATCGACGCCCTGGCCGGGACCCTGCGCGGCGGCCGACGCGAGCTGGTCCTGCCCGCGGCCGCCGGTCTGGCTACCCGGCGACGGCCCGAGGCGTTCCAGGCTCTGGTCCTCGTATTCAAGGCCGGCGAGCAAGCCGAACGCGACCGCGCGGTCATCGCCCTCGGCTTGCTGGGCGACCGCCGTGCGCTCGAGTTCCTCGAACCACTGGTCGACCCCAAGGCTGAGCTCGAGGACGAAGACGCCGAGCTCAGCCCGGCCGCGCTCGAGGCCCTCGGCCGCCTCTTGCCCCACTTGCGGGACACCGAGGAACACGGTAACGAGCTCGAGCGAGTGCGCGATACGGTCGAGCACCTGGCCGCGGAGGGCGACCTCGAGATGCGCAAGCGCGCCATCACCGGGCTGCGTCACGCCGGCGACGAGCGCAGCCGCGCGTTACTGGAACGCATCGCTGGCGACGCCCATGACGACCGCGATGCCCGCCGACACGCCGTGAACGAGCTCGGCATGCTCGGCGATCCGGCCAGCGAGAACGTGTTGGCCGAAATCCTCGGCGACGACAATTACTACTTGCGCCGCGAAGCGCTGCAAGCACTACAGCGCATTTTCCCCGCTGATCGCACCCGCACCAGCTTGCTCGCCCTGCGTAGCCCGCATGAAGATATCAGCGCTGAGGCAGCGAATTTCCTGGCCCGGCGCGGCGATCCCGCGACCCTGGTGGCCAGGATGTCCGAGATCGAGTCGAGCGAGGTCAGAGAGCGTCTGCGCCAGGGTCTGATCCGGCGCGGTGTATGCCCTGTCGAGGTAGTCGCACGGCTGCTCACCGGCGACGCCGTCGGCCCGCGCATCGACGCGGCCTGGCTGGTCGGATCGTCGGGTGGGACCGAGCTGAGAGCTGCAGTGGAAACCGCGGCCGAGCGGGCATACCGCGATTGGGCCGAGGCCCGCCAGCGGGTCAGCGGTGCTCACGACTCTACAGGTCAGGAGCGACTGGCCGTGGCTGAAGAGGCCTGGCGGGCCACCCTATGGGCTGCCGACCGGCTGGCGGCAAATGCCGGCGATGCCGCGCACCAGGCGATCGCCGACCCGACCGCGCCAGCGGCAGTGCGTTGTGCAGCACTCCGCTTCATTGCGAGGCACGGCAGCCAGGCCGATGCCACTGCAGCATTGCCAGGCCTGTCGGATCCCGACCCGTCAGTCCGTGTCGCGGCAGCTGCAACAATTGCATCCCTGGCGCCCGAGCGGTCGAACGAGGTGCTTGCCGATACCGCGGTGGCCGATGCAGCAGCCATGGGCCCGATGGTCGAGGCTGCGCTGCAAGCGGGGCCGGACGCGGCCGTGAAACTGTTTGCCGACGACGCTGGTCGCCAGCTCGTCCTGCCGGTCGTCTTGGGCAAAAAGCGCGCAGACGAACTGATCGCGGTGGCCGGGCAACCGGGCGCGGACAGAAACCGCCTGGTCGCTATCTCGTCCCTCGGCCGTATTGGAGGCGATCAGGCCCGCCAGGCCCTGCAACAGATCCTCGACGACAAGTCCGAAAGTGACCCCGCGCGAGCGGCCGCGTTTAAGGCGCTGAAAAGACTGCTCCGCCGCGCCGAAAAACAAGCCCGTTACGAAGAGGTGAGCGCCCGATGACCACGGAAGCATTCGCCGACGTCCGCGTTCGCTACGCCGAAGACGTCGCTCCAGTCGCCGACGAGGACTCGTTCCGCCTGCGCCTGTACACCGACGGCATTCGCGGCCTTGGCGGTTTGACCGCCAAACTCCACCGGCCCGGTGTGATGCGCGACGCCCTTCTCACACTGGGCGAAATCCTGGCCAGTGACCTTCGCTTTAAAGCCCAGGATCGCTCCGATTACCTGGCCTATTTGCTCAAACAGGGCAAGCGTGCGACCAAAGAGCTGTGGGAGGCACAGAAGGCCTATCTCGAGTCAAAATACGCCGAGGCAGTGCAAGGTGAATCACCGCTCGATCCCGTGATCACCGTCGACGACGGGGGCCTGGCCATCGAGGTTTTTTCCGCCGACGAATCGGCCTACGCACGGCTTCACTTGAAAGCAGGCAAGGCCTACACAGCCAGCGATATCACCGTCGGGACCACCCATCTCGCATTCAGCCAGAACATGCTGCAATCGCTGGCTCAGATGCGTTCGTACCGCGCGACCACTGTCGAGTTGACTGCGTCCAAAACCGGCAATGAGCGGGCCCTGCGCGTGCCCTATCGCTGGGTGCGCGCCCTCGGCCAGGTCCAGGCCGCTTCGACCTTGCCGGCCCATACGTTTAACCTGGCGCCGGTCGATCTCTACAATGTACTGCTGACCCTGCGCCTGCAGCGGGCCAAAAAATCCCCCCGCGCCCTGCGCTACGAACTGGTTCCCGGACATCAGCCCCGGCTGGTGCTCGAGCCGTGGGATCTGGTCTTGCAAGGAACCGGCGGCAAATATGAGGGAAATCGGCCGCAGGTGGTACGAACCTGGGGCCGCCGGCGGCTCAGCGTACTGGCCCGGCTTCTGCCCCACGTGAAAAGCGTCGAAGTGCACCTGGTCGGCGCCGGGCTGCCCGCCTACTATGTGTTCGATCTCGGCGATGCTACCTTGACTCTGGCGCTGTCGGGCTGGACCGACTCTGGCTGGGCCGGTATTGCAACCTTCGATCTTCTGGTTCCCGGCACAGTAGACGACGTTTTTGCTCGAAACGTACTCGAGCAGATCAAGGGCTCGAACGGCCACGGCGGACGCTCGCTCGACGAGCTCGCCGAGCATACAGGGCGCAGCCGCGGCGAGGCCCGCGAAGCGGTGTTGACTCACATGCAGCAGGGCCTCGTGGTCCATGATCTGGCCAATCAGCGGTTTGTTTTTCGGCCGCTGTTCGCCGTGCCACTCGACGCCGACAAGCTGCGCTATCGCGATGCACGCGAAGAGCACGCCCACCGCTTGCTGGACAAAAAAGGCCAGGTCGAGCTGACCGCAGTCCACGACCTGGGCGGCGAAGGCGTCCGGATCGAAGGCGAAGTCGAGGATCGGCTGGCCCATCGCACCTACAAGACATCGTTCACCATCGACCGCGAGGGCCGGACCGTCGACGCCTCGTGTACCAGCCCGCAGTTTCGCCGTTCCGGCCTCAAAGAAGGCCCGACCGTGCCCATGATCGCCCTGCGATTGCTCTATGCCCGCAAACAGGCCGAACTCGAACGGGCGCGCAATACCGAGGAAGGACGCAAACTCATCCGCGCCGAAACTCGCATGCTGCTCAGCCGCGAAGGCGACAAAACCACCATATATCGGATCTCGCTGAGCGATCGCCAGGTCATCATCCGCTGGGGCGACCACCCCGATCGCATGCGAATGAACAAGTTGTTCTTCGGCACAGGAGATGAGGCCCGCGACGAGTACTTCAAGCGCCTGAGCGACTGCGCGGACCGGGGATTCATCGATGCCAGCGCCGCCGAAGCGGTGTGATTTTTCGTCGATTCGACGACAACCCGAATCGAGACCGAGACACGAATGAGCGAGCAAAGCCAAGCACAAGGGACCGAGCCGGCACCGCCCGAATGGCCGCAGATCGACCAGGCTGGCGGGATCCATGCCTGGGTGTACGCCGAGCTCGAACGCCAAGGGCTCATCGACGACGCCGACACATCCACTCTGTCCGACAAGGAACGCAAACGGTACAAGGCCCGCCGCGAAGAGGAGAGGCGCGTGCGCCGCATCCTCATGGCCCAGGCCTGGGCCGCGTACCGCCGGGCCCATCTGGTTCACGTCGGGCTGGGGGTTTTCTACCACGACACGGCCGACCACGACCGGTACGACATCGTCGAGCTCGACACCCGACGCCAGGAAAACGATCTGCCCGCCCTTGCCGACGTGCAGGCCTTGGCCAACGTGCTCGACCTGCCAGTTCCAAGGCTGCGCTGGCTGGCCTATCACCGCGAGGTCGACACCGGAACCCATTACCACCGATGGACAGTACCCAAGTCGGATGGCACAGAAAGGCTGATCAGCGCCCCCAAACCGGATTTAAAACGCGCCCAGCGCTGGATCGCCCGGTCGATCACCGAACACCTGCCGGTTCATGGCGCGGCGCACGGCTTTTTGGCCGGCCGGAGCACTGTCAGCAATGCAGCGGTCCACGCCGGTGCCGCAGTCGTCGTCAAGTTCGACATCAAAGAGTTTTACCCGACCGTGACCTTGCCCCGAGTCAAGGGCCTGTTCCGCAAAGCCGGTTACAACGAGCAAGTGGCCACTGTACTGGCCCTTTTGTGTACCGAGGCACCACGCGAGACACTCGAGCTGCGCGGCAAGAAATACTACGTAGCCCTGGGGCCGAGGTCGTTGCCCCAAGGGGCTCCTACCAGCCCCTCGATCACCAATGCCCTGTCGCTCCGAATGGATTGCCGACTGGCTGGCCTCGCCCGCGCGCTGAAATTGCGCTACACCCGCTACGCTGACGATCTCACGTTCTCATGGCGCGAAAACCCATTTGCTCCGGTCGGGCGACTGATCGGCGCAGTCGAACGCATCGTCGCCAACGAGGGGTTTCGTCTCAATGACAAAAAAACTCGCATCATGCGTTCAGGCCGGCGCCAGAAAATCACCGGCCTGGTGGTCAATCGGAGCCACCGGGACAGCGAGATACAAGATAGCGAAAGTCCGGCCGCCCGGGTGCCGCGCAAGCTGATCCGGCAGATCCGCGCCGCCATCCACAACCGCGAAAACGGAAAACCCGGCAAGGGCGAAAGCCTGGCCCAACTGCGCGGCATGGCCGCATACGTGTACATGACCGATCAGAAAAAGGGGCGCACATTGCTCGATAGACTCGCCAAACTGTCCGAGCCTTCCTTTCCAACCCCCGGAAAAACCGGCCGCTCCGCTCCGCATTCCGATGACTCGTCCAGCGAACCACCCGCTCGCTCAGGCGACTCGTCGAAAAGTGATGATCTGCCCGACGACAGTGGAGGCCCGTCGTGAGTGATACCTGGAAAGTACATCTCGTCTTTGCCGACGCTCGATCCAACAAATTCTGGCGCGCCCGAACCGACGGCCACACGCTCTACGTCAACTATGGACGCGTCGGCAGCAGTGGACAAACTCAGATCAAAGAGTTCGACTCGCCACAAGCGGCCCAGGAAGCCCTGGAAAAACAAGCCAGCGGCAAACGCCGCAAGGGGTACGCCGATGAGCCAAACTCAACCACGACAGCCGAAAATCCGTCCCCTGACAAGACCCCCGCACCACCGAGCAAGCCCCAAACCGTGACCCTGACTCTCGACCAGGATGGACGCAACGTCGAGCTCAGCCTGCGCTATGATGGCAAAACCGTGCGCACCGAAGTGACCGAGACCTACCTCAGCGCCGAACAGGCCGCTGCCGCATTTGTCCGCATCCAACAGGCAATGTCCGATGAAGGATACAAAAAATCCTGACTGTCGGGAAACGATCGCTGCGGCTCGGTCGAACCAACTGCGATGGCAACAAAATATGGCTCCCGCAAGCCTTGCCCCCTCACTCGACTCGAGCACGTGGTTAGCTCCCTTGACTACCTGGCTCAACAGATCGTGTAAGTGCTACCTTGCTCGCGTCCCCTTCCCGACCAGATTGACTGCAAAACAACAGCCGCCTAAGCTAATGCCCAAGCCGCATAGTGATGTATCTGAGTCATTCCAGTTCGGGCGGGACAAATGGCTTGCCGTCTCGAACTTCGTAGGCATCCTCGATGGCTCGCAGCAGCTTTCGAGAATCCACGGGTTTTAGAATGTAGTTATGTATCGTACTTTTTCTTACGGCACGTTGAATCTCCGGTACCTCGGTGAACCCGCTGATCAGCACGCGCACCAGCGAGGGGTAGCGGTCGGCGATTCGCTCGAGAAGCTCCAGGCCACTGACCTTGGGCATCTTCTGATCGGTGACCAAAACCTCGTATTCTCCAGTACTAAGGAGCTCGAGAGCAGTCTCGGCACTGCTGGTTCGAGAGACGGTGAACTGCCGGCGCAGAACGCGTTCGAGAAAGTCGAGCATATCGGGCTCGTCGTCGACGACGAGCAGCTTAGGCTTGTTGGAGGCCAAGAGTTACTCCCATTGCTTTTGCATACCTACTGTGGTTTTCGGTTTCTCCGCAATCTTGGACTACCGGCGGAGATCCGATAGAATGACAGCCGATTGGTCACCCCAGGTGAAGGAGTTCCGTGAGCCGACGCCGCGTCCTCGCGATTTCTCGCAATCTTGACCAACTTCGCCGGATCGTTGCCAATCTCGAGCGCGCTGGGGCTGAAGTTGACGCTGTTCGTGCTCCCGAAGCCGTACAGAGTGAAGTCATCCCACATCGGTACATATTCTATGCGGTAGAGGAGGGCGATTTCGGTACCATTGAACGTGCTCTCCCTAAGCTGCGCAAAAAGGCTCACACGGCGGTGGTTGTCCCGCGTGCCAAACTTGAAGATCTCACCACTTTTTTGAAGGATCAACGGGTCAACCATGTGATTGTTGGTGAAGAGCTTGATCGGGGTGTTTTTGTGACGGCGCAGAAGTTGCTGACAGGCGACATCTTTGGCATCGAGAAATATTTGCCCGAGGGGACGCCGGTTCATTATGTCCGCTTGCGGGATTTTCAGGGCCGCGGCAAGGCGATCGAGACTGTACTCGACTTTGCCGAGCAGTCGAAGATGCGCCGTCAGGTCCGCAATGCCATCGGTCAGGTTTGCGAAGAGCTACTCATGAACGCGCTCTACGACGCCCCGGTCGACGAGTATGGCCAGCAGATCTTTGCCGAGGTCGATCCGCGCGATCGCACCAAGAGCCGCTCGCCCAAACCGGTATCGATCCGCTATGCGGCGACTGAAAGTCAGTTTGCCATCGCGGTGCGCGACCGATTTGGCAGGTTGGCCAAAAACACCATCTTGTCGTATATCGACAAGTGTCTGCACTCGCCAAATCAGATCGATCGCAAGACTTACGGCGCGGGCCTGGGTCTCTATCTGGTCGCCAATGCGGCCGCGAGTTACATCGTCAACGTGGCGTACAATATTGCAACCGAGGTCGTGTGTACATTTGACCGGGGGGCCAAGGCGCCTCTCAGGCTGGTCGGAGTATTCATTCATCCCGGCAACGCGGAGCATCTCCGCGAAGGCCCCACTCCTGAATCGGCTCACGCCGATATCAAGCCATTGATCGCCACTGGCAACAACAACAGGTGAGGCTTCGGGGTGGCTGGCGAGGACACGAACCAATGAACGGCGAGCGCCAATTCGGGCCGTATCGCCTGATCAGGCAAATCGCTGTCGGCGGGATGGCCGAGATCCATCTGGCCAAAACCCGCGGCATCGCCGGGTTCGAGAAATACGTCGCCCTGAAGATGATCCACCCCAACTTCTCGTCCGATGACCAGTTCATCGAGATGCTCATCGACGAGGCCAAGATCTCGGTCCAGCTGCAGCACGCGAACATCGCACAGACGTTCGACCTCGGCTGTGTCGGCGATCGGTACTACATCACGATGGAGTATGTAGACGGCGCCGACCTGTACAAGCTGCTCAAGCAGGCGTCGGAAAAGAATATCGTAATGCCGGTGGACGTGGCGGCGTTTGTCGCCAAAGAGATCGCCAACGGACTCGATTACGCACACAGGAAGCGCGACGAGTACGGCAGAGCCATGGGCATCGTGCACCGCGATATATCGCCGCAAAACGTGCTCATCTCGCATTCCGGGGAGGTTAAGCTGGTCGATTTTGGCATCGCCAAGGCGACCATGAAAGCCCGGCAAACGGCGGTCGGTGTCATCAAGGGCAAGTACTACTACATGTCCCCCGAGCAGGCCTGGGGCGATCCGGTCGACCTCCGTACCGACATCTTCTCGGCCGGAATTTTGCTCTACGAGTCGCTCACAGGGCAGATGCTGTATCTCGAAGAGGATCTGCACCGCTTGCTCCAAATGGTCCGCTCGGCAAATATCGCGCGGCCCACATCCCTGCGCCGGGATATACCGCCCCAACTCGAGCACATCGTGATGAACGCTCTCAGGAAGGAGCGTGACGATCGCTATCAGAGCGCCGCCGATCTGAGCACCGACCTCGAGCGTTTCCTGCACACATATTCGCCTGTATTCACCCCGGCCAAGATCGCCGAGTACTTTCACAGCGTGCTTGAAGATCAAGCTCCACTCCCCGCAATCGCGGTCCAACAACCCCAGGATGACAACGAGCCCAGCATGGTGACCATGCGGCTCGATACCAGCGAGCTCCTCCGCGAACGCGACGAGTTTTCCGACGAGAACAGCGTCATCTTCCAGATCGATGAGCTGCGAAAGGACGCCGAAGTCGGCCAGGCCAAGCCGGCAAAACCGCCTCGCTCGTCGCGCGATTCGACCCGCAAACTGCCGTCGCACCAACATGCTCGGCCGCGCGAAGAGGTCATGGACAACATCGAAGAGCAAACCATGATCTCGGCTCCACCGGGATTCGGAGGGGCCGAAGACCGCGGGGCCGGAGACGAGGATGCCACCTTTAATCTGCCCCACACCCCGCGGGTTTCGCCGAGCGACTTTCCAGAGGATGGGGACTTTGAGCCGACGTTGGTGGGCACGCAATTCGATCAAACGGCCGGGCCGGACTCTCAAACGGCCGACCCGGCCTCTGTAGGCCTGGCCGGCGGCGAGGTCGACGAAGACGGACCCACTCTGCGCCGGGATCGCCCGCAGGAACTGGACAGCTTGCTCGCCCGGCATGGCGCAAATCGCAAGCCGCCGCCTCCACCGCCCCGCAAGGCCGGCACCAAGAAGCGAGGGCCAGTTCATCCGGCCCTCGGCGCCAAGAATCCACAGCCAGCGGTCAGCGCCCTGAATCCACCGCGACGGTCGCGCAAAACGCCGCCCAATGTTCCGGACAAGGGCGGGCCCTCGGTCCTATCTGCCCTGGTTGGCCCATCAGATGCCATTGCCCCGGTGCAGCGAGACAGACCGCAACCAACTCCGCCGTCGGTCCCGCAGCAGGCCGCACCGGGGGCGGGTCCGCACCACCCCGCACCGGGGTCGGGTCCGCACCACCCCGCACCGGGGTCGGGTCCGCACCACCCTGCACCGGGGTCGGGTCCGCACCACCCTGCACCGGGGTCGGGTCCGCACCACCCCGCTCCGGGGTCGGGTCCGCATCCAATGGCTGGTGGGCA
>JAKSDA010000446.1 GCA_022360315.1 Pseudomonadota bacterium
CCAACCGAGAGCCGAGCGACGGTGACCGCCGGACCGCAAGACGAGCGAATCCAAGATTCGTGAGTCGAGGACCGCCGGTCTGGCGGAGCGTCCGCCCAAGACCCGACCGTGCCGCCGGCTCGGCTCCACTCATCGCCAGGAACACTGCACTGCAAATTGACCCATCGCCGCCCAACCCCGTCACCACTCAAAGTGACTGGAACTGTGAAAAATCAGCCTCACCCATCACCGGGACCGCCCAAAATTTCGCCGAATTTCTCCTCAAATGCTGAATTCTGCTGTTCTCGGCCAAATCACACTGCACAGAAAGGGCGCAAAATGGGCGAATTTTCTTGTAATATCAGCACATTAAGGATTTAGGGGCGGGAACTAACTAAGCACTACGAGGTGCTCTCGTGTTTCTGGCTCGCAGCTGCCAACTGGTCTTGTAGGGTTTCTTGGTATTTCTTGGCATTCGGCCCGACCAGCAAATAAACGCTCCTTTCGCGGCTCAATACACCGTGTACGCCACTGGCTCGCAAACCAGGTTCATCGATTGCCGAGCCATCCTTTACCTGCACGCACATCCGCGTATGCGATGTCGCTGTGACCGTGACGACATTGTTAATCCCACCCAGGCCGCGAACCAGACCCTCGAGGTCGATGGGCGAGGCGACGGTCATCGCGCTCGCCGCGATACCCGTAGCGCTTTTGGCGACTGGCCGCTGTGCGAAGCTCGCTCGCTCGGCGATGAGTCGGGCCAGTGAATCGGCGACAAACTGTACATCGCTGCCGATAATGATCTGTATTGCGTGCTTCGATGGCCGAATGATGCCCTTGGCCCCGGACCTCGTCAGGGCGTCCTCGTCGACACGCGACGAATCCTTCACACTCAACCGCAGCCGGGTAGCACAACTGTCGACTGCCTCTACATTCGCCCGGCCGCCAATCGCGGCCAGCATGGCAATGGCTCGGTCGGCATACTCATCCTCACCACGTCCATCGTGATGGGACGCTCCCGTACTCGGCAACATGCTGCCGCCGACCTGACTGTCAGCGTCATCCATACTGCTCTCGCGGCCGAGGGTGCGAAGATTCAATAATCGAATAAGAACACTGAATATGACAAAGTAAACGACGAAAAACACCAAGGTGATGCCAGCCAGAACCACGGGATGCCTGGCCAGACCGAAATTCAGGATATAGTCGATAAGCCCGGCGCTGAAGCCAAAACCATGGCTCAAGCCCAGTGATGCGGTGACGTACATCGACAAACCGGTCAGAAGCGCATGAATACCGTATAATAGCGGCGCCACGAATACAAATGAAAACTCCATCGGTTCCGTGATGCCCGTAACGAAGGACACCAGAGCAGCAGACCCCAGAATACCCGCGACCTTGCGCCGATGTTCGGGCCTGGCAGCGCGGATCATTGCCAGGGCCGCACCCACCAGGCCGCCCATCATCACCGGATAAAATCCCACTTGATACACTCCTGCTGACGGGTCACCGGCCAAAAAGCGCGGGATGTCGCCGATCACCACCGCACCATCGGCGGTGGCGTATTCTCCGATGTTGAACCAAAAAAAGGTATTCATTACATGGTGCAAACCGAGGAGAAGCAAGAGGCGGTTCAAGAAACCGAAGATCGCTGCTCCCAGCGCATCGAGCGCGGCGAGCAACTGGTTAAAGCCCGCCAACCCATCCCACACAAATGGCCAGATCAGGACCAGGAGGAGGGCGACCAGCAACATGACCAGGGACGTTACAATCGGCACCAATCGGCGGCCCGAAAAGAAGCCCAATGCTTCGGGCAAGCGGACGTTGCTACATCGAGAATAGATGAATGCGGTTACCAACCCGGCGATGATTCCGAGCAGTGGATTTCCAGACAATTTGCTCACAATGGCCGCATCTGCCGGGTAGTTGCCAACATCGACCAGGAGCACACCAACCGCCTTGATCAGTACGAAATAGCCAACCACCGCGGCCAGGACGGCCTCGCCTCGCTTATCTGGCGTCATGCCAATGGCGATGCCAGCGGCGAAGAGCAGTGGCAGGTAGACGAAGATCTCGCTGCCCGCGGCCTGTATGAACGGCAGATTCAGCACGTCGGGTGCGCCGAGACGATTCAGCAGCGCTGCTGCCGGCATCACGGCTATGGGCACCATCAGCGATCGTCCGATTCGTTGCAAGTATTCCAACATGCTCGTCTCCCTCAACATGTTTCGGTTACTTTTTGTAAAAAGCGCGGCCTGTCGACATCGATATCGCGTGAATGGGCCAGT
Source organism: Pseudomonadota bacterium (assembly GCA_022360315.1). Lineage (GTDB taxonomy): Bacteria > Myxococcota_A > Polyangia > Haliangiales > Haliangiaceae > JAKSDA01. The sequence goes on from JAKSDA010000446.1 coordinate 2,268, forward strand.
TGCAGGGCCAGCAATTGGCCGGGAATCACCGTGATGAATGGCGAGATCCACTCGGCCACCGTCATCGGCATGGTTAGCGATATGCGCGACTGATCAACGATCTGGTCATTATCGGTTATCGAGATAATGTCCGCACCACGCTCTTGTAGCCGGGTGATCAGATCGAGCATGGAGGGGAGCATGGCACCTGACGGAGCAATGACCACGACCGGAAAGCCGGGCTCGATCATCGCGAGTGGTCCATGCAAGAAATCGGCGCCGCTATAGGCCTCGACCATGATGTAGTTTAGCTCTTTCAGCTTCAGTGCCAGCTCGAATGCGGTGGCATAGTTGTAACCGCGTCCAATCACGACACTGGCGCGAATAGCGCGGTACTCCTCTGCGCATCGCGCTATACCCTCCGCCACGGAGGCCAGGGTATGGCCGACATGGTCGGGAACGGCGTGGAGCGTGTTCCGCATCGACGAATCTCCGGCCAATGCCGCGCTGAGCATGGCCACGACCATCAACTCACCGGTATAGCTCTTGGTGGCCGCAACCGATTGCTCCGGATGCGCGTGGAGATCGATGACGAAGTCAGCAGCGCTGCCGAGCGGAGACTCGGGGTCATTGGTGATCGCCGCACTGACAACCCCCTGCCGTTTGGCTTCTTCTATCACCGACACGATATCGGGGCTGCGACCACTCTGGCTAATACCCAGTACCAGACTTCCACTCAGCAATGGCGGTGATTTGTAGATGGAAAAAAGGCTCGGCGTGGCGAGTGATACGAGTACCCGATTCACAGCGCCGAACAGATATTGCGCATAACGTGCTGCATTGTCGCTAGAGCCCCGGGCAGCGATCACCACCCGTTGAATGGCTTGCCGACGCAGCTCCGCGGCGAGTCTATCAATCGAGCCGGCCTCACGGTGCAAAATATTTGTCAGCACTTGGGGCTGCTGATGGATTTCGCGGTAGAGTAATGTCTGGTCCATCTCACTCATCGGATTCTCGTGTGTAGGTGATCTCGCCCGCCGTGATCGTCATCATTACCTGTAGTTGCGCATTCAAAAGCACTAGATCCGCAATATGTCCCTCGGCGATCCGCCCGAGTTGGCTGGATAAACCCAGCACCCGAGCCGGAGTTGATGTCACTGCGGGCAAAGCTTGCTCGAGGGTGCATTGTGCGTACTCGACGAGGTTGCGCAGAGCCGAATCGAGTGGCGTGATGCTGCCAGCCAGAGTTCCGTCGGCCAGGCGCGCGCATGCATCTCCGACAAAAACCTCCGATTCATTGAGAAGATACCGTCCCGGGGTCATACCGAGACCCGCCATGGCATCACTGACCAGCGTCATCCCGGCCCCCGCCTTGCTACGCCAGGTGAGTCTTATCATCGCTGGATGGACGTGTATGCCATCGGCGATCAGACCAACCACGATCTGGTCGCTGTCCATCAAGGCGCCACACAAGCCAGGTTCCCGCTGGCCGAGCGGCGGCATGGCATTAAAAAGATGCGTGCCGTAGGTAATACCGGCGGCGAAACCGGCCTTCGCCGTCGTGAAGTCGGCGTTTGAATGACCTGCACTGACCACGACTCCTCGCCTGGCCAGCTGTTCTACTACCGCTGGCGCGCCGGGTAGTTCGGGGGCCATGGTGACCATGCGAACCCCCTGTGCTGGACGCCAGTTCTCGATGGCCTCCATGGTCGGCAACCTCAGGTATTTGCGCTCATGTGCGCCACGCTTGTGGGGGTTCAGAAAAGGGCCTTCCAGGTGCAGCCCAATGGGCCATGCTCCCACATGGGTGGGCGGTTTTCCCGCGCTTAATACCGATTGGGCCCGGCTTATCGTGTCCTGGGGAGAGGTGATGATCGTCGGCAAGAATGACGTCACACCAAAACGCGGTAGTCGTGCGGCAACCGGCCATATAGACCCGGGATCGGCGGTAAAATCGCGTCCAAAGGCGCCGTTGCACTGCAGGTCGATGAATCCGGGCACCAGGTACATACCCCGGGCATCGATCACTGTCGCTGTCGCCGGGGATGAATCGTTTTTGCCCGTATCGACGCTGGTGATCCACTCGGCCTGTGCGGACAGCGAGGCATTCTCAAGCTGTTCATCGGGTGTAATGATGGTCGCGTTCTTGATGTAGAGCATGATGTAAATCCACCTACACACCGTGCTCCGCGACCAGCGCGCGCACTTCCGCGCTGGTCGCGGCCTGAAGCGCTTTTTCTGCCATCGCCTCACATTCGGCAAAGGCCATGTTTCTGAGTTCCTGCTTTATGCGCGGTATGGAGCGAACATCGACACTCAGCTCGGTTATGCCCAGTCCCACGAGAATTGGCAAGGCGTGGGGATCGCTAGCGATATTGCCGCAGACACTGACACCTTTATCGTATTTGCGTGCACCGGCAACCGTCCTGGCTATGAGATGGATGATGCTGGGGGCCAATCCCTCGAGCTGCGCCGAAAACGCCGGGTTTCCCCGATCCATTGCCAGGGTATACTGGGACAAATCGTTGGTGCCAATGGAAAAGAAATCGACTTCCCGAGCAAATGCCTCGGCCAGGATTGCGACGGCGGGGACCTCGACCATTATGCCGACCTGAACCTGCGGAAGGACAGGTTTTTCAGACGTATTGGCCTTCATCTGTGCAGCGAGTGTGGCGCGTTCGGCGTCGAAAATCGCCTTTGCGGCCCGCCATTCGTCAACCGTAGCGATCATCGGGAACATCACTTTGAGCGGAGGACTATCGGTTGCCATAGTGCAAGCTGCCGACAGGATCGCGCGCAGCTGGGCCCGCAGGATATGTGGCCTTTTGAGACCGACGCGAATCCCCCGCTCGCCGAGAAATGGGTTTTCCTCGTACCGCATTGGCAAATAGGCTAACGGTTTATCGCCACCCACATCCAGGGTGCGAACAACCAACGGCCTGCCTGGGCCGACGGCCGTGGCGATGTCCTGATATACGCGTTTCTGCTCGACTTCGTCGGGTGCACTGCTTCGGTCCACGAATAGAAACTCTGATCGCAAGAGGCCGACACCCTCGGCACCGTGCGCACTCATTTGCTCGACATCGCTCTCATGGCTTATGTTGGCGAGCACCTTGATGCGATGGCCGTCGCGGGTTTCGGCGGGCTCGGCGGCCCTTGCAATGACCTCTTTGCGCGCGACAGTGGACGCTTCGATACGCTCCTGGCAGCGTGCGATCTGCTGTTCGGAGGGGCTGATGATCAGGGTTGCGCGGTCGGCGTCGACAATCGCGGTGGTTCCGTCGGCCACGTCGAGCACCCGGGCATCCATGGCGACGATTGCCGGAACACCCAGCGAGCGAGCCAAAATGGCCACATGCGAGTTCGGTGTGCCCAGGCTGGTGCAGAAGCCGCGTATGTGGCCGCGATCCAGGAGCGACGCCTGCGATGGTGTCAACTCTTCTGCGATGAGGATGGCCCCATCTGGAACATCGAGTTGCCCTTCGGCATGGCCCATGAGATGGCGTGTGACGCGTTCTCCGACGTCGCGCAGATCACTGGCGCGAGCTGCTAGCAGTTCATTGTCGAGCTGGGCGAGCTGGCCCGCGTGATGGCTGATGGACGCGTGCCAGGCACTGGCCGCACTCTTGCCATGACCAATGGCACGACGGGCCATATCGGTGATGTCGGGGTCGTCCAAGATCTCCTGCTGGGCGGCAAAGATGTCGGCCTGATGGGGGTCCGCCCGCTCGGACAAGCGGGCGTGCAACGCCTGCAACGTGGTCCTCGCTCGCTCGATAGCGCGGTCCAGCTGTCGTTGCTCGGCCAGCGGATTGTCGGTACTTTCGGGCCAGACGAGGTTCTGACGCCGTAGCTGAAAAACCGTCCCCAGCGCCAATCCCGATGATGCGGTCTTGCCCGCAAAATCCACCACGTCTCCTGATGCGCCGGCCGAGATATGGCTGCCTGGCTGCTCGTCGGCGAGCCCGGCGGTCGAGCTGTGCTCGGTCTCGCCACGTGCCGCCGTATCGGGGTCGGGCTCGCGACCTGAACCGTCTTCTCGGCCCGGCGCGGTGGCGCGCTCTTGTTGCGAAGCGTCGCGCAATGTTTTTTCGAATTGCGGCACCACGGTGTCGATCGCATGCTTTGCATCATCGCCACTGGCGATCAATTGCACCTGATCGCCCTGTCTGACGTCCAGCTGCATGAGACTGACAACACTTTTGGCATTGGCTTGCCCGGTGCCTCTTCGCAGGGTGATGCTCGCAGTGAATTGACGAGTCGCGCTGGCCAACGCCGCGGCCGGCCGTGCATGTAGTCCGGCCGGGTTGGCAATCGAGATCAGATCCGACGTGTACTGTGACGAGGAGGGCGTGACCTCTTTTTGCCCGGCGGCAGCTGCACGAAGCTGCAACACGATATCCCGGCCGGCGGTAACCTGACCGGTGGCCACCTTCAGATCAGATACGGACTCGGCATCGGAGATCACGATGGCAGTCAGTAGACTGCGCGCGTGCGTGCGAATGTAGGTCGGATCGAATTCGATCAGGATGTCACCGGCCTTTACAGCCTGGCCCACGGCCACATGGGGCAGAAATCCTTCCCCTTTGAGCTGCACTGTGTCGATGCCGATATGTAGCAACACGTGCAAACCCGACTCGGTCTGTAACGTGATTGCGTGATAGGCATCGTGCAGATGAGCTACCGAGGCGTCGCAGGGCGCGAGCAGCGCGTTGCTCGACGGATCGAGCGCCACTCCATCGCCGAGCATTTTCTGCGCAAAGACCGGATCCGGGACCTCTTCGAGGGGTAATAAACGGCCCGAAAGAGGAGCCTTGAACCTGTGATTTTGAGTATGCAACTGTCGTCACCCCTGGATTGCGGTTGCGCCGCCTTTCATGGCTCGACCACCACGGCCCGTCCCTCACGACCGTCGAACGAGAGCGCCCGCACTTCCGTTGTGGTTATAGATGGCTTGTTTTTGTCGTCGTAGATTTGCCAGACCGCATCTGTATCTCTGTATTGAATGCGCAGGGTAGGAAATCGGATGTTGGCCGATAGGGTGCCATTTTCGATCACCGCACCGGGCACCGGTACGCGGTACGCGATGCCCGCCGCATCGAGCTTGGCCAGTTCTTTCCGGCCAAGGACATTGGCAAAGCGGTTCCAGTCGCCGGCCAGAGCTGCTTTATTGACATGTTCGGTGACTCCGGCCTCGAATGAGCGGCCCGCTTCATAGTCGAGTTCCCAGCTGGCGCGATGCCAGGCCCGCTCAGCCAGGGCGAGTAGCCGCGGGAAGGCCATGTATTCGAAGTGCTGGTCAGTACGAACGGTCTCGCTCCATAATTGCCCCTGTATTCCCCGGTAGGAGACGGTCTCTGCCGTGCCCGTGGCGCTAAATGGGTTGCCATCGCGGTCGAGGCTCGTCTCGGCGTTTTGCGGCAGGTTCTCGGGGGCGAAACTGAACACTTTTTTGGTATCGACAAAGCGCGCCGCCCAGTAGTAGCCGCGCTCTTGTGGATCTACCTCGTAGGGGAAATCGAAATATAGATAATCCGGATTTGATAAGACAACCGAGAATCCCTTATCGACCCACGTATTCACGCTATCGTAACCACCCCAATAGAGCGTATCCCAGAAATTGATCATGGTATTGGATACGGTCAATTCACCGGCATCGTCGATGCCTTTCAGGCCATCTTGCCAGGCAACCATAGTGGCAATTCCGCGCTCTGCGACAATGCCGCTCACTTGCCGGGCGAAGTAGGCGCCGAGATTCTCGTTGCCACCGATACTGGGGTCACTGTTGAGCAGCGACTGACATTGCGGCGATCTGGCCCACGGCTGGTCTTCTTTGGATTGATCGATGGTACCTTTCCAGCTGGTCGTGCCGCCCAGGTCTTCATATCCCGCACCGAGATGGATATTCTTGGCCTCATCGCCACCCATGTGCCAGGCGGCGAGCGGCTGCCCGGCCAGTTCGTGCATCTTGGCCATTTCAGCCACGACTTTCTCGATAAAGCGAAAGGTGGATGGCTGGCATGGATTGATGTAGCTGTCGTTATAGAATTGAACCGATGTATAGTTGGATGTATCTGCCGGTTCGCGGAGCCGGTACTCTTCGGCAGCCGTCTGATCGCCTTGTTGGACGAGCGAACGGTAGCGGGCTTCCATGGCCACGATTGCCGCCCGGGCATGAGCCGGCATATCGAGTTCTGGAATGACCTCGATAAAATGTGCATGGGCGTGGCGAACGATGTCTATATAGTCTTCTCGGCTATAATAACCGCTGCCCGAGTTGTCGTCGAAAGGACCGGAGCCGAGCTGCGGCAGCAGACAGGTCCTCTCATCCAGGTCGTGACAGCGACGGGCAGCCACATCCGTGAGCTCGGGTAAATCGGCGATTTCCACCCGCCAGCCCTCGTCGTCACTGAGATGGAGATGCAGCTTATTGAGCTTGTACGCCGCCATCTGACCGATGAAACGCATCACGACCGCCTTGCTGCGAAAGTTGCGCGCCACATCGATATGGACCCCGCGATGTTCGAATCGCGGCGCATCTTTGACGATTATGTGGGGCAGGCGACTATCCTTGGCGATATCGGCCGGCAAAAGAGCCATGATCGACTGGAATCCATAGAATGCACCGACTACATCATACCCTATAATCTGGATGCCGAGCTGGTCGATGGTCAGCTGATAGCCACCAGTGGTGGCATACGGCGCATTATCGCCGATAAAATGGCTCGGAGCCACGGTTGCTGTTACCGATACTGCACTGGCGTCTTCGGATACGGTCGCGCCCAGCTGGCGCAACCTGCTGGTCAGCACTTCCAGGTTGGACTTGGCGATCTTGACATTTTGAAGGTTCAGACCTGATGATATATCGAGATACCCCGTCCCATCCGCACTCCGCCACGATGGCGTCGGGATGATGGCACGGGCGATTTTATCGGCCGGTAATGGCGATAGGGTGGCGTTGTCTTCATAGCGAGTGCCAGCTGTGGCAAAAACGTTGTTGTCCTGCAGTGTGCGTTTGCGGTTATCGCCGGTCAGAGGCGCAGCGTAGGCCGAGCTGTCCTCAGTATTGGTGTTTGCGATGATGCGACTTTCCGCTTGTGCAGCGCTGACGTAGTAGCGCGGCATGAAGTCCGATCGATAAAGAGTCCAGTATTCGGCGATAAAATCGATCGTTGTGGTCTCACCGGCGGGAAAGCCAGCAAAGCGCTCGGTTGCGCGCAATGCGTGCAGATCGCCGGTGACGTGAGTGATCGAGAATTCTGCACTATCGACGGCTAGAATGCGCCGAATGCTGTGAAAGTAGATCGTCCAGCCCGCCGCAGGCAGAGCGGCGCCCCGGTTTTTCAGCTTCAAGCGCGCGGTATGACAGCTGGCAAAGTCCGCTGCAAGCGCTTTGCAGTCAACTCCGTCCAGGCCGGCATGGGTGTCGATGACTTCGTACGCCACCTCCAGGTCGGCAGCCATGCGGTCGACTAGTTCCTGGTTGTCAGGCATACCGGCGTCGGGCCCATTGCTCGTATCATCGCCATCCGTGCAGCCGAAAACCATCAGGCCAAAAATCGGATACCATACGCTACGTCGTATTATCATGGATAAGCCTCGAAAATGTTGTGTCATGATCAATTGTCTTCGACAGTGCCAATCCGGCGGCAAAAACCTGGACACGGTTTATCCTCGTATGAGGATCGCCAACGCGCTATCGAGAGTGCCCGCTGGCGCGGCGTCTCACTCGTCTTGAGGTCTGCCCGGCTGCTGCCCTGGTTGGCCAGAAAGCTCGATAGCCCGGCGGAGATCGCCGTCGGTAGCAGCCAACCGCTGCTCGGCCTCGTCGGAGGTGAGCCCGAGTAGCGTCAACACGGCGACTTTGACTTGGTTGCCAGCCTCGGCCAGTGCCCTCTCGGCCATCTCTGCGCGGGCACCCGTGATACTCTGCACCATGCGGCCGGCGCGCGCACGGAGCTTTGCATTATTGGCCACGACGCTCACCATGAGGCCGTCGAAAACATGGCCCAGGCGAGTCATGATCAGCGACGACAGCATGACCAGGGCCGCTCGCTGTGCCGTACCTGCGGCCAGACGCGTCGAGCCAGCGAGAACCTCGGGACCGGTATCGAGCAATACTGGAACGTTTGCTGCCAGGAGGAGCTCTGTATCGGGATTGTTGGCCAGCCCAATGGTCAGCGCACCACGTGCCCGAGCTTCTTTCAGAACAGCGACGGTGTAGGGTGTTGTACCGCTTGCGGACACCCCTATGACGACATCGTTTCGACCGATAGCGAGGGCAGCCACGTCTGGTCTGGCCGCGGCTGCATCGTCCTCGGCGGAGCCGTCGAGCGTGAGCCGACCGCGGTCACCGCCCGCCATGAGAAATGCCAGGCGGTCGCTTGGCCAGCCAAAGGTGGGCGAGAGTTCCATGCCGTCCAGGATGGCCAATAGCCCAGAAGTGCCCATTCCAGCGTAGATGAGACGACTTGCCGGCGCTGCGCGAAGGTGCTCGACAATGGCGCGCGCAGCTGTTGTGAGAGCGGGCAATGCGGGCTGGATGGCGGCGATCGCGCTCATTTGACTTTCCCACAACGCGCCCAGAACGTCTCGATCGTCCCATGTATCCAAGCCCTTGTACCGCGGGCTTACCGCTTCGGTTCTCGACATTGCATCGGTCCTTTGCATCCTCGATTGCACGCTGAAGATACCAATATAATACCACGGGGGTGCAATCTGTGATCATTTTCGGAAAGAAGTGTATGCAATGGAAATATTGGAGATAACTTACTGGAAATATTGGAGGTAACTTACTGATAAGTGATGATATCCCGAGTCGATCAGGCAGACCTCAGGCAGACATTGGCACAAATTGGCATCTAAATGGTATTGCTATTCGATGTGGTTGCGACTAGACTGCGTTCACTGGGCGCTCTTTCGCGGGGGACTTACATTCGGCTCTGAGCCGAGGTTTCGGTGTGCCCGTAGCGCACCAGGTCGACGAACTTTTTTTGCAAGCCAGCGACATGGATTCTCAGAACTGCGTAGAAGCGTCGTCAGGCGCTGAACGAACGGCGTTTCACGGGCGATATCTGCGTGATACATTCACTGCAGGTCCCCACGCTGGTGTCGGCGGCAGGTCGATGGCGCTCATGACAGAGGTTGGTGGGCCCTCATGATCGGTCGGCGACAGCTAACGGGACCCCAACGGACGACACATGAGGATACGGCGAACGTCTGTGCCGGCCACGACGGCGATCACGGTGGATACCGGTTGGTGAAGAGCGACATGACAATGCTCATGGAACTGCTGCGTCGGGGGTCGCGATTGGACAGCGACAGCCCGACGCCGCTCTATCAGCGGCTGCAGCAGGGCATTCGCCTGGCTGTGCGGGAAGGCGCCGTCGGTGAGGAGCAAGCGCTGCCGAGCGAACGCGAGTTGGCGACCGGTCTGGGCGTCTCGCGAGTAACCGTGCGCAAAGCAATTGCTGGCCTTGTCGAGGAGAGATTGCTCGTTCAGCGACAAGGCGCGGGCACCTTTGTATCGCCACGCGTGGAGCAGCCGCTATCGCGACTCACCGGCTTTACCGAGGACATGCATGCCCGCGGCATGTCGCCCGGGCTGAAATGGCTCGACCGCTCGGCTGGAACGGCCACGCCGCAAGAAGCCCTGGCTCTCGAGCTTGCGCCCGGGTCGCTGGTCACGCGGTTGTACCGCATTCGCACCGCCGATGGAAAACCGATGTGTCTGGAGCATGCAACTGTGCCCCGCTCGGTTTTGCCCGACCCGCAATCGGTCACCAATTCGCTCTATGAAGCGCTGGAGCGGGTCCATTTGCGCCCGGTTCGGGCTCTGCAGCGTCTGCGCGCCGAACTCTTCAGTATCGAGCAGGCCCACCTGCTCGGGGTACAGCCCGGCTCTGCCTGTCTCTATATCGAACGGCGATCATACGTAGCAGATGGCCGCCCGATCGAATTCGTACGCTCCCACTACCGGGGCGATTCGTATGATTTTATTGCTGAACTACAAATCTAGCTATTAGTCGTTTTTGTCAAATAGTCGTTTTCATCAAAATATATTTTACTGAAGCTATGTAGCAGACCGGCTATCACCGAGCAAGCCGCGCCCACGCTCTTGCTGGCGCAATAAAGCCAGTATTCGGCTACGTGGCCGTGCTTGTCATGGATGCGGCTCAACTTGCCGCGACATATCTGCGCTCGCCGCGAGCGCATCAACCAGAGTTCGTCGATGACAATAGAGCGAGCACAGCCGACGTGCGGGTTTTTGAATAGCAAATAGCCACAACGGCCAAACAAATGCCGAACTGGCAGGCCATTGCACTAGATTAGTTAGTCATTGCACTAGAAAGAAGAGAACTCATGAAAACGTTATTAGCGATGCTGTTTTTTGTTAGCGCTGGTTTACTGGCGACCCCGGCCCATGCGGTTGATTGCAGTGAACTCCCAGTGTGGAATAGCACGACTGTATATCATGGGGGCGACCAGGTTCAGCACAAGGGTAAAGCGTATGTGGCCAACTGGTGGACGCAGAATCAGGATCCCGAGACCCATTCTGGCCCGTGGCAAGAGTGGACCCTGCTCGGTCCATGCGATGGCAACGGCGGCGGTAGTCCAGAAGCCAATGCCAACGGCCCGTATAGCGGCACTGTCGGCGCGGCAATTAGCATGTCGAGCGCCGGCTCGTCCGACAGCGACGGGCAGATTACTGCTTTCTCATGGGATTTTGGTGATGGCAGCACCAGTAATGCGGCCAACCCACGTCATACCTACACCAGTGCTGGCGTCTATACGGTTACATTAACTGTTACAGACAACGATGGCAATACCGATAGCGACTCCACCACCGCGACGGTGTCGACCACGGGCGGCGGCGGAAAGAAAGTGATCGGCTATTTTGCCCAATGGGGAGTTTATGGCCGAAATTATCACGTCAAGAATATCCATACCAGTGGTTCGGCTGCCAAGCTGACTCATATTGTCTACGCATTTGGAAATGTCACCAACGGCCGCTGCGTGATCGGCGATTCCTATGCTGATTACGATAAATTCTACAATGCGGCCGACAGCGTGGATGGAGTTGCCGATACCTGGGATGCCAATGCGCTGCGCGGTAGTTTTGGTCAGCTGCGCCGCCTCAAGGCCATGTATCCGCATATCAAGATCCTGTGGTCATTTGGTGGCTGGACCTGGTCGGGTGGCTTTGGCCAGGCCGCGGCCAACCCGACGGCATTTGCCGAGTCTTGTTACAACCTGGTTCACGATCCGCGCTGGGACGGCGTATTCGACGGTATCGATATCGATTGGGAATATCCCAACGCATGTGGCCTGACCTGCGACTCCAGTGGTTTTAATGCCTACGGCAATCTCATGGCGGCATTGCGCGCCCGTTTCGGCAATGAACTCGTCACCGCGGCGATCACCGCGGGCGAAGCCAAGCTCAATGCGGCCAATTACGGTGTTGCGGCGCAATATGTAGACTTTTATATGTTGATGACTTACGATTTCTTCGGCGCCTGGGACAGGCAGGGTCCCACCGCACCCCATTCGCCGCTGAACAACTATTCGGGCATCCCGGTCCCCAACTTCTATGGCGACTATGCGGTTCAGCTGCTCAAGCGCAAGGGCGTACCGGCCAATAAAATCCTGCTTGGAATTGGTTTCTACGGCCGCGGCTGGACAGGTGTCACGCAGAGTGCACCAGGTGGATCGGCGAGCGGGCCTGCGCCTGGCACGTATGAACAGGGCGTCGACGACTACAAAGTACTCAAGTCGAGGTGCCCGACAACGGGTACGGTCGCGGGCACGGCATATGCGCATTGTGGCAACAATTGGTGGAGCTACGACACGCCGAGCACGATCCGGGGCAAGATGAGCTACGCGCGAGGTCAAGGGCTCGGCGGAGCGTTCTTCTGGGAGCTGAGTGGCGACACCCAAGGCGGTGAGCTCATTCAGGCCATCAGCGGCGGTTTATGAGGATGGCGTTTCCATGGTAGAGCGGTGGCGATCGGCTGCGCCTGCTGACAATTCCCTTCAGAATGGCTGGGTGTCATCGGATGGTTTCGCCGTCCCGCAGCCGTCGGATTCGTGGCCGTCCGATTCGCGATCCTCGTCTGGATTGTAGAGCCGGACCTGATTGCGCCCGCGCTTTTTGGCAATATAGAGCGCTCGGTCGGCAGCCTCGACCAGTTCGAGCGGGCTTTTGACGTCGAGGTCGGGAAGTGAGCCGATTCCGATACTCATGGTCAGAGCGATGCGCGTCTTATCGTAGTAAATGTCCGTTTTTTCGACCATGATGCGCAATCGCTCGGCCAGGCGAAACGCGCCTTTCGCGGAGATCGAGCGCGAGATGATGGCGAATTCCTCACCGCCGAAGCGGGCGAAAACATCCTCATTGCGCATGTTCTTCTGCATGGTTTCGGCGAATCGAGTGAGTACGTAGTCGCCCGCTACGTGGCCGTTGGCGTCGTTGACTCGCTTGAAATGGTCGAGATCGAGGAGAAGAAGCGAGAGCGCGGTATCGTGGCGCCGGGCGAAATGGAACTCGGCGTGCAATCGCTCGGTGAAGTAGCGTCGATTAAACGAACGGGTCAGCCCATCGCGCAGTGCCGAGTTGTACATGAGACGCTGAAACGACTCGTCAAAGTCGTCGACGTAGGTAAAACGCAGCATGGTGTTGCGGCCGAGCTGGATCTTGTCGCCGTCGTCGAGCGGCCGCTTGCCGATGCGCTCGCCGTTGCAGAACGTGCCGTTGCGGCTGCCGAGATCTTCCAACCAAAACCGCCCGTCGCGGCCCGGAGCGATGGCTATGTGCATGCGTGAGATATCGACATCGGCGAGCTGAATGTGGGCATGTTGGCTGCGTCCGACTACCTGCCGGCCAGTGGGGTCGAGGATGAACATCTGCCCGATATGGAGGCCCGAAAGCACGACCAGACAGGGCCGGTTCCGGTTGAAACGGTCCGATTGCCCAGCGTCCAGGGCCTCGGTGAGGCCAGTGGTGTCATCCCAATGGGACAATGGATAAATAGTATGGCCCGCTACTGGGTGGCGTCAATTATTCCTACTCTCCGGTTTGAGGCCGCGCTCGGTAGAGCAACTGCAAAAGAACCGATGATCGCCCATCGAGTGAACCGACCCAGGCCCCGACTGCGATATGCCGGCCCACGCTGTCCACGGCAAGAGCGCGCACGGGTCCGGAAAAACCACCCACTCTGGCGATCTCCAGGTGAGCTGGATCGGGTCGGCGGCGAACCTGGTCGCGACCGACGTCCCACATCCTGACCGTGCGATCCCACGATGCGGATAGCACTCGCTCGCTGTCCGGACTCCACGCGACTGCTGTCACTGGACCAGTATGACCCGTGAACGATCGAATCATCGCCCGCCTGGCATCCTCTGCCGGGCCGTCAGATTGATCGAATAGCTGGCCGCTCGGCCGCTCCGCTCGGTCAGAACTCCTCTTAGCATCCCTTGCCGGGACGTCCGGCCGCTCGACGTGCGGCATATGTGAACCGAGAGTCCACACGTATACTGCGTTTTTGCCAGGGGTGCCGCGATGGCGTTGCTCTTGCCCGAGCGGCGCGCTCGCCGGACGGCGCACGGGCGGGTGGTCGCTGGCCGCGATGGCCAATTGACCGCCATCTGGCGAAAACGCGGCCCGGTTGGCCGAACCGGTAAACGAGTGCCGTGCTGCGACGGCCAGAGATGGTACCCGCCATACAATGGTCTGGCCGTCCCACGACACCGACACCAGAGAGTGGCCGCGGGGATCGAAATCGAGGCCCGAAACCGAGCTTCTATGGGCAGCCACGCACTGCAGCAAGGCACCGTCACGCATGCGGCGCAGGCAGACAATGCCATCGGCCGTACCGGTTGCGGCCAGACCGCGCTGTGGCGAAACTGCCACTGCTGTCGCGCTGCTGCCCAGGTGCCAGACCGGCGCTGTGCGGCCGCTGGCGAGTTCGATCCCACGCACTGTGCCGTCGCGCGAGGCTACCCATGCGCGTCGACCGGAGACATCGACGGCGAGGTCCTCGATGTCGTAATCGGCTTTGCCCAGGTGGATCCGGTGCAACTCGAGCGTACGGCCCGACTCGATCCTGCGTACCACCAGGGCAAACGCCAGTTCGAGCTCCACAGACAGCAGGGTATGGTCGCCAGCAAAGGCCACGGCATAGGTCAGTACTCCGCGCGCGGCGTCCACGGCATGCTTCACACCAGAAGCCGGAAAGGGACTCTTTTCACCGGGCTCGAGCGGACGCAGCACAGAGTCATTGCATGCGCCGGCCGCAACGACCGCGACCAGGGCCAGCGAAATACCCTGGCGTGTGCGATAAAACCGATCTCTGTCCGAGCCCTCGGTCGACTCTTTTTTGTCCTCTGCCCCGCGGACAGGGCTCGGCACGGCGATTACCATTCTTCGCCGGAGCGCCGGTACCACCGGGCGATCTCGGCCAAAATCGTTGCGTCGCTGCCCAGCTCGGTAGCCAAATTCTCGGCCTCCGTGGCGAGTGTTTTTATCCTCGCGTTGGCGGCGTCACGATGCTCGGCAAAGTCACCGTCGTCGCGGTCATCGGCGTGCTGGAATGCAACTCCGATGGCCATGCCGAAACCGGACAGGAGCTCGCGCTGTCGGGCCGATGCGCCTCCGGCGATACCGCCGATTTCGGTCGAGGCGGCGAATAGAGAGCCGGTCTTGTCGCGATGAATTTGCTCGAGGTGGGCAAATGGAACTGCGCCACTGGTTTGCTCCGTGGCCAGATCCCGTGCCTGGCCTGTGAGCAATTCACCGGCCCCCGCCCGCCTGGCCAGGACCGACACAGCGTCGCCTGCGCGTGGACCGAGATCGGACAGAGCGCCGAATGCTGCGGTGAGCAAGCCATCGCCGACCAGAATGGCGATGGCTTCGCCGAACTCCACGTGTACAGTCGGCTGGCCGCGGCGTATCGCGTCATTGTCTATGGCCGGGAGATCGTCATGGACCAGGGTACAGGCGTGTAGCATCTCGATCGCTGCAGCAACCGGCAATGCCGCGGAACGCTCACCGCCGACAGTCACACATGCGGCCATGGACAGAGCCGGCCGAAGCCGTTTTCCCGGCCCCAGTGCGGCGTACCGCATGGCTTCGCACAGCCGGCCCGGGTCGCCCTCGGCCTGGCTGGCGTCGATATAGCGCGCAATGGCCTGGTCGATTTCGGGTCGCACGAGTTTCAGCCAGTCCCGAACTACTTGCGGTGCAGTACCTGGATCGATGGTGGGCACGCTGTGTTTATAGGAAGAAACCCACTCGACCTCAAGAAAATGCAGCAATATTGGACAGGTAATCCATCGTTCTGGTCCGGTTTTGAGGGCGCCCGAGGGAATTTGGCCGGATGGTTTGCCCGGCCATGGCGGCGCTCGAACTGATCGGTAAAACGCGGCTGACCTGAAAACCACCTGCGAGGGCTTCAGGTCAGAGCGAGCCCATGCCGGTCGCTGCGGCAGGTATGACCGAACTTTTGCCCGTGATGGTCGGCAGATTGTCGGACTGCGGTATGCCACTCTCGGTCAGCCACCTGGCCAGTCGGTGGAAATCGGTATATCGAGCGCTCTTTTTGCGTTCGCCGAGAAACACCATGATGATATCTCTGCCCGCGATGTGCGCTGCTATTACC
The DNA here is from genome assembly GCA_022360315.1 of Pseudomonadota bacterium. GTDB lineage: Bacteria > Myxococcota_A > Polyangia > Haliangiales > Haliangiaceae > JAKSDA01. The sequence continues at coordinate 17,903 of JAKSDA010000446.1, forward strand.
AGACAATAGCCAGCCATCTTGGTGAAGCCGGTCTTACCCCCCTCGACCCGGTACTGTGTGCGATGCAGCGCCTTGTTGGTATTGCGATAGGTGATGCGACGCGGCCTGGAGTGGATCGACCGCAACGTCACCCGGCGTGTCTTCATGATCTCAAGCAGTACGGGGTCGTGAAGAGCGGTTTTGAACGCTATGGCCATCTCGCGCGCGGTCGACACATTGCCCCGCAATCCCGATGGATCGGTAAACCGCGTGTTGGGCAGGCCCAGCTGTGCGGCCAGATCGTTCATGGCCGCGATCAGCCCGGCCGGATCCAGCCCGACAGCGCGGCCCAGCGCGGTCGGCGCCCGATTGTCCGACGCGATGAGCATGGCGCGGAGAAGGTCGATATTTTTGAACGAGTGCCGAACGTGCAGCCGGGTTCGCGCCCCGCCCCGGGCATAATCGCGATCGACCTTGGTAATTTCGGTTACGCCATCCAGGACGATTCCGCGCCGGCGTACAACCATGGCCACGAAGATCTTGCCGGTCGAGGCGATTCCGCCGATCTCTTGAGAGTTTTTGGCAAAGAGCTCGGTTCCTGTGGCCACGTCCATGACCACGGCACGTGGCGCGAGCACCTGGGGCAGGCGGGTTGCTCGGGCCGGCTGGTCTCGCTTCTCGGCGACCGCATTGTCGGCCTGCCAGGCGAGAGCCAGAGCGACTGCTGCTGTGATTGCATTGCGAGTTCGTCCCATGGCTCACTGGAATGACGCCTGATCGTATTTATCGAGAGTCGTAGTTGGAGTCAATGCAGTTTTGCTGATGGAGCTCTGCGGTGGTGGCACGGCCGCGACACGATGGGCAGCCGAAGGTTTCCGGCGGGGGTACGGGCTGGTTTGAAGCCGTGTGTTGGCCGGGTTGTTGGGCTATACTGAGGGGCTGAGGAAAATTCTCCATGGAGCAAGCAGCAGCCCACGATTCGCCGAGCGGCGCCCGATATTTGCGATTGATTCTGGTCGCTGTGGTACTCGCGTATATCTCGACGTCGCCGGCCATGGCCCAATCGGATTCGGATGATTCTGCCAAGGCCAGAGCCAAAGCTCTCTTCAAACAGGGAAAAACCCAGTATGACCTGGGCAACTTCGAGGAGGCCATCGACGTATTCAAAAGGGCCTATCGGCTGTCGCCGTACCCGAATTTGCTATACAACATCGCTCAGGCATACAGGCAGATGGGCGACTGCCAGGCGCTGTTCTTTTACAAGCGGTATTTGAGCATAGCGGGCAAGAAGGCGAGGAATCGCACCCTGGTCGAGTCGCGCATCAATGAGCTCAACCAGACCTGTCAGGCCATGGAAGACCTCAAGGAAAAACCCCCGCCCGGGGCCATGTCACCAGACGAAAACAGCGGCGACTACGACACCGCCGTTGCTGACAGCAGCGTCGAGGTCGGCGGCGATGATGCGGACAGTCCCAACAATTGGGGGACAGTGGTGGCCGACGCAGCCGGTCAGAGCAGCCAGAAACGTGGCGAGAATCTGGTCGAGAACCGCGATGTACGGGGGAAAAACCCCGACGACGCTCAACTTGGCGTCAACGAGACGAAGGCGATCGAAGGTTCTTACCTGGTCAGTTCGGTCGAGTTCGGCCCGGCATTTCTCGACATCGGCGAGCTCGACATCGGCGGCCAGTATTTGACTGTTGGCCTCGGTGTGGCTTATCCGCTCAGTCTGGGCAGAGCTGGAGTCGACATCGGCGGACTGTTCACGTACACCCCGATCGACTGGAGCAACAACCAGGAAATGTCGGGCACAGTGGGCATGTGGGGTGCGCTGTTCCATGTCGGCGCCCGGTACTGGGTTTTGGATAAACTGGCTGTGCGGGGTCACCTCGGAGTCGGTATAATGGTTCTCACCGACCTCGACGAGGGCAACGTTTTTCTCAATACAGGCGATCGCGTGGACGGGGCGGGAATCACCATGTTCAACGTCCGGGTCAGCGTTGGGCTCGATTACCTGGTCACCGACAACATCATGCTCACGGCCTCGCCATTTGCCTTTTCGCACAGCCCGGTCAAAGCCGACCTTCGCGACGGTATAGAGGCATTTAACCGCATCGAGATTACGGCCGGGCTCGGCTATCGGCTATAGGTCGGTCGGCCGGAAGATACGCTCCGCGGGGAGTCGTCGCGTCCGGCTTGTCTCACTCGCGTCTCTCGAACCTGTGAGACGGCAATACGTGAGACTGTCTCGCCGTTACCAGCCGCCCCCGCCGCAGGGGTTCGCGCTTCCCCCACTACAGGGATTGGCGCACGGGTTGGCGCACGGATTGGCGCACGGATTGGGCTGGTTGGCGTCTTTCTGGCTGCCGCCACAGGCGCCGAGCAAGCCGAGTAGACCAAAGGTGAGGATTGCGGTACGAAGAAAACGCATCAGTGTCGATCCTTTGCTGTATTTCGTCAGTCAAACGGCACCAACCATGCCGCAGGTGGTCGGACAAAGACAAATTGTTGGCCAGCCGAAAGATCGCGCAACCACGCTGAATGTCACTTCGGTTGTGATGCCTCGCGCAACCCGCCGAACGACAGCATCGTGTGGGGACAACGGGCCCCTGTTCCGGGGAACGAGGCCGGTGGAAATGCGCTCCGGTTGCGGTTATCTTTCTGGAATGTCTCGGCAGATGGACCCCCAAGGTCGTCCACCCGATGGCGCAGTTGTTGCAGAAATATTGTGCTCCTCATGGCTTCACCTACGGTAAGACTGCCTTTCTGGCAGAGCGCGATTTTGCTCTCGATCGGGTTGTCGAGCTGCTCGCCGTCGAACGACAGCGAGCTGCGACGTCCGCTGCCCGAGAACGTTGTGGTCATGGAAGGGGAGGTGACTGCGGTCCGAGCAAAGTGGACCTCAGACGGCAGTGCGATCATGACCGAAGCCACCGTGGTGCAGCCCGACGGCAGCTCTGCCGCGATACATCAGTTGGGCGGCACGGTGGACGGCGTCGGCATGTTGGTGTCGCACCATCCCCCCCTCTTGGGGGTGGGTCAGCAGGTGAGGTTCGCGGCGGTGCCGGGGCAGGCGAGAAACTACGTGCTGCGCGAAATCCTCGCCGCGCCGGGCTCGGTGTTTGCTGCTGACGAGCCCGGCACGGCCAAGTATGGCGTCAATCGCACCAAGCAGACCGGCACACCTCTGGCCTGGGCCTCTGGATGCATCCATCTCTCCTATCACAGCGCCGGGGTCACTCATCTCGCCGGCAACGGCGAATTTCGCATTCTGGACGAGGCCACAGCCGAATGGCAGGGCGAGAGCCGTATCTGCACCGACCTCGCGTTCTCTTCGTCGAAGACACCCGACCCCGGGGCAGGGCGCAACAACATCAACGGGGTGACCTTTCACGAGGATCACTGGTGCCGTCCAGCCACAGAGACCGACCCAGAGGTGTGTCACGATCCCAATGCCATTGCGGTCACTCAGGTGTTTTTTGTCGACGATAGAGACAGTCCGCGCGACGGCACGATCCTGGAAGCCGACATCGAGTTCAACGGCGTCAACTTCGCGTTCACAGAAGACGGCCAGACCCTGGGTCGAGCACCCCGGATAGCCGATCTGCGCAGCACTATGACTCACGAATTGGGTCACCTGCTCGGCTTGGCGCATAACTGTTGGACCGGCATAGGGGCACGGCCGGCCGATCACAACAGCAAGCCCGTGCCGTCGTGCAGCGATGTCGCCGCCGGCTCCGAGTTCACCGAAGCCACAATGTACTTTCAGCAAGACGAGGGCGAGACCAAAAAAGCCACTATCGAGACCTCCGATCTGCTCGGCGTGTGTGCTGGCCTGTCCGATGTGACGTGTGATCGCGTGGTGCGCGGAGGCTGCTCGGTGTCCAGTGGGTACGCCGGTGATGCCGGACAGGCAGATCCGCTGCCCGGTTCCGGACTTTTATTGGGCCTTGGGTTCGCCCTGGCCTGGCTGGCGCGCCGGCGTGGTTGCCCGGGCGATTGGTATTTCTCACCCCGCCGTGGTAAGAGACGCGGGCGCCGGTGACCGCCATGGCGAGACGAGTTTTCCCCAACCCCGCCGGTGCCGTTCATCGCCGTATGCGTTGCTGGGCGTGGCTCGTCGCAGCTCTGATCGCGACGTTTTTGGTCGGCGCACCGATCAGTGACGCCCACGCTGAAAAAAAGCGTGTGGTACTTCTCAAGTTCAAGGGCCGCCAGGCAAAGCGAGTGCGCAACAGCGTCATCAAAGTGCTGAGACGATCGGCACGCATCGCGCTCCACGGCCGATTCGCGCGCGCGCTGGGCGATGTCGGGAGCATGTCAGCGGCGGGCGGAGATAAGCTCGCTGTTACCGCTCGAAGGCTGGGGATTCACGGCGTGGTCAGTGGAAAGGTCAGGCGCAGGCGCGGATGGTACATTCTCGCATTGACCCTGCGCGAAGCCGCCAGCGGCAAAATCGTCCGGGAGTTTCTGGTCGAACTGGGCCGAAAGCCGCGCTTGACCAAACGGGCGCGGCGAATCATGCGGCGCGAGTTCATCCCGGCCATCACCGACCTCGCCGAGGTCTCAAGGACTGTGGCTTCGAGCCAGGGCCAGAGCGACGATATCGATGAAGGCGATGTCGATAAAACCGAGGTCGATAAAACCGACGCCGACGGGAGTGACGCCGATGAGGCAGATTTCGACGAGATCGATGCCGATGAAAGCAATGTCGGCAAGGGGCGAGGTGGCGATGCGAGCGGGGCCGCCGGGATGGTGTCGTCGGTACGCGAGCCGGATAAAACGGGCCAGAAAACCGCCCCAATCGGTGGGACGAGTCCGGCCCGTTCGGGCAGCACAAGGCCGGGCGGTGACCGTTCCCGGGCCAGCGGTGCGAGCATTCGGGCCGAAAAATTCCGACCTTTTCCTCGCTCGTTCGACGTCGCAGTCGGCGCCAGTATGCTGGGTCGGCGGCTGTCGTTTCAATCCCGGGACGTCGGTCTGGCACCATTCGATTACCGCGGAGTACCGGTTCCTGCGGCGCGGTTTCGCGGCACCCTCTATCCGTTTGCGCTGGCCGGTGCAGATGGTTTCACGAGCAGCCTGGGCGCTTCGTTCGTGTTCGAGCGCGTCGTGAGAAACAACTCGAACGTCGAGGGCAGCGCGATCGACATTCCCACCACGCATCAGCGCTGGGGTGTGGGCGTGCACTACCGCATCGATGTGGGTCGTTCGGGTCGCAGCCCATCCATTTCGATCGGCGCGGGCTACGACCAGCTCACCTTTACCCTCGACCGACGTGTGCTCATGGATGAGGTGCCCGGCGTCGATCTGCCCGACGTCGACTATCTGGTGTTCTACCCGACCCTGTCCGGTGAGCTACCGCTCGGCAGTCGATTGGTTCTTTTTACCCGCAGCGCGTTTTTGTTTATCAGCGACGCCGGACCGATCGAAAATGAAAATGCCTACGGCAGCGGCTCGGCCTACGGCTTCGACGCGGAACTCGGCATCGAGCTGTGGCTGGCCAGACGCCTGCTCATCCGTCTGGCCGGGGAGTATACCCACATCTCTCATGACTTCGAGGGCGACGGTGCCCTGCGAGACCGCGACGGCGACGGCACGCCCGATGTGGATGGCGCCCTCGACCAGTACTACGGCGCCTATTTGACCGCGGGCTTTCGCTTTTGAGCCGGTCCCGGCCGGCTCGGCCGTTGGCCTCGCAACAGAAGCACCTCGCTTGATCCACAACCAATGTGCCGCTATTTAATTCGATATTTATGAATTATGATATTATAAAAATAAACAATTCATCAATGGCGGATCAGCAATTCTCGGCAATGATTTCCCAGCACGCCTCGGCGAATTTGCGGTAGGTCGGGCGCTGAAGTGCGGGCACTTGATCGCCGAGTAGGCCCTGGTACTGCGGCTGAGCAAAGAGCTGAGCGAGCGCACCGGACAGCTCCGTGCTGGTTTCGATCCACAGAAATTCGTCGATCCCGTCGATGATCCGCTCGCGGATGACGACCGGGCTTTCGCGCAGACTCATGCTCGAGCCCATGCGGCGTGAAATCGAGTCGGCGATGGTCTTGGCGTGGTGCGGCCACTGCCGAAATGCGTGGTCGAACGTGACTCCGATGAGATGCAAGATCTGCTGGGCGAGCTCGGTCACGCGGGGCCGCTGCACGTTCTCCTCGTGCTCGGCCAGCATGGCGAGGTAATCGTCCGACAGGAGCTTGTGCAGGTCTTCGGTCAGGATCTCCTGAGTCTCGTGGGTCAGTTTGAGATCCTGGATCCAGCCCAGCAAGTTGTCGCGTATCTGTCCCATACGCCCGAACAGCGCCCCGCCTGGCGTCGTGTCCAGGATCCGGCCGAGCGGCTCGACGATGCGCTTGCCGAAGGTGAGCAAGACCCGCTCGAAGAGGCGCCGTTTGAGCCGGGTCCTGGCCAGCACTGCCAGGGCACTTGCGATGGTGTCGTTGTCCGGCGGTGCGACGCGGAGTTCTTGTTCCGATTTCTGAAAGTCGTAGAGGCGGAGCGATTCGAGCAGGTCGTGAAACGCCGCACTTCGTCCATCCACCGAGTCTTCGCCCCCCTGCACTCGGATCACCAGACCCGATTGAGCGGGATCGCCGAACAGACGGGCGATCTCGTTCTCGACGTCGTCTGCCGATATGGTGATGGGTTGCGACTTCGTACCCTGCGCGGTCATGGAGCGAGAGTAACGCATTCGGCCCATGCGGCCCCCATCTCGTGGCCATCCCGATCCCCGGATGAGTTGTTTGGCATCACCCCATCGCAAACTCCAGGCATCGTCCCTGGGCGTTGTCCCTGCCCGGGATCAATCACCGCGACATCTGCCGCGGTTGCATCGCGCTCGCTTCGCCGTGGGTCGGACACGGTATTCTGCACACCTCGATCTTCCACATTGGCATACAAGTTACTTTTTTTTCTTCGGGGTTGAGACTGGCCCACATGACAGCGGGGATTCGTCCATGAAGTGGCAGTTCGAGAACCAGCGAGCAGGGTGTATATGTCTGGTCAACACATTGCCGGCCGGTGGCCTACCAATGGTGTGCAATACGGGTAAGGACATGTTTTGATGAAAAGAGTGCAACTTTGATGTTATTGCTGTAATATTAGAAGCTGATAGATTCGTAGATACAATTGCGGCGTTGAGGTCGCGAACGGAAACGTGGCAGTGACTGGTTCGATCGGCCCATATCGCATCGTGCGACAGCTGGGTGCGGGTGGCATGGGGGCAGTATATCTCGCCTATGACGAGAGGCTCGACCGACATGTCGCGATCAAGCGGATGCTGCCGAGCAGCACTCGATCACAGAAGCTCCGCGCTCGCTTTCGCTGTGAGGCCAGAATAGCGGCCAAGCTCAATCATCCGGCCATTGTACACATCTACGATATCATCGAAGAAGGTGACTTCGATTGCCTGGTGATGGAGTACATTGAGGGTGCTTCGCTGCGCCAGCGCTTGTCCCGGGGTCGGATCGCTCTGGTCCATGCAGTCGAACTCGGCCGGCAGATTGCCGACGGCATGGCCGAGGCGCACGATGCTGGCATCATCCACCGCGATTTGAAGACCGAGAACATTCTGCTCACCCATTCTGGCAAGGCCAAGATCGTCGACTTTGGAATTGCCAAACTGGCCGGTGTCGAGCCGGTGACCGCTCGAAGGGGGATCGTGGGCACGTTTCGGGCCATGTCGCCCGAACAGGCGACTGGCAAAGACGTGGATTATCGCTCGGACCTGTTCTCGTTTGGTGTTCTGCTCTACGAGCTGTTCACCACCGAGTCGCCCTTCCGAGCGAGTACAGCTCAGGCCACGCTGCGCCGGTTGATCGGAGAACCACATATTCCCGTATCCGAGTTTTGCGGCACAATCCCGCCGCTTCTGGCCGAATTGGTCGATCAGCTACTGGCCAAGGAGCCGTTTTTTCGGCCTCGTGACTTTCACGGAGTTGCCCTGCTATTGAGTGAAATCGGCCAGAGTTTCTCGTCGACGACCGAACTCGCGATCGCAGACGATCTGTCTGCGATCGACCCCGATGATCCGGCGAGGTTGGCCAACGAGTCGACCAGCACAGCGACCACGCAGCTCGAAGGGACAACCGAAGACGGAGAACCGGCCGATCTATCGGCCGGAGATCTCGGCAAAGGTGGGCTGGAGGGAGGCGTGGATCGAGCAGAGCGGCCGGGCTCGGTCGAGGCCACATCATCGGCGACTGCGAGGCTCACGTCTCATCGGCCCCCGGCCGATATATTGCCTTTTTTATTGCGCGGCCGAGACGACATTCTCGACCAACTGATCGCCGAGGCGACTCGTTGTGTGAGCAACTGGACGCCCGTATTGTCGACCGTCGATGGCACTGTGGGCATGGGCAAGACCCATCTTCTCCACGCCCTCACCGTGGCGCTGCGCAGCGACTGTGGGCCGCGGGTCAACTACCTGCGTGCCGCGCTTTCGCGGAAGGATGATCCGTACGGCCTCGCCCGCCTTCTGTTTCGCCTTCTCTTCGCCCTGCCCGGCGTTGACGCGCGCGATTTTGAAAGCCGCGACGAGCAGTCGCTCGCCGCTCTTGATGACGCCTGGCTCCGGCTCGGTGCCAGGCCCTCGGAGGCCGGCCGGTGGGCCACTGGATGGTTGCTCGGAGCAGTGCCGCAAGACGCGCCGCAGCTCTCGTCCACCATCGGCACGTGCCAGGGCTTGCACCGGGCCGCGTCGCTAGCCCTGGTCCTGGCCTTGACCCATGCGGCCAGAAAACAGCCCTTATTTCTGCTCATCGACGATGTCCACAAGGGCGATGATATCGCTCTCGATGCACTGGAGCTGGCTACTGGCTCAGATGATCTGCCGGTGCCGCTCGGTGTCTGGGTCGTGGCTCAGCCGACTCTGTATTCGCGGCGCCCGCTTTGGGGCCGGCGGGCACCCGACGGCCAGCGGCGCAGCCTGCTTCCTCTCGATCGCCGAGATACCTGCGCCGTTTTGCGCGACGCGGTGGCAGCGCCGGGTCGGATATCGGCATCGGGATGGAACTGGCTGTGCGAGTTTTCGGCCGGCATCCCGATCTATGTGGTCGAGCTGGCTCGGGCAATTCGCCATCACACGGCGCGCAACCACCATTCCTCGCCCGAGTCGGAGAGAGATGTACTCGACATCGACCAGCTTCGCTCGGCGACTGTGGGGGCTCTCGATGAGCGTCTGGGGCGCCAGGTGGTGCGGGCAATTCCCCGGCATCTCGGCCCGTTGGCCGAGATATGCGCGCTACTGGGCGACCGCTTCACCGACAGCTTTGCCGAGAGCGAGTTGCGCGGCGTTCTCGCCGTCGACGCCGGAACAGCTGATTCGGCGGACGAGTTCGATATGCCGGCGGGATTGGCCGAGCTGTGCCAGATCGGTGTCCTCGAGTATGAGCTGCACGGCTACCGGATCGGCCATTCGCTGTTGCGCGGGGCCATCGTCGCGCTCATTCCAGCACGGCGCAGGCAGCGGATTCACGCCAGTGTCGCAACCTATCTGCAGCGCTCCCCCGCTGCTTCTCGGCAGCGTCTCGCTTACCATGCCACGCAGTGCGGAGCCAATGACCTGGCCGCCAGTCTGTATATCGAGATCGCACGTCAGTGCCACGAAGATCACCGCCATGCCGAGGCGGACGACGCCTACTCCTCGGCGCTGAGCTGTCTGGATGAATCTCGCGCCGAGTGGTCGCGAGCTCTGGCCGGTCGCGGTCGGGCCCGTTACTGTCTCCAGAAATTTGGCGACGCGATCGACGATTTGCGCCGGGCCCGCGCCGCCGCCGAGAAGCGCGGCGACGATGCCGAAGAGGTGGCACTGCTCCTTTGCGAAGCCCGCATACTCGACGACTGTGCTCAGTGGAAGCAATCTGTCAGGGCAGTGGAACTGGCCCTGGCTCGAGTACGTCGCCTCGACTCCGGCGAGCTGGTCGGTGCGCTTCACCTGGCCTGCGGCCGTATCCAGCTCAGGCGCGGGCAGTACTCCGACGCTGTCGAGATGCTCGTGAGCGCAGTGCGCAGTGCCGCCGCCGTGGGCGATGATGAGATCCACACGGCGGCGCTACTCTTGCTAGCACCGGCGCTTGTCGGCGTCGATCGCGTCGATGAAGCCGGGCGGCGTTTCGACGAGGTGATCGCCCGCTGTCGGCGTGCTGGGGACGAGCGTCAACTGGCCGCCGCACACCTGAGTCGCCGGGCACTGTGGCTCAGGCAGCACGGCATCGACCGCATGATTGCCGACTTGCAGGCCGCGCGCACGCGGGCCCATCAGCTCGGCGATGTCAAACTCGAGCGCGCAGCGCTGCTCAGTCTGGCCGAAAGCCTGTACTGGTGTGGCCGAATCGACGAGGCTCTGGTGCTGGCCCGGCGGTCTCGCCAGCTCTACCTCGCCTTTCTCGGTGAGTACGTCATGTACGAGGATCATCTTCTGTTGGCCCGCATTCTGTGCAGCCAGGGCGATCTCGAAGCGATCGCGCATTTGCGATGGGTTGAGGAGAGATTTTCGGCCGATGATATCCCCCCGTCCAGTCGGGCCATGCTGACGCTCGTCCGTCTGGCCACAGCTGCACTGGACGACCGAGCTGACGACCGATTGGCGCCGGTTAGCATCGAACGAGCCATCCAGCGAGCCACTGAGAGAGCGATCGAGCGAGTTGTCGCTCGGTCGGATAACCCGGACGAAGCCGATGAGGTGGTCCACCCGGCTCACCGGGCCAATCGGGTCAGGCGAGCGGTCGCTCGACCGATCAATCGACTTGATCGGGCCGATCGAGCAGTTGTGCGACCGGGGGAGCGAGCCCTGGTTCGCTCGGTGGCTCGATCCGACGAGCGGCCCGACCAGCAGCCGATGGAGCACGAGGCGTGGATCGCCCTGGAGCATTCGCTGGCTGGCAGCTCGGTGCGCGAATTGCGTGCGGAAGTTGCCGTACTGGCTGCTGAGGTTTTTTGTCACGTCGAGCGCTTCGAGGAGGCCCGGGCGTGGTACGAGCATGCCAGGAATTCGGCGGCGAACTCACCGCTGTGGAACGCCCGATTGACTGCGCTCGGCCAGCGACTCGGATGACAATGGGACGGACAATCGCTGCCGGCTCTGACCTGTGAAGACCGGCTATTCGCCCGGATCTCCGCAAAAAATCGTTCGCGCCCGGTGCAACTTCGATCAAGTCCACGACTGCGCCCGGTCGCGCAGAGCTTGCAGGAGCCGTCCCCGGTTCAGAATGCAAATACCAGGGTGGCACTGGCAACGGCGGCTGCGTCGAAGTCGTCGCCGGCAAAGCCAAATACGTTGATATTGGTGTCGAGCAGGGCGTACTTGCTCTTGAACAGTTCGACGCCGACGCCGCCAGCAAATGCGAAGGCGGAGCCATCGAGGTATCCGTAGCCGAGGCGCAGACCGAGATAGGGGTTCAAAAAGCGCCGTTTGCCGCGGCCGAGAAAGTCCGAGTAGAGCGCACCGCCCAAGCTGGCCACAACCGAGCGTCTATCGCCGTCCGCGCCCTCGAATATGTCCAATTCGAGGGACAAGCGGGGCCTGAAGTGGACTGCGACACCGCCGCCGACACGGACTCGCTGGCTGTCGCCGGGATCGAAAAGGACCAGCGTGGACAGTCGCGGGCCCGGATAGAACTTGGCCCGGGGACCGAGAATGGCCCCTTCGCGCCGGCTGAGGCCGATGTCGAGCGTGGCAAAGGCGACTCGGTGCTCGAGCCATCGCCGGTCGCCCTTGATGCGCTCGATTTCGCCGCGCAGACGGGTCATCTCGCTTTCAATGGCCAAGATCTCACTCATCGCCAATCCCTCGCGTTCGAGCAACTGGCGCAATCGCTCCAGCGTACGGGTGAGATTCACCAGCGCAATGTCCTGATCGAAAAGGGTGCGCGAAACATCTGTGCCCCGGATCTGTTTGCTGCTGATCTCGTAACGATCGGCGATCCATCTCGTGAAGTCCGCGACCCGGGGCGGGGGTAAGGCGATCCGCATGCGGCCGGTCCAGGAAGCGGCTCCGCCCGAAAGCTGCTCTCCGACAATGCGACCCCCGGCGTCCTCTACCCGGCTGCGAATGGCCAGCGCCGCTCCGGCAACGTCGTCGACCTGGAGTTCGAGTGATCCCTCGACCACCAGTTTTAGCTCGCGCCGTGGCTGGTTGTGGTCGGCCCGCGCAGTGGACTGGACAGTGGCCGGCGCGGGCGTTCTGCCCCGGGCCAGGGCGAAGGGAGCCTGGCTCGACAGCGTCCCGGTCGCCACCGGGACCGGCGCGGCCGGTTGGGCCTTGCTGCTGCCTCCCATCGCACAGGCCGAGCCGGTCATCACGGCCAGCCCGACCAATGCGGAAAGACTTCTCGCGTAAAAAAGGACAGCAAAATGCCGCCCGCCAAAATCGGTTCTCACAAACTGCTTCTGTCCACTCATCGAATTGCGTAACGGCAGCGGCAGTGTCTTCTTACACGGCACTGCCGGCGAGCGCAGCCTCGGTCACATCGGGCGATAGCGGCCGGACAGCGTTGCACCTTGTCGCCGCCATCGATGCGAGCTACTCTTCAGACCACGGTGGCAAGCGATCAGAATCAGCAGTCGCGGGGGTGCGCAGCAACCCATTGCCCGAGGCCTGCCGGGCAGCAAGCCAGGCGGGAGCAACACACTGAGCTCCAGGTCGGTCGCCATTCACGTCCAGCCCAGGTCGGTGTCCGGGCCGCTTTGCGATGGAGGCGCAGCGAAGGTGATCGGATTCGAGGATTGCAGTCTGCCATCGAGCATCGGTATATGCATTATGGCATTGCGATTTGACGAGCAAACCCGAGCCCACTATCGCGCTGGCATCCTGCGCAAGGGCAAGCAGATCGCCGAAGCGCTGGCCGACGTGCTGGCCGGAAAGGAGAGGCGAATCCAGCTGCGCGAGCTGCCGGCATCGGGACAAAAGCCGGGCATGCGGCTCGAAGAGCGCTTGCGCGCCTATCTCGATCACGTCGAGGCGTGCCGGGCCCTGCTCGACGCCAGTGATGATCGCTTTGGCCGGTGCAGACGCTGCGGGGTCGATCTCGGTGAATTGGCCCTCGCCGAGATGCCCTGGGCCGACCGCTGCCCGGATTGCGCGGCCGAACTCGGCTGAGCGCCGGTCTCTGGTCCGGCGTCTGCCGCTTCAAGCTTGCCGCTCGATATGCTACGACACGCGCCATGACAGAGCCGGCTTGGCTGGAACAGATCCTCGACACCACACTGCCCGCGGAGGGCGGACAGATCGCTGTGCGCGGTGTTTCGCTGGTGCGGCAAAACCGCATCCTTCGCGCCCGATCGCTGGTCTCCGATGACCAGGGGCAAACCGGGCGGTCATTTGGCTTCAAATGGCACCAGCGCGATACGTTTGAGTCCGAAGCCGCTCTCGCTCGCACTCGCACCTGGCTGCGCGAGCGCTATGGCGATATCGCAAACGCGCCGTGGTGGAGTGAGTACGGTGGCCATCCGCTGGTCCTCGATGCAGGGTGCGGGGCCGGATTGTCCTCCCTGGAACTGTTCGGCGAGCGGCTGGCCCGGGTTCGCTACCTCGGAGTCGATATCTCCGACGCCGTGGACGTCGCCCGCACTCGTTTCGAGGAACGCGGCATCGAAGCGGCGTTTTTGCAGGCAGACCTCACCGAACTTCCCCTGCGGGAACGATCGGTCGACGTGGTTTTTTCCGAGGGCGTTCTTCACCACACCGACTCCACCCGACAGGCGTTGACGTCATTGGCCCGGCTGCTCGCGCCAAACGGCCGCTTCCTCTTCTACGTGTACCGAAAAAAGGGACCGATTCGCGAGTTTGCCGATGACTATATTCGCGACAAGCTGCGCGACATGACGCCACAAGACGCGTGGCAGGCGCTCAAGCCACTGACCGAATTCGGCGCGATGCTCGGCGATCTCGACCTGGACATCGATGTTCCCACTGCGATCGACATTCTCGACATCCCGGCCGGCAAGCTGCCGCTGCAGCGATTCTTCTACTGGCACATCTTCAAGGCGTTTTACCGCCCGGAAATGTCGTTCGACGAGCTGCATCACATCAACTTCGACTGGTACGCGCCGTCCAATGCGCACCGCCAAACTCCCGAAGAGGTGCGAGCCTGGTGCCGGGACGCTGGCCTGGTCGTCGATCACGAGGTGGTCGAAGAAGCGGGCATCACCGTGATCGCACGCCGGGTGGAGAAGCCATGAAAGTCGCGTGTATCCACAACGAGAACCTCACCATGTTCGTCATCGCGCGCTACCTGCGCGATCGCGGCGTCGATGCGGAGCTGCTGCTGACCGGCTGGGAGAAATCCCACTTCTTGCCCCGGGAAGACGCCGACTCTCCAGATGAGGATTTTAGCTGGATCAAGTCGCTCGACTGGGGCCACCCCAAGCGCTTCTTTCTCACCCCGGCAGCAAAAATCCGCAGATCACTCGCGGGCTACGATGTCCTGCTCGGCTGCGGCTACGTGCCGGCCTATCTCAAAAAAGCCGGGCTCACGCTGGATCTCTTTGTGCCCTACGGTTCCGACATCTTTCAATATCCCTATCCAGAAACGCAGCTGACTCTGAGCTCGATATATATGTGGCTGCTGTCCGGGTTCCAGCGCGGCGGCTTGCGAGACTGCCGGTTCATTCTCAATACCCATCCCGGCGAGCCGAGCGTCGGGCCGGGAACCCTGGGAACGATTCGCAAGCTCGGCCGGCAAGCGGTGCATCAGCCGGTATTCTACGTGTATTACCCGAGCTTTCGGCGCCCGCCGCAGCGCAGTCGCGTGCTGCCCGAAGTGGCCGACACTGTGGACCGGTTGCGCGCCGACAACGACCTCTTGATCGTCAACCACAGCCGGCAGCTGTGGCGTCACCACATTCACTTCACCAAGGGCAACGACGTCCTGATCAAGGGGTTTGCCGAGTACATCGCGCACACCGACCGCAAGGCGTGCCTGCTCCTTCTGGAATACGGCGAAGACGTCGATGCCAGCAAGACTCTGATCCGGGACCTCGGCATCGCAGGGCACGTGCATTGGTGGCCGATCATGGGCCGGCGGTCACTGCGGTATGTCATCGACGCCTGTGATGTTGTGGCCGATCAGTTCTGTGTGGGTGGTACCGGGTCGACCGGATGGGAAGCGGTCTCGATGGGCAAGCCACTCATGGGCTACTTCGTCATCGACGAGTACAGGCGCGTGTTTGGCTGGAAGGATTTTATTCAACCGATCAATGTGCGCACCGCCGCAGAGGTGACCGAAAATCTCCGGCTCTTCGAAGCCGATCCGGCGCCATTTCTGCGCCGCGCTGAGCAGTCGCGGGCATGGTTCGAAAAGAACATGGTCGACGACCTGGTGTCCCGCTACGTGGACCTCATCGAGCGCGCATTTCGCGACAAGCAAAACAAGCGCCGGGCCAGCTGAACGGCTCGCGGCCCGGTTCTGCCCTATTCATCCTGTGGGCCGGCCGATCGGGCCGGGTAGACCAGGCGAATGTCGCCGTTGTCGGCCAGCTCGACGCGTCCGATCGGGTTGGCCGGCGAGCCGGCCACGATGCTGAAGGGAGCGACGTCCCGGCGCACAAAACTGTTGGCGCCCACGACACTGTGATGGCCGATGGTCACGCCGGCGCTCACCACGCTGTGCGGACCAATATAGCAGTTGTCGCCGATGGTAGTCCGCTGGCGCGTCTCCTGGGCACGTCCGCCCGACAGGGCCCACTCTACCGTATTGTGAGAGTAGACCTGGACGCCGGCAGAGATGCTGCAATACTGGCCGATCGCGAGCCCTCCTCGTCCGTCCAGCACGGTGAACGGCCCGACCCAGGTATGCGCTCCGACCGCGACATCGCCCAGGATCAGACTGCTGTCATACACGCTGGCCCCCTCGCCAAAACCCAGGTTGTGGGCGATTTCCCACCGGTCGAGCAAGGTGTCGGCAAACGGGACGCGGCGGTTCCAGCGCGCCCGAATCTCGTCGCGCAAGGTGGCGTGCAGGTTCCACAGCTCGGCGTGACCGGGCACATCATGCTTCCAGGCATCGCTCCACGAGCTGGGGGCATCGGTGTCGTCGGCCCCGACATGGCGCAACGGCTCGGCGGTCATGGCGCCGAGTAGCCGGTCGCCTCGGGCCAGTTCGTCCAGCATGTCCACATCGCTCAGCTCCCCGCCGGCACTCGCACCCGCATTGCGCTGCAAGATCGGAAAACACTCGCTGGTGAGAACGTATCGTCCCACCCCCCCGACGCGTTCGAGGCCGGCCCGAGCGCGCTGGTATGCTCGAACCACACCGCGTATGGCGTGGAGCTGGTCACCGAGTGATTCGACCTCGAGATTGGCCTTGCTGGAAACCTGACGGCGCAGGGCAATGCAGCTCTTGCCAGTGCGGGCATGGACCGCGAGCAAGGTCCGCATCACCCTGCTGGTTTCCGGCAGCACATTGTCCGGTAGCATCACTGCAAAGGGTGCGCTGGCCACGGCGTCTTGGCAGCACAGCAGCGCATCGCCCAGCCCGCGCGGCTTCGGCTGCTCGACAAATGTGATCGTCACAGTGCGGAGCAAGTCGTCGAGCGCGGCGACGTCCGGCTGGTTGCCGAACTCGCCCGAGGTCGGGGTGAGAAACCTGCGGATCGCGGTGTGAGCTGGAGCAATGACGACGATCACCTCGCGCAGTCCCGCCTCGGCCGCCTCTCTCAGAGCCCACTGAATCACCGGTTTGCGCGCCACTGGCAAGAGTGCCTTTGGCACGACCTTGGTCGCCGGCAGCATCCGCGTGCCGAGGCCCGCTGCAGGAATGATCACTTTCATGGTTGGTCCTCGAACGGCGCATACACTTTTTGTCGGAGGGGTCGAGCAGCGCCCCCCGGTGCAACCTATCGATCCTCTCGAAGCCTGTCAAACCCGCCTCGGCAGCTTCGACTTGTAGTAGACTCCGGCCGCCAAACTGCGCGGCACATCGATGGGAACCCCGTATTCAGCCAAAATGGCGACGATCTATCCCGGCGTGGACGTCGGCGACAACTTCTCGTGCGGCGAATATGTCGTCATCGGCGTACAGCCCGACGGGCACACAGGCGAGCCCCTGCCCACGCAGATCGGTGCCGGCGCGATCATCCGCTCTCACACGGTCATTTATGCCGGCAACGTGATCGGCGCGCGCTTCCGCACCGGTCACGGCGTAATGGTTCGCGAGTGCAATCACATCGGGGACGATGTGAGCATCGGCAGTCACTCGGTCCTCGAGCATCACGTCGATGTCGGCGCCGGCGTGCGCATTCACTCCAATGCGTTTGTCCCCGAATACTCGGTCCTGGCCGAGGATGCCTGGATCGGGCCCAACGCAGTCCTCACCAACGCGCGATATCCGCGCAGCCGCGGCGTAAAAGACCGCCTGGCCGGTCCGCGCATCGGCCGCAACGCCAAGGTCGGTGCCAACGTCACCATCCTGCCCGGTGTGACTGTGGGGCAGGACGCCCTGGTCGGAGCTGGGGCGGTGGTCGTGCGCGATGTGCCACGCGGAGCTGTCGTGGTCGGCAATCCCGCCCGGGTGATCGGCTCGATCGATCAACTGTCGGTATACGACCGAGACGGCCTAATAGAAAGCAAGCAATAGATAGATAGATAGATAGATAGATAGATAGATAGACAGTCAATAAAACCATAGAAGAGCGTAGAATCGGTATGATGCAAAAGATTCCACTGGTAGACCTCAAGGCACAGTACCGCGGTATCAAGCCCGAGATCGACGCGGCGATCGCGCGGGTTCTCGAGCACACCGGATTTATTTTGGGCGAGGAGGTAAAGCGATTCGAGAGCGCGTTCGCCGACCATGTCGGTGCCCGCGGGGCGGTCGGCGTGTCCTCGGGCACAGCTGCTCTGATTCTGGCTCTGCGCGCCTGCGGGGTCGGTCCGGGCGACGAGGTCATCACCACGGCGCACACGTTTTTTGCCACCGCGGAAGCCATTTCGATGAACGGTGCCCGTCCGGTCTTTGTCGACATCGAGGCCGCTACCTACAACATCGATCCCGATCAGATCGAGGCCGCGATCACGCCCCGCACCCGGGCCATCATTCCCGTTCATCTGTATGGACACCCGGCGCGGATGGACGCCATCACGAGCATTGCCGACAAGCACGGTCTCCGCGTGATCGAGGACTCGGCCCAGGCCCATGGTGCCGAGATCGACGGAAAACCATGCGGCAGCATCGGCGATCTGGCCTGTTTCAGCTTTTATCCGGGCAAGAACCTGGGCGCCTATGGCGACGCCGGTGCGGTGACCGGCCGCGACCTGGAGCTTTTGCAGCGAGTTCGGCTGCTCCGCGACCACGGCCGGACGGCCAAGTACTCGCACGACGAGATCGGCCGTTCAGAGCGCATGGACGGGCTGCAGGGGGCTGTGCTCGCGACCAAGCTGGCCCATCTATCCGAGTGGACAGATGCGCGTCGCCGCCTGGCATCTCGTTACAGCGAGCTCTTGTCCGACACCGGGCTGGGTTTGCCGCAAGAGGCGAGCAATGTCCGCCACGTATATCACCTCTACGTGGTGCGGTACCCGGAGCGAGACGCGCTTCTGGACCACGTGAAATCGCGCGGAATCGGCGCCGGAATTCACTATCCAATTCCCCTGCACCGGCAGCCGGCGTACTCGCAGATGGGCTACGACGACGTGAGCTTGCCAGTGACCGAAAAAGCCGCGGAGCAGGTACTTTCATTGCCGCTCTTTCCCGAGCTAAACCACGAACAGCAGTCTTATGTGGTAACCGCCATCAAGGAGTTTGTGCAGCGATGATCGACGTAGCAGTGATCGGGCTCGGCTACTGGGGCCCAAATCTCGTGCGAAACCTGGCCAATCTCAGAGAGGTGCGGGTCGCGTATTTATGTGATCAAGACCTGGCCCGGGCAAATTCGTCCAGGGAGCGGTTCTGCCCGGACGCGCAGATCACCGGCGATTGGAAACAGGTGCTCGGGGATTCCAGGGTAGATGCCGTGGTCATCGCGACGCCGATCGCGACTCACTTCGAGCTTGCCCAGGCCTTTCTCGACTCCAAACGGCACGTATTCGTGGAAAAGCCCCTGGCCAGAAGCTCGTCCGAGTGCGCCCGCCTCATCGAGCTGGCGGAGAAACGCCACAGCATTTTATTTGTCGGCCACGTATTCGAATACAACCCGGCGGTTCAGCGGATCAAGCAGTACCTGGACGCCGGCGACCTCGGCCAGCTGCTCTACGTGTACTCGCAGCGGGTCAACCTGGGCCGGGTTCAGAGCGACCTCAACGCGCTGTGGAGCTTTGCGCCGCACGATATCTCCATCCTCAACTACTGGCTGGGGCAAGAGGCCGTACGGGTATCGGCGCGTGGTTTTTCGTTCTTGACCCAGGGGGTGGAGGACGTCGTATTCGCAACCCTCGAGTATCCCGGCGGGGTGAGTGCGCATCTTCACCTGGGCTGGCTCGATCCGCGCAAGATCCGCATGATGACTCTGGTCGGCAGCAAAAAGATGGTGGTCTACGACGACGTCAGCCTCGACGAGAAGATCCGCATCCACGACAAGGGCATCGTGGAAATCGACGAGCTGCTCGACAGCACCGAGTCGTTTGCGCACTTCAAGTTTCAGACCCGCACGGGCGATATCGTGACACCGAGGGTGCAATTCGCCGAGCCACTGCGCGAAGAGGTCCGCCACTTCATCGATTGTGCGCAGAGCGGCAAGCAGCCGATCACCAACGGTGCAAACGGGCTTCGCGTCGTCAAGATATTGGAGGCGGCCCAAAACTCGCTGGAGGCGGACGGACGCCTCATCAAAATCTCGTGAACGGATGATAAAACCATGAATATTGCAGGAGCGAAGATACTGGTTACCGGTGGGGCTGGCCTGGTCGGATCGCATATTGTCGATGAACTGATCCGGGCTGAAGCTGGCGATATCATCGTGTACGACAGTCTGGTGCGCGGCCGGCCCGAGCATCTGGAGTGGGCGCGCGCAAACGGGCACGTGACCCTGATCCAGGGCGATCTCCGGGATACTGCCAGGCTCAGGGAGGCGGTAAAGGGATGCGATTATGTATTCCATCAGGCTGCGGCGTGGTTGCGCCAGTGCCAGCGCGAGCCGCGGCTGTCACTCGAGGTCAATATTGTAGGCACGTTTAATCTTGTCGAGGCATGCGTCAACTACAAGGTGAAGAAGCTGGTTGCCGCATCGTCGTCATCGGTTTACGGCGACGGTTTGTACCTGCCGACCGACGAAAAGCACCCGTTCAACAACGATCTCTTCTACGGCGCTTCCAAGGTCGCCAACGAGCAGCACTACCGGTCGTTTTACAAGGCGTTCGGCCTGCCGTATGTGGCATTTCGTTATCTCAACGTGTACGGGCCGCGGCAACCCTTCGATGCCGCCTATATGGATGTCATCATGCACTTCCTCAACCGGATCGACGCCGATGAGCCGCCCATCGTGCGGGGCGATGGTTCGGCGACAGTCGATCTGGTGTATGTGGCCGATGTTGCGCGGGCCAACGTGCTCGGGTTGCAGAGCGATATCACCGACGAGGTGTTTAACGTGTGCAGCGGAAAAGAGACCACGGTCAAAGAGCTGGCCGAGTTGCTCATCGAGCTGCGCGGCAAGTCGGACCGATTGCAGCCGGTCTTTCAGCCCATGGACAGCGGTCTCGTGCAGCGCCGGTGGGGCGATCCGAGCCGGGCCAAAGAGCGGCTTGGCTTCGCGGCAACCACGACGCTCGAGCAGGGGTTGCAGAACGTGATCGACTGGCGGGAACAGACCAGGGAAGTGCGACTCGCGCACGGCTAACAGGGTTGATGCCGTGATGGAGAAGCGATCATGTGCGGGATAGCGGGACTGTTTCATCTGACCGGCGATTCTGCCGATATCGGGATTGTCCGGCGCATGGGCGAGCTCATTGCTCACCGCGGCCCGGACGACGACGACTATCTCGCCCGGGGGCCTGTCGCGCTCGGACACCGGCGACTGAGCATCATCGACCTGTCGGCGCGGGGGCGAAATCCGATCGCCAGCGAAGACGACCAGTTTGTGCTGGTCGCCAACGGTGAAATCTACAATCATGCCGAGCTGCGCAGTGGGCTGGTCGCTCGCGGGCATCGTTTTCGCAGCGATACCGACACCGAGGTCATTGTCCATTTATTCGAAGAGCGCGGAGTCGACAGTGTGGCCGAGCTCGATGGCATGTTTGCGTTTGCCGTGTGGAACGCTCGAGAGCGCGAATTGACCATAGCGCGCGACCGGTTTGGCGTGAAGCCTCTGTACTACACCCAGGTCGGAGACGTCGTCGCGTTTGCCTCGGAGATCAAGGCATTTCTGGCCGTGCCGGGATTTTCTGCCCGCCCGGATGCATTTGCCCTTGCCGAGCATTTGTCGTTTCAGAACACCTTTGGCGAGCGCACCCTCTTTGCCGGTGTATTGCTTTTGCCGGCGGGACAGAGCCTGACCTTTACTGCGCAAAAACGCATCCGGCGTCGGTACTGGGATCTCGAGTTCGAGCCCCGGGCCGGGGATGCAGCGGTCTGGGCAGCGGGAATCCGGCAGCGATTCGAGGCCGCTGTCGAGCGCCAGCTGATGAGCGAGGTTCCGCTCGGTTCGTATCTGAGCGGGGGCATGGACACCGGGGCCATCACTGCGGTGGCGGCTCGCCGGCTGCCCAGCATGCACACATTCACCTGTGGGTTTCGCCTTCCCGAGGGACGTTCCGAGCTCGAGGCGTTTTTCGACGAACGGGACGAGTCCCATCGCCTGGCTGCCGGTCTGGGCACGGTCCATCACGAACTCGAGCTGGGACCAGATGCGATGATTCCGGCCCTGCCCACAGTGGTCTGGCATCTCGACGAGCCGCGCGTCGGGATCAGCTATCAGGTGTATTACACCGCCGAGATGATCCGGCGCCACGTGACGGTAGTCTTATCGGGGGTGGGTGGCGACGAGCTATTTGCCGGATATCCATGGCGGTATTTGCCGCTCCTGGAGGTCGGGCCCGATCACTTCGACGACCGTTTGTATCGCCGCGCGTCGCGCCTTTTGCAGCCCGAGCAGCTGTCCGGTCTATTCACCCACAGCGTTCGGCACCAACTCGGCGACTGGACTCCACGCGACAGCTTTCTGGCCACGATGGCTCGCGCGCCGGTGGGCGCCAATTTGCATCGCGCCATGTATTTCGACTTCAAGACCTTTTTGAACGGCCTGCTCATCGTCGATGATAAGCTGAGCATGGCGCATTCGGTCGAGGCGCGGGTTCCGTTTCTGGACAACGAACTCGTCGAATACGCCCGGCGCATCCCGGCCGGACTGCGCTTGCGCGGCGAGCAAGGCAAATTCGTGTTGCGCCAGGCCATGCGCGGGCTGTTGCCACACGAGGTGGTCACGCGGCGCAAGCAGGGGTTCACCCCGCCGGATCGCACCTGGTACAAAAAGGACGCGTATCGGTACATTCGCGACCTGCTGCTCGGTCATCGGGCCACTGATCGAGGCTATTTCGAACCCGCGTATCTCGAGAAAATCCTCGATGATCACATCGAGGACCGCCACAACCACCGCTTTCTGATCTGGTCGCTCATGTGTTTTGAGTGGTGGAATCGCCTGTTTGTGGACGGCGAGTATCCACCCGCGCGACCCGGACTGGTTGCCGAAGAGATCGTGCGAGGGCGAAACGAGGTAACACCATGAAGATTCCGTTGACCCGTCCGTTCACCGGTGAGGAGGAAGAACAGCTCGTCGCCGAGGTCATTCGCTCCGGGTGGTTGACTCAGGGGCCGAAGGTCCGCGAGTTCGAGCGCGCCGTTGCGGAGTACACCGGCGCCAGTCATGCTATCGCGTGCTCCAACTGCACATGTGCTCTACAGGTGGCGTTGCGTATTGCCGGTATTGCTGCCGGCGACGAGGTGATCGTGCCGTCGTACACGTGGATCGCCTGCCCCAACGCCATTCGCATGGCCGGGGCCGAGCCGGTATTCGCGGATATCGATCTATCCACCTTCAACATGACGAAAGAGACCATTGCTCCGCGCATCTCGGCGCGCACCCGGGCCATTCTGGTTGTCCATCAGTTTGGACTACCAGCCGAAATGGACGAGATCACGGAGCTTGCTGCCAGCCGCGGGCTCCTCGTCATCGAGGACGCCGCGTGTGCGTTGGGCAGTCGTTACCGCGGTCGTTCGATCGGCGGGCTCGGCAACATCACCTGTTTTAGCTTTCACCCTCGCAAGGTCATCACCACTGGTGAGGGCGGAATGATCACCATGGCTGATCCGCAGCTGGCCCGGCGCGCGCGCGAACTGGTCAACCATGGTGCTTCCATCTCCGACACCAAGAAGCACGCCGCCAACACAGTTGCGGCGCTGCTCGCGGAAGAATTCAACGAGGTTGCGTACAACTATCGACTGTCGGACGTGCAGGGTGCCCTCGGCGTGGTGCAGATGGCCCGGCTGGATCAGCTCGTCGAAGAGCGCGCAAAGCGTGCAGCGCAGTATACGGCTGCGTTTCGCTCCATGCCCCACGTGATCGAGCCGCGCGTCCCCGACCACGTGCGCATGAACTGGCAGTCGTATGCGGTGCGTATCGGGGCTGAGAGCCCGATGGCGCGGGATCGGGTGGCCCAGCGCCTGCTCGATAACGGCATTGCCTGCCGGCCTGCATACATGGCCTGTCACCACCAGGCAGCGTATGTGGGCGTCGAATCGGCCGAGCTGCCGAATACCGAACTTGCCCTGGCAATGTCGTTGATATTGCCGCTCTACCCCACTATGCAGGCAGAGGAAGCGCAGCGGGTAATCGACATCATGGCCGATTGCACCGGCGCATAGGTGGCCTTGTTAGTGGGTGTCGCCTCGGCCTCGGTTGTCGGCCTCGGTTTTTTCCCAGGAGTGCACAGAAGGCGTCACCAACGGTGTAGTCATCGCCGAATAACCCGTCGTGACGGCCAGGTTCCGGCCTCAGCTGTCAGTCCCCGTCGCAGTTGTCGGCCTTGGTTGTCGGTACGACGCATCCTGGAGTACCTCTACGTACCTGTCACACTGCCGAGGTGCCGCCTGCCTCCAGCACGACGGGCGCCAGGATGAGGCCCGACTGCTGTTGGGTGCCGTGCAATCATCGGTTGCATTGGTCCATCCATCGCCCATTTCGCATTTTTCATAACGTAGGCCAAATCACATGGCGAAGATCACCCAGGCGCAGTCCCGCAAACCCGCGCTCAGGTGGGCTCTTGGCAAAAGGTCAGCTCTGAAATGCCGCTATGCTGTGCAGCACAATTTTACAGTGATCGGCGAACAAAGATGGTTACAATTTGCACCGGCTCCAGTTTGGTTCTGATTTGAATAGGGAATTTTACGGCTCTAATGATTCATTCCAGCTCACGGACATAAAATGTACTGGACAAATAATTTTTGCTTCACAATGGATGTTGATTGGGCAAGCGAGTATTGCATTGATTACACTATTAATTCCCTGAATAACAAGGGAATTAAACCCACCGTCTTTGTAACCCATCCGAGCAAGAAGATAGATGATTTCGTTACGAGTGGGGCTGTCGACGTGGGTTTGCACCCCAATTTTCTTCCCGGATCCTCGCACGGTGAAAATTACCTGGAAGTCATCGATTACGTGTCCTCGCTGCAACCAGAGGCCAAGACCTATCGGTCACATTCTTTTTTTGATAATACTCATATTACAAGGGAGTTTGTCAAAAGAGGAATCGAATATGACAGTAATCTGTGTTTGCATTTTCAAGAGGCGATAACACCTTTGCGGCATGGGGCAGGGATCGTGAGAATGCCGGTTTTTTGGGAAGATGACTGTCACTGGAGCCTGGAAGATAACTGGGATCTTTCCCGTCACGAACACCATTTCTTGACGATAGGGCTCAAAATTCTCAATATACATCCATTTTGTTTCACTCTTAATGTTCCAAATGAAGAGTATTATTTAGCCAACAAGAAATACATTCCTTCTCTCGACGCTGAATCTGTCGCAGAAATTAAAAACAATAAGAGTGGAGTGGAAACATTCGTGAATGATATCATAGAACTATATACTGCCAATGACTATTCGCATAGAACCCTGGCTGAGCTTTATGCGCAATGGCGTCACGATAAATCTGGAAATTAGTATCAATGAAGTTGGCGAAAAGAATTACTGGAAAGACTGTCAATTTGAGGTCTATGGAGGAGAGTGATGCCGAGTTTGTACTTGGGTTGCGGCTAAATCCTGAGCTGAATCGCTTTATCAATCCGACAGATCCGTCGGTCGATAAGCAGAAAGATTGGATAGATAGAACGCTCGCAAAACAAGATGACTATCCCATGATGATCGAAACCAATGACGGTCGGCCATTGGGTACCATTGCTGCGTATAACATCGACAAAAGTCGATCACAGTTTGAATGGGGACGCTGGGTTATCGATCCAACAGCACCTCCTTTCACACCGGTTGAGTCGGCTGGTTTAATCTACCACTTTGGATTTTTTACCCTGGATCTCGATTTTGCCATACTGGGGGTGCAACAAGAAAATACCTCGGTAAGGAGATTTCACGAGAATTTTGGTTGCCAAAAGATTGACAGTGACGATACGGCTGTGTGGTACGGTTTGACGAAAGAGAGGTTTCGCGATATCCTCGCAAATGGATTATTTAGAAATTATCTTGCTTTCATGCGAGGTGCATAATCGCTTCTCATCCAGTCGAATGGAGAAAAAGATGGAGCTAGAGCAGATTATTAGAGAAATTTTTCTTGAGACTCTGGAAGAGGGCGGCAAGGAACTCTCTGGTGAGCTTGTTGATGATTCGATATTGTTGGACACGGGCATGGATTCTCTGGGCTTTGCAACCGTGGTTGCGAAGCTAGATAATGAAATCGGGTACGATCCTTTTACTTTGATGACAACTCCTTTTTACCCGAAAACGTACGGAGAGTTTATTGGTATTTATCGTAAGTTTGAGAACCATCGAAAGGAACCTTGAACATGCTTTCTGAGCGTATCAATGTATTTGAATGCAAAAACAGCGCTTTTGTGCACCAAGAGGGTCAATATACCTATGGAGACGTTGCAGCCGTAGTAAATTCCTTTAGGAAACGATTTGCATTTGATGGGCTCAAGATGGCAGTGGTATGCGATTCTGATCTAATAATGATACTGTGCTTTATTTGTCTGGATGGTGTCGCGGATCGCGTGTTTTTGGTGCCAGAGGATTTGCAACCCGATACCAAAGAAGCGCTGATACAACAACTGGACTGTGATATCATTATTGATCGCCTGTGGCTCGAGAATAATTCCCTTCGATTCGAAGTTAATAAACTGAAGGAAACGAAGTTAAAACGAGCTGTCCATGAAACTCAATGGGTATTGGCAACATCGGGAACCACCGGGGTTCCTAGATTGGTCGAGCACTCCCTGAAATCCTTAACAAGGACGACGAAGCAATCATCCGAATCTGGGCAGCCCTTGACCTTGATCTGGGGGTTAACGTATCAGGTCTCTCGTTTTGCCGGTATTCAGGTTTTCCTACAAAGTGTCCTTACCGGAGGATGCTTGATCGTTCCAGCTCCAGATACTCGATTTGAGCAGATACTGCGATTCTTCTTCAAACATGGATGTGAAGCAATATCAGCCACTCCGACCTGGTGGCGTAAAGCAATTATGAGCGATGGATTGGAGAACATGCCATTGAAACAGATCAGCCTTGGAGGGGAGGTCGTCGATCAGAACACCCTGGATAACCTGGATGAATTATTTCCAGATGCTCAAATTACTCACATCTATGCTTCTACCGAGGCCGGTGTCGGATTTTCAGTAAAAGACAAACGAGAGGGGTTCCCTGTTGATTTTCTCGAAAAAGGCGCTGGAAATGTTGCATTGAGTATCAGCAGCTTGGGAACGCTTCTCATTAAACCTGATATATCTCCCACTGGGTATGTGGATGGTGAGACTTTTACAGATGGCGGATATATAGATACTGGGGATCTCGTGAAAATAGAGGGCGACAGGGTTTTTTTTTAGGTCGACTAAATGGGTGTATTAATGTCGGCGGTAACAAGGTTATGCCAGAGGAAGTTGAGGCGGTGATATCTTCTTTTCCCGAGGTAGAGAATTGCCTCGTGCGAAAGAAAAGCAGTGCTATTACTGGCTCATTGGTGGAAGCTCTGGTCGTATACAATGGCGAGCTGCCGTATAGAGAGTTGGCGAAACAGCTGAGACGTTATTGTTTTGAAAAGCTAGAGCGCTTTAAAGTGCCGGCCGTCATAACTGTGACGGACCAGATATCGATGAGTGCAACCGGTAAGAAAGTGAGGACGATGTGAAGTCAATTATCGTGACCGGTGGAACAAAAGGGCTGGGTTTGCAAATCGTCAAAACATGTCGAGTTGCGGATTACAATATTATCGTTATCGCAAGAACAGTGTCAGCTGAATTTGAAGAGCTTGTTGGCCATGGAAAGCATCTGCACTTCATTCCTTTTGATCTGTCTCAAGAGAGTGGGTATCAAGATCTAGTTAGAAGCATTTCACGGCAACATGGGACGATATACGGACTGGTCAACAATGCAGCTGTCGGATTGGACGGTGTACTTGCCACTATGCATGAAGCTGATATCGAGCGGCTTGTTACGACAAATCTGACCTCTTGTATGCTGCTCACAAAATACGTCTCCAGATCCATGCTTTTAAAAAGGGAAGGACGAATTATAAATATATCGTCCATCATTGCGACTACCGGTTTTAATGGTCTAT
This sequence comes from Pseudomonadota bacterium, assembly GCA_022360315.1. Classification (GTDB taxonomy): domain Bacteria; phylum Myxococcota_A; class Polyangia; order Haliangiales; family Haliangiaceae; genus JAKSDA01. The sequence goes on from JAKSDA010000446.1 coordinate 45,603, forward strand.
CTGTGTATGCAGCAACCAAGGCTGCGCTGCAGGGATTTACAAAATCCCTGGCGAGAGAATTGGGAAAAGCGGGAGTCCTTGTAAACAGTGTCAGCCCCGGCTACATGCAAACACAAATGACGAGTGGACTGGGCGCTGATGAAGTCAATAAAATAAAGAACAGGAGCCCGTTGCGTCGCCTGGTTTCTCCGCTCGAAGTCGCTGAAGTGGTTGCGTTTCTTTTATCTGAGAAAGCGAGTGGCATAACAGGTGAGGATATCAGAGTCGATGCTGGAAGCTCTTGTTGATGCCGGTTTGTTCGAAAGCTCGGCTCTCGGGCAGAATCTGTGGGTAGTATGGCAAGAGCCAGGTCGAATTGATGAGGTCCCGGTTGCCGAGAAATGCCGCGGGCAACAAGGTCCACAAACGCGAAGTGCACCGCCCGGCCGCTCCGCTCCATATGAACTCCGCTTCGCCTTGCCTGCCCGGATGTCTGGCTGAAGCCACGCCCCAGTCGTATCGCATTCGCAACCGACAGAGCCGACGCGCAAGGTGATCAGAACAACCCGGGTGGGCTCAGATGGGTTCAGGTACCCGGCAAGGGAAAGTCAAGGGAAATCAAGGGAAAATCAAGTCGGGTGGGTTTCGGAGTTTCGGGTTTGAGTTTAGGAAAAATGAACCCGGGTGGATTTTAGGTTTCAGGTAGACCGAATTCCTAGAGTGAAAAGCAACCCGGGTGAGTTTAGAGTGAAAGCAACCCGGGTGAGTTTAGGGGACGGGCAACGGCCAATAACTAACGGCTGCTCAAGTGAACGAGCGGGTAGCCGAGCTACACAGGACATACAGCCGCAGTACATGATCGCGGATAGAGGCGTGCAGGCGAGCGCACGAGGAGGTATGTCTTGCGTGAATTTTCCACCTGGAGGAGCCCTGATCCTCCAACCATCGCCGAGATACTTTGTCACCATGCAGCACGCCACGGTGATCGGGTAGCGTTTTTCTTCGAGGGCCGGGCGACGACCTACACCGAGCTGAACAATCTGTGCAATCGAGTTGCACACGGTCTGAGCCATGAAGGCGTCGACAAGAGAGCGCGCGTGGCCATCGTGGACAAGAACTCGGATCGGTTCTTTCAGGTGGTTTTCGGCTGCGCCAAGGCCAATGTCGCGTGCGTGACGGTCAACTGGCGCCTGGCGCCGGGCGAAATCGAATATATAGTCGATGACAGCCATGCGGAGATCTTGTTCGTGGGCCACGAATTCTTGGCCCAGGGCAGGGTTCTTTGCGATCGTCTGCCCCGACTGCGGCTCCTGGTCTGTCTGACCGGCCCGACGTCCCGGCAGGGAGTGCGGAGCGGAGTTCATACCGAGCAGAGCAGCCGGGCGTCCAGTGATTGGAGCAGATCGCCGGCCCGAGTGGTCGAGTTTGCAACCTGGCGGGATTCGTTTCCGGCCACCGAACCCGACGCCGTGCCCGGACCGGACGACGTCGTCGTCCAGATGTACACGAGCGGTACAACCGGCCGACCCAAGGGGGTGCAGATCTCCAACCGCGGGCTGACGTTTCTGGTCGCGGAGCAGCAAGATCACCCCGATATGGCGTGGAATGCGTGGGGTCGGGATGACGCGAGCCTGGTCTCGCTGCCGACATTCCACATCGCGGGGACGGGATGGTGCACGCTCGGACTGATCGGCGGGGCTATCAACGTGATACTGCCCAAATTCGATCCCGATCGCGTACTCGAGGCGATCGAGTGCCATCGAATCACCCGGCTGGTCCTGGTGCCCGCGGCCCTGCAGCAGCTTCTACGACACCCCAGGGCCCGATTCTGCGACTATTCTGCGGTCCGCTACGTGGTTTACGGCGCATCGCCCATCTCCCCCGAGCTACTGCGCGAGGGCGTCGAGGTATTTGGCTGTGGATTCGTCCAGATCTACGGGCTGACCGAGTGTTCGGGCATGGCCACGTACCTGCCGGCCCGGGACCACGACACGCGGGGCAATCCCCGCATGCGGTCGGCGGGCAAGCCGCTACCCGGAGTAGAACTCAAGATCGTGGGCCCCGATGGCCATCGGCTGCGAGCCGGCGAGACCGGCGAGGTCCATATCCGCTCGCCGGGATTGATGGTCGAGTACTGGAACCAGCCCGACAAGACCCGCGCAGTGGTCGACAAGGGCTGGCTGCGCACAGGAGACGCAGGCTGTATGGATGCCGACGGATACCTGTACATTCAGGACCGGATCGACGACATGATCATTTCAGGCGGCGAAAACATCTACCCGATCGAGGTCGAGAACGCCCTGTCCGCACACGATGCTGTCGCCGACGTCGCGGTGATCGGCGTTCCGGATCAACGCTGGGGCGAGACGGTCAAGGCCTTTGTTGCGCTCGAGCGAGGCCGCTCGGTCAGCTCCGCCGAACTCATCGCGTTTGCCCGCCAGCACATCGCGGCGTACAAGCTGCCCACATCGATCGAGTATGTATCCCGGCTGCCGAGAAATGCCGCCGGCAAGGTGCTCAAACGCGAACTGCGCCTGCGCATGCAGACCGGATGATCCATCGCGGCACGGTCGCGAGGTTGCCGCACGCCCCGGTGTATCGCATTCGCGACCGATAGAGCCGACGCGCAAGGCGATCAGAACCGCGAGAGAATCGTGCCGTCATCCCCAACTGCATGGGATCTCATCGTGTAGCGCACCACGGCTCGCAGAGTCGTTTTGATTCCCCAGGCCTGCTCGTCGAGCAGCTCGCCGTCTGAATCGACCGTGATGATGTTTGAACCGGAATTGTCGTCACCCACGGCGATACAGTCCGAGGTGCAGTACAAGCCGCGGATGATGGGCAGATCGCTCTTTTCCACTAGACGCCATTGGTACGAGCCAGCCGGGGCACCGTTTATCGACGAACGCTTCAGCAACACTCCATCGCCGCCCATGACACTGTTGTCGACTGCGAAGATGTCCGCGCGAGTGGTCACCTCGGTGACCGGATCGAAGGTCATTCCCGCGTCGAGAGTCTGCCAGATCACGCCCGATTCGCCGGCGATCAGTCCTTCATCGAACGAGAAATCGACGCCGTGAAGATGTGCGTCGGTGTTGATCGCGGTCCGCTCCCAGCGGAGGTCTGCCGGGTTGAACGTGTCCAGCTTCTGGTCGAGCAGCGACGCGGACAGGACCAGGCCATTTTCGCCGACAGCCCAAAACGTATCGGGCGTGCCGAGAGTGCGCGGGTCGTGCCGATCGAGACCTACCGCGCGATCATCGACCGGCAGCCTTTACAGGCCCGGGCAACCCCGGGCCTGTAAAATCGGCGAGGGCAGCCCTTTCCACCCCTGTCCTCCAGACTATACAAAAATATCATCCAGCGAACTCGCCACGACAACGCGTTCCATCCAGCCCTGCAGCTGGTCGCCATCGGCTTGCTCGATACGTTTTAATACCTTCTCCGGCAGCGTCCCGAAGCGCTGCTCGAGCTGCATGGAGAGCGTGGTGCAGAGAACCTCCCGACGCGCTTTTTGTTGGAGATGCTCGGCAGCCGACACCTGCGCCTGTTCAGCCACGCCATCCAGAACATCGGTGAGCGAACTCGCCACGACGACGCGCTCCATCCAGCTTTGCAACTGGTCTGCGTCGGCCTGGTTGATACGCTCCACTACCTCGGCCGGCACCGGTCCGAAACGCTGGTTGAGCTGCTTGGCTAACATGCTGCGAAGCCGCGCGTCTGCCTCATCACGCGCTTGTTGTTGGAGTACTTCAGCAGCCGTCATATAAGCCTCCTTCGCAGCAGTACTGACATGCTTGACAAGAAACGCTTCGACGACATTGGGATCGACATCACTGACCTGGAGAATATACCGCAGCACTGTTCCCAGGGCATCCACACCGTGGGGTGCGTGCAGGATGTCTCGAAAAACACCAGCCCAGGCCGTCATCGTCTGGACCAGGGCATCGCTGTCTCGCGCATTCTTGAGCGCCCACAAGGCCAGCTTGGGCACGGCGTCCATCACCCGCCCGCGCAGCTGCTCGTCCGCCTGGGTCGATAAGTCATCGACCCACAAGGCCATCCGATCGACATTCACCACCTCTTGCAGCTCGGAAGAGCGCTCGAATAGGTCGCGGATATCGGTCGCCGCTGTCCATCTGGTCGCGCTGTGGTGGATGACCAGTGGGACGATGAATGGCAGATGTACGGTGCCCGGATGGTCCTTCACATACCGATCCCATATGTTGCCCTTGTACCGCCACACACGCAGCGGCATGAGCGGTGCCGCGGTACTCTGATGCTCGATCAGACACCAGACGAATGCGTCCGCCCCGGCTAGGGTGACCGAGAACAACAGATCGACAAAGTGCTCGCGTAACTCGTCATCGGCAAAGCTGCCCGAACACAATGCCAGGGTGCGCAGATCCATGCGCTCGACAAGCGCCGCGGGGAGAGCGGAACGCAGCTCATCGGCCGCATGGCTTACCCTGGAGAAAATTGACTTGACAAAGACATCGTGCGGATTCGGAATCGTGGACATGGCTGAGAGATCCCTGTGGTTTGGAGATATACCACCTTAGCACGTTGGGAGAATTCAGCATAACTCCTCATGCCGGTTTCCGATTTCCACCAAACTGACGCATCGGGTTTTGCCCGAACTGTCGTCCGATGCGGTTGCCGGGGCCCAGCCGGACTCGCGGCCGGCCCGGCCGCTGACCTCGCACCGAACGCCTTGCCAGATCCACGACCAGTGCATTTCTGTTTACCGTTTTGACCAGCAGGACGGTCCCCTCGACCTTAGTACCGCGATCCGCAAGTAAGTACCCATTACGGCCGACCAGCCCGCCGATGGCTGTGTTGCTCATCGGTCACGTAGGCCCACTATGCTCCCTCTTCGCGCCTTGCCCTCGACGCGCTGGACCGACCCTACTGGGCACTTA
>JAKSDA010000207.1 GCA_022360315.1 Pseudomonadota bacterium
GCGGCTGGCCGGCCTGAATCCCGAGCAGCGGCTGGCCGGCCTGAATCCCGAGCAGCGGCTGGCCGGCCTGAATCCCGAGCAGCGGCTGGCCGGCCTGAATCCCGAGCAGGTACTTGAACACTACGACCCCGAGCGAGTGCTTGAACACTACGATCCCGAGCAGCGGCTGGCCGGCCTGGACACTGAGCAGCTGAAGCGACTACACGCCGCACTCGACAAAAAGCTCAAAGGCCAATAGAACTCGACACTGTGGGTGAGTCGCGGAGCAGACTCGACCGACACGTCAGCTCCAGACTGTTGTCGGGCTCGCGACGCCCTAGGTCAACATTTTGCCGTCTTGAAGTACCTTGCCGGCCATGCGCATGCCAGTCCGCGCATGCCACCTTGGTCCCGCCTGTCTGCGCCGCTTCACCGCTCGGCCGTAATCCCGGCCAGCCTGGCCGCCGTCGTGCTCGCCCTGCGTGCGTCTTTGCACCAACGGGGACGCGCTGGTTTACGCAAGGGCCCATGGACGACGTCTCCCTCATCGCCGCAGCACAGGGCGCGACAACCCCACCACTCGACCGCGGCGGTCGTTAATTTCGTCGCCAAGTCGCTGGGTTTGAGCGGGCCTTGGGTCACGAAACCGCCTAGCTCGTCGTAGATCACCACGTCCTGCTTGAATTCCTTGGACCAAAGTTTGGTCCCCCCGAGCGCGACACTGATCCGCCTCGGTTGACCCTCGGGTAGTTCGACCAGCAGGTGATCGATTCTTCTTTGTCCGGCTTCTTGGCCTCGGTAAGTGGTTCCAGATTCTTCTCTTCTTCCGATACCTTGTCCAAGAAGACAACAATCATAGTGTACCCGCTCCCAACTAGACGCGCATGTAACTGCGCGCATCGCGCTCGTGTCGCTCCATGGCAACGAGTTTCTCAACAAATTCGATGGGAGTAAGTCGATGCTCAATCGAATGCTTGAAGAGGGCCTCGATTTGCTCATGCGAGGCGCAGAATTTCAAGCCATGCAACCCATCAATGACATCTGTATTATTATTATTATTCGTTTTTATCATATGTCTCGAGCCTGTGAGGAATGACTTCTCGATCTTCGATATGGTCGGGTAGCTCGACGAGCAGGATGGGCGACTTTGTCCTTTGCCTATGTCGCCGATCGCATGCCACGACCAGGACCGTCGCCCCCGACAGTCCCGACAGTCCCGACAGTCCCCTCCGACAGTCCCGACAGTCCCCTCCGATAGTTCCGGTTGTCGATCAAGCCAGACGATCAGAAGCCGGCCGTTTTGCCCTGTTTGCGCATTGATCGCTGCTGGTAAAATCCAGTTGCGACCGGTAGATACGGGACCTGGTTTGCCGGGCGGGCTGGGCTGGTTGCCGGCTGCGACGGTCTGTCATCGCTGCCCGGTGAAACCACTCCGGCGCCTGGCATCGACCTTGCTCTACTGTTTACCAGATTTTTCGCGAGCCGGTGATTGCCATGGCTGAAATCGCGCGAATCCTTACAGTCAGATAAAAGCACGATATTTGATCGGTTATCCTCAGTAATTTTTGAGTGCGCATCGGTTGAGCCGGAATAGGCGAATATCCGAGAGGCACCGATAAGTGATTGTTGTGGAGGGCGTTTGATACTGCAAGTCTTGCCGTGACCTTGCGAAGGCGGCTGGATCCATCTATTCCTCCGCTGTTATTAAGATCTACGCTTACTCTGCCGTGGACGGAAAAGCTGGTCTTTGTGATTGACGGGTTCGTGAAGTCTCAAATACTGTCTGCATAGGTTAGGATACGATCCTGAAACACTCGGAAGAATCGAGAAGGTTCGTTGGAGTTGAAGCTATGTCCGATCTGCTCACCTATTTGAAGGTTCTCAGCGGGCGACACGAGGTCCTCGACAATGAGGACCTTCTCGACATGGTCGAGCGTACCCCGGTAGCTCGGGCCCACATCGGTGCGGAAGCACTCTCCGAGCTCACCTACTCGACCGATGTAGTGAAGCAGACTTTTCTCGCGTTACAGAGTCGCCTCTGCGCTCCGCAGTCGGCCTCCGGCACGATCCCGCTGGCGGGACTCGGGGGCGGGCGATGACAGCATCGAGGTCGGCAGGGGTCTCCATTTCTCAGCTTCGGCTGCCCAAGGGGGGCGGGGCGATCAAGGGGATCGGCGAGACCTTTCGGCCGAGCTCCTTTACTGGCACGGCCAGCTTTTCGATCCCGATCGCCACTCCCGAAGCCCGCGGGCTGAACCTCGATCTGTCCCTGGACTACAGTTCGGGCGGCTCCCAGGGGCCCTTTGGGCTCGGGTTCAGCGTGTCGGTGCCCCACATCGTGCGGCGAGTCGAAAAACGCCTTCCGGATTACTCCGAGGCAGACGAGTTCGTGCTCTCCAACGCCGAATACTTGGTGCCGGCCCTGGTCCAGCAGGGCGACGGGGAGTGGGTGCCACAAGAGCTCGAAGACGAGCTCGATGCCGAGGGTAGGCAGTACCGCGTGCATCGCTTCCGGCCCCGCACCGAGGGCAGCTTTTTGCGCGTAGAGCGCTGGACGCGGCGCGAGGATGGGGACGTGCATTGGCGGGTCACCACGCCCGAGAACGTCACCAGCGTCTACGGCGCGTCAGCCGCGGCCAGGATCACCAATCCGGACAACGACCGGCAGGTGTTCAAGTGGTTGATCGAACACACCGAGGACAGCAGGGGCAATCAGATCCGCTACTCCTATCGCGGCGAAGACGAGCGGGGCGTGGCGGACGCAGTGTACGAGCGCGGACGTGCGCACACGACCCAGCGTTACCTGCACAAGATCCAGTATGGCAACTTCGTGGGCACCGACGGGCAGACGCAGTGGACCTTCAGCGTCGTATTCGACTACGGCGACTACGACCTGGGAGATCTGGACACCCTGAGCACCGAACCCAGCGGCGACTGGCCAGCGCGGGCGGATTGCCATTCGGACTACCGGGCCGGCTTCGAGGTGCGCACTCACCGGCTGTGCCGAAACATCCTGGTCTTTCACCATTTTGCCGATGAGCTGGGCGCGGAGGACACAGTGGTGCGCTCGCTGGGGCTCGAGTACACCGAAACGCCGGTGCTGAGCCTGCTCAAGGAGGTGCGGCCCATCGCCTACCGCCGCGGCCCGGACGGCTGGGAACAACAATCCAGCCCGGCGCTGAGCTTCGACTACACTGCTTTCGAGCCCCTGGGCCATTCCTTTCAGACCATGCAGGTCGAAGGGAAGCAACCGCTGCCGCTGCGCTTCGACACCGATGGCTACCAGCTGCTGGACGTCTACGGCGAGGGCATCGTGGGGCTGTTCTACGACCAGAGCAGCACGAACATCTATTACCGTCCCCAGGGCAACGGGGCCTACGACGCGGGGGCCTCGCTCGCCGAATATCCGGTCGAGCAGCACCAAACCCGTCCGACCTACGCGGTGACCGACGGGCTCACCACCTGGGTCAACGTGCGTACCGGAGGGCGCTCGGGCTTCTACGAGCTGGAGTCGGACGACAGCTGGGCCGGTTTTCAGTCCTTCCAGGGCAGCCCGGTCGATTACGTGAACACCGATCTCGACGCCACAGACGTGACCGGAAACGGCTTTGCCGACCTGCTGCTCTTCGAGGCTGACCAGGTGCGGGTATACCCGTCGACCTGGCGTGATGGTCACGGCCCGCCGTTCACGGCGCTGCGCGGGCCAGACCTGCCCGTGCAGGCCGACCCCGGCGAGGAAGAGAAGCTCTTGCTGGTCGACATGGTGGGCGACGGGCTCAGCGATCGCGTTCGGGTGCGCAACGGCGAGGTCGTCTACTGGCCAAACCTGGGCTACGGCAATTTCGGCGCTCCTGTGGTCATGGCCGGCGCTCCCCACGTGGACGGGCGCCTGGCCGCCGATCGGCTCTATTTGACCGATATCGACGGCTCGGGCACCGCCGATTTGGTCTACATCGAGGGGCGCGAAGCCGCGGTCTACTTCAACCAGAGCGGCAACGGCTTCAGCGCGCCGGTGCGCGTTGCCCTGCCCGAGCCCTTCCACGACCTCAGCCAGGTGCAGTTCGCGGACGTGCAGGGCAACGGTACCAGCGCGCTCGTGTTCACCTCGGGCACCGACGTCGTACACCACGCCTTTTACGATTTCAGCGGCGGCGTCAAACCGTACCTTTTGCGAGAAATCGACAACCACCGGGGAGCGCTCACCCGCATCCAGTACGCCCCGTCGACCCAGTTCTATCTGGCCGATCGGCGCGCCGGGACTCCCTGGCTCAATCGATTGCCCTTTCCCGTACACGTGGTGGAGAAGACCGAGAGCGTCGACCTGATCGCACACACCAAGCAGGTGACGCGCTACGCCTACCACCACGGCGCATACGATTACCGGGAGCGCGAGTTTGCGGGATTTGGGCTCGTGGAGCGCTGGGACACCGAGGGCTTTGAGCAGTTTGCCAGCCCCGACCTGGCGCAGGCGCCCCCCTTCCAGCTCTTGGACTCGGATCTCCAAGCCCCGCCGAGCTACACCCGGACCTGGTACCACACGGGCTTGCTGGAGCGCGACGGCGTGCTCAGTCGCCAGTACGCCGACGAATATTACAAGGGCGACGCCGAGGCCCTGGAGCTCGCCGACAGCAGCTTTGAAACGCCCATCGATTCGGCCGGCGTAGAGCTGGCTTACCGCGCGTTGCGGGGCCGGGTGTTGCGCGAGGAGGTGTATGGCCTGGACGGTGACGCCGACCGCGAAATCCACCCGTACCGGGTGAGCGAGACCGCCTATCGCCTGCGCTTCGAGCAGCCGACCGCGAATGGACACTATTCGGTTTATCTGCCGCTCATCCGCGAGCGGACCACCAGCGACTACGAGCGCGATCCGGACGATCCGCGGGTAGTTCATGAATTGTTCCTCGACCACGATGCTTTCGGCCGGCTCACCCGACAGGCCACCCTGGCGTATGGACGGCGCCGTCAAGACGCCGCCGAGCACTCGGATCAACTCCGGCTCCAGGGCACCTATGCGTGGCGCACGTTCATCCACCTCGAAGACGCCCATCGCCTGGGTCTGCCCGGCGAGACCCGGGAGTTCGAGCTGGGTGGGCTATCCCCCGATCAGGGGGCTCACTACAGCTGGCAGGGGCTGGCCGCGCAGTACCCGGCGCCCGAGCTGGACGCCGTGGACTTCGACCAGGCGCTCACTGGCCATGGAGCCAGATTACTGTCCTGGCAGCGCAACTTCTACTGGAACGAGTCCCACAGCCAGGCCCTGCCGCTCGGTCAGGCCACGGCGCGCGCGCTCTTGCACCACACCGAGACCGCGATCTACCCGGTCGAGGGCCTCGACGCGCTGTTCGCGGACACCGGCGCCGTCGGACTGCGCCAGACCCTCTTGAGCCTGGACGCCGATGGCGGCGCCTTTGTCGAACGGACAGCTCCGGTCAGCGGTCGCCCGTACTACGTCGACCCGGGTGTGATCGCAGAATACGGTGACGCGGCCGAGTTCTACCAGGAGAGGCGCTACATCGATCAGTTTGGCACCCAGACCAGCCTTCAATACGATGCCTACGGCCTGATGGTGATCGAGCGAGCCGAGCGCCTGAGCGTCGAGCAATCGCTGGTGCAGCGAGTGAGTCCAGACTATCAGTCGCTGCTGCCGGCACGAGTCATCGACATCAACGACAACATCACGGAGTTTGCCTACGATCCCATCGGCAACGTACGGCTCAGCAGCCGGTACGGAACCGAGGGTGCAGTCCGGCGCGGCGACCGAGAGCTCGACGAGCACAGCCTACCCGGCGAGCTCTCGGTGGCGGCAATCCTGGCCGACCCCGCCTCGTACCTGCAGGAGTCCACGAGCTTCTACTTCCACGACCTCCTGGCCTGGGAGGAACGCGGGCAGCCGCTGCAGGTGCTGCACGTGGGCCGCCACCGCTACACCAGCGACCTGGCCGACGGCGAGACGAGCGAGCTGCACATCCGACTCGACCATACCGACGGCCTGGGGCGAGCCCTGCAAGTCAAGCTCAACGTGGAGCCCGGCCTCGCGCTCCGAGTGAACGACGACGGCAGCGTCACCGAGGTGGACACCGACGATCGCTGGCTGAGCTCGGGGCGTACGGTCTACAACAACAAGGGGTTGGTGGTAAAGCAGTACGAGCCCTTCTACGTCGTGGGGCCGGATTACCAGCCTGAGCGCATCCTGACCGAGCACGGGGTCACGGCGGTGCAACACCGCGATCCCCTAGGCCGGGTCTTTCGGGCCGATCTACCCAAGGGTTTTTTGAACCGCAACGAGTATTCGGCCTGGAGCGTGCGCGAGTTCGACGCCAACGACACCATAGAGCAGTCGCCCTACTACCGGGACAACGACGGCAATCTGTCCGACGACGAGCAAGACGCCCTGGACAAAGCCGTGGCCCACAGCGACACGCCGATCTCGCAGGACCTGGACGTGTGGGGCCGAGCGATCCTCGACCAGCAACGGCTGGCCCCACACAGCGTCCTGACCACCTACAAGGAACTGGATGTGGTCGGCAATGTGCTGGGGGTGCAGGACCCGCGCTTCTTCGGCGGGACGCGTTTTAACTTCCGGGTCGACTACGACATGCTGGGCCGTCCCCTGCGCCAGGTGGGGGTCGATCGGGGAACGCTCTGGACCCTGTTGAACGCCGGCGGGGACGAGATCCACCGCTGGGACGGTCGCGGCTTTCACCACGCTACTCATTACGACGCGCTTTCGCGACCCATCGCGTCGTGGGTCACCGGTAACGGCCTGAACAACCAGCTGCAGGCCATCGAGTACGGCGAGGGCGCGGACGATTCGGCGGCCAACAACCTGCGCGGGCGCATCAAGACCCATCGCGACAACGCGGGCGTGCTCGAGGTCGAACGCTACGGCCTGGGCGGCGGGACGATTGCGAGCACGCGGCAACTGCGGGAGCGCTACCAGGACACGCCCGACTGGTCCGGGGCCGAGGCCTTGGTCGACGAGAGCTGGGCGACGCGGAGTCTCTTCGACGCCTTCAACCGCCCGGTCGAGATCACCCATCCGGACGACCGGCAGGTGCGTTACGGCTACTACCGATCGGGCCGCCTGCGCTCGGTGCAGAGCGCCGAACCCGGACGGGCCACCGAGCCCATCGTCACCGAGATCACCTACAACGCTCGCGGGCAGCGCATCGCCATTCGCTACGGCAACGGCGTCGAGAGCCAGCTCGAATACGACCCGCTCACCTTCGACGTCACCCGCATCGACAGTACCCGCGCGAGCGACGGGCGCACCCTGCAAGACCTGCACTACATCTACGACCCGGCCGGCAATATCACCCGTATCAACGACCGCTCCAACAGCGTGGTCTTCACCGACAACCAGGCGGTGCTACCGCGCATCGACTACACCTACGACGCGGTGTATCGACTCACCGCGGCCAGTGGCCGGGCGCACCGGGGGCTCTACGAACCCGCCAGCGCGATTGCCCCCGACTACCAGCAGTTTCTGCCCCAGCCCAGCACCAGTGATGCCACTGCCGTCGAGAACTACACCCGGAGCTTCAGCTACGACGATGCCGGCAACCTGCGCAGCATTGTGCACGTCGCCGCCAACCAGCGATTCACTCGCGACATCACCGTTTCCGAGGCGTCGAATCGCGGCCAGATCGCCGGCAGTGACGGAGCCGACCCCGAGCTGGATTACGACGAGAACGGCAACCTGATCCGTCTCGACCACCTGCGGGCCATGCGCTGGAACAGCGTAAACCAGCTGGCCTCGGTCGATATCATCCAGCGTGACGGCGGGAATGACGACAGCGAGTACTACAACTACGACGCGACCGGCGCGCGTGTCCGCAAGGTGCTGGAGCGCCAGGCAAACGGCAACACGGTCATCGAGGAGACGATCTATCTCGGTGGCTTTGAGGTAAACCGGACCCGCCGCGGCCAGAACGTCCAGGAGTCCTATACCACCCTGCAGATCGCCGATGGCGGAACCCGCGTGGCCAGCCTGCACCTGTGGACCCAGCGGCCCAGCAACCAGAGCTTCGACCGTCAAACCCGTTACCAGCTGGGCAACAATCAGGACTCGGCCGGCTTCGAGCTCGACGAGAGCGGCCAGATCATCACCTACGAGGAGTACTTTCCCTACGGCGGCACCTCGCTCATCTCGGGGCGCAGCCAGCAGGAGGTGACCCGCAAAAGGTACCGGTACGCCGGGCGCGAGCGCGACGAGACCACACAGTTCTATTACTACGGCGCCCGCTACTACGCTCCGTGGATGGGGCGGTGGATCAGTCCAGATCCCGCCGGCGCCCGGGACGGCGCCAACCTGTACACCTACGTGCGCGGCAATCCGGTGCGTCACGTGGACCGGGACGGCCAGGTGGCCGTCGATCTGAACAACGCCGGGATGGTGCGCGCGCGGGTGGCCTTCTACAACGCCCTGCAAGCGGGTACGGCGGCACCGGCTCCTGCCACGAGAACGCCGCAACGAGTGGCGATCGAGGCCGAGCTCGCCGCCATTCCTCGCGGCATCGTGGCGCAGCGGCGGGCGGCCATCGAGGCCCGGCTTCGCCCGGTGGCGGAATCGTCGGATCCAGTGAGCGATCAGACGCAACCCACCGAGCCCTCGCAGCCGGTCGCCGTGCCGGAGTCGAGGGTCCCAAGCCGCGGACGCTCGCAATCCGCACCGCCCACGGTGAGCCTGCCGTCCCAGCCCGTTGCGCAAGAATCGCGTCCCACCCGACCCAGAGCGCAATCCGCACCCGCGGTTGTGAGTCGCTCCAGCGCAGCGCCGGGCTCCGACGTTGTCGCCGACCAGGGTGGGCCCGCACCCAACGCCCCCGGCGGTCAGCCGCCGGGAGCCGACCAGACGGGAAGCAATACCACGACCCTCAGCGGCATCTCCAGCGACCGCAACGTGCTCGTGCTCATCGCGGCCGCAATCTTGATCGCCATCGCGTACGTCGAGCGCCAACGGCTGGTCAATGCCCGTAAGGAGAGCCCCGCCGGGATCCAGTTGATGCGCGAGATCGAGGGATTCGATCGCTCGCGCTTGCGGCCCATCGAGCAAGGCCCGGTGCAGGCGGTGGCCGAAGACGACGATGACCTCGAAGACAGCATCGACGACGTGGTTGACGAGAGCAGCGTCGGGCTCGACGACGACAGCGACGAGGTCGAGCCCGACGAGATCGACGAGCTCGCCAGCGACGACAACCTGGAAGACACCGAAGACAACAACAACCAAGAGCGCCAGCGCCGAAACACGATCTAGGCATTTCACGACTCGAAAAAGCTGCCCACCGCAGCCGCCAAACGCGAGAGGACACCATGTCGGACATCAAAGCCCTGCCTCCCCTGGAGGCCCTCGAACAGTTCAGACAAGCCCATCCCGACCTCGGACTCGACGGCATCCTGGCCATGACCGAGTCGGTGTTCGTCGAGCAATACGCCGACGCCTTTGGCGACGATACGCGCAAGGCGCGCTCGGCCTATCGCGAAGCCCAGCGCATCCGCGCGCTGGCCACCCTGTTGTGGGCCAACATCAAGGACACGGTGGGCTCGGCGTACTTTCAGGACACCCTCTTCAATAACATACCTGACAGTTTTCTGGACTTTCAGGGCCTGATCCCGTCCTACCCGCAGCTCTTTGGCAACCTCGACTTCATCGAGTGCGACCACGCCCGATCGATTTTCGGCCCGGCCGCCTACTTCGTGGATCTTTTGCGCTTCATAGAAAAACACGTCCCGCAGAGCGGTCTGGAGCTGGGACACAGCCTCGAAGAGCGGCAGCCGCGCATTTACCGCATTCCCCTGGACAGGGAGAATACCTATACACTGATTCCCTATATCGATCTGGTCAACGAAGTCCTCGAAGACGTGGTGCGCACCAGCCAGATCCCCGACGCCTACCAGGTGGTGGCCGAGTCGGTCTTTCCGATGTCGCTGCCGTTTCACCTGCCGCTGGCCGAGATGCGCCTCTACCTCGATCAGCTCAAGCTCTCCTTGCAGGAAATCTATCGCCTCTTTGGGCGCGCCGAGCCTGCCATCGCCCGGGAGATTCTGGCTCTATCGCCGCGAGATTACGCCCGCCTCGGGCAAGAGATCACGGACAAGCAGGAGCTCGACGGCTTTTTCGGTACCGATGTAACGGCTACCGGCAAGGGCAGTCTGGAGGACGTGGCGATGTTCCTGGACCAGACCGGGCTTTCGCGCACCGAGCTGGATGCCCTGCTGTTCCTGGACCTGAGCAGCGACGAGGTGGACGTGGGACTCGGACGCCTGAGCTTCATCCAGGCCGCAGGCGACGGCCAGGGGGAAATCCGCGTCGAGAACAATGTGCAAGACACGCTCTTTACCCACAGCACTGACCTGCCCGGCACGCGGACCGCACTAAACGATCGCGAGCTACCCGCCGCCGTGCAGCAAAAGTTCACAGATGCCGGCATCGCCGCCTTCTCGGTCAACACCAGGGTGCTGGTCGACCGCGCCGATCGGCAATGGCGAGTGTGGGACGGGGACACCGACCGCACGTACATACTGCAGGCCAAAAGCTCCGAGCTGACCGCTTACAGCGAAGCCTACGACCGCCTGAACAACCTGACGCTGCCCAAACTCGACCGGATCTATCGCTTTCTGAAGCTGGCGCGACGTCTCGGCTGGTCGTACTCCGACCTCGACTGGGCCCTGCGCTCGCTGGCCGACCAGGCGCTGGCCAGGCAGTCCCTGGGCCCGGCGTACGTCGCCGAGAGCGTGCTCCACTTCGACGGTGTGAACGACTGGGTCCAGATCCCGAATGCCGACGATCTGGTGCTGGCGTCGCAGGCCGGCGACGTGCCCATGCTGACGGTGGAGGCGTGGGTATTCATTGACAGCGAGGGCGTGAACCCGGTCCTGGCCAAGGGCAGCACCACGGGGCCCGTCACCCAATTCCAGCTCTGGGTGACCCCGGCGGGGCAGGTGGGCTTCCAGGCCTATGGCCCACAAACGGCCAACCTGATATCCGTCTATCCGCTGGACGCGGGCGGCAACTACTTCACAGCCGATGCCGGCGGCGCGGCCGCCGACCCCGGCGCCGATGGTGACGCGCCCGGCTTTTCGCTCATCAGCCACGGCGCGCTGGGCACCGGTCGCTTCAACCACGTGGCGGTCTCGGTCAACGAGAAGGTGTCCGAAGGCGCCACCGACTACTTCCAGCTCAAGTTTTACCTCAACGGCGAGCTCGACAGCACGTGGTCCTTCGAGTCGTCGCTGCCCGTGGAGCAAGCGCCCGCGGCCGACGCTGCAGTAGAGATCCGGCTGGGAGCCAACTTCGAAGACGATTATCTGGCCGGCAGCCTGAGCGACGTGCGCCTGTGGCAGACGATCCGTTCCCATGCGGACATTCAGCGCAGCCTGACCAGTCGCTTGCGCGGCGACACCACCGGCCTGATTGGCTACTGGCCGCTCCTGGACCCCGATGGCGACGTCTTGCCCGACCTGGCGCCGGGCACCCAGCATCCCGGCATCCCCGGCGGGTCGACCCACAGCACGCTGCCCCGCTGGATCCAGCGCGATCTGCCTCTATCCCCCCTGCCCACGCCCATCTCGGACACCGCGCTGCACTTTGACGGAAACGACGAATTTCTGGCCGCGCACAACGTGCGCGGGCTCGACCTGAGCGAGCTGACGCTGGAAGCCTGGGTCGCGCTGGATGAGGATAATCGCCAGCACGGATTGATCGTCAAGGGCGATGCCGAAACCGGTGAAGCGCATTTCCGCTGGACGATCACCAGTGACAACAAGATGGCCCTGGACGGAAGCATCGTGGGCGCGCCGCTGCAGTCCGACGCGCTGTGGACAGGCGGGGTTCCGGACGGCCGGATGCACTTGGCGGTCGCCGTGGCCGGGGACAGGGTCACGTTCTACGCAAACGGCGAGCTCAGCGGCGAAGGCGTGCCGACCGCTGGCTCGGGCGCAATCGGCACCGATTTGTTTATCGGGCGCGATTTCGGCGACAGCGCTTTTCTGGACGGAGCCATCCAGGAAGTGCGCATTTGGCGCCTGGCCCGCACACAAGACGAGCTGCGCCAGACCCGCAACCAGCAGCTGAGCGGATCCGAAGCCGGGCTGGTCGGCTACTGGCGACTCGACAGCGACGAGCGGAGTGGCGGCCAGATTGCCGACCTGAGTTTTAACCAGAATGGAGTGTATCCGGGCGGAAATCCAGCCATTTACCAGCCCCTCCTGACGACCCATGAAGAGGCGCTCTTGCCCCCTCAGGTGGCGCAGTCCGCATTGGCGCTTAGCTCCGATCCCGACCACTATGTGTTGCGGGTGGTCAACCCCGGGGACCATGGCCTGGGACATCACGAGCAATTCACGCTGCAGTTGTGGTTCCGGGTTGACGATCCCGGGATCGCCGACCGCAAACAGGTGCTTTTCTCCCAGGGCGATGCCGATACCGGCCTTTGCGCCTACCTGTCTGCCGACGGCCGGGTGCGCGCCCACGCATGGTGCTCCGACGTCGAGGGAACGCCCATCGCCGAGCACACCCTCCAGACCATCACCGTCGAGAACAACACCTGGTACCAGCTCACGTTTGTCTACGACGAGACCTCGCCCGGCGACGGCGTGCACTATCGATTGCACCTCGACGGCCGGGCCGCAGACGAAACCTCTGCCGGCTTCCGCCTCGATCAGGTCGGCCCCATCCACCTGGGCGGCGTCACGCCCGATGCGTTCACACGCTTTCACGACGCCGACGCCTTTGGAAACACGCACCGCTTTGGCGGCATCTTGACCGATCTGCGGCTGTGGAAGCGGGCCTTGCCGGCCGACGCCATCACCAATCCCGACGACTCGCGCCACCCGCGCCATATCCCGCAGGCAAGCGAGCCCGATTTGCTTTGCTACCTGCCCATGACCGAGGGGTACGGAGCGCCCGTGGGCGAGCACGAGGGTCTGCGCTACGCCCCGGACAGCGACGATCCGGCGCTGCTGACGCCGATCATCCGCGATCAGACGGTTTTGTCCAATAGCGGGACAAACAGCGGGGCCAGCGGCAGGCCCAGCGACGGAACCCTCGTGGTCGGCCCCGATCCAGTGGCGCCCAAGTGGTCCACCGAGCCCCGGCTGGCCATCCACCCGCAAAGGGCTCTGCACCTCGACGGCGGCCACGTGCGCCTGTCGGATACGGTGGAGCTCGGCCTTGTCGCCAGCTCGTTCACCGTGGAGATGTGGCTCCAGGCCGATTCGTTCGATTCCGCAGTGACCCTGATCGACGGCGGGCCAGCGCTGGCGCTCGAACTGACCGATGCGGGCGAGGTCCGCGCGACGCTGGGGGATGCGTCCCTGAGCGCAACGGGCGCCCTGAAAGCGGGGCAGTGGCACCATCTGGCCTGGCGTTTTGACCGGGACCGGGCCAGTCAGAGCGTGCTGATCGACGGTCGGCCCGCGGGCGAGGGCTCGGCTCCGTCGGCCATCGCGGACGCGAGCCAGGTCCGGCTGGGCCAGGAATTCAGCGGCTCCATCAGCGACCTGCGCCTGTGGAACGCGACGCGAAGCGACGACGAGATCGCGGCGCACCGCGAGCTGCGCTTGGCCGGGAACGAAGCCAATCTGGTCGGCTATTGGCCCCTCGAGGTGGATTCTGCGCGGCGCTGGATCGACTGGTCTCACGGCCACGCCGCATTGCTGGAAGCCAGTGGCGAGGCCTCGTGGCTCGATCTCGAAACCCCGTTTGCCGGCCGGGAGATCCACGCGAGCATCAATGCCTCGGATGCGCGCACCGAGTTGATCGACCTGCCCAAGACCATTTTGCCCGCCACCGGTACGGTGGAGCTGTGGGTGCGTTTCAGTCGCACCCACGACCAGATTTTGCTGGACGCATCGACCGATGTTCACCCGTTCAGATTGCTCATACGCGGCTCGGCTCTGGTTTTCGAGGTAACCAACGCCTCGGGAGATACTCTGAGCCTGTCTCTCGACTTGGCCGACCTGCCTGCTGACTTCGACGGGCAGGTCCACCACGTTGCCGGCACTTGGAGCTTCGCGGCTCGTACGACCCGCGCCCAGCTCCACCTCGACGACCAGATCGTCCGCACAGCGCCCATTCAAACCGGAGGCGTGCCGGCGCTGGCCCGGCCCAGGCTGGGCCTGAGCCAGGCAGGCGATCTGCCCTTCACCGGCGTCTTCCACCGCCTGCGCATATGGGATCACGTTCGCGACCCCGAGATGTTGCGAAACTATGCCGGCGCCGACCTGAGCGGAAACGAGCCCGGGCTGCATCTGCTCCTGCCCCTGGAAGAGCAGTCTGGAAACGAGTTGACCGAGGCGGTCAGCCAGCGCGCCGTGTGGGCCAAAGCGCTGCCCACGGTACAAGAAAACCCGGTCTGGACCATCGTGGACCACGCCGTGGAGCTCGACGGCCAGGACGAGTATATCGAGGCGTCCGGCTTCACCCCCGGCGCCGAGGGCACCATCGAGCTGTGGGTCAAGTTCTCTCGCAACCGCGATCAGGTGCTCTTCGACGCTTCCAACGACCAGCTCGACGACGACCGCCGCGGTCGCGACGACGACGACGATGACGACGATGACGAGCGGCATCGCCGGGACCTGCGCAAGTTCTTTGCCTTGCAGGTGCGGGGCGGAGCTCTGTCGTTCCGTCTCGAGGACGATGGCGGTCACCGCGTAAGAAGTGGCGGCAGGCACCGCGTGGCCCCGGGCGACGCTAACTACGAGGCGCGCATATCGCTCACCGGCAATGCGTTTGGCGATTTTGATCGGCAATGGCACCACGTGGTCGCCACCTGGCGCTACGACGCCGACTCGAACACCGTCACCGGCGACCTGCGCCTGGACCTGGAACACCACGCCCAGTTGCGACGCGACCCGGGTACCGAGCCCTCGGGCGAAGTGCCCCCCTTGATGCCCTTATTCATCGGGGCCAATACCGGCACCTACTACGTGGTGGCCGGCGATGCCTTCCGCGGTCAAGTTCGCCAGGTGCGAATCTGGAACCAGGTGCGCTCGGAGGACGATCTGCGCGCCCTGCGCGATCGCCCCCTCGACGGCGACGAAGCCGGTCTGGCCGTGTACCTGCCCATCGATGAGGGCACCGGCACGCGGCTCGAAAACCGGACCGACGCGAATGCGCCCTCGACAGTGATTGTCGACGCCGGCAATACCGCCACCTGGCGCGTGGTCGACCGGGCTGTCGAGCTCAACGGCGTCGACCAGTTCATCGCCGTGCCCTATCCCGTGTCCGCGACCGCGGGCACGGTCGAGTTCTTCGCCAAATTTGCCGTCGACCGGGATCAAATCCTGCTCAGCGCTTCTGACAGCGACGACCGTCCCTTCTTTGTCGTTGATCTCGCGGGCAGCCGCCTGCGCTTTCGCCTCGACGGCGACTCGTCGGGCGCCGAGCTGGACCTGAGCGACGCCGTCACCACGCCCACCATCTGGCACCACGTGGTCGCCACCTGGAGCTTTGACACGGCCACCCAGAGCGCCGACCTGCACGTCTATTTCGACGACCGTCCCGCCGCCCGGGCCACGTTGCCCGATGTCCTGCCGCGCGACGATCTGCGCAATCCCTACATCGGCATCCGCCGCGGTGAAGCCAGCACCCTGCCGGAATACGGTCCCTTCAAGGGCGAGATCCGCCAGATCCGCCTGTGGTCGATCGCGCGAGACGCCGCCTCCCTCGATCGCTACCGGCGCATCGACCTGGACGGCAATGAGACCGGGCTCGTCGCCCTGCTGGCCATCGACGAGGGCCAGGGCTCGGTCCTCGGCAACTCCTCGGGTGGTCGACCGGGCGGGCAGCTCTACACCCGCATACTGGCCGAGACCGAATGGGGACGCAGGCCCGGTCAACTGTGGCAATTCGGCCCCTCGTATGCCGCGCTGCCCGGCACCGACGAGCTGGGCCTCTTGGACAGCGACTTCACTATCGAGTCCTGGGTACGGCTGCCCGACGTTGCGGGGCAGCACCCGGTTTTGGGCACCCGCGGCCCGGCCCTGGCCGACTCCGACGAAGTCTGGTCGCTGAGCGTGGTGGACGGACACCCGCGTGCCCATATGCGGGGACAAACCCTCGATGGCGCAGATCTCACCCTGCGGGCCAATACCTGGCACCATCT
This sequence comes from Pseudomonadota bacterium, assembly GCA_022360315.1. Taxonomy (GTDB): domain Bacteria; phylum Myxococcota_A; class Polyangia; order Haliangiales; family Haliangiaceae; genus JAKSDA01. Next base: position 16,086 of record JAKSDA010000207.1, read on the forward strand.
GGCCCTGCGTTACCAGGCCGGCAGCCTGAGCCTCTGGCTCGACGGCGCGGTCAGCGCCCAGAGCATTGATGGGCTGGCAGCGATCCAGGCGCGACGCCGGCTGCACGTGGCCCATCTGCGCACCTACGCCGGCCAGGGAGTGTGGAACGACAGCTCGTTTGTCGGCTCTATCGACGAGATGCGCGTGTGGGCAGCAGCCTTGCCCGACGCTGTACTACAAACGCCACAGGCCAAACGCATCGCCCGGGATGCATCCGACTTGAATGCGCTGTGGCGCTTTGACAGCACCCAGCAGCGCTTGCTGCTCGACCACAGCGCGCGCCGTCTTCACCCCGTGCTCGTGGTCGACGAGGCCGCCTCAAAGCGGGCCGATTTCGAGTCGTCGGGGCCGCCCATCCTGCTCCACCCCCATGTGCTGAACGTCGATGAGTACAACGACTACCTCGACCTGGGCGAGCCCTGGGTACGGGCCAATGGCGACTGGAGCCTGGCCTTCTGGTTTCGGCTCGAGCATACCGACGGCATCCAGGTGCTATTCGAGCAGGCCGAAACCGTGCGGGTTTCGGTGCAAGATGCCTGCTTCCAGCTGGACGGTCCGTTGGCGAGCGGCGGCGCGTGGGAAGAGGTGTTTTTTGCCCAGCCTGGCGAGTGGACCCACGTGGCCATCGTGCACAGCGCCGGCGAGCTCCGGATCATCCGCAACGGCGTGGCAATGGGCGAGACTCGCGCGATCAACCTGGGCCAGGCGAGCGCGGGCGCGTTGAGTTTTGGCGCCCCCCGGGATCTGACCACTTCTGTGGATACCCATCTCGGCGGCCAGCTGGGCGAAATCCAGCTGTGGTCTCGGGCGCTCACCGAAGAAGACGTCACCGCGCGCCTGCACCACCCGCTCAGCGGCCGTGAGCCGGGCCTGGAAGCCTACTGGCCGATTGCAGAAGGCCCCGCCGGAGACTCTGGTACCGCACTGCACGACGTCTGCGAATTCCAGCCCCATGGCGCCCTGATCACCGGGCTCGAAGATACCCGCGAAAAGTGGCAAGCCGACCCGCCCCCGATCGCCGGAGCACTCTCGGCCTTGACCCTGGACGGCCGCGACGATCACGTGTTTTTGGGCTCGCTCGGCGACTTGCTCGCCGACGCCATCGCGGCTGGCGGTCTGTGCGTGGAGGCCTGGGTCAAACTGGATGGCGACGCCGCTGGAACCCGCGCTGTGCTCGGCAGCGGCACCGGCGATGGCTCCGCTGCCGGCCTGTGTCTGGGCCTTGCCGATGGACACCCCATCTTTGCCCTCGGAGCCGAGTTTGTGCGAGCCGATCTCGCGTTGGACCAGGGATGGCACCACCTGGCCTGGATCCACGACGCCAAGACCGGCATTGCCACGATCGCGCTCGACGGCGCCAATGTCGCCGAGGGGTCCCTGTCCCTGTCCTTACCGGCCGGGGCGAGCGCCTGGCTGGGTCGCTACCAGGACTGGGACGCCGGCGTCGCAAGCGCTGTAGACCGATACTTCGACGGCTCGATCGGCGAGGTCCGTCTGTGGAGCAGCCCGCGTTCTGTCGCCGCCATCGCGGACGCGCGAAGCCAGCGCCTGACCGGCAATGAGCCCGAGCTCTCCGCCTACTGGATCTTCGATGATCACCACCGCGTGGCCATCTCCAGCGAGCTGGGCAGCGGCAACTACCAGCTGATCCTGGCCAGCGATCGGGTACTGCAGCCTCCGCTGTGGAGCCACATCGACGACCATCCGGTCCTGCTCGATCACCTGTCCCGGCAGGCTCTGGCCTTTGACGGCGAGGACCACCTCCTGGGCCTGGAAGGCTTTACCTCGAGACCCAGGAGCTTCACCGTGGAAGCCTGGGTCAGCAACACCCAGAGCGCAGATACGACCGTCCCGCGACAGGACAGCCCGGTGCTCTGGCGCGGCCGAGACAACGCCTCGGGACACGAAGTCGACTTCGAGCTGCGAGTGACCAGTGCCGGCACGCTCGCCTTGCACTACCGACTCACCGGAGGTGGGGCGGTCAAAACCCTGGAGACGACAAACTCCTTTGACGTGAATCAGTTGACCCATGTGGCAGTCACCGCCTCGTGGGACAGCGACGCAGCGACGACCGCGATTCGCCTCTACATCGATGGCGACCTGGACGCCGAGACCACCGAGGCGGCCGCTCTTCGCAACAGCGGGTCGATCCTGCGGGTGGGCTGGGGCAATGCCACCGGATCCGCGGAGCATTTCCGCGGCTTGATCCAGGAGCTTCGGTTCTGGTCCGAGGCGCGCACCGAGGCCGAGCTCGCAGCGGACATGTTCATCCCCCTCACCGCAGCCGACCGCCCAGAGCTGTTGGGCTACTGGCCCCTGTCCATCATTGAATCCGGGACCGAAGGTGCGACCACCCCCAACACTGCGCGCCCGGAGTTGCCCTTTGTGCTGGGCGGCGCGCCCGGCGACCGGAGCCCGAGCGTGACAGCGCTGGTCACCCGTCCCGCTCCCTTTCTCGATCCCGACGAGCGCGTTCTGAGCCTGGAGCAGAGCTTCCCCGCAGAGCTGCCGATCCCACCCTACAACGCCGCCGAACAAGCCCATCGCAAACAGCGCACCATTGAGGTGTGGTTCACCTGCGAGCGCCCGAACGCGGCCGGACGCCAGGTCATCTATCAAGAGGGAGATGACGAACGGCGTCTATCGATCAGCGTCGACAACGGCGTCCTGACCTTCGAGGGCTACAACCGCCCCGAGGACGAAAGCGCCTGGCAGGGAACGACCATAACCACCGACCAGATCCGCGAGGGTCGCTGGCACCACGCCGCACTCATTGTCGACGGCCGCGGCGACGTGCAGGACAACAGCTTCTGCGCCACCATCGACGGGCGGTTGATCGACGTGCTGCCGGGTTCCCAGGTGTGGGGCACAGTTTCCCCCATCGTCATCGGCGGCCTGGCGTTCGATCAGCCCGTATCGATCACCCGCATCGCTGCCGGCGACGAGCGCGTCACGCGCACCGGAAGCTGGCATGTGACCCGGGACGGATTTCTGCACGATCGCAACAAGAACAAGGGCGAAAAATCGCTCCAGTGGCCCTTTGAGCAAACCGACGGCCTCTATCGCCTGGGCCTCTCCCATCCCGTCGACAACCCCCTCGAGCCCAGGCACGCCAGCAACCTCTCCATCCAGATCGAGCACCGGGGCGGCACAGCCACGGTGACCGTTGATTTGCGCCGCGCCGGCGGCCAGCACCCGGTGGACCTCGGCGAATACGAAATGGTCGCGGGCGCCTCGTCGGTGACTGTGAGCAACGCCGATACCGACGGCCTGGTCACGGTGGACGCCCTGCACCTCACGCCGCTTTATTACCGCGATGCGGCCGCGCCCCCCACGCCGGTATCGACGCCCGTATCGCTCATCGCGTCCGAGCGCCTGTACGGCCAGATCAAGGAAGTGCGCGTATGGGAGCGCGTGCGGCACCCGGACGAGATCAGAGACACCCGCTTTGACATCAGCGCCATAGACGCCGATCTGCGCAGCGATTTGCTCTTTCACTGGCGCACCACAGACCTGCCCGATGCCACCACCGCCCCCCTGCGCCTGCCCCGCAGCGCCCAGGCCTTCGGCGGTGTGCCCGCGACCATCGATCTGGTCGAGCTGGCCGCGCTGCGCGAACTCGCCGCAGCCACCGGCCTGCCGATCGAACGCCTGTGCGTACTCTTCGGCGGGCTGCGCTATTTTGGCAATGGCGACGAGAGCACCCTCTTTGACAGCCTGTTCAACCGCGCCGGGACCAGTGACCAGGATCGCTGGTCCTACTACCCGAGCGAGCCGCGCCAGTGGGTCGTGGCCAGCACCGAAGACGAGCACCGTGCCACCCGCAGCCGTCTGATGGGCGCCTTCCGGGTCTCTCACGCCGACCTCGACCAGATGGTGGCCGCCGTGAGTGGCGTGGCCAGCGCCGACATGGTCTACGCCCTCAACCTCGACGGGCCCACCCTGACCCTGCTCTACCGGCTGCGCTTGCTGGCCACGGTGCTCGACCTGTCCATCGCCGACGTGTTGACCGTGATGGCGCGGCTCACCGCCGAAGTGGGCCTGAGCGAGCTGGCAAACCTGACTCTGAGCGACGTCGACACTTTGCGCGAACGCGCGGCCTGGCACAAGGCAGCGGGCATCGACGTGGCAGAGTACGAGTACCTCGTCTACAACCAGCGCGATAGCCGGGTCAAGACTCCGTACGACGAAGGCAGCGTGGTCGACGGCGCCACCGATCTGACAGCCCGCGTGCTGGGTGTGCTGATCACCCCGGCCAGCTTCGTCTCCGCGGATGTCGACGAGGCGGCCTCGGACGCCGTGTACCGCGAACTGCTCGCCGCTGCCCATCTCGCCGAGATCTCGCTGACTCTGCCGGGAGATGACGCGGGTGTCCCCGTGCTCTTGGCCACCGTGCTGCCGAGCTTCGAGCGCTACACCGACCTCAGCACCATCGCTCAGGCCATGGAGTGGGCCGCCGATTTCGAGGGCCAGGTCATCGCGTTTGACCAGCTGGTCTCCGGCGGATTGCTCGACCAACTCGGCCGCGTGACGGCCGATGATCCGGCCGCGGCCCTGCGCGCGCTCATCGCCGATATGGCCACGGCACCTGTCCAGCCCGAGGCCTCGCTGCGCACCCTGGCGGTCGCCGCCAGCCTCGACCCGGAGCAATGCGTGCTGCTGCGCGACCTGCTTCTCAAGAGGCAAGAGAGCCAGAGCGCCATCCCCGCGACCATCACCACCCAGCTGTCGGCTTCGCGCGACGAAGTCGACAGCAGCATGCTCACCACTCTGGCCAATTTACTGGCCTCCACCACCGAGCGCGTGCAAGCCATCATCACCCACACCGAGGGCAATACGTACAAAAGCGGCACCCTCATCGCCCCGCTCTTTTTGACCGAAATGAACGCCGTCGCGGTCCAGCGAACGCCGAGCGCCAGTGCGGCCGTGCAAGCCGATCTCGAGCAGCTCAACAAGACCCTCGTTCTGCTCGACCAGTTCACCCTGAGCAGCGAGGAGATCGAGACCCTTCTATCCGAGCCCTCGGCCTTCGACCTGCAACCGTCGAGCCTCTTGACGCCGACCCGGGACGATCTCGAACGACTGCACGACTTCGTGCAGCTCAAATCCTCGCTCAACGATCCCGGCAATCGGGTATTGCAGCTGATCCAGGTCGAGGACGAGCCCGAACAGGCCATCGAGGACCTGACCGGATGGCGCCCCGGCGAGATCCGCGTCCTGGCCGCCGGCCTGGGCATCGACGATCGCGCCGAGTACACGAGCATTCCGTCCCTGACCCGACTGGAACAGGGCTTTGCCATCATGGACGGGCTCGGCTCCGACGCCGCCTATCTCATCGACCTGTCGAGCACCGAGGACCAGGACTTTGCCGCCTACCGCCGCCGGTCCAACGCACTGCTCGAGCTTTTGCGCGGACGCTACAGCGAGGAGCAATGGCCGCGGGTCTACGAGCCCATTCACGACATTCTGGCCGAAGAGCAGCGCGACAGTCTGGTCGCGGTGGCGCTGGAGAACCTCGCCGACCAGCTCAGCGGGCGCAAAAGCCCGGATGTGCTCTACGAGTACCTGCTCATCGACGTGCAGACCAACAGCGTCGTAGACACCTCGCGTATCCTGCAGGCCACTGCGGCCATGCAGCTCTACGTAGAGCGCTGCCGCATGAGCCTGGAAAAGGGCGTGGACCCCAGCCTCATTCCCGATGACGAATGGCTGTGGATGAAAAACTACCGGGTGTGGGAGGCCAACCGCAAGGTCTTCCTATACCCCGAGAACTACATCGAGCCCGAGCTGCGCGACACCAAGACCCCGCTCTTTGTGGAGCTAGAAGACGAGCTCAACCAGGTCGACGTGGACAAGGACACCGCGGCGGTGGCCTACACTCACTACCTGGACAGCTTTGCCGAGGTCACCAACCTGACCGTCGTTGGCAGCTACCTCGACACCGACCGCATTGCACCCGGCACCATGGTGGCAGTGCCCGAATTCACCGGAGGCGGCAGCCGAAGCGCGATCGAAGAGGCCGAACAGAGCGACATCGGCGCCCTGCTGCCGGGCGATTTCACCATCGAGATGTGGGTCAACCACCAGCACGGCAATAACGCTGGTGGTTTGTTGAGCGCCTTCACGCCCGAGACCCGCCCAGTGTCCATCGACGTGAACCCTCTGTCCGGTTATAGCTCCGCGTACAGAGATCTGTTGATCTTATTGGGAGTGTACAACCAAGACGACTTCGATCCCATCTGGCAAAACCACACGATTCAGTCCAAACGCGGCTGGGGCATCGGCGTCAACAACGGTCACTTCGAAATCTTTGTGACCACCCATGAAATCACCGCCGCGGATGTCCAGCAATCATCGCCCCGAACCATCGACGAAGAATCTGTTCTGCGCTCTCGCAACACGTACTCTGTCGATCGCTGGTTCCATGTGGCAGTCACCTACGACCGCAACGACCTGCGACTCTATGTGGACGGCACCCAGGTCACCCTGGACGCTGTCTTTGACCCGGCGGTCAATCTGCCGAAAACCCGCTACCCCGGGGGCGCTGTCCGCTACAAGGGCACGGACACGCGGCTGGTCCTGGCCTCCGAGGGCACCGACAAGTTCTTCAACGGTCAGACGAGAGACGTGCGCCTGTGGAACCAAGTCCGCAGCCAGAGCGACATCCGCGCGACCATGCTCGACGGATTGTCTGGCCAGAGCACACAGCTGCCCAGCTCCCTGGTCCGCTACTGGACCCTGGACGAAGGCCAGGGAGCCATTGTCCAGGACCGCAAGGCTGGCAACAACTTCGAGTTCCCGGCCGCCGACCTCGATGCCGAGCGCATCACATGGACCCAGACCCCCAGCACCGCGACCCAGCTGGGCGGCGACCAGGCCACGGTGAGCACCACCCTGTACCTGGTGGGCCGCAACGAAGCCACCCAGGAGTATTACCTGCGCCGCTTCATCGACGGCATCGAATGGACGCCGTGGGAGAAGATCGATCTCAGCATAAGCGCCGAATTCGTGGCCCCGGTATTCGCGTTCAACAGGCTCTACCTGTTCTGGGCTGAAATTCAGGACAGTGTGCGGGCCGAAAACCGCCGCTGGGTCAACCCCAACTACAACCAGCTGCCCAAAGACCAGCTCGGCAATACGATTCTTTTGAAGGAAAGCGGCCGGCCGGGTGGCACGGTCAACCCCCGGTTCTTTGCCGGCAGCCTCATAAGCAGCATCATCGATGACCTGGACGGCGGCTACATCAACACACGGACCTGGGTGTCCAGCGACAAAAACGGCGTCATCGAGCAGGTCAACATCACGGTCCAGAAGCCGGTTATCAAGTACAGCTACCACAACTTCAGCAATGAGTGGACCCAGCCGCAGACCTACGAGGCCATCGATAAAAAGCTCGACGACAACGAGCAGCGCCAGCCCAAGTGGCGGCGGGTCTACGCCCAGCGCTGGCGCGAATCCCAGGTGGCCCCGCGCTTCCAGTCGCCTCCGACGGGCCAGGACGACGTCACTGTGGCTCGTCTGGTCCAGAATTCCTTTGTGGCCACCGAACTGTCGTCCTTTGCCATGGACGATCTCACCGTATCGTACTGGTTCCGGATCGAGGATCTGGTCAATGGCCAGCGCCAGTTTGTCGACCTGCCCGCGATCAACACCTTTACCCTCTTCGACTACGACGGCGGCGCCCTGCGCGCGCAGGTGAGCCATCAACCCAGCGCCATCGGGCAAACTGTAGAGATCCTTGCCGCCACCCAGGCCGGGCGCGACGCCCTGCTGGACAGCGCCAGCGCCACCGGCGTCCGGGGAGCCATCGCCGATCTGGTCGATTTTCGTTCGGGCACCCTCGCATCGCTGGACGCGGCGATCGCTGCCCTGAATAACGGGGACAACACCCTGATCCACCAGGCGGACCAGGCTGGCGCGGCCGTCACCACCGACGCCCTTGAGCCCAAGACCTCGCTCAGCAAGGCGCTCACCGAGCAATCCGTACTGAGCGCTCAGGCAGCGCGAACCGCGCTCCAGGAACAGAAAACCGGCTCGCCGAACGGAGTCGACCTGTCCGAGCAACTGGCCCAGGCCGCCGAACGAGCGCGAGACGCTGCCTCGGCCGCCCGGGTCATCTCCGGCCAGGACCAATCGGTGCTCGACAACGTCAACACCGCTGCCGCGAACGCGCGAACCGGCGCGGACAGCATCAGGACCGGGGCTGAGAGCGCTGCCAATAACGCCAACACTAAGGCCGGTTTGGCGACAACCGCGGCGAACCGGGCGACAGCGGCCGCGGACAGCGCGGCCGCCCAAACCGTCCCCGACCCCAGCAAAAACGCTGCCGCTGCCGCTGCCGTCGTGATCCACACCAAGACCGCCGCCACTCAAACCCTGCAAGCGGCCCAGCAGACTCAGAACGCGGCCAACGCGACCCAGGTTGCCGCCGCCGCCGACGCGGCCACAAAGGCAGAAGCTGCAGCGACCCAGGCTGAAGCGGCCGCTGCCCTGGCCGAGCAGCAGGAAGCGAGCCTTCCCGACGACAACACGATCCCGGCCGAGTACGCCACGGCCGCCCAGGAGGCGCGAGCCGCCGCCACTGCGGCGCGGACATCGGCGACCGCCGCGAGGTCTCGCGCCGACGCCCTGGCCGCCACTGCCTCGGTCGATCAGGTCATCACGCACCTGCAATCGACCCTCACCAGCGCCCTGCCCGTGCTCAATGCGGCCGTCTCCGCCGAGAGCGCAGTGCCGAAATACGAGCATGGCGACATCGATCTGAGCGTGGCCATGGACGGCAATGCAACGGTCTTGCTCGACTCCGTCGACTACGGCGCCTGGTACCACCTGACCCTGGTCGTGGATTCGGGCGACGCCCAAACCACTGTGACCGCCTACCTGGTCCGGCAATCCGGGGCCAACTCCCGATCGGTCACCGAGATCCTCGATGGCTCACAAACCACCCTGGCCAGCGGTCGCCTGACGCCAGGACAGACCTGGACCGTGGGAGCGGCGAACAACCCCTCGGCGGCCAGTGCCACCTACCGGCCGTTGATGAGCGAGTTTCAGCTCTGGGACCGCCCTCTGGGCCTCGGTGTTATCGAGGGTGAGCGCTACCAGCGCAAGCTGGGCTCGGAAATCGGACTCCAGCTCCGCCTCGGCCTGGACCAGCAGGCATCGAACGTCTCGTCGCTGGATCTACAGACCAGCGGGTCGGAACTGTCGCTCGACATCATCTCAGCGGCCGAGTCATCGACCAGGACCGTCGAGCGCATCCTGTTGATGTACGGCGAAAACATCTACAGTTTGCGCAGCAACCTCAAGGACGTCGGCAACGAATATACCCTGCTCGCCAACTTCGCCGTGCCGCGCCACGACCTCAGCGTTGCGGACCAGGGAGACACGGCCTTCATCGGCCAGGACAGCTCCAATTCCAACATCGTCGTGGAGGCCCACCGCAGCTCCCAGGCGCTCTATCCGCTGGATCGCTATCGCCCCGTGGACCGCATCTCGGTCCAGAAAGAAAGGCCGTCCGCCCTGCTCGGCGCCGTGACCGAGTGGGAGCTCAATGTCGGCAACACCCGACTTTTGCAGGATCGCAACGGCGCCGCCCAGCTCGATGACAACGAGTGCTACATCATGGACGTGCACAACCAGCCGGGCTCGTACATCCTCGACATTGGCGACGAGATTTTCCTGGTCGAGATCGAGCTGGGCGAGGTACGCCTGCGCACCGCCGAGGAGCGTCTGCAATCAGAGCTCGTCAGCGGCTCGGCATACAACCTCTACTTCGATCGAGAACGCATCCTGGAGGTCAACAGCCCGCTCTCACCGGTGTTCAGCTTCACCCGCCTCAACACCTTTGCCGCGCAGGAGCTGAGCGAGCGCCTCTTCGGTGGCGGCATCGATGCCCTGCTCACTCTCGAATCCCAGGAAGAGGGTCTGGAAAAACCCTTCACCAACCTGGCCGCCAGTGACAATACCCTCGTCCGGTCGCCCGAGAGCGGCATGCCGGCCGGCATCGCTCCCAACGCCATCGACTTCAACGGCGCCTACGGACCCTATTACAGTGAGATCTTCTTTCACATCCCGTTTTTGATCGCCAATCAGCTCAGCGCCAACCAGCAGTTCGAAGAAGCCCAGAACTGGTATCACTACATCTTCGACCCCACAACCCGAGAAAACGACGGTGCTCTGCCCAGCACCCGCGCCGATCGCTTCTGGCGCTATCGCCCTTTCCGCCATCTCACCCTGGAGACCCTGTCGGAGATCCTCACCGACAGACGCGCCATCGAACGCTACCGCAACGATCCCTTTGACCCGCACACCATCGCCGCCCTGCGCATCAACGCCTATCAGAAGGCGGTGGTCATGAAATACATCGACAACCTCATGAACTGGGGCGACTACCTTTTCCGGCAAGACACCAGGGAATCCATCAACGAGGCCATTCCGCTCTACGTGCTGGCCTATAACCTGCTGGGCGAGCGTCCGCGTGTCAAACAGACCCACGGCTTTGAACCGGCCGGCGACCTGCGCGATGTGCAGGCCGACATTGCGCGATCGCCCGACGATTTCCCCAAGGATGCCGACGGCGACGAGATAACCGACTTCCTCTTCGAGCTCGGCGCCGATCTATCGACCGAGCGTCCCTTGCAGGTACCCTTCGACCCCCACCTCACCGTGGCCACTCGCTTCTGCGTGCCTGAAAACGCGCAGTTCATCGGCTTTTGGGATCGGGTGGAGGACCGCCTCTTCAAGATCCGCAACAGCCTCAACATCGACGGCGTCTTTCGCACCCTGGCCCTTTTCCAGCCGCCCATCGACCCCGCGGCCCTGGTCAACGCCGTGGCCGGCGGCGGACTGGCCGGTGCCCTCGGCGGAGGTGCCGCGGCCGGCGCCACCTCGGTTCCTCACTACCGTTTCAGCTTCATGCTCGACAAGGCCAAGGAGATGGTCGGCAATGTGATGAACCTGGGCGGAGCCCTGCTCGACGCCCTGGAAAAACGCGACGCCGAAGCTCTGGCCGTCATGCAGCAGGGCCACGCCATCGGCCTGCTGGAGCTGACCACGACTATCAAAGAGCTGCAGATCAAAGAGACCGAGCTCAACAGAGAAGCCCTGCAGATCAGCAAGCGCAGCGCCGAGCAACGCCGCGACCGCTACAACACCTGGATCGGCGACGGCGACCCCACCTACAAGCTCAATACCCTGGAGGGGGCCCAGGTGGACCTGCTCATCGCCAAGGGCGTATTTCAGGTCGCCGCCACGATAGCCAATCTGATCAAATCGGTCACTGCGGCCATTCCCGACATCGAAGTCGGCGGCTCCGGCTTCGGCGGCAGCCCCGTGGCCACTGTCAAGTCCGGCGGCAGCAGCATCTCGGATGTGGCTGAAGGCGTGGGATTGGTCGCTTCGGGCACCGCAGAAGGGCTGGGCACCGCCGCAGAGATCGTCGCCTTGTATGCCGGCTACGAGCGCCGTTCCGACGGCTGGAAGCTCGACCGCGACCAGGCCATCATCGAAATCGAGAACATCGACAAGCAGATCGAGGCCATCGACGTCACCATCGCTTCGCAGACCCAGGACCTGCGCATCCACCAGCAAAACATCGTTCAGGAACAGGAAGTCGCCGATTACTTGCAGAGCAAGTTCTCCAACGCCGACCTTTACAACTGGATGGCCAACCGCATCACCGGCCTCTACTTCCAGTCCTACAAACTGGCTTTCGACCTGGCTAAACAAGCCGAGGCCGCCTACCAGTTCGAGTTCGGCGCCACCGACACCTACATCAGCTTCGGCCATTGGGACAGCCGCCGCAAGGGCCTGCTGGCCGGCGAGAGCCTGCTGTTAGACCTCAACCGCCTGGACAAATCCGCCCTCGACCAGGACAGCCGCTACCTCGAGATCACCAAACCCATCTCGCTCGCGCGCCTGGATCCCATGGCCTTCCTGGAACTCAAGAGCACCGGGCGCTGCCAGTTCAGCCTGAGCGAATTGCTCTTCGATCGGGACTTCCCGGGGCACTATTTCCGCATCATCAAAGCCGTGTCCCTATCGGTGCCCGCGGTGGTCGGCCCCTATCAAACCATCAAGGCCACCTTGACCCAGACCGGCCACAAGACCCTGCTGGCCCCCGACCTCAGCGGTGTCGACTACCTGCTCGGTGAGAGCGACACCATGCCCGAGAGCATCCGCGCCGACTGGCGCGCCAACCAGCAGATCGCGCTATCCACCGGTGTCGACGACAGCGGCGTTTTCGAGCTCAACTTCAATGACGACCGCTACCTGCCCTTCGAAGGTACCGGCGCGGTGTCGACATGGCTGCTGGAGATGCCGCTGGCCACCAACGCCATTGATTTCGATAGCATCTCGGATGTGGTCATCAACCTGCGCTACATGTGCAAGACCGACGGCGGCAAATTCAAACAAGACGTCGCCAACCACCCTGTGGTCCGCTCCGTCAGCGGCCAGCGCCTGTTCAGTATCGCCACCGAATTCGCCGCCCAGTGGCACGCCTTCACCAGCGACAACGTGGACGTCGACACCCTGACCCTGACCTTGCCGGCCAACGCATTCCCTCCGAATGTGATTATCGATTGGGAAACCGTGACCTTGAAGGAGCTCCTCGGCGTCGACCACGCCGGCAGCCTCGTCGATGTCAGCAACGCGTTCACCGACCGCACCGACCAGGCCATTCCCCCCATGCCGCTAGACGCCGACTCCGCGGACCCCAGGTTCACGTTCAAGGCGCGCAACAACTTCGACAGGTCCTCGGTGGCAAACCTGCTCGTGTTGGTGACCTACGATGGGCAGCTCAGGGGCGACGGTTGACCATCGCTGCTAGACAAGCCGCGTCCCGCCGCGCGCGGCCGCGCGCCGCCCTCACTTCCGGCGCGCCAGATAGTAATCGACGGCCGCAGAGATCACTTTGGTCAGATTTGCCTCGCGCGCGGTCTTCCCCTGTCGACGCATCTCGAAGATCTCGACGTTGAGACCAAGAATCTGCTCGTCACTCAGGTACACCGTCTGTTTGCGCCCGGCCCGCCGTGCTGTATCAGACGGCAACGGAGAAGACTCCGCATCGGAGAGTACAGACAGCTTTGTCGCGCTTGTCTCAGCCGCCGGCACAGCCGTCGATACGCTCTGCGTCGATACGCTCTGCTCTGACTGCGCGGTACTCTTGAAGGGACTGTCAAACACATTCTTCGGAAGTCGGGACACAGACATCTCTCCTAGGCTGCAATCTTGGTCGTACCGGAAAGCCCAAGTCTTCCAAGCGCTTCACGAGCGAATGACCGAAAATCTTCACTACCTCGAATCGTGCGTCCATGCTCCTCCTCATAACGAAAGATGTCCATGTTCCAGGCAGGGCATGGAAGAAAGTTCGAGTTGGTCCGAATGACACTCTCGAACAGCAAGTCGCCAAAACGCTCCGCGACCGCATTGCGCGCCTCCATCGTTACGACCAGGCGCTTGTCGTAGGCGATCTGAACGCAGCCCAGCACGCTCGGGCTCGCAATGCCGGCAGCTCGAATCTCGGCCGCCGCGTCCATTGTCGTCTGCATGCCCTCAAGCGCGTTGGGGTCTGGTGTGAATGGCAGAAGAATATGGCTCGCAGCTACGAGACTGTTGACCAAACCTAGCTGCTGCTCAGGCGGCGTATCAATAATCGCAACATCGAATCCCGTAACCGTCGCGAATTCACGCTTGAGAATCAGTTCGCGGCCAATCTTGCCGACGATGGACATGAGCGCACCGGTGAGCTCATGATGTCCCGGAGCCAGGACTATTCCCTCCCGATTGCTCGGAATGACAATGTCCGCCAGCCCGACCTGGCCCGCAATCACATGCGCAGTCGTGCCCCGACCCTGCAAGGGGCCCAGCACAAGCGCACGTGTCGCGTTCGCTTGGGAATCCATGTCCAGGACCAGAACCCGCAAGCCCTCCTCGGCAAACGCTGCTGCGAGATTTACGCTCACTGTCGTCTTGCCCTGGCCGCCTTTGCGATTGGCGACTGCGATAATCGGTGGTGCCATACAGACACCCATCACACCGCCTCCGATGCGGGGCAACTTTTTTGCCGTTTTTCCGCGCTACATCCCCGCCGCACTGCCTTGCTGCCGTAAGACATCATCGCCGAAAAACCGCTCTACCGTATCTATCTCACCCTCCGCAACCCGTCGGGCCGAATAATCCCAGGATGTTACGACCTTTCTCCTGACCTCAATGCAGCATTGCAGTCATACCGTGGTGCCGCTCTACCGTCTGGCCGAACTGCATCGCTGCGGGTCAACGGCAGTACCGTAATTCGGCATCAACGTATTGACGTACCACCGCATAACGGCATCGAGGTGAAACCTGGTTGCGGTAGAGCAGCAAGACTCCATTGCGGACGTACGTTCGCACAGCATTGCGGCATCGAGGTGAAACCTGGTTGCGGTAGAGCAGCAAATAAGTCGAGCATCTTTACGGCAACCCCGCTCTACATCAAGGCTCCATTGCGGACGTACGTTCGCACAGCAGCACCGCAATGCATCCCGCCATCAAAGCAGACGTGCATCACTACGGAGATGCTGCAATACATCCCGCGCAGAAGGGAAACTGGATTCCAACGGTCCTGAGAGATTGTCAGAGGGCCATGCTAATGGATGGACCAGGAACAAGCCGAGAACTAGGTTGCCTGCGTCTCGCTTGCCATTCCACAACGCTCATCCTCTTTGCGTCCACCATGAAAGTCGACATTCAACAGACACTAGATTCTCTCAAGCCCGCCCTCACCCAACGACTCAAGCGAGTGCTCGACCATCTCCGCCAGACGGCCTGGCCCGAACCTCTGCACTACACGGGGCCCAGAGAGCCACAGCCAAACCCCAACCAATGGGATCGTCCGCTACAACACCACACGGATATGACACGGGCTCAAGCCTATGCATGGGCCCACCGCGAAGTATCAAGCCACTTCGAGACCATGCCCACCGCCCACGCAGCTCTTCGTCTCATCGACAAAAACGCCGCAAAATTGGTGTCAAACTCGCTCGCCACACTCGCGGCGTGCGTTGAGGGCATGGTCGCCAAAGACCTCCGACTCGCCGTACTCAACCGTGAACGCCTGGTTGCCGAGTGGCCCTGGACGCTCGATAGCTCGACTAGTGGCACCTGTCTGCACTGGTTGCTCTCCCACTGTCCGCCACCTGCTCCCGACCCTCTATTCACCCTGTGGCCACCCGATGCATTCAGTCACTCGGTCGCGCATTGGGCCGACCAATGGCTCGCCAAATACGCCATGCCCTTACCCGAGGGCACTGTCACCGAGATCATGGCCAAAGCCCTTCGCATCCCGGCCCTGATCTTCAGCGTTCGGCCCGGCTTTCCATTCAGGCGACTCGCCACGCCCGCCCTGGCGCTACTCTATCTCCTGGAAACCGACGTACGAGAAAAACAGCAACGCCCCTTCATCGCGATCGACACGTGCAAGGAACACACGAAGCTCGTCGAAGCCTGGCGCGATCTGCCGAAATCAACCCGCACCCCCCATCGGACATCCGTCACCAATGGCCGTCTCGAGCTAATCCTCCCCGACCAAAACGAAAAACGTCACTTCCAGCTCTCACTCACGTTGGACGACGACCCATTAGCCTACCAGGTCGCGGCAGTGCTACGCCGATGGCGCAGCTGGGAAGGCCTGCGCCATTGGATCACATTCCAAAGTCTCCTCACCGCCAACAAACGGCTCGGCTGGGTGCGATGGACAGTCCAGGCACACCTCGAAGCCATGAACCTCTCCAAGGAATGGTGCCGACGCTTGGAGGTACGCCGCGGTGCCGCAGAGATGGTTGAGCTTTTCACCAAGATCGAAATCGGCATCTACGACGAGCGGGGCGTCATCCGCGAACGACGACCCCTCATCACCAAAGGCAGCACGTTCGAACGACTCGTCGGGAGCCAATGGGAGATCGAAGGCCTTCAACTCAAGGTCAACGAGCTCCTCTATCGCGGTATCCGAGACCCGGATACCGGCAAGCTCGGTAAGAACTGGTGGCCGACCCCAAACGAGCTACCGCACATCGATCACCGAAACTACGGCGCGGCCATTGCGTTGGGCATCGCTCTCCCGGCCCGCTGGCGGATGGAGCTCGGTCAATCCGGCAAGCCCTATATCGACCTGAAGGGCGAGAGTTTGCTCCGCGCCGCGGGCCTCCCCTACCAACAGCGCAATGTCACCGCCACCTGGCGCTCGATCGAGCGCAACCTCACCGAGCTAAAGCGTCGCGGCGGGGTCGAGCACTGGCATTGGCACGGAAACCCCGACCTCGGCACCATATGCCGCCTCTATGCGCCCACCTGGGCCGTCGATCGCATTGCCCGTGGCGTCCCCCCTGCAGAGAAGAAAGCCCCTCCGACGGCCCTGACGGGCTCTGAACTGAAAGCATGGCGGAAGCAGGAGAACCTCACGCAGGCCACCGCTGCCACCAAGCTCGCCGTCACCAAGCGCACCATTCAACGCGCTGAAGCAACTCCCGAGAAGCCACTCACCACAAAACTCCGCACCGCGCTCGCCACCTACACCAGCTCCATATCAGCTGCTGCCAAAACAGAACCCTGACCTGATTCAAGGCGACATTTGTGGGAAGGCGACACTTGTGCCCGCAAAGGCGACAAATCTGTGAGGTGGCGGATCAGCAGAGGCGACAAATCTGTGAGGTGGCGGATCGGCAAAAAGCGACAGATCTGTGAGGTGGCGGATCGGCAAAAGCGACAGATCTGTGAGGTGGCGGATCGAAAAAGCGACAAATCTGTGAGGTGGCGGATCGAAAAGGCGACAAATCTGTGAGGTGGCGGATCGGTAAGACCAATTAAGTACATGAAATAAAAGGTTTTTTCGGCCGAAAATGCTCCTCATATAGGAGATCCATAAAGGATCTCCAGGGAGGGCCCTTTTTAGGGGGCCCTCCCTGGATCCAGTCAGGAAGGTATTGGGCGTGCCGGGCGCGTGGGTGCGCGATGACGCGTTGCGTCGCGTGGCTCGCCGCACATGTCCCCACGTGTCGGCCGCCGGCTTCGTGTACCGGCGGCCGGTAGATGGGTACACCCTCGACGGTTTCTATTCAGGTTTGGGGATGCCGTCTCGTCTCAGCAGCTCAAGCACGTAGCTTCTGATTGTCTCCCCTGATGCGGCGGCGAGTGCTTTGAGTGCCCTATGAGTCTCGGTGAGAGTGAGCTGCCGGAAGGTAACGTGTTCGCCGATTCCGTTCCCCCCGCTCCCTATAGGCGGGAATCGGAATCGCTGCTGGAAGTGTGCTGGCTCAGCGTCAACGCGACTTGTTTGAGGTTGGTATAACATAGCTCGTTGATGCTGCTTGGCGTGCTTGTTGGCGCCGCTGGGCACGGACTTGGCGTGCTGCCTCCAGCTTGCGATCGCGCTCATCCTGGCGACCTGCTGCGATGTACTCTCGCACTACTTGTTCAATTTTTGTTGCTAAATCCTGACTACGTACACTCGTTATCATGTCCCCTCAATCCCACCCCACGATCTGAGCGTCAAACCCACCCCTAGCCAAGCGCACGGCGTCGGCACCAACATAGCTAGCGGTTGGCACCCCCTCATTTGATATTTCGACGTAGCCACCCGTGCCTGCCGCAAACGCGAATGTACCCAACGGATACCACTCTCC
The DNA here is from genome assembly GCA_022360315.1 of Pseudomonadota bacterium. Classification (GTDB taxonomy): domain Bacteria; phylum Myxococcota_A; class Polyangia; order Haliangiales; family Haliangiaceae; genus JAKSDA01. The sequence continues at coordinate 33,783 of JAKSDA010000207.1, forward strand.
GTGCGTGCCTGTGGCGCAGTCCTGATCGGTAAGGACCGTCGTCTCGCCGCCATCGTAGACGACCTTATGGGGAACTTCCGAGGCTCGTGGGCTAAGTACCGCGACCCGCAAGTAAGTACCCATTATGGCCGACCAGCCCGCCGATGGCTGTGTTGCTCATCGGTCACGTAGGCCCACTATGCTCCCTCTTCGCGCCTTGCCCTCGACGCGCTGGGCCGACCCTACTGGGCACTTA
>JAKSDA010000624.1 GCA_022360315.1 Pseudomonadota bacterium
CAATGCCGAGCAGCTTGCGCAATCGCAGAAGGAAGTGGCCGAGCAGGAAACCGCGCGGGCGCAAAAAGCCGAGGCCGAGGTACGCCAGCAACTGGAGACGATCCAGACGCAGAAAGAGACGATCAAGACGACGACGGCAGAGCGCGAGGAGGCGAAACAGGAAGCTGTTGCCGCTAGCGAGAAGGCCGAGACTGCCGAGACTCAGCGCAAGCTGACCTACGAACAACTGGTGGTTGCACTCGGGCGCGCCGAGAACCAGCGCAAACGGGCCCGGGCAGCCCAGCGCCGGGCCGAAGAAGTCGCCGCCGAGAACAGAGAGCTGGCCGCCTCCGAGCGGACTGCCAAGGAACAGGCGCAAAAACTGGCTGCAGAGAAACAAGTGCGTATCGAGAAACTCGAGGCTGAGAAAAGAAAACTGGCGCACACGCTGCCCTGATTGGATACAACCCATTCGCTGTGGAGCAATGCTGTGGAGCAAACAAGGCGTTTCTGTAAGCGAGCGAGCAATAAAATGGGGAAATCACGCCACTTGCCCGAACTGCCGGGCCGGGCCCCCCAGCGCAAGAGCCCGTTTTCTGGCCATATTCGAACGATGTCGCGGGCAATGCCGCGGATCGCGAGTGGCCGGCGTCTGTTCTTGATTGTCCTCGGCGTCGTCGCAGCGGGAGCGATGGCCACGTGCATCGAAGATCCAGCTGTCGTATGCGCCGATGGCCGCCTGTGTGCTCCCGGGACGGTATGCTCGCCCACCGGCGACTGCGTGGTCCCGGAACAGATCGACGATTGTCGAGACAGGGACGATTTCACTACCTGCAGCTACCCTGGCGTGCCAGACGGCGTCTGCACCCGCGGCGTTTGCATCCCTCACATTCCCCTGTGTGGTGACGGAGTGGTGGATCGCGATTTTCTGGAAGCGTGCGACGAGGGCCGGGCAAACTCGAACGAACCCGACGCCGCGTGCCGGCCGAATTGCCAGCCCGGGCGGTGTGGCGATGGCATCCGCGACAGCGGCGAGGTGTGCGACGACGGCAATCTGGCCGCTAGCGACGGGTGCACACCGGACTGTGAATCGGACGAGATGTGTGGCAACGGCTATGTCGACTTTCTGGCCGGAGAGCTATGCGACGACGGCAATCGGTTGAATCACGACGGCTGCGCGAGCCGCTGTGTCCCCGAAGTGCCCACCTGGACCGAGCGCGCATTGCGCCCGCCGTCGCCGAGACACACCCACGCGATGGCCTACGACGCCGCGCGCGGCCGGATTGTACGCTTTGGCGGCCTCGACGCCAGAGGATATTATGACGATTACACCTGGGAGTGGGACGGCATACGCTGGACCCAGGTGCCCACTGCAAGCTCCCCCCCGGGTAGGACAGACCACGCGATGGTTTACGACGCTGCCCGCAGTCGTGTTGTCCTGTTCGGCGGCCTGTTGGGACGACCTGGCAACGACACGTGGGAGTGGGATGGGGCCCGCTGGTCGCTCGTTCCCACCGTCGCCGCACCGCCGCCCCGGACAGAGCACGCGATGGCCTACCAGGCCGCCCGGGGTCGTGTTGTTCTGTTCGGCGGCTATGGTCCTGCAGGACAACGCGACGATACCTGGGAGTGGGACGGCGCCCGCTGGACTGTTGTGTCTCCTGATCGTGCACCCCCGGCCAGATGGGGGCATGCAATGGCCTATGACCCCATACGGGATCGTGTTGTCCTGTTCGGAGGACAGAACAGAATACGGGTCGATGCAACATGTCTCAACGACACGTGGGAGTGGGATGGGGCCCGCTGGACCCTGGCCGCCAGTTCTACCTCGCCCCCGGCCAGGCAGAGACATGCGATGACCTACGATGCGGTCCGGGGCCGGATCATCATGTTCGGCGGCGAAGATGACAACCGAACATCACTCGGCGATTCGTGGGAGTGGGACGGGGCAAGTTGGACTCCCATTTCCACGACTATCGCGCCTACCGCTACCAACGAGCACGCGATGGCCCACGACGCTGTGCGCGGCCGTGTTGTCCTGTTTGGCGGCTATGGAGGGGGTCGCGACACGTGGGAGTGGGACGGGGCGCGCTGGGTTCTCATTGCCACCGCGCAGAGCTCTCCATCACCTCGGTTCACGCATGCCACGGCTTATCATGCCGCGCGCGGTCGACTGGTTCTTTTCGGCGGCCGCGAAACAGACTACACGCCGCTCGACGACACCTGGGAGTGGGATGGTGAACACTGGGCCCTGGTTGCCACGACCCAATCGCCCTCGGCCAGGTGGAATCATGCGATGGCCTACGACGCTGTGCGCGACCGGATTGTCCTGTTTGGCGGCGAAGGTGACAGCGACACATTGCTCGACGACACCTGGGAGTGGGACGGTGCAAGGTGGACTCTGATTCCTGCGGACCGCGCACCCTCACCGAGGTCCGAGCATGCGATGGCATACGATGCCACGCGCGGCCGGGTTGTTCTGTTCGGCGGCTACAACGGCGTTTTCCCCCCGGATCTCGACGATACGTGGGAGTGGGATGGAGCCCGCTGGACCCGGGTTTTAACGGTCACCTCGCCGCCGCCGCGATACGCTAGCGCGATGGTCTACGACGCAGCACGGGGCCGGACGGTCCTTTTCGGCGGCTTCGCTGGAACCATCTACAACGATACATGGGAGTGGGACGGAGCCTTTTGGACCGGGGTTTCCACCGCCACCGCACCGGCGCCGCGGGTTGCTCACGGGATGACTTACGACGCAGCACGGGGCCGGGTACTCCTCTTTGGAGGCACCCCCGGACTTCTCACTGCCACGTGGGAATGGGATGGAGCCGGCTGGACTCTGGTTCCCACCGACAGTGCGCCCATGGACAGAACTGACCATGCGCTGGCTTATGATGCAGCACGGGGCCGGGTTGTTCTGTTCGGCGGCTACGGCGACGGAGGGCCGAGCGGCGACACCTGGTACTTTCGCTACCAACACCCAACCCGGCCAGTCGAGGCCTGCCTCTACGGCTTTGACACCGACGGCGACGCCTTGATCGGCTGCCAAGATCCCGACTGCTGGGGCTATTGCGCCCCGCACTGCCCGCCTGGCGCATCCTGTGATCCCGCCGCACCCCACTGTGGCGATGGTGTGTGCAATCCGCATCTCGAAACCTGCCGCTTGTGCCCGGGCGACTGCGGCCCGTGTTCTGCTGTTTGTGGCGATTTCCACTGCGACCCTGGGGAAACTGCCAACAGCTGCCCGGGCGACTGCCGGACCGGATGATTCCCCTCGCAAGAGATCGCGGGGCTGGCGATGGGAGATTTTTGCGATCGGCTCGACTATCCTATCGCGGTGACGTACCGCGACGATCTCGACGCGACCCGTGCTCGCGCTGATGCTCTGGAGCGAGAGCTGGCTCGAGCTCGTGCCGAAATCGCCGAGCTCAAGGGTGAGACTGCGCTGGCACCTGTACCCGACCGGGCCATGGTCCCGGGGCGGGGCGAGGTTCTCGAGCGAGTGTCTGCGAGTGGCCCGGGAGCGCAGCGCTGGTTGGGGGCACCGATCCGCATGAAGCTCGGTCGGGTTATCGAGGGCGAGTTGCCCGAGGCGAGCTATGCGGAGCTTGTCGAGATCATCCGGGAGGCGATTGGCGAGCCGGGAACCACGTCGATCCTACCCGGTTCCCTGACCTGGACGTCGGCAGCGATGAGCAATTCTATGGGGTCACTCTTGAGCATCTATGTGTCGGTGCGCGACGGCGTGACCACGATTCGAGCTGACGAGAAACTCGGCCACCTGGCCGGCGCGATTTATGGCGGTATTGGTGGTGGTGTGGGCGGCGGTGGCTTTATCTTGCCGTTCGCGGTCATGTTCATCAACCCGCTGCTTTTGGGGATCACTCTGCCAACCTGGCTCGGTGGCACCTATCTGGTCTGTCGCAAGCTCTATCGCCAGCGCGCGTTGTTCCGGGCCGAAAGGCTTGAAACCCTCATGGACCGGCTGGCCGGACTCGCCGAACGAGCGATCGCGGAGGCGTCCAGGCGCTCGGACACGGGCTAGCTGGGGCTCGCTAGTGTCGATCCCGGAGCAGCTACAGTCTTGCCAGTGGTGACTCGCGGCAAAGGCGCTCGAACTGCTCGAGCCACTCTGCGAGTATGCGTTCTGCACCGCGGTGAGTGGCAGCCAAACCGGTTCCAGACGCGGTTGCCGTGGCAAAGCCGTCGTGATGAACCAGGGTGAGTACGACACCGCCGCGAGGGTCGCGCGGGGAACTCTCCAGAGGAGGAGATGAAACCGCGACGATCGGATGGGTAGGGCACTCGCCGCCGCCAAAACGCAGAGATGAGAGATCTCCCCGGCCGGCCAGTATTTCGGTCGGCGGCGTCCACAGGCTGGGTCGGGCCGGAGCAGCGAGATAGCGCCGTCGCACTGTTGTGGGTACAGGAGCTCGCGCAGCGGCCTGCATGAGCCGAGTGAGAACGCCCTGTCCGGCCATCTCGCGTTCGATCAGCGCCGGGAGTCGCGCGCGAAACGAGTCGAAAGATTCAAATTCGCCACCGCTCATGTGCAGCGCCATGAGGCCATGGACGACGCGACGGCGGCGCCTGGCGACATCGTCGGCCCCCCCCTGGCCCATGGCACCATTGCCCGGGACGATACGGGGCGCGATCGGTACTTGAAATGTGGGCGAATATCTGGCCCGGTTCCGCTCGGCCTCGTTCTGATAAATGTGGGCGACCGCGCGACCAAAGGCGTATGCAGCGGCAGCAAACGGCAGTCGGCCCTGGATCAACGCGCTGGCCACTCCTGTCCTGTGAATGTGGCGACTGCCGGGAAACGCTCCATCGGGCCCGGCCTGGCCGCGCCGCTCCAATTGGCTGAGTTTGTCGGTGATCGCGACCTCGAGATCGGCGAGAGCATCGAGCTTGCGAAACAGTTCTGCAGTGATGCGTCCGTGACCATAGCCGTCGATGACCAGATGGCAGGTGGTGACGACTTCGTACGGCGGAGCGCTGCCAATGCCGAGCCAGGGGCCCCCGCCCCGGGTCCATACCTGTCTGTGGATATGCCGAGCGATGTCGAGCGGAGCGTCGAGGGTGCTGACCGCGATGGCGGCGTGAGTGGGCCGGGGCGACTCGGGTCGGATCGGCTCGAGCGGGCCAGTCGCCAGTGACCCGGTCGCCAGTGCCCGGGCGAGTTCGAACTCCGCGCCGGGAACCACCCGGCCGAGATAGGCGCCCTCGGGGCATAGAAAGGCAACCCGCCGGGGATCGGCAACCGCGCGGCGGCGCAGCCAGCGGTTTTCCCAGCCCAGGAAACAGCACAGCGGCTGCTGTGGCAATGTCCCGTCAAACGCGGTGAGCACCTCGACAGCTACCCGTGCCTGGACCACAGCGCGGGCGATTCGAGCCGGTCGGCAAGACGCGCTCTGCCCGGCCTGGCGGCCCATGAATGTGTCGGTCCGGGGCCCGCCGTCGGCGCTGAGAAAAAGCGGGTAGAGCTCGCTGAGCTCGACGCACGAGCCGAATTGCTCGAACAGCGCGGTTGCTCCGACCAGACCCCACCACGCCGGATGCCACCACTGTATGTCGGCCAGCTCGTCGAGCTGGCCACGCAATTTGCGAAAGCGGTCCGGGCTGGCGACAACCTGGTCGACGACACGGCGCACCCGTGCCCATCGATCGAGGAATCGACCGCCCGGCCGCTCCCCTCGGTATGAACTCCACGTCGCATTGCTCGCCGGGACGTCCGACTGTGGCTGTATTTCTGGATTCTGTAGTCTCATTGAGATAGGCGCATGATGTAGAGCGGCTGTAACGGGTCGGTGTGGACCGCGATGCGAGTCCAGCCCGCGCAACGGGCAATTGCCGCGATGGTTTCGGGTCGGGGGGCGGTCTTTACCAAGAGAGGACCAAAGGTGAGTCGGTTGAGCCAGGATCGAGTAGCGCTGCTGTGATTGCGTATTCGCCGATGATCGGACGATGGGTCGAGCTCGACGATATAGGCGGCACCGGCACTCGCGACCACACGCCGCAACTCGTATAGGGCGTGATGGCGGTCGTGGACGTGGCGAATCGAGCTCAAACAGACCGCGACATCAATGACGCTGTCTGCGATGGGCAGGGCCTCGGCGCGGGCGCGCACGCCGTGACGGACTGGCCGAGCACCGGCCAGAGCAGCACTTGGCTCGAGCGCAATCACGGTCAGGTGGGGGTGGACCGCGGTCAGGCAGCGGGCAAACGAGCCCGGCCCGCTGCCGAGGTCGAGGACCGTGCGCGCTGCACCGAGCTCGCGATCCCAGCTGCAGATCAAGCGGCGATCGAGATCGCCGAACCCGCGCCGGTGTATCGATGTGTAGCGGCGAGCACGCCCACCTTCGAATGGCCGGCGGTAGAGCCACAAATCGAGCTTACAGGCGAGAAGGGACAGCACAGAATTGGCATTGTATGCACAATCGCAACTCGATGGCTTTGAAACGGCCATACAGGGAGGAATTATGGCCAGGAGACGCCCGAAAATGACCGATCCGGCGCGCCCCGGCCTCAGCTCTGGTTGTTTTCGCCGTCCCCGCGCCGGATCAGACGATCAGCTGATATGAGCTGGTCCTGCGGCCTGGGTGAGATCGCTGCACCGTCGATGGCAGAGCTACCGCAAAAATAACACAACCCGTTCAAGATGATCTCGTGTAGACAGTGACCGCAGACAATGCACACGCCGTCCTTGCGCTCGCGGTGGCTACAGGATAGGTCTCGGTTGGGATTTTCACGGTGTTTCTCCACGGTCGTGTCCATCGCGGTCGCGCCGCCGCGTCGACTGTCAACTGGCCTTGCTGCCCAATGCCGCGCCGTCGAGGCCGCCTGACGACACTGCGAGCTTGTCGGCCAGGCCGCAGAAACGCTGGCCCGCTCGGTCGATCGCGGTGCGGGCCAGCTCTTCGGTACCGACCAGGATCACCGAGCGGCGCGCCCGGGTGATCCCGGTGTAGAGCATTTCGCGGGTGAGAAGCGGAATCTCGGCCGTGGGCAAGATGAGCGCGACCTCGTCGAACTCGGAACCCTGGCTCTTGTGCACGGTCATGGCAAAGGCGAGCTCGATCTGACTGCGCAGGGCGTCGAGGTGAAACAAGTCATAGCTGCCGGCGCGGGGAAAAACGACCCGATAACGCTGCACTCCGCGGTCTTCGGACACTCGCACGACCACGCCCTGATCGCCGTTGAACAGGCCGCGCTCGTAGTCGTTGCGCCGCATCATCACCGGCTCGCCCGGGTAGAATTCGGGGCTCGAGTCGGTCGACGCCTCGGTCAATACACGTCGATGCAGACGGCGATTGATGGCCTCGGCGCCGGTGTTGTGGCGCCGGGTGACAGTGAGCAGGCGACTTCTGTCGTAGATGGCCATCAAATGACCGAGATCGCGCCGGTCGCCCGCCGACCACGCGCCGCCTCTGTATTCATAGGTTTTGCTGGCCAGGCGGGCGAAGTCGTTCTGGCCACAAATGCGCTTTTTGTACCAGGCATCGACAAAACCGTGCACCGCGCTCAGCTCGGCGCTGTTGTCGAGAAGCTCGATACCGCGGTAGTCGAGTTCGGACGGCGCATTGCGCACTTCGATCCGAGCCGAGGACTTGCCGCCGGTCTGGAACAGGGCACGGGCATTGCCCGCGTTGACCTCACGGGCCGCCATCAGAATCGCCCGGCCGGCGGGATCGGAGGGATCCATGCGGTAGCTGTGGGTGAGCCTTACCGCAAATTGGGCCGGCTCACGTTCGACCGAATAGCCGGCCACCCGGCCGGCTCCCGCGTCGGCCGACCGCTGGCTGGCCGTGACCAGGTCGCGCAAAACTGCGCCGGCATCGACCGAGGGCAGCTGTTCGGCGTCGCCGAGCAAGATCAGGCGGGTGTCGCCCCGCAGCGCGCGCAACAGCCGCTCCATGAGCACGAGGTCGATCATCGAGGCCTCGTCGACGATGACTGTGGACACGGGCAGGGGATTGTTCTCGTGGTGGCGAAATCGATCGCGGCTGGGCAAGTAGCCGAGCAGACGATGCAGAGTTTGCGGCTCGACGCGGGAATCGAGCAGGTCATCGAGTAAATCCTGGTCGGCAGAATCACGCTCGGCCACGGCCTGCAGACCGCGGCGGATCGACGACCACATGCGATTTGCCGCCTTGCCGGTGGGAGCGGCCAGGGCGATGTCGTCGGCAGCCCGGCCGAGACGGCGAAATATTCGCAACATGGTGACCACGATGGCGGTCTTGCCGGTTCCCGGTCCACCCGAGATCACGGTGAAGCGCTGGCCAATGGCGCGCCGCACTGCGTGCTGCTGCTCCGCTGAAAGAACAATGGGCCGGCCGCTGATCGCAGCCGGGCGAGCCACAACCTCGGCCAGGGCCGCTTCGAGATCGGCTTCTGTGCTACCGGGAGCGCTGCCGGAGCCCGCAAGCTCCGACAACCCCCGGTCCGGCAACTCCTCCCGGTCCGGCAACTCGATTGACCCGAAAAGGGCCGCGTCGCATTGCTCTGGCCGGCCGGGCAATCGAGGGTGCAAACGCTCGCGCAGGCGTTCAGCCAGCTGATCCTCGCATTGCAGCATGCGATGCTGGTACACGCAGCCGTCGTCGACGATGAGCGGCCGATACTCGCCTCTGCGGCCGATTATGTGGTCGAGCGTGACCGCTCGAGTCAGCTTGTCGATGTCCCGCAGCAGCGTTCTGGTGTCGAGGTCGAGCTTGCCAACGCGCACGAGCGAGCTGATGAGCTGGCCGAGATAACTGCTCTCGCCGCGCGAAAGCGGCAATCGGGTCGATCCCTCGCGCACGCTGATCATCGAGGCCAGGACCAGAAGGGCCAGCGCGCGCTTTTGCCGGCCACCCAGCGACCACTGCAGTTCGGCCAGCTCCTCGGCCAGGTATAAACTCTCGTCACCGAGGTCGTGAGCGTGCACTCCAGCGGCCACATTGCGGAAAAAATCGCGCATATCGTCGCTGTCGAGCGCTGCCCCCGCTGCCGCGCTCGACGCGTTGGCTCCGTCTTGCGCAGAGTCGGGAGTCACGCCCATGACAAAACGGCCCATGCGGGCAAACCGCTCTCTGGCCGTTCCGTGAGGCGAGGGCTGGAACCAGTTGCGCGGCGGTTTCATCGGTAATCGTCTCTCTCTTCGAGAGCGCGTTCGAGTTCGGACAGCTTGGCGAAGTTGGGTCGAATATAATACACACCAGCCTGGCGACCATCACTGGTTGCGCTACTCCCGACGCCGCGGATAAAGCAGTATAGTAGCCCACCAAAGCGCTTGCGGTGCTGATAATCGGTCTTGAGCTCCAGCGTTTTTGACAGTGCCAGGCAGTACAACTCGGTCTGCACCTGGTATTCGTGAAATACATGTCTGGCCAGGGTCTTGCCGCTGTATTCCGGCAAGATGTCGCTCTTCCAATCGACTGCGTATACCCGGCCCTGAAACTCAAAGACAAGATCGATAAAACCCTTGACATAGCCGCGTTCGAGGCGGATCGAGTCGCCGAGGCGAGCGGCAATACTCGCCGTCGCATCATCCGGCTGGCCGAGACCGAGTTCCGCGCGGGTGGCGGCGCTGGTGGGAATAGGATACAAAAACTCGACCTCGCGCATGATGCGAAATCGCGACGCCAGGTTGGGCAGGGTCTTGCGGCCGAGGGCAATGGGCGTGGTCAAACAGTTGAAGATCACCCCCTGGCTGTACAGGAGATGCTGGGGATCTCGGTTGTGTCGCAGCATGGCGCGGCGGAACAGTCCGAGGATCTCGGGCCGAACTCGCCATTCGTCGAAGCTGATGCCATCGGCCGCGCTGGCAAAATCGATATGTTCTAGCACGTTGTGCAAAAACACTCCGGATTGTGCTCCGCCGGGTAGCTGGTTCTCGGGCAGGCGTGCCGAGGTATGGGCGATGTCGGCCTTGAAATCGACCGCTGTGAGGGGAACCCGGGTCGAACCGTGGCTCTTCATGCGGGTATACGAGGTCACGACGAATCCGGCCCGCCTGGATCGCGCCTCATCGCTGCAGGCGTTCTGCTCTTCCTCATTTTGGAGGAGCGTGCCCGGCGGTTCCCATTCCTCCATGGCGGCTCGCTGATCGCTTGCTCCGGCCGGCTGGGTGAAACTACCCGATACCGAATCGATCGCGAAGAGATGACTCAGCGCCTCGTCGCCCGACCGCAAGGCGCGGACAATGGTCTCGAGTCGGCCGAGCAGCCGGCCATAACTGCCCCGTGCCCGGTAATCGTCGGGATCGACATAGGGCAGATATAGACGGGCAGCAGCGCGGGTGAGCGCGACATAGAGAAGACGTTGATCTTCGCTCTCCACTTCGCGGCCGACCAGTCGCTCGACTCCGCTGCCGGCATAACCGACGTGGACCAGACGCTCGCCGCCGTCGTGATACACTTGGACCTCGTCGCCCGGATAGCTGCCCAGTCCGCCGTACACAAAAACCACCCTGGCCTCGAGGCCCTTGGACCGGTGGATTGTCATGATCTGCACCGCGCTTTTTTCGCTCTCGAGGCGCTGTACATTGCGATCGTCGGTGTGCAGATCGGCAGTATCGGCGATCCAGCGGTTGAGGCGCTGAACCAGCTCGTGGAGGGTGCAGCGCGAGCGCATGACCTCTTCGAGCAAGATCTCGAAGAGGTGCAGAAAATTGGTCAGCGACCGCTCGCTGGTGTCGAGGAAAAGTTCCCGCTCGATCACGCCGCTATCGTCGATTATGCGGGCAAAGAGCTCTTCATAGGCCAATTTATCGGCCAAAGTCTTCCACTCGAAAAGGCGGGCGATAAGGGAATGAGTCTCGGGCAGAGCGCTCAGATGCGGTAGATCCGACAGGGTGACGCCGAAAAAGCGGGTGGTCCAGGCTTGAAATCGGGCCGAGCGACTGCGCGGTTCGACAATGCCGGACAGAAGGTCGCGGACTTCTTTGGCCTCGCGGCTCTGAAACAACCCCTCCTGTTTGTAGATGGCGCAGGGAATTGCCGCCTGGCGGAGGCATGCAGCGACTTCGTTGCTCTCACCGACCGTGCGGGTGAGAATGAATATGTCGCCAGCCTCGACCGGGGTGAGTTCATCCGGGGTGCCGACGTGTATGGCCGCGTCTGGATCGTACAAAATGCTGCGAATTTCGGCTGCGATGCGCCGGAGCAGAGTGGCTCGCACCGAGTCGGCGCGCAGCTTGCCGCGCTCGGGCGGTTTGACGTGAAACAGGCAGATCGGCGCGATCGACTGGCCGCCTGCGGTACGGGCCTCGAGCTGGGTTGCCGCGCGCACCGGGTGGTCATAGCGGATGTCGCCGGTGAAGAATCCCATGCCGAAGCGCTCTTCGAAAATCGTGTTATACGCGCGGACCAGTGCGTCGGTGGACCGGTAGTTGTCGATCAGATTGGTAACCCGGCCGCCGACGTCGCGAACGTGCTTGCGCGCTTCCAGGTAGGTGTATACGTCAGCGCCCCGAAAGCCGTAGATCGCCTGCTTGGGGTCGCCGATTATGCACAGCCGGTTGCGCACAATCGGCGTGGCATCGGCATCCGACTCGGCCCCGGCCTCGGCCCCGGCCTCAATGTCGGTATCGAGGTAGAGCCGGCGAAAGATCTTCCACTGCAACTCGTCGGTGTCCTGAAACTCGTCGATGAGGGCATGGCGATAGCGGCCGCGCAGGCGGGTGATGAGTCCGTCTGCGCTGTCGCTGCGCAGGCTATCCCAGACCAGGCTCAGCATGTCGTGAAAGTCGAAGTAACCGCGCCGGCTTTTCTCTTCTTCCATGCGCCGAGTCACCTCGGGCAAAAACATCTGTGCAATCGCAGCAGCCAGGGGCACGACTGTGCGCTCCAGTTCGATGGCCAGGCTGCGCAGAGCCAGGATTTCGATGTTGCTCGGCCCCAACGTGGTGGGCTGAGCCGCACCGAGTTTCTCGGCCAGGTAGGGCAAGATCCGCACTTTGGCTCGCAATGCCTTGTCCTCGGCCTCGACGTCGGCCAGAAATGTCGGAATCTCGCGATGCTCGGTCCAGCGGTTTAGCAACTCGCCCAAGCATTTCAGCCTGCGAATCACCGCCTTGACACTGGAAGGGTGCACGCCGGCGTTTTTGAGGGCTCCAGCCAGCGAGCTTTCGTCGATGGGCAGGTGTGGTCCCGGGCCGCAACCGGGTAGCTGGGACGCCGCGCGGTCGAGCAGTTCGGTGATCGCCCCGTCGTCGTGTTGCGGGACCAGACGGCCGCGCTGGCTTGCACAGCGATAGAGCAGGTTTTCCAGCGCATCGACATCGCGGCCGCTGCGCAGCCACGCGGCCAGATACGACCGCTGTGGCTCCTGCCGGGCAAAGGTCTCTCGCAGGGCTGCCTTGAACGCCTGGGCAAACGCCTCTTCCGTGGCCACCTGCGTCTGCACAAAGAGCCGGCGATTGGCAAACGCATTCTCGGTGAGCACTCGCTGACAAAACGCGTGAATGGTGTATATCGCCGCGCGATCGAATGACATCAGGGCATCGCGCAGGGTGCGCCGAGCTGCCTGATCGATGAGCCAATGCGGCTCGTCGGGCCCGGCGCTGTGGTCGCAAGCACTCGACACCGCCTCGATCAGTCGGCGGATGCGAAAACGCAATTCAGCCGTGGCCCGTTCGGTGAAGGTCACGACCAGGATCTGTTCGATCGCGGTCTCAGTGGTCAGCAGCAGATCGACCACGCGGTGTTCGATGAGATAGGTCTTGCCGGTCCCGGCCGAGGCTTCGACCACATGGTGGCGATCTCGCTCGAGCCGGGTCAACGCGAGCGGTACGGCGTAGCGAATCTCTGTGACGGGGACCGGGGGGACTGGTAGGTCACTGTTGTCTCCCGGCATGGGTTGTGCCGCACTACTCAATCGATCGCTCCGGTTTCATGCAGATTGCTCCCAACACTACCGCGCCCCTATGACGTTGCAAGAGGTGCCGCAACTGCCCGAAATGCTGGTGTCTCGAATCGGAGATGGCGTTTTTTTATTGGTCGAACCGAAATTACCGAGTCGCGGTCGAGCAGCACGGCCGGCCAGGGAGGCGGTATTGCAGGGACCGGGAGTTATCGTGTGGGCCCGAGCCTGGCCGGGCCAACCGGGCCCGACCGAACCTGACCGAGCGCCCCTGCAGTCAGAAAACCGACCGCAGCAGTGGTGCGATCGGACATTGATTCGAGCCTTTGATCGGCACTGTTGCAGCTGTCTGCGAGGCGGCGGCGCGCGCTTCGATCTGGCTGTGTCGAGCCAGCCGACCGCTCCGGCCGGCCACTTCACCTCGCATTCGTGCACAAACGCCCGAGCGAACCATTCGACCAGCCGGCAAGTCTTGCGCGGAAGGACCGTATGCGTGACCCTGTGCCTATGTCGAATTCTGCCGAATCCGGGCTGATCGAGTCTGTGCGCACCGCGGCCGAGCGGCTGGCCAGGCTGCTCAGTCGACGTGACGCTCGGGCTCTCGACCTTTCGTCGTGCTCGGACGCAGTGCCGTCCTGGTGGCGGCAGGGATTGGCTCGAGCCGCGATTTTTGGCGACGGTTTGCTGTCTCTACCTGCCCTGGCCAGCGACACATTTAGCCGCCCGGTCGCATTTCTGTCGGCAAGCGAGATGTCGGTGATCGCCGGCGGCGAATACGTACCGGTCGCCTGGATGGACGGCGGTGCAGCGATCGCCCTGGTCCACGACCGCGGTACCCGTCCGGTGGTCGTCGCCGGGCTGGCAGAGTCGCCGCTCGGTCAGCTCGGTGTCCGTCCGCCGACCGATAGCGATAGTCTCGGGGCCGAGCCGCTGGCCGATTCGCTTGCCGGCTTTCTCGACCAACTCAGGCCGCAGACCGTGAGCCGCTTCGCGGCCCGAGGCCAACAGGCGACCATCGAGCTGTCGGGCGAGTACTCTCTCCTGGTCGAACGCAATGGTCCGATCGAGCGGCGCGATTTTCAATCGGACGACGACATTGCCGAGTTCGTCGCCTCGTTTGTCGTAGACGTGCTCGACGCCGGTATGCAGGTGGTGTTTTGCCCGGCGCGCATGCGACAGCTCATCGCCGCGCGGACCGGGGCTGCGGTCCTGGTCGACCTACTACCCGAGCAGCGAGCCGGAGCGGCCATCCGCTATCTGCTCGACAACGGTAGCCTCGAACTCGACCTGGCGACCGATCGCGACCGCGATGAGCAGATCGAGAACTTCGTCGATGACGCGGCGCGTTTCCTCGAAAAGAACCAAAAACGCCGCAATCTGATCAAGGCATTCGGCGATTGGTTGGCCCATCATCCCCTGGTAGACGATCTCTACGCCGACGACGATGCTGTCGCCGCGGCGCTCGCCTCGCTGGAATCAGAGCCCGACCCGGGCGTATCCTGAACGGTATGCCCCCGCCAATTACGTCGGCCAGGGAGCTGCTCAAACTCGTGCGCGAGAGTCGCCGACTCCCGGCAGGGCTTCCCGGTCCCCATTGCCAGAACAAATGCGTGACCGGCACCCCGACGCCGCCGCGCCAGCGACGATCTCGAACGAGTGCTGAAACAAACAGAGGAATCGCATGACCAGTGAGAGGATCAGTGAAAAGAAGTCGCAGCGTCTGCTGCTGTGTTCCATATCCATCACCATCATTGGCCTGACCATGAGTTGCTCGACTACCCCTCACCCACTCACGGGTCCATCGCCCGGTGCTGCCACGCCGGAGGATGGGGCAAAACCTCCAATTGCCGAGGCGATTCCGCACAAGACCGACGTTCACGGCGTCGTCTTGATCGATGACTATTTTTGGATGCGCGACCGCAACGACCCCAGGGTCCGGTCCTACCTGGAGGCCGAGAATCGATACACCGAGGCGGTCATGAGGCACACCAGCAAGCTTCAGGACACCCTGTACCGGGAGATGAAAAGCCGCATCAAAGAAACCGATCTCTCGGTTCCGGTCAGGGTCGACGACTACTGGTACTACACGCGGACCGAAGAGGGCAAACAGTACTGGAGCCTGTGCCGCAGGCGGGGCAGCTTGCAGGGCGCCGAAGAGGTGCTTCTCGATGTCAATAAACTGGCTGAGGGCACAGAATTCTTTTCCATTGGCTCGCTTGCGGTCAGCCCAGATCACCAGCTCCTGGCCTATTCCTTTGATCAGACTGGCGATGAGCAATATACTCTTCGGATCAAAAAATTGGCCACAGGCGAACTATTGCCCGATGTCATCGACAAGATTGACGGAGCGATCGAGTGGGCCAACGACAATCGCACTCTATTTTATGTCGTGCAGGACAAAGCCCGCCGGCCCTACCGGGTGCTGCGCCACGAACTGAGCCAGAGCGGAGCCGACCCGATCGTCTATCAAGAGGACGACGAGCGCTTTTTCGTGTCGCTGTCCAAATCCAAGAGCAAGAAGTACATATTTGTCGAACTCGGCAGCCAGGTCACCTCCGAGGTGCGTTTTCTCGACGCCGACGCTCCGACTGGCGAACTCCGGGTATTTCGGCCGCGCATCCAAGGCGTCGAATACAGAATCGCTCACCATACCGACTGGTTTTACGTGGTAAGCAACGAGGGTGCCAAAAACTTCAAGCTGATGAAGACCCGGGTGACCGACCTGTCCCCACAGAGCTGGCAGCAAGTCATCGCCCATCGGCTCGAGGTCAAGCTCGACCGGATCGAGATGTTTCGCCACCACATGGTCGTCTACCAGCGCAAAGGCGGACTGCGTTCGATCGAGGTGTGGAGCCTGCAAAGTGGCCGGCGGCACGACATAGAGTTCGACGAGCCAGTATACGCTGCCTTCGGCGGCAGCAACCCCGAATTCGACTCGACAGTGCTTCGCTTCACCTATACCTCACTGGTCACACCGCGCAGCGTCTTCGATTACGATATGGAGACCCGTAAGCGAGAGTTGAAAAAGCAACAAGAAGTGCTGGGTGGTTACGATTCGTCTCGGTACCGCAGTGAACGTGTATTTGCCACCGCCACCGACGGTACGCGGATTCCGATCTCATTGGTATACAGGACCGACATGCGCCGATCTGGAGGAAATCCCTGCTTGCTCATCGGCTACGGCGCCTACGGTGTCAGCATTGATCCGCACTTTGTCTCCACTCGATTGAGTTTGCTCGACCGCGGCTTTATCTACGCCATCGTTCACATTCGGGGTGGCGGCGAGATGGGTCGGCAGTGGTACGAGGACGGCAAGCTGCTCATGAAGAAGAACACATTCACGGACTTCATCGCCGCGATGGAGCACCTCATCGGCCAGGGCTACACCAGCAGTGAAGAGCTCGCCATCCAGGGCGGTAGTGCCGGCGGGTTGCTCATAGGCGCGGTGGTCAATATGCGTCCCGATCTGATGAAAGCTGCGGTAGTCCACGTACCGTTTGTCGATGTCATCAACACCATGCTCGACGCATCGATTCCGCTCACTGTCATCGAGTATGAGGAGTGGGGTAACCCGAATCAAAAAGAGTACTTTGATTACATCCGGTCCTACTCGCCATACGACAATGTCGCGGCCCGGGACTACCCGCACCTACTCATCACGGCTGGTCTCAACGACCCGCGCGTACAGTACTGGGAGCCAGCCAAGTGGACGGCCAAGCTGCGGGCAATGAAGACCGACAGCAATCGACTTTTGTTAAAGACCAACATGGGCGCTGGTCACCGAGGTGCCTCGGGGCGGTACAATCGGCTGCATGAGCGTGCTTTCGACTTTGCTTTTATCCTCGACGTCCTGGGTCTCGGCGGATGAGGTCGTCAATGCCACGGCCGCGTCGGAAGCGAGCAACGCCGGGCCAGGCGCCGCGGTGTCCAGTCTGGACATGGAGAGATAAGTGAGTTCTGTCGAACATGGCCGCTCCGGGGCCGATGTTCCCGCCCCGGTCATCTTGATCGTCGACGACAATCCCCTGAATCGCACCGTTCTGTCGTCTTATCTCGGTGGGCGAGGATTTGAGATCGCGTTGGCGGAAACCGGCGAGGCAGCGCTCGACAAGGCCAGTGCTGCCGACCTCATTCTGCTCGATGTCAAGCTGCCGGGCATTGATGGTTTCGAGACCTGTCGCCGTTTGAAGGCAGACGAGGCGATGCGGGATGTTCCGGTTATTTTCATGACTGCGATCGAGAGTACCGAGAGCAAGGTTGCCGGTTTTGCAGCGGGGGGAGTGGATTATGTGACCAAGCCATTTCAGCAGGAGGAATTGTTTGCCCGGGTGAGGACCCACCTGGAGATCCGCAAGCTCACTCGGCGACTCAAGCGAGCCAATCGCAAGCTGCAACTGCTCAATGCCAGCAAGGACAAGTTTTTTTCCATCGTGTCACACGATCTCCGCACGCCGTTCAACGCCCTTCTGGGCAGCGCAGAGTTGATGCGGGCCACAGCGCACTCGGAGAATTCGAGTCCAGAGGAGCTGCAAGAACTGGCCGACATGATCTGCGGATCGGCTCAGGCGGCATATCAGTTGTTGGAGAATCTGCTGGCCTGGTCTCGACTACAGCGCGGGCTTATGGTCTACCGGCCGGAATGTCTGGAGTTGCGCCCGCTCGCGCAAAAAACTGTCGACGTTTTGCGCGAGGCGGCGTCGCAAAAACAGATCGAGCTCATCAACTCGGTAGAAGGGGAAGTCTCGGTTTATGCCGATCCCAATATGTTGGACACGGTCATACGCAATTTGACTTCGAATGCCCTCAAGTTCACCGACAAAGGCGGTCGGGTGATCATATCGGCGATTGCGCACGCCGGCGATCGAAAAAGCGGCCATCCGGATGCTCCGCCGGGTGCAAACTCCGTTTCCCACGCCACGCCGGACAGTCCACAAGACAGTGTGGCAACGGGCGGAGGTCCCTTCCTCGAGATTTCCATATCAGACAATGGCGTGGGAATGAGCGAGCAAGACCTGAGCAGGTTGTTCCGGATCGACATCCCCCACCGCACGATCGGCACGGCCAAAGAGCGCGGCAGCGGCCTGGGGCTGATCTTGTGCAAGGATATGGTGGAACGCCAAGGTGGTAAGCTCTGGCTCGAAAGCGAGCTAGAACAGGGCACCACGGCCCACTTCACCATCCCGCGCGAGGCGCCAGGCGGGTAGACCACCGGTCACGGAGCGGTGACGCGACGGATGTCCGACAGAGTTGGCGGTCCTGCTTTGACCAGGAGCACGCGTCCATCTCGGTCGGTCAGTATCGATGCGGGGAGCACCTGACGGTGGAGGCGGGCTTCTACCAGGCGATTGATCGATTCGCGTCCCGGCCCGGTCAACTCGCCGAGCAGCTCATACGAAGTGTCCCTCTTGGCCGCATGTTGATCGAGCATCGCTCCGATATCGTCTGGATCGATCGGTACACCAATGATGTGCAATCCGTCGACCGCTGTGTATAGCTCGCTCAGTCGCGCCTGGAATGATGCAGCTTTGCATGCCTGACACCAGGTCGCCATGGTCACGTAGAGAATCATCGTCGCATCCGGGCGCGGTCGACCAAGGGTTAGACGGGCCTGTTCTGCTCCTCGAGACCCAGCACGCGGGGCCGCCGGCCGCCGATAGGTCGAGATTCGAGCCGACTTGCCAGCTGACCGGCCGACCGGTGCCTGGGTCGGATCCTCGTAGACCGTGAGCAGAGAGCCTTCGGCGACATCTGTTATGGTTTGCACCACGCCCGATGGCCACCGCACAGTGATTGTCTCGGCCGATCGATGAGCGCCGATCCCGATCCGCATGATCGCGCTGTTTTGAGCGGCAAGTCCACTGCCCAGCGAATGCGCGCGGCGGATGGTTTGAGCTGGCAATTTTACATCGACTCTGGCACCGACTCCGTCACGCGGTGATCGGGATGGCGACGGCTTGGATCCGCGATTGCTGCCGACAAGGCGCACGGCGATCATTCCTCCGCGTCGCGCTGCTCGCCGGGACGTCCGGCCGCTCGGACCGCGATCGCCCAGCCGATTGCGAAATAACTGGAGCGATGGCGAATTGACACTGACAACTCCCACATCCGACCAGCCATCGCGATCGTAGTCGAATATCGCGGCGATCCGGCCATCGGCTGGTGAATCCAGATTTGCCAAGCCCGACAGTTCGGTAAACCAGCGACCCCGATCATTGATGAATAGACGGTTCCTCTCGTTACCGCTGATCGAACTACCCTCCTCCAGGGGATAATACAATGATAACACGGCGAGAGATTGTGATACCTTATCTTGCTTGTGCTCCGAGCGCATGACCACGCGCCAATACTCGGGTCACGTATCGACATCCGATTGCACAGCTTTCGGGGCGGTGTAGAAACCGGCCATCGAGTAGATATCCAAAAAACCGTCGTTATCGATGTCGACAAACTGCCCGCCCCAGCCCCATCCGGCCCTGGCAACGGGTAGCGCCGGCGGGGCCAGCCCGGATACCACCTCGAAGGATCCATCGCGGTTTTGCCGCAAAAGCGCGTTGCCGCTCGACATCTGCCGGATGCGATGATTGCCCGGACCGAGCCGATTGGCCAGACGGCGCCCGGCCTTGCTGTACATGTTGGTCACATAGAGATCGACCCGACCGTCGTTGTCGTAGTCGCCCCAGCTCGCTCCCATGGAAAAGCCGAGTGGCTCGCCCCGGATGAGCGATGCAGCCACTTCCGTGAAGCGACCGTCGCCGCTATTGCGAAACAAGCTGTTGGGCGCAAAGTCGTTGGCCACAAATAGGTCCTGATCTCCGTCGTCGTCAAAGTCAGCCCACGCGCCCTGGAACGAATTGACCGCCAGCCCGACGCTGTCGTTGCCCGGTCCGACATCAAAACGACCTCCGCCGATGTTGCGCAAGAGTAGGTTTGCCGGGCCGGGCTGATCCGTGAGCAGACGCCGGCGCTGATATTGCGCCATCAGCGCAGTGACCGTGTCACTGTCGTAGTAACGCTCCAGCTTTTCGCGAACCGTGCCGTACGCCCCCGCCATGTACGAAAACGCCGGCTGCTCGAAATAGGTCGCAAAGAAGACGTCGAGCAAACCGTCGCGGTCGTAATCGGCCACAGACATCGAGGTCACCCAGGGCGGCAGCGGCACCCGGACTGCGCTCTTGCTGCGATCGGCAAACCGCCCGTCCCGATTGATGAGATAGATGCTCGGCGCCCGAGTCTGACCCAAAAACGCGTCGACATCGCCATCATTGTCGAAATCGGCGAATACCGCGCTGGTGAAAAATCCCCGCAAAGCCAGGCCCAACTCCGGAGCAATATCGACGAACGTTCCATCACCCCGGTTGCGGAGTAACATATTGTCTCCTCCCTCGGGCCACCCGGGCATAAAATATAAATCGTCCAGACCGTCGCGATCGATATCCACGACCGCCAGCCCGGGATGATCGGCTGCGCTGTGGAAGCTGAAATCGCGATAAGGCGGTTCTGTCCGGCGATTGAACCGGGTCTCATTCGCGGCCGAGCGGACCGATCGACCGTCTGATCGATCGGTCAACAAGTCCTCGATCAGCTGCTCTTTGGCCGAAAAGCGGGCTCGTTCACGAGTCGTGCGGTCGGCAATGGCGCGGTCGAGAACCTCGGCAAAAAATCTCTGCCGCGATCGCTCGACGCGGAGGCGCTCGGTAAGCCACGCGCCGATACGCCACACCCCGCCCGACAGATCGCCCCGGGTCCATTCGATACCGAACTCGGCCTCGACCTCGATGTATTCGCCTGCGCGGGACCGACCAACCGCTGCAAAACCCATGTCGGCCATGGCGGACCCTCGGCGCCCGAACTCGAGGTCGATGATGTAAAATTCCGCGTGCTCGAAATACCTGACTTGGTCCAGTAAAGGCGACCATAACCGCAGATCCTCGCGGTGCACCGGTCGCGCCTGTCTCGCTACCGCCCAATGCTCTTGGCTCGCCAAACCGCCGGCAACTCGCTGCAATGACGGCGGCGTATCCATGGCCAGATCTCGTATCACGGCGGTCGGCTCGAATAGATCGATACTGGCTGGCCCGGGCAGGCGCAAATCCATCACGCTGATGTGCAATCGCTCGAGTTCGTCGGCCAGATCGCGGATCAACGTCTCGATGGGTTCGATCTGTCGCGCCACTCGATCGAAATCTTGGGCGGAATCATCAGCGAGATCATCGACGAGACCTTGGCCTGCAGAACTGCGAGGCGCCAACTCGACCAGTTGCCGCGTTTCTCCCTCTGCGCGACAGCCGATCAGTAGGCTGATATACCCCGCAAGGCATAGCACAGAGATCGCCAAACACCGCAAACCAGCGGCGCTATTGTGTTCCCGCTCTAACTGCCGCATCTTGTATCCCTCACTGGGCACACTGAGCTCCAGTGCGTGGCACAGTATAAAAACCGATATCGCAGAATCTCAACGACTCGCACCTGTTTTATTGTCTTTTACTGGTCCGACCACCAGCCACCGAATGGTATTCCGTGGCTGGGTGATTTGACACGACTGGCATCGGTCTATAGCGTTGTCGTATGAAGACCGTGGGTCGTCGTGGGCGGAGTCTACTCAGGCGTTCTGAGGATATACACTGCCTTCTTTTTCACGGTATTACTTTGTTTGGATATGGCTGTGCCTTTTTCCTCTACCTGAACCCCCATTATGCCGGGATCGAAGGTCCGTGGTCCCAGGCTGCGTTTGTATTGGCGGCGTCATTGATGTTGGCATGGTGTTGCGGATTGGACGTACCTGTCAATTTTCACAATCACGCTCATAAGCCATTGTTTCGTTCAGCCTGGTTGAACCGGTGGTGTGGACGGTTGTGGACGTTTTCCAGTGGATGGCCGTCGTTTTTCTTTGAGCACGTGCATGTCACGGTTCATCACGGCAATCTCCTCGAACACGACGACTGGACCCTGCCACACCGGCGCCCGGACGGCCGGTTCGAGAGTCTGATGCACTATACATTCGCCCACTGGCCATGGCGGTTCGCATATCATTTCTACCGCGATTTTACCAGTGATCGCTATCCACCCGGCACGGGCAGAAAAGCGCTGTGGGAACTGTTCATCTTTCTCCTTTTGTGGTCAATACCGTTTTGCATTGATGTCGAGATGGCGTTGCTTCTGTGGCTTTTTCCGCAATGGCTGGGCAATATCCTCATCAGTGGCGCCGGCATGTACGCACAGCACGCCGGCTGTATAAGACCGACGGATCAACATCCGCATAGCCACTCCAACTCATCACTTTCGCCGTTTCACAATCTCACCATGTTCAATCTGGGATACCACCTGGCCCATCATACCTATCCTCGAGTCCATTGGACCGATCTGCCCCGGGTGCACGACCACTTGATGGACAAAGTACAGAGCCGAGATCCCCGGCTCTTTGCAGTCAGTTATTACAAGATGGGCAATCTGCTCACCACGTCGGGCATCACGCCAGAAGAGCTCGATCGGGGCATGGTTCGAGTCGCACAGTCGTCCAACCAGCCCGTGCCGACCGAGTTTGAACTGGCAACAGTGCAGGATTATCGCGTCTGGCGTGGGTTTGAGTCGACATCCGGCGAGGCGCGGACGCCCGGCGAAGGTCGCCCTCCCGGCCAAGCTCGTACCGACGGCGAGGCTCGCTCGCCGTCCGACCACAGCCTGAGTCTGCAGCGCGCGGACGAGGTCGTGGACGCGAGAAAAGGATAGAGTGAAACCATGCGCACTGCCGGTATGCTCTTGATTCGATCGTGTTATCCGTTTTTGACTCTCATCGTCATTGTGGGCACAGTCTTGTGGGGGCCGTGGGTCAGCCTCGCCCTGGCTGTGCTACTGTGGCGCATCAACCGATGGATTGGGTGAGGTCATGAACGGCAACGGGTCCACAACCGACGTGAGCAAGGCCGGCGCGGACACGGCCGGCGCAGACACGGCTGGCGCGGACAAAGCTGGCACAACCAGGATCAATGCGACCAGACACCTGCGCGCCCGCCTCCGGCGCGAGCTGCCGCGCGATGTATTCATCCATCGGCCGCACCGCTTTCTCTACTGGATCCCGATGATGGCGCTCATCGCAACCGCTACCGCGGTACTGGCAACTGTCGATTTACCGCCGTTTGCTGCCATCATGATATCGCTGGCGCTGGGCGGAGTGTACGGCAGTTTGTTCTTCTTCGGTCACGAAGTCGGTCACGGCAGCATCGTCAAGTCGAGAATTCTGCAGGACCTGGTCTTGTACTCCAGCCTTGGCATTTACTGTACATCGCCTCATTTGTGGCGGATCTGGCACAATCAAGTCCATCATGCCTACACCAATCACGAGGTCAGCGATCCGGATACCTGGGGCACACTGGACAGCTATCGCGCGTTTCCTGCTGCTCGCATCGGTTTCAAGTTGTCGCCGGGATCGGGCAACTGGGCCAGTGTTCTGTATCTCTTCACCTGGTTCACAGTACATGCGCAGCACGTGCTGTGGAGCAAGTCTCGCCGCGCCCCGGGGTTTGGCCGATTGTCGCGCCGGCGCGCCGCAATCGACAGTCTGCTCTGGGCCAGTTTTTGGTTGTTATTGGGTACCTCGCTGGGTCCATATCGAGCACTTTTGTGTGTGATAATCCCGATGCTCGTCGCCAATGCGATCATCATGTCGTACATCTCGACCAATCATATGATGAGTCCGATGGTAGAGGGTGACGATGTACTGGACAGCAGTATGAGCGTCACCTCGTGGCGCATTGTCGATGCCATTCATTTTCACTTCAGCCACCACGTCGAGCACCATCTCTTTCCCTCGATGGGCAGCGACCAGTCGCCGCACATTCGACGCTTGCTGGAGCGCATCGCCGGCCATCGCTATCTGGCGCCCGCGCACTGGCGGGCGTTACTCATGTTGTACCGGACACCCCGCGTCTACGTGGAACCACGTGTTTTGTACGATCCGGTCCGGGATACCCGGGTGTCCACCGACCGGGTTGCCACCGCGCTGCAGCGCAAAGGGTCATCTCTGCCCGGCAAAGGGCAGAGCGCGGCGCGACTCCACACCGGACACTGCAAGACCAACGCTGTGGTGTCGGCCAGGACCGCGACCTCCATACTGGGAAAACCAGACGTATGAGTATCAAGAAGCGAGTCAACCAGATCTGTTGCAAGATTCGAAGTGCCAGCTTTGCAGTGGCATACTGGGATGGCGACCGGGTTCATTACGGCTCGGGTGCGGAGGAGTTTGTCATTCACCTCGACAGCGAGGCTGCAGTCAAAGGGCTGTTTTCCAACCTCAAGCTGCGTCTCGCCGAAGCTTACATGGACGGTGCGATCGATATCGAGGGCGATCTGGAGCGCTTTGTTCGGCTGGTGTTTCTGCTCAAAAGCGACGATCTGGAACTGGGCGCGCTCGGCCGGGCCGCTCTGTCGACTCTGGCGCTGCGCCAGCGCAACAGTCGCGACCAGGCCAAGAAAAATATTCAACACCATTACGATCTCGGCAACGATTTTTACAGGCTGTGGCTGGGCGCGGGAATGGTCTATTCCTGCGCTTATTTTCACCGGCCAGACGACGGCCTCGACCAGGCCCAGCAGCAGAAACTGCGCCACCTCTGTGCCAAATTGCGTCTACAGCCTGGCCACCGCGTGCTCGATGTTGGCTGCGGTTGGGGCCAGCTCTTGCTCTACGCAGCAAAGGAGTACGGCGTGCAAGGCGTCGGAGTGACAGTGAGCGAAGAGCAAGTGGACGAGGCTCGCATGCGGATCGCCGAGCGGGAACTCGGACATCGCGTTGCGGTCAGCCTGCGCGACTACCGCGATATCCCGCTCGATCGCCCGTTCGATCGCATCATCAGTGTCGGCATGTTCGAACACGTCGGCCGGGAATTCATCGATACGTATTTCCAGCACACATCGCGCCTACTCCGCAAAGGCGGCTGCGGTGTCCTTCACACCATGGGTCGGATGCGCGTTGCACCGACCAGCGAGTGGCTGCGAAAATATATATTCCCCGGCATGTATTTTCCCTCGCTCGACGAGATCGCCACATCGATGGGTCAACACGATCTCACCATCGTGGATATCGAGAATATGAGGTTACATTACGCTCTGACCATCGACCGCTGGATAGAGGAGTTCGAGCGCAATTCACAGCAGATCCAACACATGTTCGACGAGCGTTTTATCCGCATGTGGAGGCTTTATTTACACTCTGCGAAAGCGAGTTTCAAATACGGAGATCTACAGGTTTGGCAGATAACATACACCAAAGGGCTGGACAACGAATGGCCTCTACAACGCAACTATCTCTATGAATGAGCAGCTTATCCTGGCCAGCTGGCCAGCAGGGTGGGCAGTCCGGTATTGTGATGTGGATTTCCCCGAAAGTCATCGTTGTTAGCACAGTAGCATTTTTGTCAGTGTGTGCGGCCGCGGTCGCGATGGTCTATCAGGCGCGGTCAACAGGTGATGAGCTGTCACCTCGGGCAACATTGCGGACCGCATCGGACGGAGTGGGTAAAAAACCGGCTGGCGTGACAGAACTGGCCTCGACCGCAGCGAACTACGCGGATCTGACTGCACTCTTGCTCAATCAGCTCCATTTACCGGCGATCGAAAACAAACGCAATGCACAGCGGTATCGCTATTTGCTGAAACACCTCGGATTGCTGGAGTGGAAAGACGAGCGCCAGGTCTATGAAGTGGACTGGACCGCTGGCCAGCCAGGGTCGAATCTCGGTCTCGATGGCGCGATCACAGCCTATCATGCCGGCGATTTTACCGCCGCCATTCAAATCCTCGACCGGGATATCGAAACCCATGGTGAAACCGAGGACAGGCTACTGTGGCTGGGCATGAGTTATATGCGTCGGGCCGAGGAGATCAACTGTCTCGACAAGTTATTGGCTCACTCACAACTGGCGGCTCATTCGCGCGCCCAGCATACTGCGCAATCGGCCAGTGGTGCCAGCGATCATACCGGAATGTGCAGCCTTCCACTGGCGATTTTCCACACCGAGACCAAGTTTGCCGATCGCGCTGCGGAGATTTTCGAGCGCCTTTTGCGCCATCATGATGCCGACAATCCAGTCTATCGCTGGCTGCACACGTTCAATAGAATGACAACAAACCGGTATCCAGATGGAGTGTCGTCCGAGTATGCCATTGATAGTCACTTTATCGATTTATTTTATGGCGCGGCAAAAGAGAGAATAAAGAAGCGCTATTCGGCTCTGCTTGTCAGCGATCGAGCTGCGGAACTGGGGGTAAATACATTTGATGCGGGAAAAGGAGTCGCCATCGAGGATTTCGACAACGATGGCTTCCTGGACATCGTGACTGGCGGAATATTCGATTGGGTGCGATTGTACCACAATGACCGAGGCCGGCGTTTTATCGAACGGCTCGACTCGGGGCTCAACGCGGCGACGCAAGCACACATCATTACAGCTGCCGACTATGACAACGATGGCTGGATCGATGTATTTGTCGGACGACCCTTTCATCACTACCAGTTGTTTCGCAACCTCGGAAATGGCACGTTCCGCGATGTGACTCATGAATCGGGTCTGGTACCAACTGAATCGGACGGCCCGTCCGGATGGTTTACATCAGCGGTACAGACCATCCGATATACCTGGGCATCGGCCTTTTCCGATGTCGATCGCGACGGCGACCTTGACCTTTTTATCGCCCAATGGGGAATCGAACTGCCGTCCTGGTTGATCAGCCGGCCGCTCGAAGGGTCACGACTGCTGATCAACCAGGATGGCCGTTTTATCGACCGCACGGCCGAGTATGGCCTGGATGCCGTGGTGAGCGGCAGGAATCTGCGCGGCGTGTCGTTCGGTGATTACAACTCGGACGGATACCCCGATCTCTTTGTATCGTCGACGTTTGCCGGGACTAGCGCGCTCCTGCGCAATGTGAGCGGCAAGCGTTTCGAGCCCACCGATCTCATAGATAGCGACACCCCCGGTTTTATGGCGGCATTTCTCGATATCAATCACGACGGTCTGCTCGATCTCTTTCAAGCCGGGGTTGCCTCTGCCGAGGTATCGACAGCACGGGCCGTATTTGGCGAGCAATACGGCGGCAATGACGTCGGCCGCTCGCGGATTTTCGTGCAATCACGTTCGCCAACAGGCATCGATTTTGCCGACCGGCACCTGTTTGGCGACGAGCTGGCAATCAGCACCATGGGGGCCAACTACGGCGATTTAAACAACGATGGTTGCCATGACTTCTACCTGGGAACCGGCAATCCGATGGGATGGTTCGTGCTGCCAAATCTCATGTATATCGGTATTGACGACCGAAAAAACTGCTCGGGCCGAATGGACAATATTTCGATGCTCGGGGGCCTGGGAACGATTCAAAAAGGCCACGGGATCGTCTTTTTCGATTTCGATGAAGATGGAGATCAGGATATTTATTCGAGTTTGGGCGGACTCTGGCCGGGCGATCGCTGGCAAAACCAGCTGTTTGTCAACGATAGTAGATGGACACACAGTTGGATCAAGGTTCGCTTATACGGAGTCGAAACCAACCGATCTGGCATTGGTGCTCGTATCAAAGTAATGGCCAAAACCCGGGCGGGGCAAGAGATCGTTCGATTCCACCACATGGATCACAAAACAGGCTTTGGCAGCTCGCCTTATCGCGCCCACATAGGGCTTGCAGATGCTGTGAAGGTGACTGCTCTATGGGTTTACTGGCCGGTATCGCGGACCATTCGGTCGTATCCGGCGACGATCAACCAAAGCCATGTACTGCACGAACACGGCGGTTCCGTAGTATCGAGCGGCGATTTTGCCGGCGAGCGATAGCCGATCAATCGGCCAGCTTAGTGAATACGCGTTTGGCGTTGTCGGACAAGAACAGACGCCGGGTCTCGTCGTCTAGTCCGAGATCGCCAATTTCGGCCAGACAATCTGCCGGTTCGAGCATGGGAAAATTGCTGCCGAAGAGGACTTTTTTCCGGCCATGGCGGCGCAAGAAAGCGACCAGTTCGGGCGGGTAGCGGCGCGGTTTGTACGCCGACGTGTCAATATACACATTGGGATATTTGGTGGCCAGCGAGATCATCTCAGCAGTCCACGGATATCCGATATGACCGCCGACAATTCTGAGCTCTGGAAAATCGAGCGCTACCTGATCGAGATAGGGAATCGGCCGCCCCGGCTCGGATGGACACTGCGGCCCGGTGTGGCCAACTTGCAGGCAAAAGGGAATATCGAGCTCGACGCATTCGGCGTAAATTGGATAATAGCGCCGGTCATTGGGCGGCAGATTCCACAGCCAGGGCAGGATGCGCACTGCGCAAAAACCGTGGTCCCGCACGTATCGGCGCAACTCTCGGACTGCAGTCATGGGCCGCGATATATCGACCGAGGCCACCCCGGCAAAGCGCTCGGGGTGCGCCACAACAAATTCGGCCACCGCATCGTTGCTGATGATCGGACCTTCTGGACCCCACCAGGCGCACAGCAAGGCGCGCGATACACCGCCCGCGTCCATTGCCTCCACGGTTCGTTCCAGTCCCGGCTGGGGGGTGGGCTTCATGGTCCCCCACCGGCGCAGGGAATCGAACATGGTGTGTTCGATGAACTCGGGCAGCGCGGGCTGGGTCCACGCATCTATGACAGACAGCGATTCATCCATGATGTTCTCCAAGGCCTTGCGATTCGTGCGCGAGGCTCGCACCGATGTTACCACCAGTTTTCGACTTGGACTCCCATGGCCAGTCCGTAGGTATCGTCGGAATGGGCGTCGCCACCAAGAATGCCCTTGAAGTCGTCGGACCACTTGGCAGCGGTGAAATAGGTGCGAATATTGGGCCGGGCAAAGAATCGTTTGCCCGTAACTACTTGCGGTGCCACGGTAAACTTGGCCAGATAGCCCGAGCGAGCGTTGGGCTGATCGTCAATGTAATCGACGCCCGCTTCGAGCGCCAGCGCGAGGTACTTGGTGGCGTGCCAGATCGGCCGGGCCCCGATAGAATACCAGCGCAGCTGTGAATCGCTACTCAAGCCGTTGTCGGTGATCTGCGCCACGATGACACCACCGATGGAAAAATTCTCCGCCGGCTGAATCACTGCGTTTTCGGTGATGCGCAATTGCCACGAATCGCTCAAATTGGGATTTCTTACCGTCAGATCAGAATCTCCCATGTCGCGGCTTACAAAATTGAACATCGAAGCGGACAGATTTGCCCCGGCACTGACTCCATATTGAACCGATACTTTGTTGTATCCACCGAAAAATTTTGGCCTGGTATGAACCAGCCCGGCGGCCATGCCGTTGGCACTGCCAAATGACGAGGTTCCGATGGTCTCTCCCATTTCATTGACAATGTCGACGTCACCACCTTGAATCCGGCTTGGGTTCAACCACAGCACCAGCTCGCCGCGCAAAGCCTGAACGTTCAAGCGTATGTCGAGATTGTTTTTGGCAAAAAGACCGATCTCTTCGCTATTGTTGAGCCCGTTCGGCAACAGCGAGGTGCCGATGTACGCCACGGACAATTTGCCAAAACCGAGATCGATGTCCTCGACACCGCCGCCGTATCCACTCATGTCGAAAAAGAACCAATCGATCATATGAACGTCATGGCGGCGATAAAACCGCTGTCCGGCCCAAAACTTGATTTCCGGCGCAGATTTGATGACATGGCCGGCCTGACCATAGGCTTCTCGGAGCGCGATCTCGAGGGCCTCGAGCCCAACCGCGTCGAAAGTAAAGAACTGCGGAGTCTCGAGCGCAAACCTCACCAGCGTCTTGACGTGGAAACCATCGTCGGCCGGATTGAGCCAGTTGTTTACAAATGCCAGGGTGCAATACATATCGGCCTCGTTGCCCAGTCGATACTTTCTGATCGCTCCGGGAGCCTGGAATCCGACCTGGCGGCCTCCCTTGCCATTGACGCCAAATCCGGCCCGTAAGTACCCGTGAAATTCAAAGGATTTCGGCTCCTCGGATACTTTTTGCAGGATATAATCCAAAGACGCCTCGGAAATATCGAAAGTCGACGCGTCTTCATCCGATCGTGACACGCCCGTCGTTTGTGCTTGTGATCGCGGAGGCTGCGCCGGTTGAGCTGGCTGCGCCGGTTGAGCTGGCTGCGCCGGCTGAGCTGGCTGCGCTGGCTGCGCCGGCTGCGCCGGCTGAGCTGGCTGCACCGGCTGACTTGGCTGAGTCGATGGCACCGGCTGAGCCGGCTGGGCGTCCGCCGGCTGCTCGGCGCCGGGCTGGTTTTCTTGACCCGGCTGCTGAGCATATGCCACTGCCGGCAGATTCCAGGTTCCGGCAGTGTGGAGCAATGCAAACGCCGAGAGTAGCGAAATAGGCCTTATAGTCTTCATTGAATTGTTCCCCTTTCCTTTCGTACCTGGTCCCGTGCGAGATTGCGCCAATAACCGGATGCTCGCTTGTCCATCGGTCTTTCGATTGCTCTCCCGCTCATTGGTCAGTTTGTGGAGTGGTCGGCCGATCAATCGGCGCGTCAAGGCGCGGCAAGGCCATTTCACCGCGGTCGGTTTGAAAAATGTGGCAGGACGGCGCCGGAATCTGTACGTCGATGATATCGCCAATTCGCGCCGAGGTCTGTCCAGGTAAATGGACCACGACTCTTTTCCCACCCGATAGCTCGGCGAAAAGGTAGCTTTCACTGCCCAGCTGCTCGGTATGCTTGACCGCGAGTTTGACTGTGTTACCGCCGTTCGGCGCGGCCGTACGGCCGGTGCTCTGATCACCGGGGACGTGAATGTGCTCCGGTCGGATACCCACAGTGACCTTCTCGCCGTCCGTGCGACCGGCTCCGTCGACCCGGGCCAAAATCGTGGGCTCTTCATCGCCGTCGAGCTTGACCTGGACTCCATCGCTGTCGATACTAGAAATTACTCCAGGCAAAAAATTCATTTTGGGAGAGCCGATAAATCCGGCGACAAATCGGTTTTCCGGTCTGTTGTACAGGTCCAGGGGAGCGCCGACCTGCTCGATATTGCCACTGCGCAGCACCACGATCTTGTCCGCCATGGTCATTGCCTCGACCTGGTCGTGGGTGACATAAATCATGGTGTTGCCGAGCTGGCGGTGCAGTTGGCTGATCTCGGCGCGCATTTGCACGCGCAGTTCGGCATCGAGATTGGACAGCGGCTCGTCGAATAAAAAGATTTTGGGTTCGCGAACGATGGCCCGGCCAATCGCTACACGCTGCCGTTGACCGCCCGACAGCGCGGTTGGTTTGCGATCGAGCAAATGGTCGATCTGCAGCATTTTGGCCGCTTCGGCGATCTTCTTGGCGATGGTGTCTCGCGGTGTACGGATGTTTTCCAATCCGAAGGCGAGATTTTGATAGACCGTCATGTGCGGATACAGTGCGTACGACTGGAATACCATGGCCAGACCTCGCTGGGCGGCGGGTATGTCATTGACGCACTGGTCATCGATGATGATCTCGCCGCTAGATACGCTTTCCAGTCCGGAGATCATCCGCAGCAAGGTGGATTTTCCACAGCCCGAAGGACCGACAAAGACAACGAATTCCCGATCATCGATATCGAGATCAACACCGCGGATCACGTCGCCCGATGGATAGGACTTCACGACTTTTTTGAGCTGCAATCTAGCCATTCGCAGTCTCCATTGGCAAATGCGGGATCATCAATGACCCGGGCGCCTCATTTTACCCCCGCAGACGCGATTCCCGAGGTTATGTAGCGCTGGAGGAATGCAAATACAAACGTTACGGGCAACAGAGTGAGCACGGTCATTGCCAGCAAATAGTTCCACTGGGTTTTGAGTTCGCCCTGAAAAGCGTTGAGCGCCAACGGCAGGGTGAACTCCTCACTGCGATTGAGAACGATCAGCGGCCAGAGAAACTCATTCCATCGCCACATCACCGAGAAAATAGCCAGTACGGCCAGCGCGGGGGCGGATAACGGCATGACGATCCTCCAGAAGATGCGCCATTCGCTGGCGTTGTCCATACGGGCCGCATCAATGAGGTCATCCGGAATGGTCAGCATGTACTGGCGCAGCATGAATACGCCCGTGGGGGTGGCAATGGCAGGCCAGATGACACCCCATGGAGAATTGAGCAAACCCATCCCCGATACGACCAGATAGGTCGGCACCAGCACGATGGTCGGCGGGATCATCAGAGCGCCGATGATGAATAGAAATACCGCGGTGCGTCCCCGAAATTGGTATTTACTTAGGGCAAATGCCGCCATGGCGTTGAAGATCAGGGTGAGGATGGTGGCGACAATGGTGATGAAAACGCTATTCCACAAGTATTGCGGGAAATCAAACTGTCGCCACAGATCGCTGTAGTTTTCGGTGGCCAGCTGAAACTCCTCCACTCTCTTGCGCTTCTTGACGTTGACCTTGACGATGGTGCCGGGGTCGTCTGGGTCGACCATTTGTGCGATAAGGCCGATACGACGTACCTGGGCCATGATCGTTTCGCTGCCATCTTCTTTCTCCACGCGGTAGAGCGGCAGCGGCCGGTCGTATCCCTCCACCTCGGCCTCGGCCGGGCCGTAGGGCAAAAGCGGCGGCGGAAATTGCAGAAGCGCCGCTTCGGTCTTGAACGAGGATAGAGCCAGCCACATAACCGGCCCGAACATGAGAAAAACACCGATGGTCAAGTAGCCATAGGTCAGCCAGTCGGTGAGATGGAACCGGCCGTGACCGCGGGTGCGAGTCAAGAATTGCACTACTCGGTTAGCCATCGATCTTGCTCCGGGAAGCGCGCAACTGTGCCATGGTCAAGATGAACAGCACCACCGCCAATACCAGAGATGCTGCAGCAGCGAGCCCGAACCGCTGAATCTGTTGCGCGAAACCGGTATTGTAAATGTACTGCACCAAAAAGGTCGTCGCCGAGCCCGGTCCGCCGCCAGTGAGAACAAAAACCTCGTCGAAAGTCTGTACGGCGCGGATCAGGGCGAGTGCCAGCACCACGATCATGTTGGGCATTAGCAGCGGTAAGGTGATCTTGCGAAAGGTGCGCCACGGCGAGGCCCGGTCCATCTGCGCCGCTTCGTAGACATCGCGCGGAATGGCCTGCAAACCGGCGAGAAGGATCAAGGTGTAGAAACCCATTTGCGCCCACACAGTGACGAAGATGACCCAGAAAAATGACCAGGATGGGTCGAGAAGCCAGAGTACTTTTTCGCCGCCCATGGACTCGATGATCGCGTTGAGCACGCCGTCGCGCAGCAGGATCCAGCGCCACACCAATGCGACCACCACCGGCGAGAGCAGCACGGGAAAAAAATAGACCGAGCGGAAAAAACCCCGGCCCACGATCTTGCGATTCAGGACCAACGCCGTGATCAGCGAAAACAGCACCATCAGCACGACCTGGATGGAGACAAACTTCATGCTGTTGTAAATGGCGCGCCAGAATAGATCCTGGTCACAGGTCGAATAGTCAAAATAATTGTCACAGGCGAATAGCTTCTGGAAGTTCTCGGTGCCGATGAATGGGCGCTCGGACGGCCACAACTGCACCCCGCCAGTCACGGCGTAATAGAAGTTGATGAGAATCGGCAAAAAGGTGAAAAGCGAAAATATGATGAGATTTGGGGTGAGAAACAACCACGCGATTCGTTGCCCGCCGAGCACGCGCTGGGCCCAGCGCATCGGCCGCTCCGGAATGTTGAGCATCAGATGGGTAATTGCCCGCAGCGCGCCCGTAACAACAGCGAGAACCCGATGGGGCCAAGACGCGAATTTATCGTTCATGGAACGCTCTCCCTCTGTCGCGTGTTGTCGGTACCTCGATCGATACGAACTGCAATGGCAGGAGCGTGAAGCTCCCCGCGAGACACGGCGCTTCTGTGATCCGGCAGCGGTTTGGCCACTTCCGCCGGGGCGTTTTATTTGCGCTGGGCTTCTTTGACGGCCTCGTTGATGTCCGCAGTGATGCGCTTGAGCGCGTTATCCACGCTCAATTCTCCGGCAACCGACTGGCCGAGTCGGGACACGGTGGCGTTGTAAATGGCCCGGTTGTAGGGGTAGCCCTGCAGTACGTACGCCGGTGGCAAGATACCGGACACTTCGCCCATAAAGGTATTGAGCGACGTCTTGGCCGCCAGAGATAACTTGTAATCCAGGCCCTTCTCGGTGATTGCTGCATGAGCGGGAATGTTGGCCGTACGCACCATGTACTCGGCATGGACCTCTTCCCGAGCCAGGTAATCGAGCACCAACGCGGCTTCTTTGGGGTGTTTGGTGTGTTTGAAGACCACCAAACCTGCGCCACCCGGTATGCCGGAGCAACCCGCTGGACCACAGGGATTGGGAACCGCAACCCAGTCGAACGCATCGCCGACGTTTTTGTCCAGTCGCTCGATCTGCCAACTACCCGTGATCAGCATGACGATGTGGGCGTTTTGAAATTCCTTCATACCGTCGCGGTATTGACCGCCGCCCGAACCGCCCCATATCTCTTTTGGCATGGTGCCGTCTTTGTGCCAATCGATGAATTTCTTGGCCATGTTGCGGAATCCGTCGTCGACCACCGCCGGGTTGCCGTCGGCGTCGAAATACTTGGCTCCCATGCTGATCGCCAGTCCGGCAAAGCGGTGACCGCTTCGGTCCATGGCCATTGGAAAAGGCACTTCAGTCGCCTTTGCCACCTTGTGGGTGGCCGCAACCCAATCATCCCAGGTGGCGCCCCTGGCGGGCATGGCGACCCCCGCCTGGTCAAATAATGTCTTGTTGACGATGGGGCCGGTTACGGTGAGCTGGGTCATCAGGCCGTAAATTCCCCTGTCGTCCCGCCCGGCGCGATACCAGTCGAGTGTCTTGCCGAAGTTTTTCTCCCAGTAGGCGGGATCCTTCAAATGGGGACGCAAGTCCAGATAGTATTTATTCAGCCCCCCCAGATCGGTAACCCGCGCCATGTCGGGCCCTTCACCTGCTGCGAGCTGAATGGGCAGGTTCTCCAGAATTGCTTTGTACGGAACTACGTCGACAACCACTCGTATATTTGGATGCTTTTTCTCAAAACCAGCGAGGAGCTCTCGGGTAACCTCACATTCGTTGCCGTCGCCATAACACTGCATGCGCAACTCGGCAGCAGAACCAGATGGGGAAGAAGACGGTGTGGACGCAGCGGCAGCCGGAGAGGTCGAATTGGACGGCTGGCTGGCCGTCTTTTCATCGTTTTTGGAGCACCCCAATGCAGTTGCGATGATGAAAAGAAATGCTATCAAGCCAACAGGCGTTCGTGCAACAGACGTTCTCGGGTGCGTCATCTCGACCTCTGATTTCGCGAATATTGGCTGCCCAATGGCACAACATGGCGCTTCTCTCGGCCGGTTGGCGGCTTCTCTCGAAGACTAAAAATAAAGCCGAGTACCAATTGTCACTGCCACTGTGACGCATCTTCACGTTCGAGCGTCCATTTCGCAAGCCCTCGCGGCGGTTATTTTCGCGGTGACAATGAGGTCTGGCGGTCGAAATGCACATGGATGGCAATGCGTAGATCGCAACTGGATGAGGGCAGGTATACAGTCTCATATAGGTTGTGAGCATTCTTACCGAGCCGGCGTAGAACTTGTCGTATGATGGAGAGTTGATCTGCGTTTCGGTTTAGATCGGCATGGAGTCAGGTGGTCGAAATGGCGGGCGTTACGTCGATGTCTTGGCATTGCTGTGGCCGCGTAGATGGCCCTGAAGAAAAACACCGATACGATCGATGGCAGCTCGGGATTCAGGCACCCAGGCGGCCATGGCGTGCCAGACGTGAAACATGCCGGGCCATACCTCGAGCACAGTTGGAACACCGGATTGGCGCAATGCAGCGGCCAGTCGGCGCGAATCGTCGAGCAGCAATTCAGCGCTGCCCACGTGGATCAACGAGGGTGGCAAGTCGGTGTGATCGCCGTACAGAGGAGAAGCCAGGGGAGTTTTGGGGTCGGTGCCCTGCAGGTAATGTTCAGATGCCATGCGCAGTCCGAGCGGGGTGAGATAGGCCTCTGCCCGGACATTGGCTGCGATACTGTGCCCGGTCAAGGCGAGATCAGTCCACGGGGAAATGGCGACTGCTGCGGCTGGGAGCGGCACTTGGTGCTCTTTGAGCTGTAACAGCGTGGCAAAGGTCAGGCCACCTCCCGCCGAGTCGCCGGCGATCGCCACACTGCTGGGGCTGATTCCGTTATCGAGCAGCCACATATAGGTATTGACGGCGTCGTCCACTGCGGCCGGAAACGGGTGTTCTGGGGCCAGACGGTAGTCCAGAGCCAGAGCGCGACAACCAGCGGCTTCGGCCAGGCGCCAGATCAGAGCGCGATGCGAATCGAGGGAGCCGGTTACATAGCCGCCTCCGTGCAGGTAGAGGAGTACTTTTGCCGGATCGGACGAGCGCGGAGCGATCCATTCAGCGGTGTTGCCATCCATGTCGATCACCTCGACGGTCACTCGCCGCGGTGGGGATGTCCTCATCATGGCGGTGACCTTGTCCATGAAAGCGCGCATCTCGGTAACCGGGGCGTCGGGTGGTACGGCGTTTTTGAGTCGGTAGCGCAAGACCAGGCTGGCAATGTTTGCTCGTATACTCACTGTACGGTCTCTCCTGTGCTGCAGTCGATCTGCGCAACGCGGTCAATATACCGAAAATGATTCGGTGCAAATCATCGTTGTATCGAAATGCCTGCACCGAGCTCATCTACCCGGTGCAGCAGGCAGAATGTCGAGGACAGCGGGTTCGTTCATGGCCCGCTTGTGCCGGCGATGAGGTCGGTAGCCCGGGCGGCAAACACCGCCGGGTCGAGATAGGGACCGTCGACCCGCGGCGAGCGCTCGCTACCGAGCTGGTGCATCCAAAAATCGGGCTTAGGAGGAAGGGCGTCGGTCCACCTGGCATCGCCGTGGTAGAGCATAAAAATGTCCCATGCATCCTCGGGCAGGTCGAGCACCGCGGTATAGGCCTGCATGGTCGCGCCGACCTCATCCCAGTAGTGTCGCGCGCGCCGATCGGGAACCCGACCGAGCGCACTCGGTACGTGCGTTTCCCGGCCCCCGGACTTGGGGACCCAGACGACGTGGCCACGCAATTGGCGGCTGTTGTTTGCGGCGAAGAGATGATCGTGCAGTCCGGAGGCCCCCCAGAGGCACTCGCCTCAACTGGGAGCGACCAGCATGACAACGCGGACAGTACCGAAATCGCCGTTGAAGCGGTCGCGCAGCGCAGTGGCATTGCGGTCGAGAGATTCGTACTGCAGTGCCCGCTCGTCCGACTTGCAGGCGAGGCTCAGCGCGGCCAGAGCAAGGGCCGCGATCGCCACAAAGACAGTGCGAATACGCCCGCTGACCGGACTGACCAATGTGGCCGAGTGCCCGGTTATTCGATCATCGGGCCAACCGGATAGCCGGCTACTCGGCGGTTCGGCCTGGCAATGGGCGCGGCCGATTCTTCGATCGCCCATCTGACCGGTTCGAAATAGCTGCTGCTGAGCGGGTATGGCCATTCGGCTATCATAGCGTCTCGAGCTTCACCTTTCTCAGCGAGAGCGGTCATGCCGATTGTCGCAGCGACCACAGTCATCCGAGCGCCCCGGGCGGACGTGTACGATATCAGCCAGGATTACCACATGCGCCTGAACTGGGATCCGTTTGTCCGCGAGATCGCTTTCCTGGACGGCGCAGTCGAGACCGCTCCTGGGGTCAAGGTATGGGTCAAGGCCAAAAACCGGCTCACCATGGTGGCCGAGTATATCAGCGTGAACAAGCCGGAACGAGTGGCGGTACGGATGGTCGAGGGGCCGTGGTTTTTGGCCAACTTTGCCGGCACCTGGGTCTTCGCGGCAGTCGAGCGCGATCTGACCGAGGTGCGGTTTCGCTACAGCTTTGCCCTCCGCCCGCGCTTTCTGCGCTGGCCCGGCGATGCTCTGGTCCGGGCGGTGTTTCGCGCCGACTTGCAAGCTCGCCTGCGCGGGTTGAAGCGCTACGCAGAGGCGCAGGCCCGGGCCGACACGCGGACCTGATTTTCCCGAATGCCGGCAGCGGGCGGAGATTTGCAGGTGGAGTCGCTATTGCGCGGCCGATGTATTGGTGTAGCTCTGATACTCGCGGCACGGCTGGGCGCGCAGGGATGGGCACGGTGCAATGGCGACGGTCGCGGGCACGGCGACGGTGGGCAAAAGCGGCAGGGCGATGCTCGACGGATGGGTGGCACTGTGGGCCACGCTGATCTCGGTCTGCGGGGCAAACTCTTTCAGAGCAAATTGCCATTCTGCGCGGGATCCGCCCGGCGTATCGATGGATACGCGAATCCGCGAGCCGGCCCGGAAAGCGTGGCCAAACGCCGACATCTCGACTCGCGCCAGGGCCCACTCGCCGCTCGGCAGAGCCTGCGCGTCCTTTTCGAGATAGGTTTTCACCGGCCGAAGTTCCGTCGCTTGCTCGTCCAGGGCGCGCAGGCTGGCGCGCAGCCATCCGCTCTGTACATACATCTCGTGTCCGTCGGGCCGAACTTCCGACAGCGTGACTTCGATATCGGCGTCGTCGGCCGTGGACTGGATCCAAAGGTCGACGCTGGCAAAGCCGACCATGACGAGGTCGGTGGCCAGGGTTTCCGACTCGAACACGATGGCGCGACCGGGGTCGGGTTGGGCCCAATTCCATTGCGGCAGAGTTGCCCATACATCGCCGCCCGGGGCCAGGATAGAGCGCCGACCCTCGTCGGGGTCGTGGCTGAATACGGACGCACCATCGCTCACAGGTGGCTCCTCGCCCATGGTGCCGTCGGGCTGAAAATACCACCGCCGCACCGCGGTCTCGACTGGCGGCCAGGCGGAGAAATTGGCCTCCCAGGCACCCGCAGGTACACCCGGTTTTTGACCGGTGCCGGCGCCGTTCTCGAAAATTACGCGAATCGGTTTTTCTGCTTCGTAGTCGGCCTTGGCCCGGGCAACACCGATGTACTCGGCAAACCGATCGGGTGGTAGGGCGAGTGCGTCTCCGAACTGCTGCTGGAACAGAATTGGGACCAGGCTGCGCACGAGCTCGGAGATGACGGGGATCTCGTCGGCCACGTAGAGCGAGAGGAAGTTGTTCAACTCGACCAAAACCTGTGGCGCATAGCCGTCGGGGTGGACGCCGTTGTACACGGTTGCCCGGAAAAGCGGGCTGCTCTGGAATTTGTCGAGCAGAGAAGCGAAGCCCGGGCCAGTCTGCTCGTCTTGCCAGGCGCCGGCCATAAATACCGGCACGTCGATATCGGCGACCAGCAGGTTGAGATTGAGCGGATCGGCAACCTCGGGGTCGTAAAAGGGATTGTCGTAGATCTTTTGAATGACATCGAGTTTTTGGCCGTGCAGGAGTTGGTTCTCGGCACAGGTCTGGTCGCCGGCGTCGACCATGTCCTGCTCCCATCCCTGCGCATAGGGGCCGGCGTCATCGAGCACGTTCTCCACCCAGTTGAGGGCAAAGCCATCGTTGAGAATGCCGCCGGGAACCATGACCGACTGCACGTCGGCGATCACCGATAGCGGAGTGATGGCGGCGAGGTTGGGCGGCCTGGTCGAGGCGACAAAGAGCTGGGAGATGCCGGGATAGGACAGGCCGGCCATGCCGACTTTACTGCCCTTGACCCATGATTGGGCCGCCACAGTCTCGATCACATCGTAGCCGTCGAGCAGTTGCAGAGGCTCGAAGAAGTCATACGCGCCGCCCGAGCAACCGGTGCCCCGCATATTGACACCCACGCTGGCAAAACCCATGATACCGCCGATAATGCCGCTGGGGTGATTGGGCGCATCGCACAGGACTGGCAGTTCCCGGCACAGTGACGAGGGTATGTTATCGATCGGGGCTCCCGGTCGCGACGGTTGATAGCCAGAGTAATTGATCAGGGTGGGATACGGTCCGTCCTCGACCGGTCCGGGGAGCTGGATATAGATCGACAGGCGGGTGCCATCACGGGTTTCGATATAGCCGAAGCCGGGCTCGAGTACCTGGTTGCGGTAGAACGATTGCGGCGGCGTGCTGTTGGCGATCGACATGACCTCGAGTGAGCGACTGGTTTCGGTGCCGTCGGCCGTGCGCACGACATAGCCGTCGCCTGGAGGCAACTGGCGGACGACCAGGCTGCCCTGTTGGTCGGCCGTGCCAGTCTTGATCACAGCGCCGCTGGGATCGATGATCTCCAGCTCGGTGCCG
Source organism: Pseudomonadota bacterium (assembly GCA_022360315.1). Classification (GTDB taxonomy): domain Bacteria; phylum Myxococcota_A; class Polyangia; order Haliangiales; family Haliangiaceae; genus JAKSDA01. The sequence continues at coordinate 39,997 of JAKSDA010000624.1, forward strand.
GGTTCCGCGTGGGTGATATGGAGCTGCTCGACGCTCTCTCGCACCTGAAATGATGCATTTGGTTCATCGCTACAGCCAATCGCGAGCAGCACCGCGATTGCGGTCCATATCGTGTATTTGCACGAGCGATTGGTGAGAAACTGCCGTAATCTACCCATCTGCCGACCGTAGCACGGGGGGAAGCAGTCTGTTCGCATATCGACTGGACACCGCTTTGCTAACGGTCGGGCCGCACACAAGTACATTGCATCTTTCCAACGTGATCATGTGTAAAGGGAGAGACCGCGACAACTCGCCGCCCTGTAAAGGTCCGCCCGGCAGTGCTAGGCTGCCGGTATCATGACTGATGTGAGCCGTCGAGCGAGCAATGTAGACCGGGACGATCAACCCACAATGCGGGGCAGGTTGGGCGGCCCCAAAGTGGTGCTGGGCGTGTTTGGGCTCATGTTCTCACTGACCCTGGCCGCCATCGTGGCGCCCACTCTGGTCTTGCGCGCAGACCAGAAAAGCCTCGACATCTACGGTGAGGTCCCGGCGTTTCACCTGCAAGACCAGACCGGCGCCGACTTTACCGACAGCGAACTGCGCGGCAAGGTAATTGTGGCCAACTTCATGTTTACCCGCTGCCCTACGGTCTGCCCGGTGCTGTCCATGAAGATGCGCCGGGTGCAGCAGCGCACGACCGACATGGCCAGCGAGATCAAGCTGATCTCGTTCAGCGTGGACCCGGCCCACGATACGCCCGAAGTGCTCGCCGCCTATGCGAAAAAACACCGGGCCGACCCCGGCCGATGGCGTTTTCTCACCGGCGACGCCAAGTCCATTCAGGCCATTGCGAGCGAGGGGTTTGCCCTGGCTCTGGACCGGGTCGGAGTGCAGACCAGCGGCGTGCCAGATATTGTCCATGCCGAGCACTTTGTATTGCTCGACCGGTCCGGGCGCATCCGCGGCTACTATGATTCGAACGAGGCGACGCGGGTCGAGCGCATGCTGCGCGACGCGCGCCGGCTGGCGATCAGGACCGAGTAGTCCAGTGTCCGGGACAGAGGATCGAGGCACGGTCGGGTCCGACCGCCCGGGCCTGGCACCGGGAGGCGAAGACGCTGTGGAGCCGGCTGCGGGTTGCAGCGATCGCCGACCCATACCGGCCGGAAAGCACCTGATCCTGTGGGATGGCGATTGAGGTTTTTGACGCCGAACGGTCGCCTGGGTCAGACGACGAGATCACAGCGGGGCATTCGCCGATATGCCCTTTCAAAGCGCGCCCTCGCCGCCGCTGACGCCCGAGCTCAGAGCTGCGTGTGCTCGGGCGATTCACGTGGTCACAAACGACGGCGACATCGTCCGCGCCGGACGGGCTGTGCTCTACATCCTCGAGCGCTGCGGCTGGCGCTGGCGCGCCCGTCTGCTCGCGCTGCCGCCGCTGGTCTGGCTGGTTGAACTGGGCTACAGGGTAGTGGCGCGCAACCGCCGTTCGTTCGCGCGATTTTTCTTTCGCCGCGATTGATCGGCCGGCAACACCGCGTTCAGGCCAGGAACTGGTCCAGATCGAAGCCTGCATCCTCCACGCGATCATCACCGCCGGGGCGCGTCCAGCCGCGCTCGCTGTGACAGTGATGGCACCATTCGATCGATCGACCACCGATGTTGGTGTGCTTGATGGTGTAGACAAACACGGCGCGCTGACCGCACTCCGCGCAGCTGATCGGCCGCGGATCGCGCATGAATCCCCGCTTTGCGAGCTTGCGCTGCAACGCCTCGATGTCAGCTTCAGTTCGGCTCATGCCGCGAACATACCCCAACTCGACATAGTAAACAGAAATGTATTCGTTGTGGTCCACATGAGGCGTCTCTGTTGCGAAGCCAACGGTCGAGCCGGCCGGCTGTTCGAGCTTTGCCCAAAATATATTTTGCAAGTCAGCGAAACTCAGCTCGAAACGATCCCCGATGCTGTGCGGGCACGGATCGACAGCACAAGGCTATCCACGGTGCTTTGCTGCCTCCTTGCCGGAATGCAACGTTACGCGAAGTCGGCTTACTGCTCTGGCTCGCCCCGCACGGGCTCGCCTCCGCACTGAGCGCGGTGGTAGAGCAGATGATCGGCGAGCACCAGGGCCATCATGGCCTCGACGATGGGTACTGCGCGGGGCAGCACGCAGGGATCGTGGCGACCGCGCGGCTTCAGGGTGACTTCGCGTCCCTGGGTATCCACCGTCTGTTGCGGCCGCAAGATGGTCGCAGTGGGTTTGAAGGCAACCGCGATCTCGATCGATTCACCGTTGGAAATGCCGCCCTGTATACCGCCCGAATGGTTGGTGCGGGTGCGCACTGTGGGTGTGTTGCCGGCGCGATCGATGTAAAACGGATCGTTGTGCTCGGATCCGGTCATGGTCACACCGGCAAAGCCCGAACCGACCTCGAAGCCCTTGGCTGCGGGCAGGCCGAGCATGGCGCCGGCCAGGTCGGCGTCGAGCTTGCCGAACACCGGGGCGCCCAGCCCGGCCGGCACGTTGCGGGCTACCGCGCGAACCACGCCACCCAGCGAGTCGCCGTCCTTGCGTGCGGCATCGATGCGCTCGATCATTTTCTCGGCTGCTGGCGGATCCGGACACCGGGCAATATTGGCCTCGACCGCTGCCAGGCTGACCGCGCTGCTGTCGACCCGGGCACAGATATCGGAGACCTGATCGACCCAGGCCACCACCTCGATACCGGCCTGGTCGAGCACCAGTCGAGCCACGGCACCTCCGGCCACCCGGCCCACAGTTTCGCGCGCACTGGCCCGGCCACCGCCCTCGACCGCGCGGATACCGTATTTGGCCTGATAGGTATAATCGGCGTGAGACGGGCGGTATTTGTCGCGCATCTCTGAATAGTCTTTGCCCCGGGCATCGGCGTTTTCGACCATGAGAGCGATCGACGTTCCCAGCGTGCGACCGTGGTACACGCCGGACAGAATTTTCACCCGATCGGCTTCTCTGCGCTGGGTTGTGATGCGACTCTGGCCGGGCCGCCGGCGATCGAGTTCGCGCTGGATGGCCTCGATGTCGATGGGCAGACGGGGCGGACAGCCATCGACCACCACACCGATCGAATGACCGTGCGACTCGCCCCATGTCGTGATGCGAAACAGGCGTCCGAACGTATTGGACATTTCCGGACGATACCGCGTTCTGGCCCGGCCGGCGCATTGGCGGCGCCGGGTTTTGATGCGATGCGTCGGGTGCTCGGACCCATGGATTGGCAGAAGGCCTGGTTGGACTGGCACCGGTCCGGCGCGCGACCATCGAAGGGTCCGTGCCGTGCGCGAATTGGCCAAAGCAAGCCTTGCCTTCCAGAGGTTCGGCGAATACCGTAGCTGCCTTTGACGGGCGCTCGAAGACCTCGTCTCACGAGCGGGCGCCCCGGTAGAGAGGGCCATGAAAAGCTACAAACCGTCAGACGTTCGCGCAGTGGGAATCTTCGGCCATCGCGGCTCGGGCAAGACCAGCCTGGTCGAAGCCTTTCTGTTCAACGCCAAGGTGACCAATCGCCTGGGCAATGTCGAATCGGGCAATCTCATGCTCGAGATCGACCAGGAAGCGCTGGAGCGCCAGACCACGATGGCGGCCAACGTCGGCTTTGTCGAGTGGGACGGCTGCCGCATCGGCGTGATCGATACCCCGGGAGACGGCAATTTCTGGGGGGCGACTCAGCGTGCTCTGAAAGTGGTGGACAGCGCCATCATCACGGTGAGTGCGCCCGATGGTATCGAGCCCATCACCATGCGGGCCGGGGCCGCTCTGGCCGAGCGCAATGTGCCGTACGCGGTATTTGTCACCAAGCTCGACAAAGAAGGTGCCGACCTCGACCAGGCTCTCGAGGAGATCAAGGCCGACCTGTCGAAGGACGCGGTTCCGCTCAGCCTGCCCATCGGCAAGGGTCCCGACTTCAAGGGCGTGGTCAGCCTGCTCAACGAGAAGGCTTATCTGGCCGACGGCGACAAGACCAAAGAAGCCGATATTCCGGCCGAGTTGGCCGACGAAGTCGCCACGGCGCGCGAGACACTGATCGACGGGGTTGCTGCAGCAGACGATGAATTGGCCGAGAAATACCTCGAAGAGGGCACGTTGTCGGCCGACGAGTTGAGCCAGGGACTGCGTGCAGCGGTTCTGAGCGGCAATCTGGTTCCGGTCTTGTCCGGTGCCCCGGCGTCAAATGTGGGCACGCGGGTGGCCCTGGATTTGATCCGGGCAGTGTTTCCATCGCCGAGCGACCGGCCGCCGGTCAAGGCGTTCGAGTCGAGCAAGATGGAAAACCCGATCGAGCGCCCGGCCGATCCGGCCGGTCCGCCGATTGTGCAGATATTCCGGACCTACAACGATCCATTTGCCGGTGCGCTATCATTTGCCCGGGTATGGTCGGGCACCATCAGCGGCGGCGCCGATCTCTACAACACGCGCCTGTCCAATTCGGATCGGCCGTCGCATCTGTATTTGCCCCAGGGTGGTACCAAGAACGGGTCCGAGCTCAAAGAAGCCGGACCGGGCGACCTCATCGTGCTCACCAAACTCAAGAGCACCCGCACTGGCGATACGCTGGCGGTCAAGGACAATCCGACCTATTTGGCGCCATTTGACGAGCCGGACGCCCTGCTCAACTTCGGAATCATGGCGTCCGACCAGAAGGACGAGGACAAGGCGTCGGCGTTCATCAACAAGCTGTGCGAGGAGGATCCCTCGCTTCGGTTCGAGCGCGATCCGGAGACCAAGGAGATGCTCCTGGGCGGGCTGGGCCAGGCCCACATCGACTACGTGGTGGCCCGACTCAAGGCCTCGGGTATCAATGTCGAGCTCAAGGAACCCAAGGTTCCGTATCGCGAGACCATTCGCGGCTCGGTTAAGAACATCGAGGGCAAGCACAAGAAACAGACCGGTGGACACGGCCAGTTCGGAGTGTGCTACGTCAATGTCGAGGCTGTGCCGAGCGGCGGCGAGATCGAGTTTGTCGATCAGATCGTGGGTGGCGCGATTCCGCGCCAGTTCATCCCATCGGTTGAAAAGGGTATACGCGACGCGCTCAAGAAAGGGCCGATTTCGGGCAGCCCGGTGGTCAACATGAAGATCACCCTCTTCGACGGCAAATACCACCGGGTCGATTCGTCGGATATGGCGTTCCAGGCCGCGGGCCGCAAGGCGATCAAAGCGGTATTTACCAATCCCAAGGTCAAGCAGGTATTGCTCGAGCCGTACATGGAACTCGACATCCAGTGTCCGGCCGACAACGTCGGCGACGTAATGGGCGACCTCAACAGCCGTCGTGCCCGGGTCAACAACATGACCACCGAGGGCAAACGCGGCAAGATCAGCGCGTCGGTGCCGATGAACGAGATCTTGCGCTACACCAACGTGCTCCGTTCGATCACCTCGGGTCGCGGCTCGTTCACCATGAAGTTCGACCGCTACGAAGAGGCCCCGCCCAGCGTCCAGCAGACCGTATCGGCCTCGTATCAGGCTGCCGAAGAAGACGACTGAAATGTAAGGGGACGAGCCCGGGGCCGGCAGGACAGTGCTGGATGGGGTAGGATGGACCTGGCCGATGCTCCCAACAGGCCGGCAATCGATGTCCCGTTCCGGGGGAGCTTTCAGTCGGCCGGTCGAAGCGGCGCCCCGCTGCTCTTGCGCGAAGACGTCGGGGTTTCCAGCGGCGGCAATGCAGGTGCAATCTCACGCGACCCGAAGCAAGCGGGCGCTGTGTTGGTCCGAGAGATCAATGGAGCTATAGTCGATTCGATGCCCGCAGGTAATCCGTTGAAATCGCGCCAAGACACGATTCCGGCGCTGGCCAAACGGCCTCAGGCGATCAGCTTGTCGATCGAACATCTTCTCGACCAGATCGATGTCGGGCGTATCAGGGTGCCGGATTTCCAGCGCCCACTGCGCTGGGACGCCGAGGATATCCGGCTGCTCTTCGATAGTATCCAACGTGGCTATCCAGTGGGTACACTCTTGTTTTGGCAACGTCCGGCCGAGGCCGGCACGATTGTGCTGGGGTCATGCACCCTGCAGGTACCTGAGCGTCATGACGCTCTGTGGGTAGTCGACGGCCAGCAGCGGATCACCGCGCTGGCATCGGTGCTCAATGGCCCATACGACACTCCTATCTCCAACCCATTCACTCTATTTTTCGATCTGACGAAGCAAGAATTTGTACGCCCGACTTCGCGGCGACCGGTTGAGCCAAACTGGCTGCCGCTGAATGTAGTCGCGGATTCGGAGCAACTGCTCCTATGGTTACATGAGAATATCAAAGACAAGGATGCGCTCGGCGCAGCTATTCGATTGGGCAAACGAATCCGCGAGTACCAAATTCCAGCCTACGTGATCGAGGCTGAAGACGACGGTCCGCTACGAGATATCTACGACCGAGTCAACTCGACCGGCAGGGCACTAAAATCCAGTGAAGTATTTGACGCGCTGCACGGTCGCAAGGGTCAGAAGCCATCCGGTACCCAGGCCATCGCAACCGAACTCGACCTTGTCACCGGATTCGGCCATATCGACGAAGATATCGTCCTAAAGGCCCTGCTGGCGATCTGCGATCTTGATCTGCTGCGCGACTTTCGCAAGCAGGTCGGCGAAGGCAGCGATCAGATCGGCCAGGACAAACTGACCGCCGGACTACCACGGGCAAGAATGGGGCTGCAATCTGCTATCCGATTCCTGCAAAACAGCGCCGGCATCCCGCATGTATCGCTCATGCCTTATAAACTGGTACTTGCTGTACTGACACGCTTCTTCGATCGATACCCTGATGCCTCACCGCGCTCTCATGTATTGCTTTCGCGCTGGTTGTGGCGCGGCGCACTCACCAGTAGACATTCGGGTAACGCTGTGCTCACCCGCCAAGTGGTAGGGGCTGTCAACAATGACGAACACACGGCCGTGCAGAAACTTCTCGATCTGGAACAACACAAGGAGCCAGACGAGCCGATGGGGTATGACCCGTTCAATTTTCGTTATGCGCGATGCAAGATCGCGGCGATTGCTCTGTGGACACTCGAACCATGCGACATCGCCACCGGACAGCCGCTGTCTATCTCCCAGCTGACTGCAGGGGATACGCCGACCCAGCGGATCATTCCTCGCCCCCCGACTGATGCCCGCGAGCAGGCTGGGAGGCTCGCCAATATTATACTCTATCCGGCAGCCAACAAACTGCGCCAGCGCATCATCCAACAGCAAGACGACAAAATTCTGGCTCATCACGGCATCACTAAAATGGCCCATACTGCTCTGTGGAAGGGCGACATCGCCGAATTCTTGCGTCTCCGGAGCGAACATCTCGCCTCGTACGTGGCCGGGTTCATACACACCAAAGCGCAGTGGGGAGCTTGCGATCGGCCGCCCATAGCAGCATTGGTGGTAGAGGACTGAGTCATGGCCGAGCAGGCACTGGCGATTTACCTGGACGAAATGCTGGTGGGGACACTTCATGGGGATTCCAACGACCGGCACGAATTCCGGCTCGACCGCGCGTATCGCGAGCGCTATCCTCGACCGATCCTGGGTCAGGTGTTCGAAGATGATCCCGACAGAATCCACAAGAGCAGTATCCAGTTGCCGCCGTGGTTCTCCAATTTGCTACCTGAAGGCGCCCTGCGCGAGATGGTGGCCCGCCAGGTGGGTGTCAAGGAGATCCGCGAGTTCTATCTGCTTGCTCGAGTCGGTTGTGATCTAGCAGGCGCTGTCCGTGCGGTGCCGCTCGGCGAACTTAAGCAGCAGGCGACAATATCGACGGTAGCCGAGGGCGACGACCCGGAAGTGCGGTTTTCGCTCGCTGGCTTGCAGCTCAAACTCTCGATGATCCGCGATGGTCAGCGATGGATCCTGCCGGTGCGTGATCAAAGCGGTCACTGGTTGGTCAAGCTGCCCGATCCCAGCTTTCCACGGGTGCCCGAGAACGAGTATTCGATGCTGTCGTGGTCGGCGGCTGTAGGAATCGAGACCCCGGATCACGAACTGGTCGAAATGACCCATATCGATGTTCCCAAAGGCGTGCAAAGGTCCGAAAGGCTGGCTCTGGCAGTCCGCCGGTTCGATCGCCAACCCGATGGGACTCGAGTGCATCAAGAAGACTTTGCCCAGGTGTTTGGCCTGTACTCCCACAAGAAGTACGATCGGTACAATTATGAGTCGATCGCCTCAGTGCTGCTGCGCACCGCTGGGCGCGAAGCGCTGGATTCATTCATCGATCGACTGGTGTTCGTGATCGCCTCGGGTAACGGCGATGCCCATCACAAGAACTGGTCGCTGCGCTATCCCGACGGCATGATCGCCAGCTTGTCTCCCACCTATGATCAGGTCGCCACGGTTCTGTATCCCGGATTGGATCACAGTCTGGCTCTCAATCTAGGTGGTTCTAAACGGTTCGAGGACATCCGAATGCGCGCGTTCACTCGATTGGCCAAGCGTCTCGATCTCGACCCAACCGCCATGGAAGCCAAGGTACGCGATGCGGTCACGCGGATCTGCGACGCGTGGAATACCGTGGCGGATGATACGCCACTCACCAGTGGCGACCGCGACGCCGTCGAACGCCACTGGCGACGAGTGCCGCTGCTCTCCCAGCCGGTCTCGAGCTTCGTACGCTCAGCGTAGCAGGCTCGACGCTCAGCGGGGCTCCGGGACGCGGCAAGATCAGCGCGTCGGTGTCGATGAACGAGATCTTGCGCTACACCAACGTGCTCCGGCCGCCAGCTCTCTACTTGTCCTGGAACACGTCCTCCAGCGTTCGAGCTGGAATGACGCGATTGGTCCAACGCTCGAGCTCATTGATCTCAGCTTGCTCGATGCGCTTGCGGATTTGCTCTGATGGGTCGCCAAATCGCTGGGCCAGCAATGTGAGCAGGACTTTTCGTCCGTGTACCTTCATCCCCTCTTTCATCCCCTCTTTCACGTATCTCTTGGCGAATTCGCTCTGGAATTCGTAGTTGTGAAGCTCCATGAGTCTCTCCAGGGCACATCGGGCTGCCTCACCGAGTGAGGCGATGATGAAGTCAGCGTAGCGAGTCGAGCGGTCACTGTCGAGCCCCTGGCACGCGCCGAGAGCGGCCCCGGCGATCTCGGCGGCGTCTTGATCCTCGCCATGGGACGCGGCCGAAAGAATCGCCAGTTCGGGGAGCGTGCGGGCCACCGCAAAGTCGGTGATGCGCGGCAGCTCGCGCGGGCCGAGCACGACTGGACGGATGACGCTGTCGCCACTGCGATCCAGAGGGATCGGCTTGCGACACCAGGCGGTGATGCTGTCATCTACAGTGACAACCAAGAGCGTGGCCCGGCAACGCAAGCGGGCGCGCAGCCCGGTCATATACGTGGGCCAGCTGTAGCGCTTATCGGTGTCGCGGTCCAGCTGAATTTCGACGATGATGACTTCCACGGGCTGCTCCGGCCATGTACCTATACATGCCACAGGGCCTCCAGAGTACCTGCTCTTGAAGATCGAAAAATATTTTTTCTCTGTACAAACCAAGAATTTCTGCTACTCAATGTCGTCCGGCGAGCTCGTTTGATTGTGTCGCTCGTTTGATTGTGTTGTAGGTTATCGAGCCACTCTCTGTTGTTGTCGTTTGTTGTGGTGTGACAGGACAATGCAGAGAACAGGGTAGTTACGTGCGATTTGGCAGATAAGGCTCCTTGGTTGGAGAAGCGAGGGACTGGGCATTGTTTCAGAGTTGACCTGATTTGTTGGCCGCCGAGGCTTCCAGCCCACCCTCCGACGATTCCGAAACCGAGCCATCAGCCTTCTCCAATAGCTAGATTTCCGTCGACCGCCAGTACTCACTGCCCGGCCTTTGTCGACTACCAGTCCTCACCGCCCGCAGCCGCGGACTGGATCTGAAGAATGCCGGGCGACGAGTACTTCGAATCATCCTGACAATCGATATCCATGGCGCAGATACCTCGGCTGACCCCGGTGAGCCTGCGCTGTTGAGCACCCCAGGGTGTCGATCGCGAGTCTATTCGCTGCAAATTTCCAATGGTGGTATGTAGGGTTTGACTTGGTGTTGTGCCTGGGCGTGGCGCACAGAGCACATTGTTCTGCGCATTGCCCGTACAGGCAGGGTTTTTTGAAAGAGCAGTGAGATCATTGATTTCACGCCTACGGATGGCGATCGAGGTTTCGTGGCCTGGTTTGTGCATTTACGTGTTTTGGTCATCGAGACCTTGTCACCGGCCAGAGACTCACCGTGTCATCTACACACGATCGAAACACCGTTCCCGTCGAGCTCGAGCACCAAGACATCGCGCGGCCGAGTGTACGGAGCACGGCATTGCTACGAAAATTGCCACTCGAGCAAGTAGCGGAACAGCCGCTGCCCTTCCGGCCGATGTTCAGAAATCAGGACACTGTGCCGATTGGCGAGGGCCGACGGCTGAACGGATGCTGTGAGGAAAGAGCCCTCGACAAGCCGGACAACCTGCCCCGGCCCGGTGACACGATTGATCATTATGAGCTCATTCGCGAACTGGGAAGGGGCGGAATGGGCGTTGTATACCTCGCCCGTGACACCAAGCTGGCCCGGCTGGTCGCTATCAAATTTCTACTCGATAAACACGCACGGCTGAGCGATCGCTTTCTGATCGAGGCCCGCGCCACAGCCCGCTGTCATCACGAAAACATCGTGATCATTCACGATGTCAATCGGTATCGCGATCACTCGTTCATGGTACTCGAGTACTTGCCCGGCCAGCCTCTTCGCGCGCTCTTGGATCGCGGTCCCCTGCCTGCCCAGCGCGCTGTCGAGCTCATGATCCCGGTCCTGCGCGCTCTGGCACGGGCCCACGCCCACGGCATTATCCATCGCGATCTCAAGCCCGAAAACGTCTTTGTCACCGATACCGGTGCCATCAAAGTGGTCGATTTTGGCATCGCCAAGGTGCTATCTGGCCGCACTGCCGAGTCCATGTCCTGGCAGGTTCGGCGACCTGATCCGTGCGAGGACATTCAACTCACCCCTGCCGGCGGTTTGCTGGGCACGTTGCCGTATATGTCTCCCGAGCAACTGCGCGGCAGCGACATCGATCAGTGCGCCGACCTGTGGGCAGTGGGGATCATGCTCTACGAAATGGTTGCTGGCGGCCATCCGCTACGACCGCTGAGCGCCAAAAAGCTGTTCGAGATGACCGATAGGGATGATCCGATACCGAGTGCCAGCGAGCGCTTGCCCGAAATCGGCCAGCTCGGATCTCTCATCGATCGCTGCTTGATGGCGCGCAAGGCCGATCGCATCAGCTCGGCCAGCGAGCTTCTGGACGAGCTCGAGTCGTTCGCGAGCGCCGGTCACACGACCACTCTGAGTGACGGCGAGAGCCCGTTTACTGGCCTGTCCGCCTTTCAGGAGTCCGACGCGGATCGGCTCTTCGGCCGCGCGCAGGAAACCGTCGGGATCGCAGCCCAGGTGCGCAGACAACCACTGGTTACAGTGATGGGTCCGTCCGGAACGGGCAAATCGTCACTCATCCGCGCCGGGGTGATTTCAGCTCTCAAGCGTTCAGGCGAGGGCTGGAAATCGCTGGTCATCCGGCCGGGACGCCGCCCTCTCGGCGCTCTGGCCGACGCCCTGATGCACGCCGACACCGGTAGCGGGAATGTCGAATTGACGCCGGACGGCCGCGACCGGGCGCGCCGCAGCGACCTGGTCGCGGGCTTGCGCGACCAGCCGGGCTATTTCGGCGCCGTACTGCGCGGCTGGGCAGGCCGAAAGCAGTGCCGGTTCGTGATCCTGATCGATCAGTTCGAAGAGCTTTACACCCTGGGTGCCGATGACGGCGAACGCGCGGCGTTCATACAGTGCCTGGAAGGTGCCGCCGACGACGCGGGATCGCCGCTGCGCCTGGTTGTAACCATCCGGTCCGACTTTCTCGAGCGCGCGGTCAATGCGCGCGACTACATGGCCGATTTTGCTCAGGGGCTGACGTTCTTGCCGCCCATGGATCGTGCGCATCTGCGCCAAGCCCTGACCGCGCCGGTCGAAGCTGCCAACTGCCGCTATGAAACCGACGAACTGGTCGAGGACATTCTCGATGGGCTCGAGGCCACCCCGGGCGCTTTGCCGCTTTTGCAATTCGCGGCCAGCAAGCTGTGGCAGGCCCGAGATCGCGAAAATCGGCTGCTTACCCGAGCCAGCTACAACGCCATGGGCGGCATTGCCGGCACTCTGGCCAGCCACGCCGATGCGGTGATGACCACCATGACTGGCGGCAAACTGGCACTGGCCCGAGCGATTTTCCAGCGTCTGGTCACTCCCGAGCGCGCTCGCGCGGTCGCCAGTATCGACGAGCTCTGCGACCTTCCCGGCGACTCCGACGACATCGAGCACGTTGTCCACCATCTCGCCGACGCCCGCCTACTGGCCATCGAAGATGGCGCCGACCGGGGCAGCAGCACGGTCGAGCTCATCCACGAATCGCTCATCGACAGTTGGCCGACCCTGCGTCGCTGGCCCGATGATAATCAGGAAGGTGCGGAATTTCTGGCCCGAATACGGGTTGCCAGCCAGGAATGGCAACGGAGCGGACGGGCCGCGGGTATGCTGTGGCGCGGCGAGCCAGCACGGCAAGCACGAGCCTGGCATGCGCGTTACGAGGGCGAGCTGTCCGACCGCGACCGGCTCTATCTCGACGCCGTGTTTGCTCTGAGCCATCGCACGACCCGGGTCAAGCGAGCCGCGATCGTCGGCACCATTGTGTTTCTGGCTTTGATCGCTGTGGCGGCGCTGGTAGCCGTGGTCGCGCTACGGCAGGCAGAGTACAGGGCTGAGGCGAGGGCTGCTGAGCTCGCCGAACAGTTGGAAAAAAACAACTCTCTGATCGCGCAGCGAAGCGAACTCTTGCGTCAGGAGCAAACCGCACGACAACGAGCAGAAAAGACTGCGGACGGCGCGCGCCAGGCCGAAGCCGAGGCCCGCGAGGCCGAAAAAGACGCCAGAGCCAGCGCAGCCGGGTGGCAAACGTTGTTGGAGGAAAAGCGCAGTAACGGCCGGCTCGGCCGTTGGCCTGGCAACAGAACACCTCGTTTGATCCACAAACAACGTGTTTCTGTTGTCCTGCTGGCCTATTTGTCGAGCTCGTGGCGCTGCAGGAGCTTGTAGATATACGTGCGATCGATCCCGGCTTCTGAAGCGGCCCGGGATACTTTGCCGCCGTAGGCCGCGAGCAGCTTGCTCACATAAATTCGCTCAAAGGCATTGAGCACAGCCTGGCGGGCCTCAGAAAAGGGCAATGAGCAATCCACGGTGATCTGGCACTTGCTGTCGCCGGTGTCCGCGACGTGCAGGTCTCTTGTGTCCAGTACGGTCAAGTCCTGGAACACCAGATAGCGCTCCAAGAAATTGCGCAGCTCGCGGATGTTGCCCGGCCACGCACTGGTACGCAGCGATTGCAGAAACTCCGGCGTGGTGATCGATTCAATGCGCTCGCTGGACACTCCCATGCGCGCGAGCAGGCGCCTGGCCAAGTGCGGCAGGTCGCCCGGGCGCAGCCGCAGCGGCGGAACGTCGATGGTTACTACAGCGAGGCGATAGTAGAGATCTTCGCGGAAGCGTTTGTGGTTGACCTCGCCGCGCAGGTCGCGATTGGTCGCCGCAATGATCCGCACGTCGATCCTGTGCCGGACATTGGAGCCCAGGCGGCGCACTTCGCGATTCTCAATGACGCTGAGTAGCTTGTTTTGCAGATCGAGTGGCAGCTCGCCGATCTCGTCGAGAAAAATCGTCCCGCCGTGCGCCTCTTCGAACGAGCCCTTGCGGCTGGTCGCCCCGGTGAAAGCGCCCTTCTCCTGGCCAAAGAGCTCGCTCTCGAGCAGATTGGCCGGAATGGCGCCGCAATCGAGCATGACAAAGGGCCCGTCCCGGCGCGAGCTCTCGCGATGAATCGAACGCGCTGTCTCGCTCTTGCCGGTTCCAGTTTCGCCTTGCAGCAAGATCGTGATATTGGTACCCGCAGCGCGCTCGAGCATGGCGAACATGGTGCGCATGGCAATGGACTGTCCGACTAGATCGCCAAACCCAGTCCGATGGGACAGGGCTATGTGATTCTGTTGACTGATGTACTGGAAGCGCACCTGGCTGTGCCCCAGTTGCAATACGCTGTGGTGTTTGAGGTAGGCATCATTGATGTGTAGGCCGTCGACGATCGTGCCGTTGCGGCTGCCCAGATCGCGCACCTTCGCGCCATTGTCATCGATCACGATTTCGCAGTGAAAACGGGATACCGTGTCATCGCTGACGATCAAGTCGCACGATGGATGAGCCCCGATCGTGGCGCGATCACTCTTCGACTCCCATTTGGTGCCGCAATCCTTTCCTTCCACCACTTCGAGGCGAAAACCGCGTACGGTATGGATGGATCTTCCATGCTCGTCAATACTGACCGTTAGATTGTCCAGATCGCGAAAATCGTCAGACATGGCGAGCGAATGTACCATCGGTTGCCAGGATAATTCGAAGTGCTTGTCGCCTGGCATTCTTCAGATCCAGTCAACGGCTGCGGGCGGTGATGAATGGCGGTCGACAAGGCCGTCGGCCTGCCGAGTGCGGCGGGCACCTAAGAGCCGGTCCAAAAACTCTCCGCGTCGCCAGAGCGGCGATCCATCACCGCCAGCGGGCTTGCTCGTCGGTCAAATACACCGAGTATTATCCACTCCCCGCGCACCCACTGGCGGCGCGCCTCGCCGCTCTGGCTCGGTCCGAGGTTTTTGGACCGGCTCTAAGTAAGAAATTCCAGCGCTTTGTTCCCCGCGCGGCGGTGGCACGCCCACTGCAATACAGCATTGTGAATTACGAAATGAGAACAGTCAGATAAAGGGGAATTAGGATGTACAAATCACTTGAACAACACACCAAACAGACCTGTTCGACCAGCAGTATCCAAAAAACCGACCATCGCGTGCGATACGTGATGGGGCTCGGGGTTGCGTTGCTGCTCCTCGATGTGACCGGCTGCGGGGTGGGCGAACACGAGTTGTCCTCGCGGACGCAGGAGCTTGTGACCGGCAATGGACTCACGCCCACTGCGCTGGAGAAAAATTTGCCCGCGCTGAGCGCGCTGGGCGGCCGGGCTCTGAGCAGCGCCGGTCCTGTCGGAGGTGCCTGGCCGCTCGATTCCGAAACTGCTGGAGTTCTGGCTGCAACGGCCGCCGGCCGCCGCGTTCTCTCCTATGCCATGAAATGCGCCCTGGACCGGAACGATGTTGTTGTCGTTGAGAGTGACTACGCGCAGTATAAATTTAGCGGCGGTCTCGGCGTGGCACCGGAATGGAAGACGCACGGCGCCCTGGAGCCAGGCCAACAACATGCCGTGTCGGCTTGTGTTCTGGCTCATGTCAATGTATTTGGCGTAACTGTACCCATATCGCTGCGCGACTATCGCACCCTGGACACGAGTGCGGACGAGAAAGCTGGTTATGAGAGCCACGAGGCGACCTTTTTTGGCAACCTGTTCTCGGCATCACCGGCCATGTACGTCTGTTCTGGCGATTCGGATATGTCTACTGGCGATGGTGAGTTGCGGCAATGCAGCGTTCTATCGGATGCGAGCTCTGTCCAGACTCGGTGTGGTTTTACTTTGGTCGGTTCGTGCCGCGATGTATGCGACAGTGAGATCGAGGGCAGCTACCGAAACTGCTGGGACAGTCCGGCCAGGGACGGTCTCTTCTTTGCCGAGACAATGAGCGTCTGGCTCGATATTTACGGCTAACCGAACCTGTGTACAGAGTGCTGAACCGGTCAGCGCAGCACGGTCTTATCGTTCATCGTCTATTGAGCCCAGCTGTGGAATAGCACAAGGGTGCGCGCGTGATCCGGTATCTGTTCCAGAAAGCTCGTTCGCCAGTTGACGTCGCCGATCTTGTCAGCTCGCTGCAGCAACCGATCACGCGCGACCGAGATGGCGGTGCGAGCCTTGTCGCGATCGCCGGTTTCATGCAGGGCCTCTGCCCAGACCAGATAAATCGCGGCTTCGCTGCCGTCCGAGGTGCCCAGCTCGGTCATCAGGCCGATCGCCCGGCTCGCCTGCTCCAGGGCCTCGGTGGGCTGCTCGAGGGCGAGCAGAACGCGCGCCAGGGTGCCCCTGGCCGTGACTTCGACCAGCGAGCGCTCGGGACTGAGTGTGACGGCCGTACGGGCCTGCTTTTCGGCCTGTGCATACTGGTCGCCCAACAGCGAGATGGTGGCCAGGGATATTCGCGCCGAAGCTGCCACGCGCTGCTCGTTGGATTCGGCAGACCTCAGGGCAAGACTGCGCGCTTCGTCGAGCTTGCTCTGGTACGCTAGGGCCAGGCTCAGGTTGTGGCGAAACACATCGACCAGTGTATCGAGCTTCATGTCCTCGGCGGTTGCCAGTGCGGTGCGAAGCGTGGCTTCTGCTTCTCGGTACAATCCCAGCTCGAGCTCGGCAAAGCCCGCGTTGCCCTGCTGGTCGCACGCATTGTGCAGGTCACCCACCTCTTCGTAATACACCACCGCTCGTCGCAACCCGCGGAGAAAGGCGGCGGGATTGCCCTCGACAAACCATCCTCGACAAGCGAACGCTGCGTAGACCCGGGCGGTGACGGCCGGGTCCACGGCCTGGATCGAGGTCATTTCGCTATCGACCTGTTCGAGCAGCCTCTGCCCGGTCGCCTGCCGGCCGTGAATGAACAAGAGCCACGACAATCTCGCGGCCACAATGAGCCAGCCCGACAGATCGTGCTGGGCTGGGCGACCGCGAGTCATGGCGACGGCCTGCTCTTCGAGCGCGTTTATATCGTTACGCGCACTATGAGAAGCCGCCATGTCCTCGGCCACCTCGTACCACTGCCGTCCACCGCAGGGCAGAAGCGACAGGGCGTCCTGGCCGCGAGCGAGCGACTCGTCGTGCTGGCCACGCCACTGATAGGCCTTTACCTGTATGGCGCGCAACGTGGCCAGAGTTTCGTCCCTCGCCCCGCTTGCCACGGCTCGCTCCGAGATGGCCAGTGCGGCTTCGAGATCGCCTGATCTGCAGGCGTCCAGCGCTGCTCGAGCGAGAAAAGGCAGGGCTTGTTGTCGCTCACCGGCACGCTCGAAATGCTCGGCGACGACCAGCGCGTCGGCTTCGCCCACTTGCTGGAGCCATTGCGCGGCCAGGCGATGGCCGAGTCTGCGATCGTCGTCTGTGAGCATGCTGTATGCGGCCTCGCGGATCAGGGCATGGCGAAAGTGATACTCAACCTGGCCGGCGAACTTGCACGACTCGGCCTCGACTAGAAGCTCCGACTCGACCAGCCATTGCAGCTCCAGGCTGGTATCGACGTCGGCGCCAGTCAGCGCTACCAGGCTGCCGCTCCACACTCGCTCGCCCATGATGCTCGCAGCTCGCAGAATGCGCCGCGCAGTCGCGGGAAGTCCTTGCAACCGCGCGTGCACCATGGCCAGGACCGTATCGGGCAGCTCCCAGCGGTGGGCAGCCGCACTGCGTATGAGCTCTTCGAGGTAGAATGCGTTACCATCGGCCCGCTCGACCAGTTCGGCAACTCGACTGGCAGCGATATCACGACCGAGAGCGGCGTGGATGAGCTTCCTGGAGTTGTGCGCTGATAGTCTGCGCAACGGTACCTCGACGACATCGTGCTGCGACCATAGTTTGGGAAAGGCATCATGCATCTCGGGTCGGCCCACCGCCATGATCAACAGCGGCCGCTCGGCCAGCTTGTGCAATGCGGAATCGATCCAGGCGACCGTGGCCTGGTCGCCCCAGTGCAGGTCTTCCAGGACAATCAGCACCGGATGCTGGTGAGTCTCGGCGGCGAGAAAATCCTCGCAGGCGCGGCGAATCTGCTCGCCCATGAGCCGGGAATCCCGCCGCGCAGCGCGGAGTTGAACGTCGTCTTGGTCGTCCCATGGGGTGTTGATCAGCTCGCCCATAAACCTGGCGATACGGTCCGCGTCCTGGGCGGGGACAGACCTGGCCACGCGAGCCGCGAGCATTCGGCGGCAATCGTCCACCGGCAGGCCCTCCCGAACTCCGGCCAGCCCGCGTATCGCTTCGCCCAGCAAATCC
The DNA here is from genome assembly GCA_022360315.1 of Pseudomonadota bacterium. GTDB lineage: Bacteria > Myxococcota_A > Polyangia > Haliangiales > Haliangiaceae > JAKSDA01. Next base: position 58,056 of record JAKSDA010000624.1, read on the forward strand.
AGCGGTGAGCCCGAACGCATGGGGTCACCGCTGCTCTGCCACACAGCGATCTCGTGACCGCCTTCGGCGATCTGGTGCAAGAATTCCCGCAGCAGTCGAGATTTGCCCATGCCGGCTGGCCCGGTGATCAGCACGGCACGGGCCGCATTCTCATCCACGCATTCCTCGACCGTCGCCGCGAGCAGCGCCATTTCGCGCACACGGCCGACAAACGGAGTACGCTGGCCGAGCAGTTTCGAGTAACCCAGGCTGACCTGCTCGCGGACCAGCGTCGCGACCAGCCCGTGGTGCTCGATCTCAAAGCTCGGGTCGAGTAACCGTGCGGTCATGTCGCATACCCGAATGACGTTGGAGTCGGCACACCGGCTGGTGGCCAAAAGCTTCGCAGCCCGATCGATCACCTCACCGAGCACCTGCTCGTGACCAATTACCGCTCGTCCAGTGGTCATGGCAATAGCGCGGTCGGACATCAAGCGGTGCAACTCCAGGGCGATGCGCGCAGCAGTCTCGGCCTGGTCGGTCGCCGCGGACCGGGTATCGACCACTGCGATCATCGCGCCATTGGCCAATTGGTGGAATCGAACGCCCGATGACTGGTAGCGCTGCCGCAACTTGTTCAGCGCGTCCGGGAGCATCCCTGCGGTGTCTATTTCACTGCGCAGGCCGGGATTCTGCTGATTGGCCGGGCCTATATCGGGCGCCATCCTATCTTGCCGGTATAGCTCGACCGCCGGCTCTGTTGTCGACACAGCCGCCAGGCTCTCACCGGCAGCGACCACGACAGCACTGACCAGGCGTTGCTCGATTTCGGTAATGGCGCTGGGAACGGCTTCGAGCAACAACAGCTGGTGTCGCTCCATACTGCTCATCAGATCGGTCTGCAAACGGGCAATTCGCGCCGTCACGTCGCCGCCATCGCGCGGCCTCGCACTCGCGACCGTGGCCATCATGGCCTCCACGAGCTCCACGACCGGCGCTGGAACACCGGCAACAACATCGGAGATGGCGCGATGCTCTGCCATCAGTACCTTGTAGAAAACTGCGGTGTGATACTCACTGCTATAGGCTGCCTCGCCGCTGAGACACTCGTAGAAAACACAACCGAGAGAGAACACATCAGCTCGGGCGTCGACACGTTCGCCTCGGATCTGCTCGGGGGCCATGTACGAAGGCGTTCCAATGCGCATACCCGAGCCGGTCAGCGGGGTTGCCGACGACCAGTGCGCCACTCCGAAATCGAGCAGCTTGGCCCGGCGTAGATCGCCGGTTGGCAAGAAGATATTGCTCGGTTTGACGTCGCGATGCACGATGAGGCGCTCGTGGGCTGCTCCCAGGGCCCCGGCGATACGGGCGACGAGCGACAGGCTTTGGCCCAGCGACAGGTGGTGATGATCCAGATAACTGGCCAAATCGACGCCGTCGAGCCATTCCATGACCAGGAAGCGCTCGCCATCCAATGTGGTGCCGGGTTCGATAAGCCCCACGATGGCCGGATGCTGCAGCTCCAAGAGCACGCGCGCTTCACGGGTGAAACGATCGCCTAGTTTGGCCATGGCTACTGGAAGCACCTTGATGGCCACCAGGTTGCCATCTCGGTCTCTGGCTCGATATACAGTGCTCATCCCACCCTTCCCGGCCAGCGCTTCCACTACATAGCGATCGCGGACCCGTTGTCCGATCTCCATCTAAGAAGTATCGGATAGATTCATGCCTGTTGCCACTCGCCGTTGTACGGTCGAACTCGACAGGCTCTACAGACCAGTTCCGCTGACCCCACAATGTAGGCACCTGTCCGCTCAGCCGTACCGGCGAGTTATTGTGCCCGGTAGGCTATCCGGCTCACCGATCGTCTTTGAGCGCCTTGCGCAGTGAGGCCACTGTGATGCCCTGAAAGCGGGCGAGCAAGATCGCCACTCCAGCCAAAAACCCACCGGTAACCGCAATAAACCGAATGACTGTGGGCGCCGACGCAAGGGCCCATTGTAGCAAGCCCGCGACAATTCCCGAAGCAGCGACACAAAGCGGAATACCAACGACGCGGCGCAAGTATACTGCAATTTCGAGGTCGAGGATACTCAGTACAATGACCAGAAGCACGACAAAGGCGATCGGATATCCCGCCGCCCATGCCCAGGCGACAGCGAGAAAACCGAGCCGATCGCCCAAAAACGCCGCAAATGCCACAAATCCACTGGTCAGCGATATGGCCGCCGTGATCATATAAACCAGGGTGAGCGACGGTCGGCCAACTCCATCCAGCAATGGAGGCATCACAAACGACAGTGCCCGCAGAACCCCGGCCAGGCACAAAATTTTGGTCGCCGCAGCTGCTGGTTGCCATTCTTGTCCCCAGCACAACATGATGAGATCGTCGGCAATCAGGAACAATCCAGCCAAGACCGGCAGTACGGTGATCAAGTTGAGCCGGGTAAAGGTGATGAATTGGCCCTTGAGTCGCTCGGTCGTGTGGCGCAACCTGGCAAAGGTCGGGAACGCGATGTCTATGACTATGTTGGATACCAGCCGCACCGGCTCGAGAACAATGGTATAGGCAAGATGGTAAAATCCATTGGCCGCGGGACCGAAAAAATAGCCGACAATCTGGTAATCGATGTTGGTGTAGGTGTGAAATAAAATCTGACTGGCCGAGGCTTTGAGTCCAAAGGTAATGTAGCCCAGTGATTCGCGGACCCGCAGTATCAGCCGCGGCCGCCACGGATGACGCCACTGGATGCCAAACGCAGTGACCAGAGTGTGACAAGAGCGGCCGATGAAGTGAAACCAAACTCCGGCGCCGAGCGCCGCCGCGACGATCTTGCCGGCGGCCTCGGCAAAATTGGCAGCCAGGCGGATGAATGATAGCTCCTTGAAACGAAGCTCTTTTTTCATCATGGCCTGGGGAATAAAATACACGTTCTGAAAGACCAGTTTGCCACCGTAGGCAATGAGAATGGCGCCGACCACCTCCTCGCCCTGCAGCTGACCCAAAAGCGGCGCCAATAGCCCCAATGTAAGCAGGGTGAGCAATGACAATGCCACATTGAGCCAGAAAACCGTCGAGATGCGCGCGGGCGTATGGTCGTCGCGCTGGATCACCGCGGCGGATAGGCCCAGGTCGGTGAGCAGATCGAGAACGGCAAACAACGACCCGGCCAGCATGGCAACGCCGTAGGTGTGGGGAGACAACCACAGCAAAACCACCACGGTCGAGATCAAGTCGAGCGCACCGACCAGGACCTGGGCCAGGCTCATCCAGGCCAGGCCGCGGTTGACCTTGGTGCGTATGTCGCCGCGCTCGGCCAACCACGCTCTCCACCAGCCCGGCTAGGCGCTGGCCAGTACGGCCTCGCTGGCAGACTGGGCCACTCGGTCGATGAAACCCTGCCGACCGTCGACCATCTCGCGGAACCACACCTCGAGAGCGAGCAAATTCCACAGCCGATCGCCGTGGTCCTGTCCAGCCTGATGCCGATCGATGAGATCGGCCACTCGATCGACGCGGAATAGTCCCCGCTCGGCGGCCTGCCTCGATAGCAACATGTCGCGCGCATAGTCGCGCAAGGTGGTGCGGAACCACCGTTTGACCGGCATGGAAAACCCCTTTTTCTTGCGGTCGAGAATCGACCAGGGCACCAGGTCGGCAAAGGCACGCTTCAAAACGTGCTTGCCAGTGAGCCCACGCAGCTTTAAATAGCTGGGCAACGAGGCCGCCAGCTCGATGACCCGATGGTCACATAAAGGCGAACGGGCCTCGAGACTGTGGGTCATGCTGGCAATATCAACCTTGACCAGGATGTCGTCGGGAAGATAGGTCTGAAGGTCGAGGTCCATGAGCCGACCGAGGCTGTCGCCAGCCCGGCTGCGCGCCAGAATTTCGGCAAAACGAGTCGCAGTGCGATCGCTGTTAAACTCGACAGCGAGATCCGCACTGTAAATGTCTCGCTTTTCCTCGGCAGAAAAATGGCGAATGTACGACAGATAGCGGCGAGCCTCGTCGTCGAGCAAGCGGGCGCCGTAATCCCGCACCCAGTGGCCCGGACCGGTCGGAGTGCGCATGAGCAGACGCGCAGTGACATTGACCAGCGGTGCCGGCAAACGCAAAATAGTGTGAGCCACATGGGCCCAGACGTAGCGCCGATAGCCGCCGAAAGCCTCGTCGCCAGCATCGCCGCTCAGCGCTACAGTCACGTGACGGCGGGTCATCTCGGATAAATAATGGGTCGGAACCGCCGACGGATCGGCAAATGGCTGGCCGTGGTGGCGAGCCAGGCGCGGCAATACCGAGATCATGTCGGGACTCACGATCTGCTCGTGATGATCGGTGTTCCAGCGCTTCGCGACCATGCGGGCGAATTCGAGCTCGCTGTCGCGCTCCTCGTCAAATCCGATCGAAAAAGTCTTGACCGGCTCGCTCGAGGCCAGAGCCATACACGCGACAATGGTCGAGGAATCGATACCACCGGACAAAAACGCGCCGAGCGGAACGTCGGACATGAGCCGAACCCGCACGGCTTGCTCGACCGTGCGCCGGACCTCGCGCGCCGCCGTGTCGAGATCGAGATCTCCGAGCTCGCTCGCGGGTTTGAAGTCGATTTCCCAGTACCTGCGCGGTACCGGTTCCTCACCACAGCCAACCACCATCTGGCTGCCCGGCGGCAAACGGTGAATACCGCGGAAAATGGTCCATGGACTGGGCACGTACTGAAGAGCGAGATAGGCGTCGAGCGCAGCGGAATCGAGCTCGCTCGCGGTGGCCGGATCGCAAAGCAGTGCGCCCAGCTCCGAGGCAAAGGCCAGGCCGTCGCGACGCATGGCGTAATAAAGCGGTTTTTGACCGAGTCGATCGCGGGCCAGTAGCAATGTCGCGCGTTTCTTGTCCCACAGCGCAAACGCGAACATACCGCGCAACCGAGCGGTCACCTCGGCGCCGATGTCCTCGAGAGGTGAATGATGACCTCGTTGTCGCTGCCGGAACGAAAGCGATGCCCGCGCGCCTCGAGCTCCTCGCGCAGCTCCTCGTGGTTGTAGATTTCACCGTTGGCCACAAGGACAACCGAGCCGTCTTCATTGGTCATCGGTTGGGCTGCAGCCGGCGACAGGTCGATGATGGCCAGACGCCGATGAACCAGCGCCACCGGCCCGTCGACGTGCAGGCCGCTGCCGTCAGGTCCGCGATGCTCCAGCGCCACAGCCATGCGCGCAGCCATTTCTCGATCTGCTCGCGCCTCTGCCGTACGAGCCAGAAATCCAGCGATTCCACACATCAAGCCAGTCCTTTCTCGGCGAGTAGAGTGTCGTAGAGCTCGGTTGTCTCGCCCAGCACCCGGTCGACCGAAAAGTGGGTCGCAATGTGCTGGCGACCGTGCAGCCCCATCTGTCGCCGTTTCTCTCGGGGCAACGCTACGATCCGTGCGATGGCTTCGGCAAACGCCCGATGGGCGAAGGTGGGTACCTCGAAGCCAGATTCGCCATCAATGACCAGTCCATCGACATTGGCGGCATGGGAAACCACCGCGGGAAGTCCACAGGCATGAGCCTCGAGAACCGCATTGGGCAGTCCCTCAAAAAGGGACGGCATGACCAGCGCGTCGGCCGCGTGGTACAGCCCGACCATGTCGTCGATGGGGCCGAGCCGTTCGGTATTGCGATCGACGTCGAGCAGTGACATGAGCCGGGGCAATAAACCCACCACCCAGCGATCCCGTTCACGACCGGCCAGAAGGACACGGATGTTCTGGCGCAATAGCCCTCGCCGCACGAGGTGGTGGAGAGATACGATCAGGCCGAGCTGGTGCTTTTGCAGACTGATCCGGCCCGGCAAGAGCAGAGCGACGTCGTCGTCACTGAGGCCGTAGCGGGCCCGCGCCCGTGCCCGCTGCTCCCCAGTGGCCGGCTGGAATTTATCCAGATCGATGAAGTTGTGAATGATCTGGATCTTTTCGGGCGCGACCCGGGCAAAGCGCACCAGCTCGTGCTTGATACCTATCGAGTTGGTCAGAACCCGGTCGCTCACCCGCGAAAGAACCGGCTCGCTTACCAAATGGATCGGGTGGATGGCCCGGTTGCGAAAACTGACGACCACGATCGGCACCGGCTCGAGCATGGCAGCCAGACGCGCCCACATGTTGGCCTTTTCGCGATACGAATGCAAGATGGCCGGCCTGACCTCGCGCAGCACCCGGACCAACCGACTCAATCCCACCGGTCCCATCTTGCGCACCCGCAAGTTGTAGCGCGGCTCGCCGCTGGGCAGGTATTCCGCATAGTGCGTGGTGTCCTCATAGACACACAGAGTAGGTGCGAATCGATCCGGCAGACGGGTCATGAGCTCGAGAATCTGCCGCTCAGCACCGCCCTGTTGTAGGTTGGGAATGAAGAGCAGAATTGGGTACGACGTGGACATCAGAGAATCGGGGGCCTGGGGCAAGTCGAACGTGCGGGTCGACCTTGCCAGTAGATCTTGTCAGACAATCGGAGCGAGTCGATGCCAGGGCCGCTGCTCGAATCGAGAATACCAGGGGCGCCTCTATATCACGGCGCTGATCGGGCGATCAACAGGTGTCGCGGCGGTGAGGGCCGGCTCGGGCATCGGACTGTGACCGAACGCGCAAGGCGGTTCATACGGCCGGAGGTCTCGGCAAGGGATGCGAAGCGAGGTTCATACGGAGCGGAGCGGCCGGGGCGGCCGACTATTCGATCGGCGGAACTCCTGGTATGTTTGCGTCATGAGGATCGTGGTCACCGGTGCTGCAGGATTTATCGGCTCCCACACCTGCGAAAAGCTCGTCGCACTGGGGCACGAGGTTGTCGGCATAGATAGATTTGACGACTATCTCTACGCGTCGGAGCCAAAGCGGCGCAATGCCGAGGTGTTGGCGCAACGGCTCGATGCCGGGCGTTTTCAGCTGATCGAAGCCGATATCTGCGATCGCGATCGCATATTCGAGATCATCGGAAAACCCGGCAATGCAGTCGATGTGATCTGCCACCTGGCCGCGCTGGCTGGCGTGCGGCCGTCGCTGCGCGAACCATTGCGCTACATACGAACCAACTTGCACGGAACCACGGTCATCCTCGAAGCGTGTCGCGAGTACGGCGTCAAGCGTCTGGCCTTTGCCTCGTCGAGTTCAGTGTACGGGTCCAGGGCCAGAGAGGGAGACGACCTGGCCCGGGTGGCTGCATTCCGCGAAGACGATCCCTGCCTGACCCCGGCCTCGCCGTATGCGGCAACCAAGCGGTCGGGGGAGCTCATCTGTTCATCCTATCGCGATCTTTTCGGCATCGGGGTGAGCTCTCTGCGCTTTTTTACGGTATACGGCCCGCGCCAGCGACCGGATATGGCCATCCACAAGTTCATCACGGCGGTCGCCTCCGACCAGCCAATCACGCTCTTTGGCGACGGTTCTACCCGCCGCGACTACACATTCATCGACGATATCGTGGCCGGAATCGTGGCCGCATGCGAACGGGTCGAGCCGGGCAGCTTCAATATCTATAACCTGGGTGGCACCCACACGACGTCACTGGCCGAACTGGTCGATATCGTCGAGGCGACCGTGGGCAAAAAAGCCCGCATCGAACGCCTCCCGCTACAGCCGGGCGACGTGCCCATTACCTACGCCGACATCACCAACTCGAGCCGCGATCTCGACTATCGACCGAGCATGGGATTGAGCGATGGTATCCGGGCATTTTGGGACTGGCAGCGGGCCCGGCACAGCCCTACTTGATTAGGCCTTTTCGCACCAGAATGGCTGGTGGCCATCTGCTGCGTTGTTGCTAGAGCCGCGGGCGATCAGACCTACAACCGCTTGATGTATTGCATCTCGCACTGGCTGTGGCCGGTCTCGCCCATGCGGTCGGGCACCTCGGCAAAACCGACCTGGGTGTAGAGAGCCCGCGCAGACCGCATCCGGGCCGTGGTCTCCAGGTAGCAGCGCTTGAAGCCATACGCCCGCGCCTGTTCCAGGCAGTGGTCGAGCAGAGCTCGGCCCAGTCCCTGCCCCCTCGCTTCCGATATCAGGTACATCTTGCGAAGCTCGCAGGTCGCCGGAGTCCCGCCACGCAGCGGCGCAAAACCCGCGCCGCCGAGAATACGCTGGCCGTTCTCGATGACAAAATACTGCCGATCATCACCCGGATACGCTTCTGCCATGTTGTCGAGCTCGATATCGGCAGTGGGACCACCTGGCCCGGAGGTGCCGAATTCGATCGACACACGGCGTATGATGGCCGTGATCGCGCGGTTATCAGCCGACTCGATGGGGCGAATTGCATACTCGCGCTCGGTGCGAGCACGCTGCAGAGCACGGGCGTATATCGATAAACCGCGCGCGACCGTCCGCCGCTCCCGCGGCGACAGATGCCGCAGCGCTTCCTCGACTCGGTGGTCGGCAACCCGATGGACTCGCTCCAGTATCCGCTCACCCGACCTGGTCATGCCGACAATCTTGCGCCGCCGATCCCGCGCATCCTCGGCCAGACGAAGCCATTTCTTTCGGCGCATCGACAGGATGGTGCGACTCACGGTCGATTTGTCCAGCAGCAACGCTGCTGCCAGCTCCGATACACTCGCAGAACCGCCGCGGCGCTCGAGCTCGATCAATAGATGACACTGCGCAATGGTGGAGCCGGTATCTCGATGAACTTCAGATAACAACCCCAACTCTCGTACGAAGCGGCGAGAAACCGAGCGCACCTCGGCAACGTCGCCGGCCTGAACAGCTTGCATGGCATCCATGGTTTAGTTGTATACCACAATCGTTGGCCAGTACAACGATACAGTCTCGGCCGGAACACATACTTGCCGGCAGACCGCTGGCAGGGTCGGACACCGCCTAGCCGACAACGGGGCGGCGTACTGGCGCGGCGCGCCTCGACAGGGGGCTCGATTCGGCCTGGCCCGGGGTCAGCAGCTCCGTCGCCGATATCGTTGCGTGGCCCGGGCGGTCATGGCAGCCCTCAGCGCGTCAGCAGCGCGAGGACTGCGCCTGGCGGCATCCTCGAGTGGGCGCAGTGGATTGTGTATGCCCCCGCTGCCGCGCATGGGTCCGCACTTTTCCCAGTTCAACTCGGCGGCGACACGAGCGGCGACCGCGCCGAGGGTCACGGCAAACTGCGGCGTCGCAATGCACGAAAGTCTGGCCAGTTCCGCAATCGTGCGACCGGCAACGCGACCACCTCGGGACAACCAGTCGGCGAGAGCTTCCCATACTGCGGTTTCAATCACTGCCGCGCCTTCCGATACACCGGGCAAACGCACCGCTCGCGGCGCGATCGATCCCTCGTCGGGCGGGGTGATGAGGTCGACTTGCCCGGTAGAGGGTTCGTGGCGTCCGCGGTAGATCATGAGATGCCGTACAAAGCGCTGTCGGTAGGTTGCGTCGCGCACTCGAAACCGACAGCCGTGCAGCGCCACGTCGTGCCAGCGACCGTCGGGAAATGTCAGGAAAAGGCTGCTTTCAGACAGAGAGACATGTGTGCGCGGAAGGCGTTCACCCGTGGCATTGGAGTAAAGCGGAGCGCAGCGCGGCATTCTTTACGATCGTAGCATATGGAGAGCTGCGTGGCCGGCGCTGTCATCCCGACTGTACACACAGTCACATTGCAAAGCATGCAACGCGACCGCGCGGCACGAGAGCTTCCTCGCTCGGGCTATCAGTTTTGGGCAGAGTCCCCGGCCCGGTCAGAGTCCCGGCCGGCTCGGCTGTCGGCCTCGCAACAGAAAGGCCTTATTTGAGCCATAACTGATGCGTTTCAGTTTAATGCGTTCTCTTTAATTATGTGCCGAACGCTTGGCCGCGGCTTTTTTTCTCGCCGCGCTGGTCTTGCCTGTGACCTTCTTGGCGGTGGCTTTCTTGGCTACCGTGGTCTTGGCGGCGACTTTCCGCGCGGCTGGCTTCTTATCGCCGGTAGCTTTTTTCTCTGCGCTTTTTTTGAGCCCGGTGGATGACGCGGTCGCGGTGCTCTTCGCAGAAGTGCTCTTCTGCCCGGCCGCCTTCTTGCCACCGGCCACCTTGCTGGCAGACTTTTCGGCCGCGGTTTTTTTGCTGGTTTTCTTCGCGCCGTCCGCCACTCGGTCGCTCGCCGCCTTCGATGTGGTTTTTTTGTCGTCGTCCGGCGCCGCCCTGGTGGTCTTTTTGCGGATCCGCTTCGCCTTCTCGGCAGCTTTTTGCTTTTTGGCTATTTGCTCGGCCTGACGTTTGCGGATCGCGTCGAGCCGCTTGATGGTGCGCAATCGTATCTGGCGGTCGAGCTTGGGCTTCATGGCCTCGTACCGCACTGGAGCCGGTCGAGCCGAGGACAGCGACTTGGCATCCTCTTCGAGGAGCAGAGCGCGCATCTTGGTGGTCGACGGCTGCGAGCGCAGCTTGGCAATGGTCGCCGGATTGCGCACAGTACGGGCCAGTCGGCCCAAGATCGGCAAATGCAATCGGTCGTATTTGAGCCCGAGCAGAAAGAACAGAAAGGTCGGCTTGCCGTCGGGAGCGCCAAAATCCACACCGCTGTAGGATCGCCCGGTAATGATAAAGGGCCGGGCAATCCTGCTGGCCTCGCGCGCCCGCGTGTGCAGGAAGGCGACCCCGCCCTCCATGGCAGTCGAGGCCAACATCTCGCGTTCGACAACTGCTCCGACAAACCAGGGCTTGTCGTTCAGCCACTTCTCTCGATAGGCAAGCGCAGCCAGTTCCTCGATAGTACCGAGAGCATCGCGAGACTCGAGATCGCCGATGATCGCTTCTTCGGGCAAAAGGTCGCCCAGGGGGACACGCATGCCGTCGGGAATATCTTCGATCGCATCGTCGTCGCCGACATTGAGCTGCTCAGCCAGCCATTCATCGATAAGCTCGCGCTGGAACTGCCACTTCCTGTCGAGCAGCAGGCCCGGGAGCTTTCCCTCAGTAGCCAGTTTGAGAACGGTGGTCTCGCTTAAATGCAGATAGTTGGCGCATTCGGGTAGCGACATCTCACCGTCGCCAGGCCCGGATTTCAACTGCTTGGCCATTGGATCCTAGAGTGCGGGGAGTTCGAGTGGGGACTTTATAATGCCGGTGGAACGGGAACAACCCGGGTGCCCCGTAGTAAGCTGCAGGTCGCAGTACTTGGCGCCAGGTACCTTACCGGAGTCTGTCACCTTGAGCCGCATTCGGACGGTAGTTGCAACCGAAATAGTGCTCCTTTTTGGCTTGCTCGGATACGTCGGTGTCGCCTATGCGGTCGAGCGAGGCGCGGGCCTCACTACCGCACTCGACCTCTCACCACCTGGCGCCCTGGTCATCTCGGCTGTGCCCGCACTGCTCTGGCTGGCCTACTTCTACGTCCAGGATCGCTACGAACCCGAGCCAGTGCACTACGTTGTGGGCGTGTATTTACTCGGTTGTCTCGTCGCCGGACCGCTCTCGGGAGTGCTCATCGAGCTATTGCTCACCCCCCGACCGCTCACCATACAGACCGTACATCCATTGAGCTTCGAGCGCATTGTGCGTGCCCTGCTGATCGTCGCACTGGCTCAGGAGTTGTGTAAGTATGTCGTGGTTCGCTACACAGTATATCTGTCGCCTGAGTTCGACGAGCCCATGGACGGCCTGGTCTACATGACAGCGGCCGGTATCGGTGTGGCCACGTGGAAGAACTACCACTACCTGGACGGTCTGGCCGGAAATGTATTTCTCACCTTCGGCGCTGCAAAGGCTGTAATCACCACTCTGGCCGACGCCTGCTTCGCCGGCGTCATGGGCTACGCGATGGGTCGAGCAAAGTTCTCGTCTCTGTCGAGCGGGTACCGCTCGGCCATCCTGTTCGCCGGCCTGTTGCTGGCGACCGGACTAAATGGCCTTTTCCAAACCGTCGAGAACGCGATCACCGCGGCGGGCATGGACATGGAACCGTGGCGCGCACTGGCCTATACTGCCCTCTTCGCCGCCGCGGTGTTTTTTGCCACGTCTCTTTTGATGCGCGGGCTGCTCATGCGCTCACCTTTCCGCCCCTCGATCGGGTCCGCAGAGATTGGCTCCGAGGAATGACGAACGATAGCTCAGGGCCTTTCTGGCAGCGGCACGATCTGCTTGTCCTTATCGGCGGACTGGCCTTTCTGGCCACTGGACGCCTGGCCCATCAATCGCTCATCCGGCCCGCGTTGATCGAGTTCGAGCACCTGGGTTTGTCTCTCGACCGCCCGAGGGCCTGGCTTCCTCCGGCCCAGGTCGCGCCCGAAACAGTCGCCCTGTCGTGGCATCTCGATCGGCGAAACTCTCTTGCCAAGTCTCGGAATGTCGAGCTGCCCTATCACGTCGTTTACGCATCGCCAGCCAACCTTTCCCTGGGTCTGGAGATTTGCATAACGCCCCGTCGTAAGTCCAGGAATCTGGCCATAGGACTGGCCTTCGATCGCCGTATTCGCTACGGCGACCTGTACCGTCCGCTCGGCTCCGATACGGTGAAGATCGGCCCAGTTACTTGGCTTCGCACGCGTTTTCGCTACGCACACAGAGCCAGAATAGGTGCGGAGCCGCGCGTGGACACCGGCATCGAATACGCAATCGCCGGTCCGGCTCGGCGTTATGCCGTCACGTTTCGCGGCTCTGCACAGGGGGCCCACCGCCTGGCCGCTCTGATCGCTCCAACGCTCTCGTTTGTCCCTTCCAGAGAATCCGGTCAGTCCGACCGACCCGAGCTTTCGTTGCCCGCCGGGACAGCCGGACATGCAGGCGAACACGACAATGCGGCCAAAACGACTGTGGCCGTGCTGGCCGCGAGCGCCGGGCAGGGAAGGCTCGAACTGATCTCATCGGGTTCAGGAGTTATCGTCTCGCCGGACGGTTCGGTGCTCACGAGTTTTCACGTGCTGCACGACGAGCACACCGATCGCCTACACGACCTTTTTATCATCGGCCGGTTTCTCGCTCCCGGTCAGGTTCCCGAGTTGGTCTGCGCCGGGCGCCCCGAGCGGAGTCGACTGGACCGAGACCTCGACCTGGCCCTGATCAAATGCGAGATGAATATGAGTGGCGGCGCGTTTGCCGCCGCCAGTTGGCCAACGATCTCGCTCGAACGCTCGCGGGTCCTGACCTTGGGCGAGCGAATACGGGTACTGGGATATCCCGACCACAGCGGCGGAGTTCTGTCCAGTAGCGCCGGAGAGATCACCGGCTGGACAGGACATGATGGCGCGCCGGGCCGTATTTATGCGCGGACCAATGCAGCTGTCGGGCCCGGCGTCTCGGGCGGACCTGTCATCGACGACCAGGGCAATCTGACCGGTATTATCGCTGCGTTTCGCTTTCGTGCTTCCGTGTCGCCGTCCAACAGCACCGTTGACTCATTGGATCGAGTGGGTTTGGTTCGGCCGATCGACAGTGCAGAAGAACTGCTAACCCTGGCACGCGCTGGCTGGAGCCCGTTCGAGCAGCCGGACGTCCTGGCAAAAAATTTGAAGCGGAGTTCGGACGGAGCAGATGCACACAGCAGTGATGCAGACGGCCAGGCAGCCGATGCACAGACAACCAGTGCACAGAAAGGCAACCACCAGACGGCCAACGGACCACCATCGGAATCCTCCTCCACCAAACAGCTGGGAGTGATCGTGCTGAGCAGAGTCGTCGATGCGGCCAACGACCGTCCCATCGCCGGCGCTGTGGTCATCGTGTTCGATCCAAGCATTTCAACCGATTGGTTCGACCTAAATGATCTTGAAGAACAAGCGCTCACATGGGGAAGAAGCGATGCCAGCGGCGAGTTCATTCTCAGCAAGCCATTGCCCCGAGGAGCGGCCTACTCGGTGGCTGTTCTCGCCGAGGGATACCATCCGCTAACTGGCGAGGGTGCCCTCGTCTTGCAGACGGACGCTCCAGACCTTTTCGACCCCTGGGGCGTCATCCGATTAGCAATAGAATGACCCTCCAGGTGAGAGAGCGAAATTAATGGAAAAATTTCCTGGACCTAACTCATTCAGGAGTAACTAGAATTACTATGAATTCAGGCACTTATATGTCGGGTATTGTCAATAAAGGTCCATAAAGCCCACACAAACACTGTAAAAATGTCTTTATTTTAAAAAAATTGCCTTGCCAAATTTGGAGAAGTCTTTACTATATCTATACATCGGTCGCCGCTAGAAAGCGTCGCAGGCTGATTCTAGACCGCAGCAGGCCTTCCCCCCCCCGACGGCCGCCGCGGTCTTTTTTTTGGCCTATCCCTTGGTTTGTCCCTGAGAAGACGAGCTGGAGTGATGCTCTGGCAGCTTTCGAGTCCCGAACAGTAGTGGTGACGATGCCGTTCGGGATCGGATCGGCGGGAGAATCAGCAGGGTCCGTCAGCGCAGCAATCGCCGTAGTTTTCGCACGCTGCATCGCACCAGCAGCCGCCTGGAGACTGCGATCCGCACGCGTTGTTTTCGACGCAGCTGTTCGGATCGGGATCGGGCGGTGGTGGCGGTGCGCTGCAAACATCGTTGTAGTCAGGGCAGCAATCGCCATAACCCTCGCACAGGTCGTCGCACCAGCAGCCGTCATCTGACTGCCCACCGCAGAAGCCCTCGCACGAATCTGCCGGCGGCGACCGAGTTCTCCACTGCAGCGTCGAGAGTGCTGGACGCACTGCCGCCCAGGCTCATGTTGGCGACTGCAGGCGAGACGTGATTGGCGGTTACCCAGTCCACGCCAGCGACCACTCCGGACGTCGTGCCCGAACCACCGCAGTTGAGCACGCCTACGCTGTGTAAGGTCACATTTTTGGCCACGCTGTAGACCGTGCCACCAATTGTGCCGGCAACGTGCGTGCCGTGGCCATTGCAGTCGCTGGGATCACTGTCGTTGTCGACCGTGTCTGTGCCGTTGCCAACCCGACCGGTGAATTCGTTGTGGCTGGCCCGAATACCGGTATCGATGACGTACGCGTGGACACCGGTGCCATCAAACGACAAGAATAGCCACTCCAGTTGGCAGTATATCGAAATCGCTTCTTGCAGAAAGAAATCGAATGATCGCGAATGGTCGAAATCGATACAAATGGGGCAATCGTCGCTCTCTTCCCGGATGGTCTCGGGTATCATGGGGTGATTGGATGCTGATCGAGAGCAGCGAATGCTCGAACGCGTACGGGCATTCCAGCTGGACACTTGCATTCCGGCGCGGACCGGGCATAGATAACGTATGCGCGCAAGACTGATCGACCTGGAGGTTCTCGATTATCGCCGAGCCTACGAGATTCAGCTCGAGCTGGTCGAGCAGCGCAAGGACGACGCCTGCGAGGATACTCTGCTCGTGGTCGAGCATCCGCATGTGATCACCCTGGGCCGAGCCCGCGAGGCCGTGGCCAATGTCCTGACACCGGGGGAGATCGATGTGGTCGCGATCGAGCGGGGCGGCGACGTGACGTATCACGGGCCGGGTCAACTGGTGGCGTATCCCATCCTGCGGCTGGGCGAAGGAGAGCGCGATCTACACCGATACTTGCGCAACCTCGAGCAAGCCATGATCCGCACGGTAACGCGGTACGGCATTTCAGCGGGTCGCGAGCCGGGCAAGACCGGATTATGGACCGACGACCGCAAGCTAGCCTCGATCGGCATTGCGTGCCGGCGCTGGGTGACCTTCCACGGCCTGGCGCTCAATGTCACGACCGATCTCTCGTACTTTCAGCGTATCAATCCTTGCGGTTTCAAGGCCGACATAATGACCAGCATGGCCGCGGAAACCGGCCGCACCGATCTCGACATGGCCGGGGTCAAGCGCTCTCTGGCCGAGGACCTTGGCGAGATATTGGGCCGCCAGTTCGTGCCGGGTGCCGGGCAAATCAAACCGGTTTCACCGCACGGGTCGCGATGAACGACTGCATATATCGGGACAGTGCCTCGCTGTCGTCGGTCGACCAGTCGTCTTCGTACAGTGCAGTGAGCAGAAACCCCGCGGCCAGCTGGCCGCCGATCTGAGCCTCGAGCGTGTGACCGAATTCAAGCGGCTCGTTCGCTCCGATAAGACGCTCTCGCTCGCCAGGTTCGAGACTTGTCAAATCGGAGTAGGGCAATTTGTAGCGCACGACGAGTGCGCCGCGCTCGCTGGACTCGCGATCGAACATGAACCGAACCGGATTGCAAAACCCGGCCAGCAAAACCCCGCCCGGCCGCAGCACGCGAAACGCCTCACGCCATACCGGCAACACATCGGGAACGAAACAATTCGACACCGGATGAAACACCAGATCAAACCGGCTATCCTCCAGCATGTCGAGGTCGGCCATATCTACCTCGACACATTGCAGATCCAGATCATCGCGATCGGCGACTGCGCGATCCTGGGCCAGCTGCTCCGGCGAGTTGTCCGCGATCAAGACCCGGGCACCGGCTGCCGCCAGAATCGGTCCCTGCTGACCACCTGCGCTGGCCAGGCCGAGCACTTCGGCCCCCGAGAGAGGAGGAAACCACCCGCGCGGAACTGGTTTTTGCGGGGTAAGTACGACGTTCCAGTCGCCGCGCCGGGCCCGCGCGATGGTTTCGCTGGATACCGCGA
This sequence comes from Pseudomonadota bacterium, assembly GCA_022360315.1. Lineage (GTDB taxonomy): Bacteria > Myxococcota_A > Polyangia > Haliangiales > Haliangiaceae > JAKSDA01. The sequence goes on from JAKSDA010000624.1 coordinate 74,561, forward strand.
CCGTCCACCTGTCGCCCTGATCGACGAGCGAATTCCACGCAGTGCGGTTGTGACCGCGAATATCCATCAATTCACGTCAGGTCGGGCGGACTGGATGCCGGCTCGATGACTTCACGAATGGCCCAGCCCAGCGCAGGTGCCACAGCACCATCGTCCAGTGGTTGGAGGCCGACAAAGCCGCCGAGAAACTCCATGTTGATGGGCTGGCCCAGGTAGTCCCACAATACTGGCACAGAAGCCAGACCGCCCGGCAGTTGCTCGGTGGTGAGCCCCCAGGGGAACGTCGCCTGGAAGCCGCGCTGCCATTTTTCGACGTGTGGGTTGCGGTGCAGCTGACCCCGCCAATCCTGGCAATACGGAAATAGCACATTGATCCAGCCCGACAGATAAGGCCCGCCCGAGGCCGATTGCACTTTGACAAACGAGCGCCACAACTCGACGTCGGCCCGCCCTTCGGACGCGTCGACCAGAGCATCGAGCGCCACGGTCAATGCATCGGCCCACCAGTCGAGATCGAACTCTCGAAAGAGCTGGGCGCGGGTGCGAATAGAGCGCCAGTCTGCAGGTGTACCGAGCAACGTGATGGCGGGAATTCCACACATCGTGCGGACCATATAGTCAAAGTAGCTGGCCACTGAATCCATCAAGGTCAAGGTGGAAACCGTGCGCTCCAGGCCGGTCGTGGTGGTGAAATCGGCAACTACCCAATCGTGCCGCTTGCCGATGTGTCGGGCGATTGCCTGGCCAAACTCGGCAATGACCTCGTGCCAGGGATTTTCGGGATGCCCCTTGACAAAGTCATCGCGCCGCACAGCGAGGACCAGCTTGTTCTGGTGTGCAACGAGCCGGGAGCGAAGAGTTTCGGCGTGCAGCCGGACGTGATTGGCAAACCCCTGCGCCAGTAATGTCCACACCTGATCCGGTCCGAGCACGAGCCGACGATGGGCGTTAAACGCCTGAATGGCAGCCGTGGCAAACGAATGATACGAAGTGGCCACCATGCCGTCCGGATGAGTGCTGTGAGCCTCCACGGTCAGCTTGCCGCGCTCACCGAGCTTGAACTCGTCTGTCCCTGCCTGGCCAGTTAGTATATCGATGGCCCGGGTAAACGGCACCGTGGGCAGAGCATCGGTTGTCGGCTCTACGTCGGAGACAGCAAACGTGACTGACATGTCTTGATGATCGCCTTTTCAGCCGGCAATTGCCACAGCAGAATGGTTCCAACCGGTGTCGATCGGCGGATTCAGGTGGCGGGTTTTCTCTGCCCCGCCAGCGACTGCGACACCAAGAACGCGACAAACTTGATCACAGTCAGAAAACCATTGCCAAGGAGGGCGAGAAAAACCGCGCCCGTCGAGCTGCCACCAGCCATGATGCGCCGTTTCTACCGCGATTGCCGGGCCGACACAACGGGGTTGATCGGCTCGGTGAATATAGTTCTACACAGGGGTCACCCTGAAAGGGATGCAACGTGACCTGTGCGGCCCGACCGTTTCTCGTTCGTCCTGTCATTTGGTCAACCCGCCCCCGGATCGCCGGACTCCCGGCCGGCTCGGCCGCTGGCCTCGCAACAGAAACGCCTTGTTTGTTCGGCAAGGAATGCGTTTTTGTGTGGCGCGGGATCGCGATCCATCGGGCTTGTGACCGACCAGTGGATCCGCTAAAACCGCGCCATGAGCGATCTGGCCGTGTCGGTCCACGATCTCTTGGCAAAGATCGCACGGGATCGCGATCGCGGAGCATTCACCGCCTTCTTTCGAGTTCTTGCTCCGCGGTTGAAGGGGTATTTTCTGCGCTCCGGCACGTCTGTCGAACTGGCCGACGAACTGGTCCAAGAAGTGATGCTGCGAGTGTGGAAAAGCGCGGCCACCTACGACGCCGAGCGCGGCACAGCCCAGGGGTGGGTGTATCGCATCGCCCGCAACGTATACATCGACGTGGTCGGCAAGCTGCGCCGCCACGAGGTCGATGCAAATGATCCGGCCCTGGTCCCCGACCAACCGGTTGCCCCCGATGCGGCAGCACTCCACCGGCAGCAGGCTGGAAAGCTGCGCCAGGCCCTGGCATCCCTGCCCAGTGATCAGGCCAGCGCACTGCGCAGTGTCTACTTCGGGTTCAAGACCATGCAGGCTGCAGCGGACGAACAGGGAATTGCCGTGGGCACCCTCAAAAGCCGAGTGCGTCTGGGGTTTCGTCATCTACGCACAGCGTTGCGCGACGAGGGAGGCCGCTGATGGCACAGCATCACGTTCCAGAGGACATGCTCGTCGCGTATGCGGCAGGATCACTCGGCGAATCCGAATCTCTGCTGGTAGCCTGTCACCTCACTCTCTGTCCCGAGTGTCGCGAACTGGTCGATGACGCCGAGACCATCGCGGCGGCCCTGGCCCTGAACGACGAGCGAGAGCTTCCGCCAGCGGACCGAGCGGGCCTCAACGGTCTGCTGGCTCGCGTGCTCGACCGGCTCGACCGGCCCGATGCGACCTTCGGTACCTCCCCGGACCCGACTGCCGGCGCTTTCGATCCCAAAGGTCAGCTGCCGGCACCGCTGTATCAACTGATCGGTCCTCTCGAGCCGCTGTCCTGGCACACTCCATTGCCAGGCGTGCAGGTATTCGAGCTGCCTCTGCCACGCGACGATAGTCTGATCCAGCTGGTCATGCTGCAGCCGGGCAGCCACATACCGGCCCATCGCCATCCCGGATTCGAGGCCACCTTGGTGCTCCTGGGCGGCTACGTCGACGACGAGGGCAAGCGTTTTGTCCGGGGTGATACGAGCCTGCGTGACAATAGCAAGCCGCACCAGCAATGGGTCGACAAAGGCGAACCTTGTCTGTGGCTATTGGTCGCCGCTGGCCAGCCGATTCTGAATCGGCCAGCTGAGTAACTCTCAACAGAATCTTGACGGTTCTCTGCCATGGCCGCGCAGGGTCGGGTTAGCAAAGATTCAACATGACCCTGCGCAGACATGCAGACCGGCGTCTATTCACCAGAGTCTGACTTGTCGAGTTAGCAAAGATTCAACGTGACCCTGGGCAGCCCGACCGATTCGCGCTAGCGCTTGCACATATCGTCGACGCGGAACCGGGTGCGATAGTCGTCGAACTTGGCCTCGATCACCAGTTCGTAGTCGCCCGGTCCAAACGTGCCGAGGTCGACGACCTCTTCGTGGCCCGCGATGAGGGCAATGCAGAAATCTGCAGTCGACACGGTTTCGAGGCGCACGCGGACCTGGGTATCAGAGCGTTCGACCACGGGCGGTCGAACCTCATTACATGCGCCTATGCTGGCGTGGATCTCCGCGGTCACCTGAACCGGGCAACCGCTGGTATCGAGCGTAATCGAGGCGTCCGAGACCCGCTGGATCAGCTCCCCGTCGTCCGAGCATCCACCCACTACGGTCAACGCCATGATCGCGATGAGTAGCCACTGCATGCCGGCACTATACTCCACTTGACGCCGATTGCCGACGGCCGATGCCGACGGCCGAGGCGACTGTCGATTGCAGATGCCAACGCTGCGATAGTCGATGCCGATAGCCGATGCCCAACCGATATCGTTCCCGATGCCGTCAGCAATACCGATACCGATATCGATCAGTGCCGGTGCCGATACCGATGCCAAAGCCTAAGTACCGCGACCCGTAAGTAAGTGCCCAGTAGGGTCGGTCCAGCGCGTCGAGGGCAAGGCGCGAAGAGGGAGCATAGTGGGCCTACGTGACCGATGAGCAACACAGCCATCGGCGGGCTGGTCGGCCATAATGGG
>JAKSDA010000052.1 GCA_022360315.1 Pseudomonadota bacterium
AACACAACTCCGCCCGCGCGCCCTCACGCTCGCCTGCACCCGCCTGCGCGCACTCCCACCCGAAGAGTGACTTTACTGCTCTCGACACCAGTCGAGCATAACGCTCCCACGCGGCGGATCGCTCAAGCCGCTCGTTTCCCAAATAGCGGTGCTCCTGTTGCCGGATTCGACCCCACTACGACGTTCGTAAGTTCGTCGCGAAGCGATTCCGCTATGTCATCATCACTGCGGTCGTTAAACAAGAACGCATGGTAATTGCGGTGGCACATACGAGCCGCGAGCCTCGCTACTGGCGGGATCGGTTGAGGTAGCCGATTCGACCTCACCCGGATCAAAATTGCGATTCAAGTTACACTAGAAGCACCATCTTAAACTTTTAAGCTCACCACCCCCCTGAACCGCTATCCGCGCAACTAGCTGAAACGGAAAGACTTTCCGGCTCGCCGCAAAGTTGCCAATCCAACCCGTCCGCGCCGGTGGCCGCGATGGCTCTGCAGCCCTGGGCTGGGAGCCCTAGTCGCCCACACAACTGTCGCGTCTCTCATGAATCGCTACTGATCTTCGATATTCCTCCGCCGCGTGCGTGGTCACGAATGTCACGGGTTTGTGGTATTTGGCGACCGCGGCCTGAATTTCTTCAAGCGTTACCCGAAAGTATTCGCGTCGCAGGTTGATCATATTGACACGCCGGTTATCGAACTCTTTATGGAGCATATTTTCGAGTTGCGGTGCATCTTCCGTGTATATCATCGCGTGAACGTCAAAACGGAACGGGACCGAGGAATCCCCAAGCTCGTAGACTCGTTCGAGGGGCTCGAAACGGCGGGTCATGCCGATCTTGTACACACCCTCACCGAAGGAGCCAACGTTGGAAAGTACATAGACGTGACCAGACCGAGTGAGCTGTGCGCGTGCAATGCTTTTGGCTTTGCGATCAATGGCGTCCGCTAGCTCTGTCTCAAGTTTCTGAACGAGAACCTGCAACTTCTCAAGCTGGGCTCCGGTGGCTTCGTCCAGTTTCTCGCGGGCTTTCTCCAACGCCTTTTTGTGCTTCTCCTCCTCTTTCTCGGCGTCCCGTCGAGCTTTTTCGATTTCCTTCTCCGCGACTTGCTCCTCGCGCAGCTGCTCTTTGATGGCGCGCTGCTCTTCCTTCTCCTGGTAGAGCTTCTCTCTGTGCTCATGCACCAAGTGCAACTCGGCGAGTTTCTCGTTGAGGTACCCCTCTGTAACCGCGATTTTCTTGGTAGCGCCCAGCTTGTTGATCGACTCGAACGCCTTTCGAATCCGCTTTTCGAGTTTCTCCACGTTGTCGAACTTTGTTCTCGATACGGTCGCATCGCAGTCACCATTGAACGCCCTCAACATGAGCTGTGATTGCTCGGTCATCATCTTTCGACCCTTCGCCAGACTGCCGTCTACAATCCAATCCTTCGGGCTGAAGATGGCCTTCTTAGTGCGAATGAGCTGCTTTTGCTTTTCCCGCACTTCCTTGAGGCGCTCCGCGTATTCGGCAGAGGTTTCGAGACCGTACCGTGGTTCATAAAAGCCGTAGGATTGAATTTCGACCGCGTCCTCGACCGACTCAAGCTCCGCACGGAGACGCTTGATTTTGTCTTCGAGGCGTGTCGCCTCTTCTTGCGGTGATTCGGTTGGCAGAGGTGAGCCACAACTAGCGCAGAACCTCGCATCATCGGGCAGCTCTGCGTGGCAGTTGGAACACGACTTCACCGTGCTGCTCCACTCATTTGGCCGACGTTCTCAGAGAGTTTCGCGACACACGCTGCTGGCTCAACCCGAGAGAGATCAAATGCTTCGAAAGTGGCGCGGTCTGACGCAATACACCGGACTTGCTTACGTTCATCCTGTCCCGTGGCCTTGTTCAAACTGGTAACCCATCCATTGACGATGGCACCCGCAACGCTATCGATGTAGCAGCCCTCAAAAACCTCATGCATGGTTCGCACGATGATTTGGTCAAGAATCGAGTTGTGCAGCGCTACCGCTTCCTTTGTCTTGAGAGGGATAGGATCTGAGCGGTTGCCCTTTGACACGAACTTGTAGCCACCCACGCTGGGTACGCGGTCCTGCGAGGGCAGCTCGAGGTTGACGACGACATACTTGCTCTCGGCATCAAACTCGACTTCGTGCCCAATAGTGAGGGGCTCCGGGTATTGAGAACGCTCCAGTACTCGTGAGCAATACTCTTTGATCGCCTCGACATGACCCGCTTCAAATCGCTGTCTGAACTCGTTCAGGGCAAGGTTGAACTTCTCTTGTTCGGCGATGAACTTCTTGCGCTTCTCCTCGTGCTTTCGCTCTGCGAGCGTTTTCGATTCGTTGTGCGTCGCAACCGACTCCCGCCAGCGAGCCTGTTTGTTTTCTTCTTCCTGAGCATGTGCACGTTGGGCTTCTTCACACGCTGCTTCCCAGCGACGTTTACGGCCGCGAAGCAGCCAGGTCAAGCCCGGCATTGGAGGGAGCACAAGTTCGGCTGGCCGCGGTTGGGGAGGCGGGGGCCGGAAACTGAACGGCGGATGCTCGCGAGTGTCACGTTCAGCTTCCCAGTCGATCTTGTCGTCTATCAAGAGTGTGGCTTCGAGGATCTTCGCCATCTCAGCGAGCGTGCTCTTCGCCTCCTGATCGAGCCGGGCGGTCTCCGCCTGAGCCTGCTCCTTCGCATCCTTCTTCGCGGCGGCAACCCGCTTGCGGATCTCCTGCTCGTTCCATTTGGCGATGCACTCCTTGACCTTGAAATCGATCTCGGACGGGGTCTTGCCCTTTATCTCTCGTTCTTTCCCGAGGTATTCATTGGCAATGAAAGCCACATAGATGGGCGCGGAGCGTCTGTTGCCCGCGGGCGTGTACCAGTCCGTCGCGATGTCAATCTCGTATTGGCGAGACTCGACTTCGTTCCGGATAATCTGCTCGTGCATTACGATCCCTCCAAACGCGCAACAGGATAACAGCGCACTGGATTCGAGTCAGCGTCAGGGTGGCACACGTGGCTCTTCAGTATGTCGCCACGCCGTAATCCGCCAGTCCGCCGGAATGGCTCGTGATCTCCTCAGGCTGGGCGCTCGTCTGTCGGCGGTCACGGAAAGATGAAGAAATCTGGACCGGACAGCCGATGAGCAACACAGCCATCGGCGGGCTGGTCGGCCGCAATGGGTACTTAGAGCCGGTCCAAAAACTCTCCGCGTCGCCACAGCGCCGATCCATCACCGCCAGCGGGCTTGCTCGTCGGTCAAATACACCGGGTATTCTCCACTCCTCGAGCACCCACTGGCGGCGCGCCTCGTCGCTCTGGCTCGGTCCGAGGTTTTTGGACCGGCTCTTACTTGCGAGTCGCGGTACTCAGGAAGGGAAGCCTTCCTGATTGGGATCCAGGCAGCTCATGACGGCAACTGAAAACTATGCCACTGCCGAGTCGTAATCTAAAATACAGCCGGACGTGATTCCTTGACGATTTCGCAGTTTCATCGCACTCGACGGAAAGACGTTCCCGCTCGCCACAAAGTTGCCAACCGTCCCCACTTGCGCCTAATGACAGGATGCCTCGTCGGGATGGACCAGTCGCCGGAGCCTGTCACAGCCGTGTTGGTACCTGCAGATATCGTAACTGAATGAAATATAAGGAGATTCATTCCCAGTCCGCCACACCCTCGGCCCAGCGATGCGCTCTCAGCGGAACTTTCCACTTGCTCGCCCCCTCTGACTTTATCTTCGTAACCAGCTGAAACGGTAGCACTTTCCCGCCGTCCGCAAAGTTGCCAAACCGTCCTACTTGCGCCGGTGGGTGGACAACACGTCCCCGCCCAGCTGGGCAGAGTTTGCAGGATAGGCTAGGATCAAGTCATGGAGATTCGTACCGGAACAGTCATCAATGGGGCCATCGTTCTCGAAGATGGAGAGGATCTGGAAGAGGGCGCACTGGTAACGGTTTGGGTTGGCAACCCGCTTGAGCCGGTGCAGGTGACGGAAGAAGAGCTCCATCTCATTAAAAACGGAAAAGCAGCCGCAGCGCGCGGTGAGCTGCTCGATGCACGTGCGTTTCTTCGCGAACTTCGGCGCGGGGTCTGAGCCATTCCTATTGTCCAGTTTACTGCGCCGGCTGCCCGGCAGCTTGTGCAAGCACGAGATTGGTGGCTCGCGAACCGAGATAAAGCGCCACACGCGATGGACGAAGAGTTAGATAGGCTCCCGGCGCGATTGGAGGATAGGCCAGAGTTGATTGGGCGACCGGTCAAGCAAGACCGCACGGTCCGACGGGTTTATCTCAAGCGCATCCGGTACTACTTCTACTTCCGCATCATGGACAGTGAAGAACGCGTCGAGATACTTGCTCTCTGGCATGGTAGCCGACACGACGAGCCCGAATTGTGAATCCTACCTTCGACTCGGGTCGCCTCAACCATCGTTTAGAGTTGCTCGAAAGGCTGATGTTTTGCACCAAACCGGGAAGCAACCAGCTGAAACAGAAAGACTTTCCCGCTCGCCACAAAGTTGCCAATCCAACCTGTCTGCGCCGGTGGGTGGGATAACAGAGGGAGCACTGTTGGGATCCAACTGCTCCTTTATGTAGCGGACCTCGACAGAAGCTACAGACCGGGCGTGCCGCGTTGAGCTTTGAGTCGGCGGACTCTCTCCTGAATCGCCTGCTCTCGAGCGAGCTGTGCATCCTCGACGCTGGCAAATTTCTGTACACCAGTCACATACGCCGGGCCCGCCAGATGCCTGGCCCTGGCCCATACCGCTCGAATCCGGTTGGCGAGATCCTGGCCTGTAACCCGGGGCGGCGGTGGCATCTCGTCTACGTTGCGATACTTCGAAACACTCATGACGACTCTTCCTCGTCGTTCAGCGTGAACCCAAACGCCGCGCGCAGCGCCTCGGCATCGGCGCGATCCCTGGGACGGACGGTGTTGGCTTTGAGCCACAGCAGAACGGCCGGTGTGGCAACTCTGACGGCTACGCCTTCGATCTCGACGATTTCGTAATCAAGGTCTTCGAACCGTGCGAGCTCGCCGAGGCGGGCCAGAACGTCGAGGGGCAAACTGCCATCGGGTGGGCCATAGCGAACGGCTGGATAGTCGCCGCAAAGCTCCTCTGCGGTGATGTTTTCGATCTCAGGGTCGTTCCATACTCGCTTCAATGCCCGGCGCAGCGCCGCAATATTCTCGGGCTCAGGGCGCACGAACACACCAGAGATCCTCAGTTGCACGGACCAATCCGTGCAAATTGAGAGCTACTCCACCGATGACGACATAATCGACGTCCTCGTCGTTGAGGCCGCGGATGACCTCCAGGGTCTTGTCCAGAAGATCGTCCTTCATGGTGCCAGCATCAGCATACCGTAGATTCGATTCGGAAGTGGCTCGGCGATGGATTCGGGACTGTTGCTCGAGCTCGTTCAGCGTCAACGGCACTTGCCCGAATGAGGCGAACCAGCCATCGCCCGCGCAACCAGCTGAAATGGCACGATTTTGACGGTCCCCAGCCGTGCGCCCTCTTTGCCAAATTGCCGGGCAAACGAAAGACCAATCCCCGTCGCGCCACCGGTGATCACGACGACCTTATCTCCGAATTCGTCCATTCTCTTTCTCCTTCGTTATCAGGTCGCGCTCATCACGGCCCTGTCGAACATCCGGTCGCCAAACCACTTGCGCATGAACATGAGCGGCCTGGCCAGCTTGCCGGCGGCGTATCTCGTCTTCGGTTTCTTCACGCGAATCGATTTTGCGATGACCGCGGCGATGACCGACGGGGGAGAGGCTCCACCCTTCTCGTACGAGTCGAGAGTGGATTTTTTCATCTTCTTCGCAAGATCGGCATAGGCCGAATTGCCGGAGCGTTCCATCATCGGTTGGAGCATCACATCGCCAAAACCGGTCCGTATGGCGCCCGGTTCGATGATGATGACATCGATTCCGAACTGCTTGAGCTCCAAACGGAGGCAGTCGGACCACCCTTCGAGGGCGTGCTTGGTCGCGTGGTACCACGCTCCCAGCGGCGTGTAGATCTTGCCGCCCATCGAGGAGAGGTTGACGATCTTGCCGGCTTTTTGGCCTCGCATATAAGGTAGTACAAGCTGGGTAAGTCGGGCCAGGCCAAACAAGTTGACCTCGAACTGATAGCGGGCGTCCTCGATGCTGGTGTCCTCCACCGCACCGTAGCTGCCGTAGCCGGCATTGTTGATCAAGACATCGACGCCGCCGTGGCCCTGCGCAATTTGCTCGACAGCCGCGACCAGATCATCTTCCCTGGTGATATCCAGCTTGATGGGAATGGCCCCCACCGCGCCGAGGTCCTTCATGCGCTCGATGCGTCGCGCTGCGACGTACACAGTGTATCCCTCAATGAGCAGGGCCTTGGCCGTTTCCTTGCCAATGCCCGAGGACGCGCCCGTCACAAGAACGGTTTTCGCGGCTGGGTGCTTCGTAGTGGCCTCTGGCATGTCTCTGTCCTTTCGTCCTGGTTATGTATCCAATGTAGGAACAGCTCAGCGATGCCACACTCGCCAATCGCGCCATTAGACATGCGGGCTGCGCCATTGCTGTCGGTATTGTCATTTTTCGACATGCCAGAGGCACTTGATGACGCGGGCTGGTTGGGGACCCTGGCGCCCTCTTGCACCTCACGTGCAAAAAGCGCAGGCGGTTGGCGACGTGGCAGAAGCTGGCTTCTACACCCTCAAACTGAGCTGGTTTCTGAGCATCGACACAGACGTTCGGGGTTGCCGAAAACCTCACTGTGTAGTGTACGATTCGCCTTTGGACCGACCAATTTTGACTCTGTGCCCAGCTTGCTATGCTGGCTGGGATTGGAGAACGACGATGTTTCGCCAAAGCATATGGATCGCAGGATCGCTCGCCATCTTGTTCGCCCCCGCGGGGTGTAGCAAGGGTACTTCGGGCCAGGTCGACACCTCGCAAGGCACGCCGAGTGCGGCCAAGAGCAGTGCTCCGACCCCGGCAAAAACCGCCAAAGGCACGGTCTATGGCGCTGGTGTCACCGACGCCGAGGCGGTGTCCATCGACCAGCTTCTGGCCGATCCCCAGGCTTACGTCGGCAAGACCGTCCAGGTCGAGGGCACGGTCTCCGACGTGTGCCCCAAACGCGGGTGCTGGTTTGAAATGGCAGGCCAAAAACCCGGCCAAAAACTTCGCTTCAAAGTACAGGACGGCATCATGGTCTTCCCCATGGATGCCAAGGGAAAACACGCGGTGGCCGAGGGCGTGGTCAGCGTGCGCACTCTGTCCCCGGAGGAGAGGCGCAAATATCTCGAGTATCAGGCCAGAGAATACGGAAAAGACGTCGATCCCGGCAGCGCCGACAAGCCCATGACCGTCGTGCGTCTGGACGGCAAGGGCGCGGTGATCCGCACTGCCCAATAACCCAGCTACTCAATGATGAGCTGGCGCAAGCTGATTCGGGTCGTTCACCGCGATATTGGATATACTGCGGCGGCCCTGGTCATCGCATATTCGATCTCCGGTCTCGCAGTCAATCATATTGAAGACTGGAATCCCAATTACACGTTTCACGAAAGCGCCGTGAACATCGGCGCGATGCCGAGCGACAGTTACGACGCCATGGAAGCGTACGTGGTGGATAGGCTCGATCTCAACCGCGCGCAGGTGCGCGGCCGGGTCATGGACAGCGAGACCGTATTTCGGGTCTTCTTAGCCGAGGGCCAGGAGGTCAAAATAGACGTCCGCACCGGTCAGGGCACCGTGAAACGGGTCGAAAAGCGCGCCGTGCTCTACCAGGTCAACATGCTCCACTTGAATGACATCAAGGGCGCTTGGACCTGGATCGCCGACCTCTTTGCCATTGCTCTCCTGGTCCTGGCCATGACCGGAATGTTCATTCACAAGGGCAACCAGGGCATCATCGGACGCGGCAAGTGGTTTCTCGCCGCCGGCCTGGCCATCCCCACGCTCTTCATCGTCTACATCAATTGCGGGGCCGGTATCGGCGCCCCCCACTGACAAACACCGTCGACACCATCCCGCAGCAGATGCAACACTGAGGGCATGCTCACAGAGACAAGAGCCAATCCCCGGCGACGCGACGTGATCGGCGCCTGCCCGCTCGACTGTCCGGACGCGTGCTCGTGGGTGGTATCGGTCGAAAACGGCCGCGCGGTCGAACTGCGCGCCAACCGCGCTCACCCGTTTACCGGCAAGACGCTGTGCGTGAAGGTCAATCCCTATCTGTCCTACAGCGCCAATCCCGACCGCCTGCTCTACCCGATGCGCCGCGTCGGTAGCAAGGGCGAGGGACGATTTGCCCGGATCACCTGGGACGAAGCACTCGACGAGATCGCCACCCGCCTGCGCACTGTGATCGACCGAGACGGAGCCGAGGCCATCTGGCCGTATGCCGGTACTGGCACGGTCGGGTGGATCCAGGGCATCGTCGGCGCTGGCAAGCGATTGTTTCACTATCTGGGAGCATCGCGCAACGACACGACGATCTGCTCGGTGTCCGGCCACGCTGGCATGAGCTATACGACCGGATCCGCGGCCGGCATGGATCCCGAGGATCTGGCCCATTCGGCCTTGGTGCTGCTCTGGGGTACCAACACTCTGGTCTCGAACCGCCATCTTTGGCCTTTCATCGCAGCGGCGCGCGATCGCGGTGCGGCCGTGGTCACCATCGATCCGATACGAACACAAACCGCCGCACGCTCTGACCTGCACCTGGCCTTGCGCCCGGGCACCGACGGCGCGCTCGCTCTCGCACTGATGCATCAACTGGTCGTCCTCGGCGCCGAGGACTGCGATTATCTCGCCCAGCGAACCCTCGGTTGGGCAGAGTTTCGCGACAAGCTGCTCGGCGATTTTCCGCCCGGTCGGGCGGCCGATATCTGCGGCATTGACGAGTCTCAGATCATCGACCTGGCCGAGCGGATCGCAGCCAGTCGACCGACCGGAATTCGTTCACTCATGGGCATGCAGCGCCACCAAGGCGCGGGCCAGGCGTTGCGCGTACTGTCTTGCTTGCCCGCCGTCACCGGCGACTACCACAGGCACGGCGGTGGTATGTGTTACTCCACAGCGCCGACGTATCAGCTCAACAAAGATGCCCTGCGGGGCAGCGATCTCGGCCCTCGCAATACTCGCTCCCTGGCCACGACCCGCCTGGGACAGGGACTTCTCGAGCTGAAAAACCCGCCGGTCAACGCACTGGTCATGTGGGCAGCCAACCCGATAGCATCCAATCCGCAGCAGCAACGAATCCGCCGCGGACTGTCGCGCAAGGATCTGTTTTTTGTGCTCATCGAGCACTTTCAAACCGATACTGCCGACTACGCGGACATTCTGCTGCCCGGCACCATGCAGACCGAGCACACCGATATGGAGGTTTCGTTCAGCCACCTGTATCTCAACTGGAACGAGCCCGCGGTGACGCCACCCGGCGAATGCCTACCCCACACTGAGATGTTCCGCCGTCTGGCGCGACGGATGGACCTTGCCGAGCCCGCCCTCTATGACAGCGATGACGACCTGGCCCGAGCTGCGCTGGCCTCAGAGCATCCGGCCCTGCGCGGAATCACCCTGGAAGCCCTCAAGGCGCAGGGATGGGTCAGGCTGAACTGGCCCACGCCGTACCAGCCATTTCTCGACCGGTTCTTCACCCCCTCGGGCAAGTTCGAGTTTCGCTCCACCCGCGCAGAGGCCGACGGCGTCGGACTCTATCCCCACTACACGCCACCGGCCGAGGCGGCCGGGGCAGCCGAGGCGGCTGACGCCGATTCGCTGGCGCTGGTCGCCAGCGCCAACAATTTCCTCATAAACTCGATATTTGCCAACAGCCCACACCACAAACGCGCGGGCACGCCGATCGTGACGCTCCATCCACTGGATGCCGAGCGACGCTCGCTCATCGATGGCAGCCGGGTGCGCATCTACAACGAACGCGGCTCGTTCTACGCCCGCCTGCGGATCAGCGACGACACCCGTCCGGGTGTCGCGGCCACGACCAAGGGTCACTGGCCCAAACACAATAACGGAGCCACCATCAACGCAACAGTCATGGAGCGCGATTCAGACATGGCCCGCGGCGCGGTGTTCCACGACAACCGGGTCAGCATCGAGCCAGCCCTGGAATGAGACCCACATCGCTCGTTCGACCACGAGCTGGCGCTCAGGTCCAAAGGCTCACTCTCAGGTGAAACACAGTCGGAGGTGCACGACGCAGATGTTAACCCCGCCAGAAAAGCGGGAATCTCGCTATTCCAGGTAGGTATAGCCCATCATGCCGTCGCGAAAGCACTGGATGAGCTGACGTGATTCGGCCAGAGACAGACAGCCCTGGCGAAGCGCTACCTCGACGTGGTGACGCAGGCGGCGCAAGAGCTCTTCGGGAGCATAGTTCACATAGCGCAACACTTCGCCCACCGTGTCTCCGGCAACAACTTCATCGATGTAATAACTGCCTCTGCCGTCCAGAGAGACGTGCACCGTATTGGTGTCGCCAAATAAATTGTGCATGTCGCCGAGGATCTCTTGATAGGCGCCGATCAAAAACATGCCAAGGTAATAGTCGCCGTCGCCCGGCGCGTGGAGCTCGAGCGACTTCTTGACGTCGCGCACGTCGATGAACGACTCGATCTTGCCATCGGAGTCGCACGTGATGTCAGCCAGCACGCCGCGTCGGCTGGGGGTTTCGTCGAGTCGGTGAATCGGCACAATGGGAAATAACTGGCCCACTGCCCACGCATCGGGCAGTGACTGAAACATCGAGAAATTGCAGAAATAGGTGTCGCTGAGGACGTTTTCCAGACCCGTTAGCTCTTCGGGCACGGTCGCCAGAGTGCGCGCGATACCGTGGATTCGCTGAATGATGCCCCAAAAAACGTGCTCGCATAACACCCGCTCTTCGAGGGATAGGTGGCCGAGATTAAAAAGCTGCAGCGCCTGGTCTTTGTACTCGAGCGCATCGTGATAGCTCTCGAGCATATTCTTGCGATTGACCACCTCATAAATCTCGAATAGGTACTGGACCACCGCTGCCGAGTCCTCGGGGATTTTGTCGGGCACTGTGCAGGTATCGAATTCGCTCACGCCCAGCACATTGACGACCAGTACACAGTGATGCGCAGCTACCGCGCGTCCCGACTCGGATACGATGGTCGGATGGGGCACCCCCGAGTCGTCGCAGATCTCCTGAATCGTGTACACGACGTCGTTGGCGTACTCCTGCACAGTGTAGTTCATCGACGAGGCAAAGTTGGTCTGCGAGCCGTCGTAGTCGACACCCAGACCGCCGCCGACGTCGAAGTAGGACAGTTTGGCGCAACCCATCTTGTAGAGCTCGACAAAGAGCCGGCCGGCCTCGCGCAATGCGTTCTTGATCGACCGGATCGACGAGATCTGCGAGCCCAAATGAAAATGAAGCAGTCTCAGGCAATCCAGTTGCTGCCAGTTGCGCAAGCTATTCACCACCTCAACGATTTCAGCCACCGACAGGCCGAACTTGGAACGGTCGCCCGCTGATTGTTCCCATCGCCCAGATCCCCGCGTGGACAGGCGGGCTCGGATGCCGAGCGTGGGAAGGATGCCAAGGCGCTGTGAAATCTGATATATGCTATTGATTTCGTTTGGTTTTTCAACGACCAGCACAACCGTGCGGCCAAGTCGCGAGGCGAGCAAAGCGGTCTCGATGTACTCGGCGTCTTTGTATCCATTGCAGACGATCAGAGCGTCGGGATTGTCGTGCAGGGCCATGGTGGCCAGGAGTTCTGGCTTGGACCCGACCTCCAGGCCGTAGTCGTACTCCCGGCCCAGTTCGATGACTTCCTCGACCACGCGGCGAGCCTGATTCACCTTGAGCGGATACACGCCGCGATATCGGCCCTGGTAGTCGTACTCGTTGATCGCATTTTGAAATGCGTTGACCAGAAGTCCGATACGCGAGCGCAGAATGTCCGAGAAGCGGACCAGGATGGGCAGCTGGATCCCGCGCTGGGTGAGCTCGTCGATCAGGGCCTTGAGATCGATCGACCCGTCTTCCGGTCCGCGAGGAGTGACGAGCAAGTTGCCGTTTTGGCCGATCGAGATGTACCCCGAGCCCCAGCGGGGGATATGGTAGGTCTCCTGCGCATCGGCAATCGACCAGCGATGCAGTGGGTCGGGCTTGAGCGAAGTGACTCGACTCATTGGTAGATTCCTAGGAACTAGCGCATTTTCAGTCCTTTATGCAACTACGAAATGCACCCTTTGCACCCGACGTGCAAAGAACGCGGAGCAGTGGCGAGAATCGCTTGCCGCGCCGGATCTTTTGGTTAGAGTGACTCTTTTGCCATGGCCCAACAGCGGACAATGCAAGAGCGGACAGCAGACGATCAACCCGGCCCGGTCCAACCGGAGACCGAGGCCGCATCTATCATTGCCGACGAGGAACGCCTCTACGGCCGGGTTCAGGGACGCATCGCCATGGGCGAGGAAGACGTCGGCGAACGGGTCGTCGCCAGTGATTACGACCGCGAGCTCATCGCCCTGCGCGATCAGATCGCCGAGGCCAAGCCCGAAGACCTCGCCCCGCTGGTCGAGCAGATGACCCGCCTGGCGGCAGTACGCAGCCGCCTGGGCGGATCGCGTTCTCTGCCGGTCGACGTCAAGTCGCCCTATTTTGCCCATATGGCGCTGGAGCGAGAGGGCAAGACTCGCGATGTCCTGGTCGGCAAACGCGGTTTTATCGACCGCAAGCACGGTGTGCAGATCGTCGATTGGCGCAACGCGCCCATCTCGCGCATTTATTACCGCTACGAAGAGGGCGACGACTACGAAGAAGAAATCGCCGGCCGCCGGGTCGACGGCCTGGTCGTGGTGCGGCGCAATATTTCCATCTTCGGCGGCAAACTGCGCCGTATCGGCGCGCCCCAGGGGACCTTTGTCCGCGACGCGCGCAATGTCTGGCACCAGGCTGTGGGCCAGGCGGCACCGGTATTGCGGGGTGGCCAGGGCAAGGCGGTGCGGGTTCCCAGGCTGCGCAGCCAGCCGGCCAACCGCAGCCGCGGCCGCGGCCAGCGCAACCGCGATCAGCGCAACCGCGACCGCAGTCGGCTCGGCGTGCATCACGGCTCCATACACCGGGCCGACAAGGCGCTGCCGGAGATCGCCGCGCTCATCGACAGAGAGCAGTTCGATCTCATCACCCAACCCGACAGCGGCACGGTGGTCATCCAGGGCGGTGCGGGTTCGGGCAAGACCACAGTGGCACTGCATCGCATCGCCTATCTGAACTTTGCCGATCGCCGGCGGTTTCGGCCCCATGCCATTTTGTTCGTGGTGCCGTCCACAGCGCTGGTCAAGTATGTCTCCGGTGTGCTGCCAGCGCTCGGCGTAAATGGCGTGCCGGTAGTCACCTACGAGAGCTGGGCGCGCACTCAGCGCCTCAAGCTCTTGCCCGGCTCGGCGGGCAAGTACAACCAGGACACGCCCGAGGCGGCCGCATATATCAAGAAGCACCCCGCCCTCTTGCCCATCCTCGAACAGTATGTCGCCGAGCAGGTGCAAGCTGCCGAGCGGGAGATCGTCCGCTCGGTGGGCCGGGCGAACGCGGACAGCGCAGCGGTTTTGGAGGCGTGGCGCGCGCTCGGCCACGAACCCCTGGCCACCCGGCTGAGCCGACTGGCCCGGTCGACTCGCGACCAGCGCGGCCTGCCCGGCGCGGTGCGGGTGGCGGTCGATAGCGCGGTCAAACGGCTGCGCCGCCGGGCTGCCGATGTGTTGACCGACTGGGCCGAGATTCTGACCGACTTCGAGCGACTGCGCGCCGGCTTTGCCGAGTATGCCGGCGACGAGGTCAACCCGGCCGATGTGCGCAGCGCGGTGGCCTGGTGCGCCCGACAGGTAGCCGGGCGCGATGAACAGCCCACCGATCCGGACGGCAATCCGATCAGTGCGGTCGACGGCCTCACCGTCGATGGCCGCGCAGCTGATGAGGACGATCCCGGCGGTCGGTACGACCGTGAAGACGATCCCATCCTGCTCCGCCTGATCCAGCTCAAGCGCGGCCGTCTGGTCGGACACGACGGCCGCGAGATCGTCTACGAGCATGTGGCCATCGATGAGGCACAGGATCGTTCGGCCATCGAGATCAAGGTTCTTTTCGACGCGACCCGGATCATCCGGGACGACGGCAGCCAGCGGTCGGTCACCATCGCCGGCGATACGGCGCAGCGATTGGTATTCGACAACAGTTTTTCCAGCTGGCAATCCCTGCTCGAAACTACCGGCCATGCCGCGGTCATTCGCCCGCTCAGGCTCTCGTATCGGTCGACCGCCGAAGTCATGCACTTTGCCCGCGAGGTCCTGGGCCCCGATTTGACCCCCGACGAGCCGTTGGTCGCCCGTTCCGGCGCGCCGGTCGAGTTGCACCAGTTCGGCGACATCGGCGAGGCAGTGGCGTTTTTGGGCGATGCTCTGCGCGGCCTGGCCGCGCGCGAGCCGACCGCGTCGGTTGCGCTGATCACGCGCCACGCCGAGACCGCCGACGCCTACTACGCAGGCCTGTCCCACGCCGAGGTCCCGGCCCTGCGCCGGGTCCGCAATCACGACTTCAGTTTTGCTCCGGGCGTCGACATCACCGATGTCACCCAGGTCAAGGGCCTGGAGTTCGACTATGTAATCATGACCGATATTACGGCAGCCAGTTATCCGGCTGTCATCGAATCGCGCCACCTCCTGCACATCGGGGCCACCCGAGCAGCTCATCAGCTATGGCTCATCGCGGCCGGGGATCCGTCCCCGCTCCTGCCACAGGAGCTACTCGAGAGCGGTGTCATGGCCGCACCGGCGCCAGCCGAGCCAAGCGAAGTAACCGGGTAAGCGCGAAGCTGCCGGGCCTCGGGCTCGGGCCGCACTGTCCTCGAAGAAATGCGTCAAATTCCGCGTACTAGCTCTTCTGCGCGCCTTCTCGCGGCAAGCGCGGCAGCTTTCACCGTATCCGGATCAGCGATCGTCGGCGACACCGAAATGGAATCCACCTGGCAACCCATGTAGATCTTCAGCCAGGCGGTCAGATAGCGCAGCTGGAAGTCGTTGTGCTCATTGCCAGAACCCACCGAGTAATCGCCGGCGCTGCTGCTGATGATAATGGCGCGCCGGGGTGGCAGAAGGGTCTTGTAGCCATCCTGGGGCGTCCAGGTAAACGTCAGGCGCGGCTGAGTGACAACATCGACGAAATGCTTGAGCACGTACGGGATCCCGAAATTCCACATGGGGACCGCCATGAGCACCAGATCGGCGGCGCAAAACCGGTCGATGCAATTCACCACAGCGCTCCACGCCTTGTCTTGCTCGGCACTGAGAGGCTCGCCGCTAAAGACCGCATATTTGGCACTGACGGTCGGCCCGCTCATCGGTGGAAGCTCTTCGGTCCACAGGTCCATGTGATCGACTTGCCAGGTGGAATCCCTTTCAAGCAAATCGCCAATGAGCTTCCTGGCCAAATTGGTGGAAGACGATTCGTTTCCCCTTGGCGACGATTCGATAAACAATAGTTTTTTCATGATCTGATCCGCTCTTTGTTCATTACTTGTACGCGATCGCCGCGCTCGCAGGGCCCCGTAGCGGTAGTACTTCTGTTCGGGAAAACCCGACTTCTTTACACCACTGCTCGAAATCGGCCCCTGTAAAGTCGAAGGCATCGCCAAACTCGATCAACATGGTGAGTGACATGAGCAGTCCAAATGAATTCTCGCGTCGCTCATCGTCAATAATATTCTCAATGGCCACGAGTACACCACCGGCGGGAAGGGCCTGGTACGCGGCTCGGAGTAATTTCATTTTTTTATCGAGGTTCCAATCGTGCAGGATCATGCCCATGGTGATCATGTCTGCTTTCGGGATCGGGTCGTTGAAGAAGTCGAGCTCTACCGCGGCGATCCGATGTGCGAGGCCGTGCGACTCGATATTCTTTTGCGCTATCGGCTTCACCACCGGCAGGTCACAGCTGACAAAGCTCAAATGAGAATGTCGGCCAGCGAGAAGAATGGACAGGTCGGCAGCTGCACCACCGATGTCGCAAACGGTTTTATAGCCCGAAAAATCGAATTTTTCGGCAAATGCTTGAAAGTTGGACCGGCTGATACCGGCCATGCCTGTCAGGAATTGCTCGAGCCGATCGGGTACTCGATACAATTCCTCGAACATCGACGTACCCTCGTGTTTTAGCTCGTTTTGCGGCTTACCAGTCTTGAGCGCCTCGGGCAGGTCTGCCCAGAAATGGTACAGTCTATCCCTTACCATTTTAAAATATCCGCCAATATAGGCCGGACTGCGACTATCGAGGAAGTAGGCTGTTTCATCGGTAGCCTTATACTGCGCTGTAGCGCCGTATCCGGCGCGCTGCAACAATTCGAGCGCAACCAACGAGTCCAGGAAATCGGCAACTCCTCGCTCGTGAAGCCCCAGTTCTCGTTGTATTTGCTGCGCTGTCATTGCTTGACTTGCCAGCAAGGTGAACAGGTCGAACTCTACCGCAGTGAGAAGTGTCTGACATGGTTTAAACCATGTACCGATTTCCATAAGTCGTTTTGGATCCAATTGATTCATGACAGAACTGCCAGTTTAGAGGGCCAAGAGCGCGGACTATAACAAAGGTTATGACGCAGCGAACCGGGTGAACGTTTCATCATGGTGGCGATGTGGGGCGAGATAGTGGCCACAGATGGCGGACTGTGACAGGTCGGGCCAACTGAGTCAGAACCAACGGGCCCCGCACAATAGATGAGCATTGCTGCGGCGGAATACTCATTTACAGAGATCGGTCGCGGGCTTGTACGATTCTTCGGGCAACTGCCCTGGCTTCGTGTCGCCCTTCATCGAGCCAGCCCTCGTCGTACCGGATGATGTTCAAGCCCTGGATCAGGGCGGGCAGCTCGCCGTCTTCGAGGAGGTATCGCGCCGACGGTCGGTCATGCCGCTGCAAGTTCGATCGCGTCGGGTGGAGGACGACCAGCATTCCACCATCGACCAGTAGGGCGCGAAACTCGGGGAACAGCGACCGGTCGAGATAATGGACACAGAGGATCAAATCCCATGGTCCGGCGGGCAGGTCGCATGTCTCCAGATCCACACACACCGTCTGGATCGTCACGCCGTGGCGGGCTGCTCGCCGACTGGCAAGAGAAAGCCCGGCCTCCGAGATGTCGGCAATGGTGACGTCGAGACCGCGCCGGGCGAGCCAGATGGCATGCCGCCCGGAGCCGCCGGCAACATCCAGTGCTCGGCCAGATGTCGGCAGTTCAGCGGCAAGCGCCGCGATGAGCGATGACGGCCCGGCCATCTCCTCACCGCGTGCCCGGTAGATTCCACTCCACTTTTCTCGATCGGCTGTAGACACGAGCGGCGAGAGTAGCACTACACACAATCAGGTTGGAAAGGCTCCAATGTGGTCGTGCGCCCGCCCCGCGAGCTTCGCGCTCGGGCTGCCATCTCCGGGCAAAGGGCCCGGACGGCACTCACTCGGTTTCCAGAACCCGGCGAATCGACGCACTGCCGGTCAGGAAATTGCCCGATAACCCGCCAGGTACGGCAAAATCGCGTTGCTGGGCCAGACGAATGATACGCCGGACCTGTTCAGAGGGACCACGTGAGGAGATCTGCGCGGTCATTTCAAAGGTGGACATGAGACCGTCACAGTCGAGGTCGCCATTGGCACGGACAGTGAACTTGGCAAACTCGTCGGGCGTCTCGTAGCTGTACGAGTAGTAATGGGGATCGCCCACAGAAAACTGCAAGGCCATCCATCCCTCGGTTTGCCACTGGCTGGCCTCGGGCACGCACTTGCCGCCCTGCTGGCAGCAAGCGCCCGGCGCCGGGGTGGGGTCGGCCGGAGCAGAGGGGAATTGCGCTCGCACCGGCACCAGACCGGGCTGAGGCGTATCCATGTAATAAACCCGCGCACCGTCGTAGATCCGCTTGACCCCCTGGATCGCAGCTGTGTCGCTCCGGGCCGCGGCCATCCCTCTCGTGGGCGAGGCGAGTCGCTTGCACTCCCCGAGGGGGGCGTATACAAACAGCACGCGGCTTTCGCCGGGCAGTCACCGCATGACCAGCTACTACGTCACAACGCCGATTTATTACGTCAATGATGCTCCTCATCTCGGCCATGCCTACGCCACGATTGCGGCCGACGCGCTGGCGCGTTTTCACCGCGCCCGGGGCGAGGACACATTTTTTCTCACCGGGACCGACGAGCACGGCCAAAAGATCGCGCAGGCTGCGAAAAAGCAGGGCATCGAGCCGCACGCCTTTGCCGACGCCATTGTCAAGCGATTCCACACCGCCTGGAAAGAACTGGATATCACCAACGACGACTTCATTCGCACCACCGACCCCCGGCACAAACAGATCGTGGCCGCGTTGTGGCGCCGGATCGAGGCGGCAGGCGACATCTACCTGGGCAGCTACGACGGTCATTACTGCATCGCCTGCGAGGCGTTTTACCCCGATAGCCAGCTCCTGCCGGGCAATCTATGCCCGCTCCACCAGAGCGAGGTATCGTGGGTATCGGAGCCGTCGTATTTCTTCCGCATGTCGAAATACGCCGCCGCTCTGCTCGACCACATCGCGACCCATCCCGGCTTCATCCGGCCCGAAACCTACCGCAATGAAGTGGTGTCCTTTGTGACCGGTGGTCTGCGCGACCTGTCGATCAGCCGGACGACATTTCAGTGGGGTATCCCGGTTCCAGGCCAGGACAGCCATGTGGTCTACGTGTGGCTCGATGCCCTGACCAATTATATCTCGGCACTGGGCGGCCCGGAGGCCAGCCTCTTCCAGCGCTATTGGCCGGCCAGCTGTCATCTCATCGGCAAGGACATACTGCGCTTTCACGCGGTGTACTGGCCGTGTTTCCTCATGTCGGCCGGCCTGACCCTGCCCGAAACGATCGTCGTGACCGGCTTCTGGACCGTGCGCGGCACCAAGATCGCCAAGTCCATGCCGGCCACCCGGGTCGATCCCATCGGGCTGGCCCACGACATCGGGGTCGATGCAGTGCGCTATTTCTTGCTGCGCGAGGTTCCCCTGGGGGCGGACGGCGACTTCACGTATGAGGCATTGATCAGCCGTTACAATGCCGATCTGGCCAATGACCTGGGCAACCTGGTGAGCCGCACACTGACCATGACGGACAAGTTCTGCGGCGGCGTGATCCCCCCCTACAGCGCCGAACTCGCCCGCTCCGGCCCGCACGCCGAACTGGTCCGCACGGCCGCGCAGAGCATTCGGGACAGTTCTGAACACTACATCGAATACGCCCCGTCTCGGGCACTGGAGGCGGCGTGGAATCTGGTCCGCGCGACCAATCGCTACATCGACGCCTGTCAGCCATGGAAGCTGGCCAAAGAACTCACCAACGAGCCAAACGCGGGGTCGAGGGCGACTGCGACCGGGGCTGGCATCGAACTCGACCACGTCATGCGAACCGCACTGGAGGCGCTCTATTGCACCGCGCGCATGGTGATGCCGGTCATGCCGGAGAAGGCCGCCGCGCTTTTGGCCGGACTCGGAGTCGAGGGCGAGTTCCGGGCAGAAGCCATGGGCTCGTGGCCCGATCCGCAGCGATTCGGCGGCGAACTCGAGGTCGGCTCGGCCATCGTCCGCGGCGAGGCACTGTTTCCGCGCATCGACAAAACCACCCAGACCGCCCTGCTCGACGCCTGGTCGCCGGAGCGACCGGAGGTAACCGAAGGCGCGGCCCGCGGTGATGCGACCAGTGGTGGCCAGGCCCGCGGTGGCCAGACCCGCGGTGGCCGAAGCAGCGAACGCGCCGCCCAACCAGACGTCCAGCGATCCGGGCAATCGGACGCGGATGCGACAGCCAGCAGCGCGGACCGTCCGCTTGTCACCATGAGCGACGTTGCCAAGCTCGATCTGCGTGTGGCGACGATCAAATCTGCCCGACCGGTCCCCGGGACCAGGAATTTGCTCATAGTGGAACTCGACGTGGGAGGCGGCGAGACCCGTCGGGTCGTGGCCGGAATTGCCGCAGCCTATCGCGCGGAGCAACTGGTCGGACGGGATGTGATTTTCCTGGCAAACTTGAAACCAATAACCATCCGCGGAGTGCGATCCGAGGGTATGATTCTCGCTGCCGGGGACAACGAGGTCCTCGGTCTGTCGGCTGTGGATCGCAAGGTGCCGGCAGGGACGCGAGTTCGCTGAGGGTGAACCATCATGACCACGACTGACGACCGACGCCGAGCCCCGCGAGTCATTCTCAACGCCCCCACAGTCGTGCGACCGGTGGGCCGTGCCGAGGTGGAGTTACACCCCGATCTGCGGCGAATCTACCAACGGGTCGAGGGCAACAGCGAGCGGATCGGCGAATCGTTTCCCGCCGTGGTGCGCGATGTCTCGGCCAGTGGAGCGTTTATCGCCGGCGAAGCGCTGCCTCTACTCACCCGGGTCGCGTTCTCGTTTGAACTCGACGATCACGGCACGGTAGAAGCCATTGCATGGACCCTGTGGCGCCGCCAGGAAACCTGCAGGATTCCCGGCCCAGATGGCCGGAGGATCGAGCTACCCAAGGGGATCGGCGTTTTGTTCGAGGCCATTCCTCTCGAATCACGCATTGCAATTCACAACTTTGTCGTCGACCGCAGCAAATAGATTTCGCTTCAGACCCCGCTTTCGGGGCTTGGCCCTCGGTGCCGTTGCGCTGGGCATCGCCCTTGTGGCGCTTTCGGCATTCATCGACTCCGGTCGGGCATTCCCCCTGGCCGGAGGCGGTACCGGTATCCTGCTCGGCCTCTTGTACCTGGGATCGCCGACCTGGCGCATCGAGGTCGCGGTGAATGACGACGCCCTCGAGGTTCATTCGCACCGCGGCCAGCGGTTTCGCTTGCCCTGGAGCGAGGTCGTCGAGGTGGTCGCCTCACCCGAGACGCAAACCTGCTTTGTGAATGGAGGCAGTCCGGACCGCAGTTTGCTCGTGCCCGGGCCAGGTGCCAGTGCCCTCTACGATATCGAAAACAAGCACGAGCTGTACACGGCGATCTGTGCCCGCGTACCCGAGGAGCGCATCCGCCGGGTGGATCTTCTGGAAAAAGCGGGCACGGGTTCGCGTCCGGAGAAAAAGGCGTGACCTATCTGCTTCACTCCGACACCATCACATTCGATGCGGCGCTGCGCGATATCGACAGCAAGAACTACCGGGTGCGCGCGCAGGCGGCCCATGCACTCGGCCATGTGGTCGCTGCCGACGAGCGCAAGCGGGCTGTATCGGCACTGATTCGAGTGCTCGGCGATGTGCGTCCCGAGGTTCGTTCAGAAGCCGCCATCGCGCTCGGTGAACTCGAAACCGAAGCGGCGGTCGCGCCGCTCATCGGGCGTTTTGGCGATGCGATCCCGGTAGTGCGGCAATCGGCGGCCATTGCACTGGGTCGACTGGGGTTTTCGTCGGCCTTTGACGCCATGGCCCGGGCTCTGGCCGAGGGCGAGCCCGATCTGCGCTTTCAGGCAGCCACGTCGCTGGCCGAGATCGACGCCGAGCGGGCCCGCGAGCCTCTGCTTTCTGCGCTCGACGATTCGGATGGAGAAGTCGTCGCCGCCGCGGCTCTTTCCCTGGGAGCGAT
The DNA here is from genome assembly GCA_022360315.1 of Pseudomonadota bacterium. GTDB lineage: Bacteria > Myxococcota_A > Polyangia > Haliangiales > Haliangiaceae > JAKSDA01. The sequence goes on from JAKSDA010000052.1 coordinate 21,599, forward strand.
TGGCGAGCGCCGAGCCATCGACCGCCTGATCGCTCTGCTCGACGACTGGTCCCGGCCGGCCACCCGATTCGACATCGCCTATGCGCTGGCCGATCTGGGCGACGAGCGCGCCATCGAGATTCTGGCCGAGTTCACCGACCGCGACGATACGGCCTGGGACGCGGTCGAGGCCCTGGAGAAGATCAGCACCGGTGGCAGTGCCGAGGGCCGGACTCGTATTTCCGAGATTCTGGCCGATATTCTGGCCCAGCGTTCTGCCCCCAGACACGTCGTATTGCGAGCCGCTGCGGCCATCCTAACCATGCGAGCCGAGCCCACGCTTGCCGCTCGCAAGGCTTTTTTGGCCGGATTGTCAGCGCGCAAGCTGGAGCACCGCGGCCTGGCTGTGCAGCTTCTCGGCGATGTCTTCCGGCCCCGCAGCCAGGCCGGCGCGTCGCCCCCGGCTGCCGGGTCGCCATCGGCCACGCTCTCGGATGGCCCAGTCGAGGGCGAGTGGGCCATCGCCCCGCTCGAGGCATTGCGCAAACGCCGCGCCGGGCGCAGGCTGGCCGATGAAATCGACCAGTGTCTGGCGCAGATTCGGCGAGCCTAAGTACCGCGACCCGTAAGTAAGTGCCCAGTAGGGTCGGTCCAGCGCGTCGAGGGCAAGGCGCGAAGAGGGAGCATAGTGGGCCTACGTGACCGATGAGCAACACAGCCATCGGCGGGCTGGTCGGCCATAATGGG
>JAKSDA010000203.1 GCA_022360315.1 Pseudomonadota bacterium
TAAGTGCCCAGTAGGGTCGGCCCAGCGCGTCGAGGGCAAGGCGCGAAGAGGGAGCATAGTGGGCCTACGTGACCGATGAGCAACACAGCCATCGGCGGGCTGGTCGGCCATAATGGGTACTTACTTGCGGGTCGCGGTACTCAGTCTTCTCCACTCCTCGCGCACCCACTGGCGGCGCGCCTCGTCGCTCTGGCTCGGTCCGAGGTTTTTGGACCGGCTCTTAGTGTGGACGGAACGCGCGGTGGTCAGTCATTACCGTACCTGCGGTAGTCGGTACACCACTGGCAGATGGCTCTTGTCGACCCTCTCTCCAGCAGTTTTGGTGCCGTTATTCCGACAACCCGGTCCCGCGATTTTGGCGACAAATATCCGCCCCCGTCGCGCGTGCAGGATATGCGTCCCGACCCATAGACAGGGTGCGAGCGCCCAGCAACGTAGGTATCGTGAGCGCGATGAACCCCATCTCGGCTTTTGAGCCAATTCCCCGGCCCTGACCGGATCCTCTGGGTCCACACGACTACAACAGATACCAGAGTTTGCCTCGCGCTCAGATACCTATGAGATACCCGCCACCTTGGTGCCAGCGTTAGCCTCACAATAGGTCCACCAATCTGGATGAAACGCAAAAGCGATTCTCCCATTGGTCCTCGTCCAGGCCCACACCGGATATGCCTCACACATAATTCACTCGTAAATACCGCCTCTCTTCCAAATTGGTAAAGGGGATGGACCGCATACAAGAACCTCCGCTCATCGTTCAAGATGTCTTGCCATTTCACTTTTCTCGTGACAACATAATGGGACATTGGTGTCTATCGTTTATGAGCGGGTCGGAGAAGCATTTGTTCTGGTGATTACATAGAACCTGATCGGCGGGTTTTCTCGGGCTGTCCAAGGGATAACGCATGGTAGTGAGGGCCCTTTCTGAGCGCCTGCTCTGTCGACAATACGAGTCCTTACGTGAAGTGTGCGACAAACGGTTGGGCTCGATAATGCACGCCCATCAAGGTCGGCTCGAGTCATCATAATATGGCCGGAGTAGGCTGCAATGGTAGGGTTAATTTCGGGATCTCTACCCAAACGAGGAGATCCTTCACTCATTGTATGATCAAATAATCTGTCCTGCAGATTCAATGTTCTAGTGCACCATAATATCGCTGGCTGGATCGTATTCCTGGAACGAATTGATCTGTAAACAGCGCCTACGTACAATGGCAGATGATCTCTTAGCATCATCTATTCTTACAAACATCTGAGTTCTCATGGGGTGAGCAAAACTCTCAGGAGAAGATGCAATGAGTACCGGAGCATTGTTGCCACAATGCATGCTCGCATTGGCCGGCCAGCAAGTCTGGTGAGTCATCGGCTGACGACATGGCCGCAGTTCTGTCGGCAACCGGCGGAACTGTGGTCCGCGCTGCCGAGAGCCTGCACGCTCATCCGCGCCTGGCCTATCGCTGGAGCAAGCGCCTCTCTGTGTCGCTCGACAGCTCCGCTCCTGCTCCCGGTCTGCCCGACGGCTGTCTCGGACACTGTCTCGGACAGTCGCCTAACAGGCTATATATTGTGTAGTAGCTCCACAGAAACGCGTTGGTTATGGGGATCAAACACGACGTTTCTGGTGCGCTGCCAGCGGTCGAGCCAGCCGGGACACCGGCTGTCCGGAGCTCTGCCGCAGAATGATAGCCCGTGTGCAAAGCACTTGAGGTGGGCACAATCACGTTGGAGTTTTTCCAATGTGATCGTGTGTAGAGCCACACATTTAGAGCAATTACCACTCATGCTCGCGTCGCCCTACCTCTTCTTTGCTGGTAGGGCATCTTGGTGAGCATCGTAGACGGCGCGGGCCGGGTCTAATGACCGCGTCGCAGATTCGGCCGATAGATCTTGCCGCTTCATTTTCCTCGTAACCACATAATAGAGATCCGCGTCTATAGTTTATGAACGCGTCAGAAAAGTGTTTTCTCTTGCTGAATGAATAGAGGCTACTCGCGGGTTCCTCGGATTGTGCAGAGACTACTTCACGCATGGTAGCGAGGCCCTTCTGATCGCCTGCTCTGTGGAGAATACGAGTCGCTGCGTGGCATGCGCGACAACGGTTGGCTTTCGATAACCCATGCCCCGTCATGGTCGGTACGAGTCACGACAACCTAGCAAGGATAGGCTCTAATAACCCATTCGGGCCAATCTGGTTATGTATGGTTTTTAACGATTATATTTGTCGGAGTATTCCTGTTTCTCAAGTTCAGAGATCTCTGCCGAAACGATGAGATCCCTCATTTGATTGTATGATCTGCCCGAAAGATCATACCAGTAAAGAAAGGGCTTCTACAATTACAGAGGTTGCCCGGAGTATGGTTTCACTCAGTGCGTAACTCGCAATTGTGCCCATAGCAATTGGGTCGCACGCTCAAGCGATGGCGCACTTTGTTTTTCGGCCGCTGTTTTATTTACTCCGGCATACAACATGTTGGTGGGGATCGAAAGGAAGTTTTACGCTGCGATAGTTCGATCAAAACGTCTCAAATAACCCGTCTTGCAGATTCAAGTTTCTAGAGCACCATAATATCACTGGCCGAATCGTTTTTCTGAAACAAATCGGTCGGTAAAACAATGCCTACGTGCGATGGCAGATGACCTCTTGGGATCATCCTATGCGCACGAACATATGAGTTCTCACCTGGGGTGAGCAAAAACTCTCAGGAGAAGATGCAATGAGTACTGGAGCATTGTTACCACATTGCATGCTCGCATTGTGCCGTCTATTGCCCGGACCGTCCGGCGCAGATAGTACGCTATATCACGCTTTGAGATTACTTACCTGCAACTGACTTCATTGTCTTATTCATGATCACTTATCTGGAATAAGTCTTACATTTACTATGTTGGTGGTTTCACAAAATATAGCTGATAGAAATAATTTGTTGAACTAGCTTACGATGTATGTCGTAAAATAAAATGCGACGCAATAATAAAGTTCACTCTGAAAAGAATGAGCTTTGAAAAATAAATGATGTCATGAGATAATATTTCCGAAAAACATTATTGCGGAATTTGAGTGGTAAGAGGGGCGTTCCTCGCGATGAACGAACGCTTCGACTCCTGGGCAGGCCAAGCCGTTTGTCGGCGTTTCTGCGCAGTAACGATGTTTCTGCCGGATGATCTGCTTTTTACCACGTACCAGCCCCGAATACGATGGACGAAAAACTGTTAGGAGAAGATACGATGACTACAGGAGCATTGTTGCCACAGGCTATGCTTGACGAATTGGCCGCGGATCCCACGCTTGGCAGTGGAAACTGCCTTCACTATGCGTTTGCCGCCAATCCCAAACGCGACAGTGAATTCATCTGGCTCGATCACGAAGTACGTGCCTTTTCGGAGACTTACACCAGCCTCAGTCTTTCTTCATTAAAGTCGGTCGTCGACCGGTATGCGGCCTGGTACAGCGAAGCCGGAGTCGTGCCGCGGGATCTGGTTGCGGTCTATGTCGGTAATAACTTTACCAATCCGATTCACTTTTTTGCCCTTACCGGCCTGGGTGCCATTCCGGTACTCATTAATGGGAACATGGATGCCGAGATTGCGGCGCTCTTCATCGAAAAGATGGGAGCCATTGGGCTCTTTGCCGATGACGAGCATTATCGGGCGATCGAAGGCCACCTGCGACCCGGTGAGCGCTGGCTCTTTCAGGTCACCGACACCACCGTCTCCGAGCCATCTAGTCCACTGCCGTCGTGGTATCCATACGTCCACAGTGCCGAGGACCCGACACTGATCTGCCATTCGTCAGGAACAACTGGAATTCCCAAGGGAATCATAAATTTGCACCAGCAGTTTTTTTACGGACCCCGGCACTGCATCAAGAGCCCTCCCGAGAGCCGGCTCACAGGGCTGGCATCGCGTCTCGGCGACGAGCTGAGTCTGCGCGTGCCGCAGCGTGGAATGTCGGCGTATCCGCATTCGCACTCGGCCGGTATTTCATTCCTTACCCGCGCGGTCCTGACTGGCGTACCGATCATGATCGTCGCAGACCAGCGACCCAAAAACGTGCTGCGTCTCATCGGGGAATTCGCTCCAACCACATTCGGCGCCTTTTCCGAGTTGTACGCCAAGCTCAGCCAATACGATCTCACGCAATACCAGCTCAGCTCGGTGCAAACCTGGCTCAATACCGGTGATACAGCCCACGAGGCCCATATCAGGCCACTGGTCAATGTGGGCAGCCACGTCGAGGGCGACCGGCTGGTACCGGGCTCGACGTTTGTCGATCGCCTGGGCTCGTCGGAGATGGGCTTTGCCATGCTCAAGAAAGAGTACAGCAAGGACGACACCTCGTATGACCGCTGCGTCGGCACACCGTTTGACTTTATCGATGCCCAGGTACTGGGGGAACACGGCGAGATTTTCGGCGATAATCAGGTTGGCATGCTGGGATTTCGATCTCCGACGATCACTCCCGGGTATTGGAATGATTCCGAGAAAACCTATCTGGCCCAGCGCGCCGGCTATTGGATGACCGGCGATGTGGGCTACCGCGACGAGGCGGGCTTGTTTTATCACCTCGACCGAGCAGTCGACGTCATCCACACCCGCAATGGCAATGTGTATACTCTGCCCACGGAAGAGCGGATTCAGAAGGCCTGCCCCGATATCGCCGACGTCACGGTGATCGGAGTCGACGCGCGGGAGCAAAACGGCGGAGCTGGCCACAGCGAACCGGTCGCCATCATCTGGGCCGAAGACGGTGAGATCTTGCATGTCGAGGCTCTTTTGAATGCGTCGAATCTGGCATTGCAGAGTGACATGCCAGGCCATGGATTGTCGGCGATGATTGTTGTCGAGTGCGGTGATGTTCCTTTTGGCGCCACTGGCAAGGTGATCAAGCGCGAGCTGCGCACGCGTTATCGGCGCTTTTTGGCCGACCCCGGTGTCCGCGCATCGCTGGCCAGGGACTTTGCCATCGCCACGCCTGCCGGGCGACGGGTCGCCGAGGTAGTGGCAGTGTAGTTCCGGCCAGAGGGTTTACGACATCACACTGTATTTGAGGTTTGCGATGCTCATACCTTCGAGCTCCATATCAAAAATTGTCGTACAGAAATTTGGCGGCACATCGCTGGCATCTATGGAACACATCGAGCGGGCGGTGGACAAGATGAGGGCTGCCCGTGCTGCTGGATTTGGTGTGGTCGCGGTGGTCAGCGCCATGAGTGGTGAAACCGACCGGCTGTTGTCGATGGCCCGGGATCGGATCGCGCTGCCCAACCCGCGCGAGATCGATGTTCTGGTCGCCTCTGGCGAGCAAGTGTCGGCCGCTCTCAGTGCGCTCTTGCTCGATGCCGCCGGGGTCGAGGCCCGGTCGTTTCTCGGCCATCAGGTCCGTATCCTCACCGACTCGGTGCATACCTACGCTCGCATTCGAGAGGTCGAGCGGGGCCGAATTCTCGCCGCTCTCGAGGCCGGCCAGGTCGCTGTCGTGGCGGGATTTCAGGGCGTCGATGAAGACGGTGATATCACCACACTGGGCCGCGGTGGCTCGGATACCACGGCTGTTGCTCTGGCCGCGGCCCTGGACGCCGAGGTTTGTGAAATCTACACCGATGTCGACGGTGTGTATACAGCCGACCCGGCGCTGTGTCCATCCGCTACCCTGCTTTCGCGGATCTCCTACCGCCACATGCGGGACTTTTCTCTGCTGGGAGCCAAAGTGTTGGCCCCACGCAGCGTACAGCTGGCCATGAAGTACCGGGTTCCGATCCACGTGCGCAGCTCGTTCTCCGCCGCTCCCGGAACCTGGGTGGGTGACAGCGACGAGATAGCGGATGCGGTCCTGGGCATCGCCTGCGACAACAAGCTGGCCTCGATCCGGATCATCGGACAGGTGCCCCTGGCCTGCACCAATAGTATCGTACGCGAGCTGAGCGAGCATACCATCGGTCTGGAAGCCATGACCCGGCGTCCCGAAGACTCGCTGCAATTGGCCAGGGAAACCGCGATCGTGGTCAAGCGGGCCGATGTGGCCGCAGCACTGCAGATCGTCCACGAGCAGCTGGGCCGGGCCGAAATGGCGGATAGGGAGGTGGTGGTGGATACCGAGGTGGCCAGAATTTCGGTTATTGGTGGTAAGGTGGGCGCCGAGTTCGAGGTGGCCGGTGACGTCTTGCAGCTGTTCAGGCGTCAGGGCGCGCGGGTCGCGTCGATCTATGCCCGCAACACCAGCATCAGCTACATCCTGGAAGCCGGGCCTGTGGTGAGTCGTCTGGTTCGCGGATTGCACGATTTTTTCGGCCTGAACGGGCGTCCTGACCCGATCTCCGAGCCAATCGCCCAATATGGATGAGCCATGAGCGCTGCGAGGAGTCATTTTGAAACAGAAACGCCGCGGCTGTGGATCCGATAACTAGTGGGTTCTGTTGCGAGGCCAATGGCCGAGCCGTAAGCAGCCCAGCCGTCCGGGGGTTTTGCCCAAATACGATAGATAGCCCGAGTGCGAAGCTCTCGGGCCGGCCACGATCACGTTGCGTCGTTGTCAGCGCGATCGTGTGGAGTTTGCATCATTCTCACGTAAGGAAAAGGAATTACTCATGCTCAATGACATCGTCGAGTCGCAAGAGCTCTCGGCCGCAGAGTTCGTGGCCGCGCTCGAGCATTATGCGACCAGTTCACCGGCTGTCGATCACCGCTTGCTCGCCGATATCAGCGAGGCGAGATTTGTCGATCTGGCCGCAACCATCAGGCGCTTCTTTCGAGAGTATTACTTCTACAGCCGTCACTTTACCCAATACCTAGCGCTGGTCATGTCGAAGTTCGACCGGCCAGACCAGCGCATCAAGTTCATGCCCAACGCCATGGAGGAGGGCGGGCACGTCGACGCCGAGCAAGCCGCGGTGCTTCGCAAGGCGGGCATCGAGCCGATGGACGTGGCAGAGCCGCACCCTGTGCTCTTCCATCGCTTTCTCGAAGCGATTGGTTGCAGCCCCGAGGAACTGGCCAACCAGCCACCTCATATCGCGACCACGACATGGATCCAGACCTTGCTGGCCATTTGCCAGGCGGGTGGACCCGAGCAGGCGATCGGAGCCCTCGGCATTGGCACTGAGGCCATTGTCCGGCCCATGTACAGGAAGCTGGTGCGAGGGGTCGACAAGGCCTGGCCTCAGTTGAGCAAGCGCGACCGGGTGTTTTTCGACCTGCATATTCTCATCGACGATGACCACGCCGACGTCATGCGAGACCTCACGGTGGGGCTGTGCGGCGATTTGTTGGCGCGGCGCAAGGTGGCGGCGGGCGTGATGGGGGCGCTCAATGCGCGCCGGACCTTTCTCGATGAGATGCACAACCTGATGTGGTCCGTGGAGCTGCGCGATCAGCACGCCGCATAATCGGAGGGATGCCATGAAGAATACAATAATACCAGGCTTATCCGAGTCATTCGTCGATGTGGCCAAAAATCGCAACTCGCTCGAGCCAAGACCTTCTCGGATGCCCGATGACAGCTGCGTCCATCGCCGGGTGACCGACACTGGTGACAACAACGAATTTTCTGGTCAGCGGGGTCACCCGGTATTTCCCATCCGCTTGCCGAGCGCGTCACTGAGCCTCAGCATCGGAGAACTGGCCGCCAATGCCATAACGTCGAATCATCGCCATGCCTACGAATCTCTCATTTATATCATCGAAGGGTGCGGATATACTGTGATGCAAGGGCAGCGTTACGAGTGGCAAGCAGGCGACGCCATCTACGTGCCGCCCTGGTGCTGGCACCAACACGGGGCCAGCGCCGAGGGACCAGCACAATATATTACCGCAACTAACATGCCCTTGCTCGACAATTTGGGGCAAACTGTATTGCGTCAAGAAGAATAATCAACTGCACGGAGAAAGAGCTGCGTATCATGATTGAACACGGATTTACCGTACGAGGAGAATGGCGCGGAGGCCGACTGGGTAAGGGTGCGATGGTGGGTGATGGTCTGAGCGCTGTAATTTCCATTCCCACATCCCTAGACGGTCCGGGCCTGGGTTCGAATCCAGAGGAACTACTTCTGTCCGCCTCCCAGGGCTGCTATTTGATCACTCTCTCGGTGATCCTCGAAAACCGCAAGATCGCGGTCGAGGCCATCGAGATCACCAGCGAAGGCTTTGTCACCTGGGAAGGTGGTTTGCACTTCACGCGCATCATTCATCGCCCTCGTATTGTTCTGAAGGCAGAGGCGGCCGACCGGGCCGAGGAGACCCGGCAAGCTGCCATCGAGACCGAAAACCAGTGCATGATCTCTCGGGCCATGCGAGGCAATGTCCCGGTGAGCATTGAAAACATCGTGGTCACCGCATAGGTAACCGACATTCGCGACCCGGGAGTACGACCCGGGCACAACTCGACCGGCACTCGGTGCCGGTCGCCTAGCAAGGCCGGCACTCGGTGCTGGTCGCCTAGCAAGGCCGGCACTCGGTGCCGGTCGCCTAGCAAGGCCGGCACTCGGTGCCGGTCGATTATCGATTCGAAGACACAGCTGCCTCGAGCAGCTGAACACATGGGGTACACCATGAAGAATAACAATACGCTCAAAACATCGGTATGTATTTTGGGATCTGGCCCGGCAGGTATCACACTGGGCAATATTCTGCTGCAACATGGTATTGACTGCATCGTCGCCGATCGCTACGACCGCAAGGAGATCTACGCTCGGGCTCGAGCTGGTGTCCTGGAGAGTACCACGGTGTCACAGCTCGATAAACACGGCCTGGCCGAGACTATTTATCGTAATGGATATACCCACGATAGCTGTGAATTTCGCTATCCCAACCACAGCGTTGTCTTTCAGTACGGAAAGCTGGCCGACGGAGATGTACACTACATTTATCCGCAAAGTGACCTCAATGACGATCTGATCCAGAAATACCTCGACAATCGCGGCAAGCTGTTGTTGCGGCACGAGGGCAAGGACATCGAGCAGCGCGAAGGCGGTGTCACCGTGACTCTTGCCGACCGGGATAACAATACCGACGTGGTCATCGAGGCCGATTTGGTGGCGGGATGCGACGGCTACCACGGGTTGTCCCGCAATACCATTCCAGAGGATGCGGTAGATATCTACGAGAAGCAGCATCCCTACGGCTGGCTGGCAATACTGGCCTATGCGCCGCCGTCGGCTCATCACGTGATCTACAGCTTGCACCCCGAGGGCTTTGGCGCCCATATGCCGCGCAATCAAAAGATTTCGCGTTACTATTTGCAGGTGCCGTTGCACGAAGATCTGGCCGAGTGGACCGATGAGCGGATCTGGGCCACGTTGCGCAAGCGTCTGCACAAAGATGGGTGGATCCTGAACGAGGGCGAGATTTTCGACAAACGAGTTCTGTCGATGCGCAGCTATGTGTTGGAGCCGTTGCGCCACAAGCGCCTGCTCATGGCCGGCGATGCTGCTCATATCATCACACCATGCGGTGGGAAAGGGCTGAATCTGGCCGTACAGGACGCTGTGGTAGTGGGTGAAACGATCATCGAGTATTACCGCGAAAGCCGCGATTTGTCGTTTCTCGACCGCTACAGCGACATTCGCTTGCCGTTCATCTGGCGGGCCCAGGAGTTCTCGCGCTCCATGTTGCACATGCTGCACCGGTCCGCGGATAGCGATCCGGAGAATGTCCGCTTTTTGAATAAACTGAGCGAGTCCAAGCTCAGTCAGCTCAGCTCGTCGCGGACCTTCGCCCGCGACTTTGCCCGGAACTACGTGGGCATCCTTTGACCGGGACTGTCGGCGACGATCGGGTAGAGAAAAGGTCATGTGCAGAGAAACTTCCACTCCCCGACATGCGGGTGCGCTCGGCTCTCGAGCAATGCTCCCGATGGAGGAGCCGCCGATCCCATCGATCGTGGTCTGCGATGATATCGCCTGGTGCCATATGAAAACTCAGCGCAACCACGTAGAACTAATTACCCTCCTGAGTACGGGGTCATTACATGTATTATTTTTGTCGCTGCACGCCATTTCGCATCCCCGCGGGCGCCGCAGCGACAACGACCGGATCAGCATCGACTTCGCTGTACCGCGCGGGAAATTATTGCGAATAAGGACCATACTATCTCGATCACCGGATTTCAGTCCGAATACGATTAGCGTCCAGAAAGATTTGTCACTGATCAAACTGATGAACTCGGGAATTGGCCCCGGTGACGCGATTGTGAGTGCAGCAGTCGATTGCCTCTATTACCACGATATAGCCATTCACCGCATTGCGATTGACAACGGCGAGATCCAGTTCTACGTGCCTCGGTCTCGCGGTGAGCTGGCCAGTTTGGCGCTCGAGCAGAGATTTATCGCAATGTGATGTATTCGGTTGGTCGAGTGCCAGACCGTTCGAGTACACCGAACCGCGCCCTGTTCCCAAACACAACGCAGCTAGCATGAGAGGAATGAGAAAATGGATCAAGTCATCACCGCGGCCGCACAAGCACCTATGCCGCCCATGGAACCCACACAACTGGTTCCGACCAGCCCGACCGCTGTAGATCGTGAGCCCACTCTCTGGTACGACAGCAAGGCGATCGATTCCGACAATGTGCGCGCAGTATTCGAGCGCGTCCTCAATCACCGCTATACCGGTGTAGTCCTCTACCCGGATAACATGGAGCGACTCTTGCCACTGTTGCGCGAGCGAGTGAACAAGATCGTGCGAGTCGAAAAAACCGCCGAGTTCGAGGCGTTGGCGGCTCATCCCCTGGTCGACTCGTCTTCGAGCGGGGGGGCGGGCAAGGTCATCATCCTCAGCTCCGATGAAGAGATTCTCGCCAAGGCGGACGCAAGCCACCTATCGACCTGTTTGCGGGTCTACGTCGACGATGCGGCCAGTCTGCACGCGGCGATCGAGCGCGGGCAGCGCCATGATTTCCTGGTGATTCATTTCCGGGATCCGACCAATATTCCCCTCGAACTGGTCATCGCGTCACTGCAGCCGACCAGTACGATCCTGGTCAAAGAAATCGCCGATCCCAGCAATATCGAGGATGCTATCGTGACCTTCGGGGTCATGGAAGTGGGCGCGGACGGGGTCATGTTTTCGCCCCGCACCCACGAGCAGCTCGATGAGTTTCTGGCCAAGCTAAACCCCTTGCTCACCCCGGCCATCGACCTGGCGCCCGCCACAGTGGTGCGCACTGCGCCGGTGGGAATGGGGTATCGCAGCTGTATCGACGTGGCGACCCTATTCACGCCTCGGGAGGGCATCCTGGTCGGTTCGACCTCGCAGGGTGGAATCCTTCTCTGCCCCGAGGTATTTCATCTGCCCTATATGGAACTGCGTCCATTCCGGGTCAACGCCGGGGCGGTACACAGCTATGTCTATAATATGGACAATCTTACCAGTTATATGACCGAGCTACGAGCTGGCTCGCCGGTCATGCTGGTCGATCACGACGGCAAGGTCCGAAAGGCCTCGGTAGGGCGTATGAAGACCGAAATTCGCCCGCTTCGTATCATCGAAGCCGAATTTTCCGGCGGTCAGCGAGTCAATGTCATCATGCAAGACGACTGGCATGTGCGGGTTTATTCGGATAAGGGGCTACCCTTGAACATCACCGAGATCAAAGAGGGCGATAGAGTGCTGGCCCATCTGGCCAGCCCGGGTCGTCACGTCGGTATCAAGGTCGATGAGCATATCGTCGAGGTATGACGCGAGCGGACGAGCGGCGACATGAATGAATCTCTATCCGTGAATTCACAACGATTAGGAGCAGAACAGTGACGACCACAGGGAAAGCACTACGATGGAATCGATTTCTATATCCCGGCTCGCGTTTCGGCCTCATCGTGCCGATTGACCACGGTTTGACCATGGGTCCCATCGATGGCCTGACCAGCGTTGCCGGCATGGGGACCTGGCTGCGACATCCCCGGATCACGGGCATCGTGGCCCATAAGGGCGTTCTCGAACGGCTGGCCGCGCAGGGCTGGCTGGGCCACAAGGGGCTCATGCTTCACCTCAATGGCATGAGCAATATGGCCTCAGCGCCGGATCGCAAGCAGATGCTCACCGGCGTGGAAACCGCGCTGCGGCTGGGCGCAGACGGAGTTTCGCTGCAGCTCAACTTTGACGGCAGCAACGACGGCGACAATCTCACCTCCCTGGGAGCGACCGTCGACCAGGCGCAACAGCGCGGTTTGCCCGTGCTGGTTATGGTCTATGACAAGGTTACCGCGGCGGACCGCGAGGCCAGCGTCAAACGCATCCGGCATCTGATGCGAATCGCCATCGAATTGGGCGCCGATGCGGTCAAGATCGGCGCCCCCGAGAAGGACGCGCGGCGGGAGCTGCCGTTGATCCTCGACGGTATCAGCGACGATATCGCGGTGTTTGTCGCGGGCGGCGCTCTGCGTTCGGACGAAGAAATGTTGAGTCTCACCAGACTGGCCAGGCGCAGCGGGGCCGCCGGATTATGCGTGGGCAGAAACGTATTTCAGCGCGCCATGCCCGAAGAGATTCTCACCAAGCTCGGCGACATTCTGCTCGGTTCAGACCAGGTACGTCGCCAGCCTGTCTGGCTCCATGCCTAGCCCGCATCACCTGTATTAAGAGCCGGTCCAAAACTCTCCGCGTCGCCAGAGCGCCGATCCATCACCGCCAGCGGGCTTGCTCGTCGGTCAAATACACCCAGTATTGTCCACTCCTCGCGTACCCACTGGCGGCGCGCCTCGCCGCTCTGGCTCGGTCCGAGGTTTTTGGACCGGCTCTAAACAGAATCACCTTGCTTGTGCGACAAACGAGGTGATTCTATTGGCGAGGCCAGCGGCCGAGCCAGCCGGGAGTCCGGCCGTCCGGGGGCTTTGCCCAAAAATGACAGCCTATCTTTGCCCATCTCCTTTACCAAACCCTCTGCTGGGGTCCGGGTATCGGCCTCGGCTCGGTCGGGCCATTTTGGCCGGGGGTCAGCCGAATCCAACCAGGTGGCCAGGCCACACCCTGACGAGCCGGCGATCGGGCCACCATCCCGGTCGATGGTCGGAGAAGCCCGGCAGTATCGACGTCACACCAGGCGAGGAAACCGAGAGGGACCGGTGACGTTGTCGAGCGCATGTCGAGCGCAGCCCATCCATCGGCGTGTCCTCCTCGGATGCATGTGATATCTACTGATGATGCGGTCCCCTGTGGCGCTCCTGGTAGCCGGGCTCTGCTCGATCATCGTCGCCAACCCGGCCCGCGGTGATCTGAGCGAGCAGAGCCAGACCAATCGCGCCCGCGGAGCCCTGCCCGGGGTACACCGCGTGGCCACTGCCGAGCCCATCGCGCCCGGCATCGCTCTGTTCGCCGGCGCCGGGTACGGATTTGCCAGCTCGGTCCTGGCCGCAGACGATTCCCATCACCGCGCCACCGGGGCCCTGGCCGCCGGCCTCGCCATCCGATCCTGGCTGGCCCTGGCAGTTCGACTGGACGGCCGCTACGACCGACACAAGGGCGACGAGATCGGCACAACCGGCGATCGCATCGAGCAGGGCTATGTCGGAGACCCGCGCTTCATGGCCCGGGTACGCACCCAGATCGCGCCCTCGTTATCCCTGGCCGGCCAGATGACTCTGTGGCTGCCCGGCCAAAATGCCCCCTCTGTCGTCCCCTCGGCAACATCGATCGATGCTCTGGCTGTGATGAGCGTTACACCGCCCGGCTGGCCGCTGCGCGTGGGGGCCAACCTGGGCTTTCGCCTCGACAACAGTGCCGAGTCATCGGACGACACCATGAGGCTGAGTGAACCCGATCGCCTCAGCCTCGGTGTGAGCGAGGCCAATGCGGTGCTCCTGGGTGTGGGGGCTGCCTATTGGGTAGACCCGATCGAGGTGGTTGGCGAGTGGACCTGGGATGTACTGATCGGCGATCGGGCGCCCGACCTCGGGCAATCGCCGCTGCGTTTCACCGCGGGTATGAGGGTCGTGATCTCGTCGTCGGTGGTGGCCCAGCTTCTGCTCGAGGTCAACGCCGCGGATCATCCCGGTGCCGGTCCTGCTGATCCGCTGGTGCCGTTCGAGCCCCGCATCTCGATGCATGGCGGTTTGTTTTTTCACTTCGGTGGGCCAGCCCGGCCCGGTGCTCTGTCCGCGCCAGTGCCCGAGACCGGGCCGGGGTCGATCACCGGACAGATTCTTGGCCGTGACGACCGCGCGATCGCCGGGGCCACGGTTGTGGTCGCGGTTGGCAATGACCAGCGACAGATGGTTTCCGATGCCCAGGGGCGCTTTGCGGTATCCGATCTGTCCAGTGGGTCGGTCGCGATCTCGGTGCAAAAATTCGGCTACAAGGGCCAGTTGACCGCTCTGACCCTGAAACCGGGAGAACAGCGCGAGCTGTCGCTGCGCCTCGCCATGCGCAGCGAGGCGCAGCTACCGCCGGCGCAACTGCGCGGCTTTGTCCGATCGTACGGCGGCCGGGGAGTCCGGGCCACCCTCCGCGTCGAGCCCATCGGCGTCGAGGTCACGACCGGTGATGACGGCTCTTTTCGCATCGACCTCGAGCCCGGCACCTACGAGATCCTGGTCTCGGCGTCCGGCTACCGCCAACAGCGCCGTCCAGTGGCGGTCCGGCAGGGCGGCGTGCTCATCGTCAACCTCGATCTCAAGCCCAAGAAGTGACTCATGGCCCGTTGCGCGGCCGATCGAGTCATCGGCCGCCTGTTCGCTCTGTATGAACAACGCTTCGCATTTTTCGCCGGGACGTCCAGTTGGCCCTGTCCCGATCGCGTCTGTCATCGCTGTGGTCGCGGTCAGTGCGTGCTCGCAGCCCGGCGGCTGTTCGGATCGCGCCGACGTTGCCGATCTGCTCGACCACGCCGGCGATGTGCAGCGGAGTCAGGGCACCGATGGGTTTCGGCCAGTCGCCAGCGGCGAGTCTTTCGGTTGCGACGATCAGCTGCGCACTGCGCAAGCGGCGTGGGCCCGGGTCCACATCGATGGACGCGGCCAGATCCGTCTCGCCGAGAATTCGCAGATCCGCTTTCGCTGCTCCGGGGCCGAAACCAGCTTTCGCGTCGATATCGGACAGGCCAGCATCGTGACCGAGCGGGCAGACGTGGAGATCGACCTCGAGATCGGACAGGCCACGTTGAGCCGGGGCGGCACGTTCAAGCTGCGCTCACAGGATGGCAAGGCGCGTTTCGAGGTGGTGGAAGGGTCGGCCACGGTCGAGACGGCGACCGGCCCTGCCGAGCGCCTCGAGCAGGGCCAGTGGGTGGAGATCGAGATCGGCAAGGCCGAGGTGAGGCGGATTTCGAGAGGCTCATCCGAAAGCTCTGGCGACCGGGCAATGGCCGACGCCGGTTCTGCCGCCGCAGCGGCCGACGCCGGCTCTGCCGCCGCAGCGGCCGACGCCGGCTCTGCCTCCGGCGTGCCGGCCTTGATCGCGGTCGCCCAGCTGCGCGGCAAGGGCAACGAGCTTCGCCTGCCCGGCACCGATCGAGCCCTGCGCATTTCGGCCGGCCGACATGAACTCGCCCCGGGCGCCACGCTGCGGCTGGATCGCCGCGGATCGGCCGAGATCTTTCGGGGCACCGAGCGCGCCACGGTCACCGGGCCAGCCCGCATCGAGATTGCCCCGCCGGGCCGAGATCTCCTCGACATCGGACGGGGCGAGGTCACCGTCCAGGCCACCGAGCATCGGGTAAGCGTGCGCGCGCCCGGCGGCCGCATCGAGGTGCAGGCCACCACTCCCGGCGGCTCGCAAACCTCCATTGATGTGGGTAGACAAAAAACCCGGGTGCGCGTCCTCACTGGAGTGACTCGGATCCGCGGCGAGAGCGGAGAGCGCGAATCGATCCAGCTCGGCGAGCGCGCTGTGCTCACTGCCCGGGGACGGATCGAGATCTACGGGCGGGCCCCGACCCGCGCCGATCTCGCGATCCCGGCCGGCGAGTCGCCGACGATTCATGATCCAGCCCCGCCGACCGCACTCGGCATCGGCCTGGCCGGACTGTGCCACGACGTCGATGCAGAGGGGGTCATCGAACTGTCGAGGTCGGCGAGTTTTCGCGGCCATGTCCAGATCAGCAAGGGCCGAGAGCAGGCCAATGTGCGGCTCGATCGGCGTACCCATCACTACCGCGTGCGCTGTCTCCACCGCGGTATACTCGGCCAGAAAATCGTCGCCCGGGGTCGGATCCGTATTGTGCGCGACCGCGGCACACGTCGATTGCCGCGCCGTGCGCCCGAGAATACCGTGGATGCCGACGGGCGGACCTGGACCGTGCTGTATCAGAACCGGCTGCCCGAGATCACGTTCAACTGGCCCGATGCGCCGGGATCTGGCCGCTATCGACTTCACCTCCGCCGGTCGGGCGGAAAAGCCAGAATTCTGACAGTCGAGAAACCTTCCTACCAGGCCGGTGTCGGCGAGTTGGGCGACGGCATCTACCACTATTTCTTCGCACACGCCCACGCGCGTTCCGAGACCTCGACACTGCGCATCCTGTTCGACAATGCGGCGTCCTCGGCCCATGTCCGCACGCCTGCAGTCGGCCAGAACTGGTCGGGCGAAAGCCTGGAGGTCACCGGCGCCGCACTGCCCGGCTCGACGGTGAGCGTGGCCGGACACGATATCGTTCCCGACCGGCAGGGCCGTTTTCGCGTCGCGGTGTCACTGCCGATAGCGGGCGACTCCATCGCGATCCGCACCAGTCACCGCAGGGCCGGAGTGCACTATTACCTGCGCCGCAACGGAGCCAACCGGCCGTGACTGCGCCCGAAAACCAGAGCGTTGCGCCGAGGCAGCGGCGTCGCAGCCCAGCTGCCACGCGATCCGCGATCGGCTGTATCCGCTTTGCGTTGAACCAAAGTCAATCGATCGCCCGCCCCATCGGCATCACACGGCGATTGCGTGGCTGCTGGCCAACCCATCGGTTGCCAGTGAACTGGCCGGGATGGCACATTCCTCGCTTTCAGGTCGTTGTACGACACCTGAGCCGCGGCGCCTGTGGTCAGGCGCTTTCAGTCGAATAAGGAGTTCTCGGATGATGAAATCTCACCTGGTGACGCCTCACCTGGGCATTCTGATCGGTGTGCTTACGCTGAGCGTCGGTCTGTTTTCCTGCACCAGACACCAATGCGATACCCACCACCCCGGCAGCGAGGGTGCCAGTGGCGACCACAGCAGCATTGCCGGCCACAGCTGGTCCTATTCGGGCGCAACTGGACCCGAGCACTGGGGAGAATTGAAACCCGAATATGCGGCCTGCAAGGCCGGTCACAACCAATCGCCGATCGATCTGACCGGGGCGGTGGTAGCCGACTTGCCGGCGCTCGTATTCGACTACCGGCCGACCGAGCTCGATCTGATCAACAACGGCCATACACTGCAGCTCGACCACGCCTCGGGAAGCACAGTAACCATCGACAATCGGGTATACAAGCTGGTGCAATTCCACTTTCACGGCCCCAGCGAGCACATCGTCGACGGCAGCGAGCACGCCATGGAGGCCCATCTCGTGCATCAATCGGATGACGGTCAGCTGACCGTGCTGGGCATCCTGATGGACTTGGGTCAGAGCAATCCGTTCATCAAAACGCTGTGGGACGTCAAGCCGACCCACGGCGAGCGCACCACCATGGAGCACGTCAAGATCAACGTCATGGACCTGCTCCCGGCCGACAAGAGCTACTTCAAGTACAGCGGCTCGCTGACCACGCCGCCCTGTACCGAGGGCGTTAACTGGATCGTGTTCAAGACCCCCGTGTCGGTATCATCCGAGCAAGTCAAGCGATTCAAAGACGTCTTCGAGTTGAGCGCTCGTCCGGTCCAGGCCATGCACAGCCGTTCGGTGTTGTCGAGCCGCTAGCCCGCATGATTGCCGAAGGTTTCCGGCCGATACGACCGCAGCAGATGGTGTGGTGAAATAATGCGGGCCAGGCTAGACGTCGCCGCTTGCAGGATCCCGGTCTCCTGCCTATGTAGGCGAAACCACCGGCCCTTGCCGGCTGTCCGGACACGGACCTGGCGCATTCCGTTGACACCGCCGGCCATGCCGGATAACAACATGTCCCGGCGAATCGCCGCGTTGCGGCCAGGCGCCGTCTTTTTGCGTCTTTCGTCTGGAGGTCAAACTCATGAACAGCCCACTTCGGGTGGCGGTCACCGGTGCCGCCGGCAATATCGGATACGCGCTGCTATTTCGCCTGGCAGCAGGCGATTGTTACGGGATGGAGCAGCCCATCATTCTCCACATGGTCGAGATTCCCCCGGCCATGAAGGCTCTCGAAGGCGTGGCCATGGAGCTCTCGGATGCGGCCTTTCCGCTGCTTCACGGCATCGAGATGGCCGACAACCCAAATGATGGTTTCAAGGGCGTGAATCAGGCCTTTTTGGTCGGCGCCATGCCGCGCGGTGCCGGCATGGAGCGCGCCGATCTGATCCAGGCCAACGGACCGATTTTTGTCGCCCAGGGCAAGGCTCTCGAATCGGCGGCTGCCGCCGACGTACACGCGGTCGTGGTGGGCAATCCGTGCAACACCAATGCGCTGATCTGCTCGAGCAATGCCAGGGGATTGCCGGCCGGCCGGATCACTGCCATGACCCGGCTGGACCAAAATCGCGCGGTCAGCCAGCTGGCCAACAAGGCCGGTGTCCTGGCCTCCGATATCGGTCGCATGGCAGTGTACGGCAATCACTCGCCCACCATGTTTCCCGATTTTCTCCACGCCACCATCAAGGGCCAGCCAGTCGCCGACACACTGGACCAGGCCTGGCTCGAGGGCGATTTCATGACCACCGTGGCCAAACGCGGCAGCGCCATCATCAAGGCGCGCGGCGCGTCGTCGGCTGCATCGGCCGCATCGGCTGCGATCGACCACATGAAAAGCGTCTGGCACGGCACCGCCGACGGCGAATGGGTGTCCATGGCAGTGCCGTCGCGCGGTGAGTACAGCGTGCCCGCGGGCCTGATCTATTCGTATCCAGTGACCATCAGCAATCGCGCTTACCAGATCGTCGAGGGCATCGAGCACGGCCAATACGCGCAGAAAAAGATCGCGGCCAGTGCCGATGAGCTGGTCCGAGAGCGCGACCTGGTCGCCGATCTGCTCGCATAGCACAGCCCCGGCTGTCTGCCCGCGTAGCAGCATTCGGGAAAAATTGTTTTTCCCGAATCTGCGTGCACCCCGGCCGAGAGCGGCGATCAGTCGATTTCGGGCACACGGGGCGCCGGCGGGAATCTGCCGGAGGGCTTTGCCCAACAATGGTAGCGGCGTTCGGGATCTTTCCCGAACGCTGCTAGCCCGAATAATTGCTCGGGTGGTTGATTGGGGTCGGAAATCGTTAGATTTTAGTGGATTAGGTGGTGCCAAAGGCGGCCAGTGGCTGCGATTGGCTCGGTGTTGGTAGCACAAAACGTGACACAGCGGAGCTACTACTGCGGGCGCACATGGCGCCATGTCGCGGCGTAGGGGTTGGTTCTTAAAACAACGTTCGATCTCGAACTCGAGTGCCAATTGCAACTCCCCTCCCTCCCATCCCATCCCGGATGGTGAGCTTGAACAAAAATCTGGCTGAAACTACGCTGCACTCTTGAATCCCGTCGGAGTGGATGGATTGGTACGTCCAATTTCTTATGCCGCCAATCGCAATCGTTGCGCAAAATCACCTCTGAACAGCCCATGCCCTAATCTCCCAGGCTGACTGGGCTGCTCTGCCGCTTCGCTCGGTCTATGTCCGCTGTAGAGGACACAATGAGCTGGCTTGCCGCGGTTTGCGCACGGCGATATCATGGCGGCGAAAGATTGGGCGGTGAGTTTTCTGCGCTATTTGGATTTCGAGCTGAAAATCGCCGAGAGCGGCGATGGCTATAGCGCGTACGTGCTGTGCAGTCCGGGCGGGGAGGCCAGTCACAAGTTTACTCTGCCCCTGTCCAAAGACCGGATCGAGCTGCTCATCACCCGGATGGGCCAGAGGCGGCGGTTCGAGGCCCGGCGGCTTCGATCGCCCGAGATGGAGGCAGCACGCGAGCTGGGCGCATCTCTGTTCAAGTCGGTGTTTGACGAAGCGGTGCGAGATTGCCTGCGCAGCAGCCTCGAATACATCAACGAGCGGCCAGATACGGGCTTGCGCATCAAGCTGCGCTTGGACGACGCGCCCGAGCTGGGCGATCTGCCATGGGAACTTCTGTACGACGGAACCAATGAACGGTTTCTGGCCAAGTCCCATCGCACGCCGATCGTGCGCTATCTCGAACTGTCCGAGCGTATCCGCCCGCTGCCCCTGACCCTGCCGCTCGAAATTCTGGTCATGATATCGAGTCCGGACGGAGTGGGCAGGCTGGACGCGGAAGGCGAGAAGGCTCATCTGGAACGAGCCCTGGGATCGCTTCGCCGGGCTGGGAAGGTACGACTGACCTACCTGCCCCAAGCCACGCCACGCGCCTTGCAACGCGCTTTGAGCACCGGGACCTATCACGTCATCCACTACATCGGTCACGGTGGCTTTGACAAGGCCACCGACGAGGGTGTGCTGGTTCTGGAGGACGAGAACGGCAAGCCGTATATCGCCGACTCGCAACTGCTCAGCACATTGATCTACGATCATCGCTCGCTTCGATTGGTCGTGCTCAATGCCTGCGAAGGAGCGCGCAACTCGCGAAGCGATCCGTATGCCGGGATGGCAACAGCGCTGGTAAAGCAAAGCGTACCAGCCGTGGTGGCCATGCAGTTCGAAATCACCGATCAGGCCGCGCTGACGTTTGCCGACGAATTGTATGCCTCTCTGGCCAGGGGGTTGCCGATCGACGCGGCGGTATCCGAGGCGCGCAAGGCGATTTACAGCCAGCGCAATGAGATCGAATGGGGTACGCCCGTACTTTACACTCGCTCAGACGACGGTGCGTTGTTTCAGCTCGACCTGGCCGCGCCTGGGCCTGTTCGACCTCGACCAGAGTCACTGCCACTGCCCGATGGAAATCTGGACAAGCGCATGGACGAGCTGTACACCCAGGGACTCAGCGAGTACTGGCTGGAGAACTGGAACGAGGCCCGTCGCTGCTTTCGCGCCGTTGTCGAGCTCGGCATTGATTACAAAGACACGGCCGCCAAGCTGCAAGAGGTCGAGCAAAAAGCGCATCTGACGAGCTGTATGTCCAAGGCGTCGAGCACATCCAGGCCGAGAAGTGGCGAGAAGCCCATCAGGCACTGGCAGCACTGGTCGCCGAGCAGGGCGATTTTCGCGACGCGGCCACGCTGCTGGCCACGGTCGGGCAAAAAAAATACCTGGCCGAGCTGTACGACCAAGCGCGCCAGTTGCACAGAAGTGAAAAATGGCAGGCAGTGGTCAAGGTGTTCTCACAAATCGAGGCCACCGACCCGGATTATCCCGACAGCGAAGAGCTGCTGCAATCGGCCCGGGAAACGCTCGCCGCGGCCCGGCGACAGGCCGGTCTCGAAGCGCGCTACAAGCGGGCGCTGGGTGCAATGAACGAGGGGGCGTGGGACCGGGCGCGGTCGCTGTTGATGGAGCTGGAAGCCGAGCAGCCGGGATTTCGCAATAGCAGCGCCCTTCTGGCCAGAGTCGATCGAGAGCTGCAAGAGATCAAGCAAACCAAGCGCCTGGCCGAGCTGTATGAGCAAGCGCGCCAGCTGCACCGCTGTGAGAAATGGCAAGCAGTGGTCGAGGTTTTCTCACAAATCAACGCAATCGACCCGGCCTATGCCGATAGCGAGGGATTGCTGCAATCGGCCCGGGAAACGCTCGCCACAGCCCGGCAACAGGCCGAGCTCGAAGCCCAGCCGGCAACTGTACCAGCACAGCCACCGACGGCATCGGCCCCAGCGCAGCCATCGGCGGCGGTACGCGCGCAACCAGCCATGGCATCATCGCCTCCGGCAACCACGCCACCACATGACACGCAACGCCGACGCAAGCAGCTCGCAATCGCTGTGGCCATCGGAGGGATTGCCATTGCTCTCGGGTTGGGAATTGCCCTGAGCCAACGAACCGATGAGCCAGAGCATCCAGATGACGAGCCAGTCAAGCCAGCTATAGCGCCAGAAGTTTCGGGCAAAAAACCAACCGACGCGGCTGCACAGCCAGAACCCGCTGTCCAGGATGCGAGTAACCAGGCAGAGCCATACACTGCGCCGGCCAAACAGGCTCCCATGCGCTTTATCGACTTGCCCGGTGGCGTGTTTGAGATGGGTACCCCGGACGCCGAAGCCGGCCATGACGACGATGAAATCGTGCACAACGTACAGGTGTCGCCATTTTCCATCTCAGAAAACGAAGTGACGCAAGCGCAGTGGGCCTTGGTTATGAACGAGAATCCGAGCAAGTGCGCCAATCAGGGATGCAGTCCCGATCGGCCGGTCCAGAATGTGAGTTGGCGGGATGCGATCGAGTTTTTGAATAGGCTGTCAAAGCGAGAGCAACGAACTCCGTGTTACAGCGGCAAGGGTGACGATATTGAGTGGAATCAGACGTGTGATGGCTTTCGGCTGCCGACCGAGGCGGAGTGGGAATATGCATGTCGCGCCGGCAGCCAGACCGCGTACAGCTTTGGGGACGATGCCTCCAAGCTGGGAGAGTATGGCTGGTACGGGCAGGAACACAGCAAACGTGCGGCGCATCCAGTGGCTGGCAAGGAGTCGAACAAGTGGGGACTCTACGATATGCACGGCAATGTTCTAGAATGGGTATGGGACTGGTATGGGCCATACGTAGTGCCCGCGTCGGGCGCGGCAGTGGTCGATCCGAGTGGGCCCGACAACGTACCCGAGGTCGACGTGTGGGATCCGCACAAGAACAAGGTAGTCAAAGAAAGGGCACGAGTGCTGCGCGGCGGCTCCTTTGGCGACGGTTCCGAGTACCTGCGCTGCGGGGTCCGCAACAGGGGCCTACCTGGGCTCCGGGACGGAAACATAGGCTTCCGGGCCATTCGGGTCCGGGCTAGCCCATAGATGGACGTTGCAGATAGATGGAAGCTCGCTTGCCAGTGCTATGGTTTTTCCATCAGGATGAAGACGATGTGGTCGTCGTGCCAATCTACCGTCGGGTCATGAGAATCGCGATAGAGCGGCAATGGCGTCATTCAGCTCGCGTATTTGGTCATAGTGCCGGCGTATTTGGTCATGGCCGGCGTTTTTGGTCACGAGTTGACAAATTCGTGTCATTCTATGACCAATTCCGAAAAAATTTTCGGCGCGGCCCCGCTTACGCGGGGCACCCTTTTTTCGGACAATGGGTCAACGATTCAATGGATCAAGGCTGGCGGCGAGCACGACGCACAACCCGCAGGCCGATGAACCTGAACCGGTCCCCGGGCCCGTTCCAGAACCGGTTCGCACAGCGCAAGCCCTCGGCCCAGAAGAATGAGCCCCCACGCAGCGAGCGGTGCTGTCCACTTGGCGGCCCCACTGGATCGGTCTGCGCACTGGTTAGATACGCCGCGTACCGGTCCCACACCCACTCCCAAACATTGCCATGCATGCCGTATAGTCCCCATGCATTCGGTTTCAAGCTCTTCACCGTCACTGTGCCATCGTCCAACCCTTTGCCATACCGAGCATACCTGCTCAGAGCAGACTCATCGACGCCCTGGCCGTAGGCCGTCTGACTGCCTGCCCGGCAGGCGTATTCCCACTCGGCCTCTGTGGGCAAGCGATAGCCTGTGCATGACGCCCGACGCGTAACCCCGGTTCCGTTGACTGCATAGCACTCGCTCAACTTCTCGCGCCGTGACAGCTTGTTGACAAATTCGATCGCGTCGTACCAGTTGATATTCTGCACTGGGTGATTATCGGTGTTCCCGCTATTCCCAAACTTCCAGCTCGGGTCTCTGCCCATCACGGTTGCCCACTGCTTCTTGGTCACCTCGGCCTCAGCGATCTCGAACCCGGACACGGTAACCACATGCTCCGTCTCGTCTTTATCGCGGCCCTTTTCTCTGGCCGGGCTCCCCATGGTAAACCTGCCGCCAGTCAAGCCCACAAAGCGCATCGGGGCAATGTCTTTGAGCGCGGTGTGGACAATTCCCAGCGATTTGCCTAGCCCGGGCTCGGCTACCTCGGCCCGTTTTGTAGTCGTTCGACCACGCTTGATCCACACGTCGCCTTGCCACAATGCCGTGCCTTTTTGCACCCTGAGCACGTACTTCCCTGGCTTCAGGCCGGTGATCTTCTTGGGAGCTCGGCCGCGATCTCTGCCATTGAGATAAATCCGCGCGCCCTCGACATTGGCACGGACATACAGCGACCCCGTGCGTGGCGGTGAGGGCTTGGGCACACAGCATTTGGCAACGCAGCATTTGGCAACGCAGCATTGGGTTTCCGGGTGACGTACCTGGGTCTTGCTACACTTCCTGTCGCAGGTGCGCGGGGATGGATTGCAACCCTCCTGGCAAACCGATTGAGCATGGGACTGGCTGCTCTGCAAGCCTACCAGCGCAAACAGCATCACCGCCACGCTGCCGATTGCCACGACGTCGGGCACTCTGCGGTTCATCGCGCTGTCTCCATGATGCGCTGAGTATGCCATGAACGAGGGTACGTGCTGGGCTCTCGCGTCGGTTGCACGCTCTGGTTTCTCGGTTTGAGCTCTAACTTGCGCTCTCTCGCCAACCAGTCGCGGATCGCTTCGCGAGCGCTCTCGAGACGTCCGCGCTCATCGGCAAATAGCGAAAAATCATCCATCCATGTATCGGAGATAACCCGTGATCTTAAGGGTTCGCTTTGACAACGTGGTCGAGGCTGTTCAGATACAATCCGCCAGACCAGTGCGAAAGATAAGAACGCTCGGGCTTTGCCAGTCGCAACGTGCCCCGGTTTTGCAGCACTGTGGCCAGACGGTGTCCATCCACTTCCTGGCCTCGCCCTTGCTCGTCTTCGAGCAACAGTACCCCCTCGTCGGTCGTTCGATCGAAACCGCCGTGTCCGATGAAGTGAAACACGTGGAACGGTCGCTTGCGCAGCGCGTGATGCAAGTCGCGCAGTGTGGCTCGCTCGACATACGTGACATCGACCTGATTGCTCGCCCGCAGCGGTTCCAGAGCCTGCTCCAGCAGAGTCTGTTCTCGTTCGACATCGAGCGCTGCATATCCGCTCGGGCTCGATACCATGACCAGAATTTGCAGCGGCAGCCTCACCCGCAGCGGTGGAATGCGCTCCGTCAGCTGCACATAGCGGACGATCGGGGTCTGCACCGATAGCGACAAAACCGATCGCTCGACTCATCCAGCAAAAGCTCCCAAGGCAGGTCGGCCAGCTCGGGCGCTTGCTCCAACTGCAACTTGATCCGCAAGCCAATGTCTTCTTTTTCAGACACCCGTTCCAGACTGGTCCGAAAGCATGCCCGGATGTCCTCGGCAAACACGCTGTCGAACATGTTACTGCCCAGTTGAGGCTCCGGTGTGATCACGTTGCATCGGATTCAGTGATCACGATGCTGGAATCAGTGATCACGATGAATCGAATTCGGTGATCACGATGGCCTGTAACCCACAATACTGACAATTCATACGGGTGCGGCTGTTTTGAAACGACAGAAGATGCGATATCTAATCAATTAGAATCATTAGAGAAATAACCGTTGTTGAATGAAAATAAGGCATGGTTCGGGTACTCCTCTGAATACTGTAAACGTCGTCATAGAGGGGCCTCAATGCCACGATTTGGGCGTTCTTGAAGATCCAACCGCCTACAATTATTGATTTATCCGTTGTTGCAAAGGATCCGCACCCAATTCTTCATACCGGGAGTTGATTGGCTTTGCGCGGTATCGCCAACAAGCGATAATTTCATCGCGTGGCCCATGATGAGCGGATCGCCGTCGATGCCACACCAGCCAGCATCACCCTCGGTCCCAACGATGACGATCTCTATTCAGCTATATTGGCGCGTAAGCTCGATTCCGAAGATTTTTGGTGCAGCGAGAAAATGAGATTTCTTTCCCTGTGTGCCGCGATAGTCAACTTGTTTTCCTTATGCTCCCGCCGAGCGCATTTTAAACAATTACCTTATGCGTAATGGAGAAACGATATGCTGGAAAATTTTAGTAGGAATATATTTCCGGAATCTAATGTAACGAAGATTTTTCTCTCTCAGACTTTACTGCTTGCGTGTGCCACCTTGGTCGTGGCGGCATGTGTTGTCGATGAAAGCGTGCCGCTGGGCGAAGAGGGGCTCATCAATGAGGAGCTCGGGGTGCAATCGATCGACAGCTACAACGTCGCCCCGAGCGCGGTGGACGACGGCGGTGTCTACAATTTTGGCACGTTGGCGAGCCCCGGAAAGTGCCTGGATGTGGCGAGTTCGAGCACTGCAGATGGCGCCAACATTCACTCCTGGCAATGCAACGGCACCGGCGCGCAGTCGTTCCGCGCGGAGAACCTCGGCAACGGCCGGATCCGTCTCGTCAACACGAGCTCGAGCAAGTGCGTGGATGTGGCCAGCAACGGCTCTGCAGACGGGACCAACATCCACCAGTGGACTTGCAACGGGACCGCCGCACAGTCCTTCGTCACCCAGGATGTGGGCGGCGGCGAGGTGGCGTTCGTACACCCGTCCTCGGGTAAGTGCATCGATGTGGATGGGGCGAACACGGCCAATGGCACGAACATCCAGCTTTGGACCTGCAATGGCACCAACGCGCAGCGCTGGCAGCCGACCTTACTGAGCGACCCCGGTAACCCGCCCGGTGGCGGTTGGGACTCACGTCCGCCGCGCAGCGATGGCAAGTGGGTTCGCGTTCGCAACTCCTGTTCGTTCCCCATCTGGATCCACGGAGCTGGATCCTCCGGCGTGCTACAGCCCGATAATCAGCAGCTCGCTCCCGGCGCCACACGCGACTACGTCGCTCCCAACGAGTGGCACGCCGCGCGCGTGACTGCATATACCGATGGACCGCGACAGGGCGAACTCGAGAAGGCCGAGATGACATTCACGAATGGCGTCCTGAACTTCAACGTCACCTACGTGGATTGGGTGGGCCTGCCCCTCGCGCTCGCGGGTATCGGCGGAAGTTGCAACGCATCCCACGTCACGGGCTGCTACGCGCACCAGGCAGATCTGGTCAACGGCTGCCCCCACGGTTTTCTGCGCGACGGCAACCGGTGTCTCTCCCCGCGAACCTACTGCTCCAACCCGGTCAACCACGGACA
>JAKSDA010000342.1 GCA_022360315.1 Pseudomonadota bacterium
CCCGAACTCTGCTACCATTGTTGGGCAAAGCCCTCCGGCGGACTCCCGCCGGGCGCCCCAGGTGCCCGAAATCGGCCGATCGCCGCTCTCGGCCGGGGCGCGCGCAGATTCGGGAAAACGTTTTTTCCCGAATGCTGCTAGCGCTCTCCCAAACTGAACCCCGGAGCGATTTGCAGAGTAAATATCGCGCCTTGGACCCTGTGTTAATGGATCGAGTGCAGCCGAATTGAGGCCGGCAACAGAACGGATACAGAAACGATGGGCCGCGGCCCCAAGCTGGTTTGTCGGGGCGCGGTCCGGGCAAGCAGACCCTGACGGTACTGGCGTGGGCCGAGGATGGTACCCAAAACGGTTCTCACCACCTGGCCAGGCGACCGCGTTTGCGCCGAACTGTTCGCCGAACGCGTGCTGGATCTGGACTGGCCCTTCGATTTCGAATAGTCGAGACCGCATACATCTGGCGCCGCTGCTCGGCTTCCCGGCCAGGTGCCCACATTGACTCGCGGCCCGGCCCGGCGGCTCGCTGCTCCTGAAGCACTGCAGGCCTGCCCCCCCCGGGCCTCGCCAATCACAATGCCGTCGAATGACCTCGCAACCTCGACCAGCCGTCGACGAATGTCTGTCCCGCGCGCTGCTGCAATCACAATGCCGTCGAATGACCTCGCAACCTCGACCCCGATCACCCCAACGCAACTTCGCAGATGACCCTGGCCAGCGCATGCTTCATACTTTCCCCAGAGATATTGCGCAATGTGAGCCAGACTTAGTTGTGAGGGCCCGGGGAATTGTGTACAGTGGTTAGGGCATGAAGGCGCGAGGTGAAAAATCCGAGAAGCTGGCTGACGTGTTATCTTTCGGGAGTGCCGGGCACAGTAGTTCCAGGGATAAACCCCGAATTGATTCGCCTCATTTCGCGCACCGAATACGATCGGATGATCCAGCTCGGTATGTTCGATGATGAGCGCGTCGAGCTACTGTACGGTGTTCTTATCTCCATGAGTCCGCACAGACCAGAGCATGCTCGGGCCTTGCGTGTCCTTTACAAGCTCCTCTTGCCCCAGGTAGGCGATCGAGCTGAAGTGCAAAGTCAGCTTCCTCTCGCCCTGGCCAGCCATTCCGAGCCAGAGCCCGATCTCTCGGTGGTGCCATCCGGTGATTATTCAGATGAACATCCCAGCCAGGCCTGGTTGGTCATCGAGGTAGCGGCCACTTCCTTGCCCAAAGATCGCAATGTCAAGGCCAAGCTCTATGCAGAGTGTGGGATTCTCGAGTACTGGATCGTCAACTTGGTCGACAAGGTGGTCGAGGTCTATCGCGAAGCTGCAGACGGTAAATACAGGTCTGCTACCATATCCCGTCCGGGTGATTCGATCGCGCTGGTGAAGTTTCCTAACGTTCGCATTGCTGTCAGCGATATTTTTTAATCAGAAACGCATTAGTTGTGGCTCAAATACGGCGTTTCTGTTGCGAGGCCAACCGCCGAGTCAGCCGAAAGTCCGGCCGCCCGGAACTTTGCCAAAACGATAGCCGAGCGCAAAGCTCTCGGGTCCCAGCGTGATCGTGTGTAGGCGATTTATTTTTTGGCGAACTTGGGATCCGGAATCTTTATCTTGCCCGAAACAATTTGGTCCTTGAGATCCCGGACCGCTCTGACTACCTCGCTCTCGTCGGCGATGAGGCACTTGGTTGAGGATAGGCCACCTCGCCTCTTCAAGGCCATCACGGTTGCCCCCCCCTCCTTGAGCCCGTAACTCGCCGAGATCTTCTTCTCGCCGGCCATGATCCGCTTGATGGTCTCGGTCATCGCAACGTCGATGCGCTTGAGTGCGGAATCGTACATTTTGCCGGGCGCGTTGGGACAATGGTTGATGTCGACGCCCATCACTTTGAATCCCTTCTCGACTGCGGCCTCGAAGATACCATAGTCCCCAGCCGACGTAGCTGCAAATATGATATCTGCACCAGCCGCGTGTAGCGCAATAGCGTGTTCTTTGGCTCGAACCGGATCGGAATATGGATTCTGACCACCAACCCAGCGCACGTCGACCTTGATATCGGACTTGACGTGCTTGGCTCCCAGGGTAAATCCGTCGGTGAAGCGATGCATGAACGGAATGTCGAGGGCACAGACCACACCGACGTGTCCGCTCTTGGTCAGCGATGCCGCCTCCGCTCCCAGTAGGAAGGTCGCTTCGTGCTCGCGAAACTCGGCGCAATGAAGGTTGTGTGGGCGCTTCTCGACGCATTGATCGACGATCAGAAACTGCACGTTGGGATGCTTCTCGGCAAACTCATTGATCATGTCGTTGAACTGAAAGCCGATGACAACGACGATCTTGGCCCCCTCTGCCACAGCAGCGCGAAGATTCTCCCGACGAGTCGTCGGATCTTCAGACTGAAAGGTCTTGGCAATTGCCCCGTGAGACTGCGCCGACTCCTCCAGTCCACTCTTGCCCATGGCCAAAAATGGATTCACCCCGATCGGATCGGGTGAAATATACACGAACTTGAGTTGCTCATCTTTCTTGCAAGCCGCCATTGCGACAGCAAGTGAAATGGCGACAAGCAGGGTTAGAACGAGGGAACGGTTGCGCATCGGATATTTCCTGGGAGTCGAGAGTTGTGAGCTACCCAGCTTATATCACGATAGGAGGTGCACATGTGGTAGTTGCGGCCACTGGTATTTCATCAGCAGACCGAACTTGGCCGATACGCGGCCACAACGCGGGCAGAATCAATGCCTGATCGGGCCAGGCATTGCCGGTGTTAGATGTTGATAGTGCGCCGGCGGCGCAGCATCGGGATGGCGATCAGGGCGAGCAACAAGAAAGCGTGTAGATTGCCGTTTTGGGGATTGCTGGCGGCCGAACATCCCGAGGACTCCGACTTGCCGCTCTCGTATTGCAACACGATCGGCACAGAATCAGTTGATTTCGGCACCTTGAGCGAAAACTCTCCCCTGCTGAACTGAAACTCGGTGCGCTGGCCGTCGAGCAGAACTCGATCCGGAGCCTCCGTGGCCGCGAAATACACCCTGCCGGCAGCGCCAGCCCCGAACTGCAGCGTTATGAAGTCGTCCTCGACCAACGCCGAGGTAATGGCGCGTTCGGTCGCTTGTACGTACAACTCGGGAGTGCCGGTGTCGAAGGGTTGGGCGGTGAGAACCGTTGTGTCGGATTCATAGGCAATCTCACCACAGAATTCGTCCCCGGACGAGCGCTGATACGAGTCGGCGTGTAGAACCACCGTGGCGCGCGGCGCTTCGAGACAGAAGCGAGTGGCAAGACTCGGATTTTGCAGCCAGACGTGCATGGCTCCACTCTCCTCGGATTCGATCTCCTCGTACGGCTTGGATATGTAGGTTAAACGGACCGCTGGACCCGGCTGGTCCGCAAAACTCACCACCACGGTTTGGCTGCTTTGCTCGGCTGGAGGGAGGAGAACGGTATCGGAAGTAAATCCGTAGTGGGGCGCGCCGTCAACGGTTACCGCGCTGATCGGCTGATCGCTGTGGTTGACCCTTACCCCCATGCCGACGACTGAGTCGACACGCGAGGTGGGAAGAGCCGAATAGTCAAGGGTGACGACCAGGTCATTGCCGTTCATACGGCTCGATAAAGCGACTTTGTGGGCCACATGCATCTTGTCCACGAGTTCGTCGATCGATGGGGCATAGATCCGGCTGGTCGTGAAATGGTCGCCATTGGCGTCAAAGAGGGGCAGCAGGCTCGGAGTATCGGGGTAATTTGCAGGCGCATCGAGTCCGCTGATGGCGTAGTCGTGCCACATCTGATTGTAGAGCACTCCGCGGCCGATCGTGTCCTGGAAAAAATCCAGGACAAGGGCCTGGTTGGTCGTCGCCTGCTCGATGGTATAGTTCCAATCCGCTATGTACATCCACATGAAGTCCGGCATTGGACTGTTGTGGATGACCGGTATTGGCTCGACTCCTTCCGGCAGGCCAAAGCCCATTACCCCGGTCGCATACGGGGTATAGAGCTCGAAACCGTGGGTCATGAAAAGGTCGATGATGGCGAAAAATCTGCCGTAATCGTGATTCCGGATCGCGGCGCCGGGATTGATGAACGAATTGGCGGCGGGATCGAACGGCGAGTTCTGAAAACGATCGCGGATGGCCGCGAGGGACCCGGCTACCTCGCTTTGCCATCCAGCATCGTCCAGTTCGTCGCTCATGTGAAAATAATGGGTGTGAGAATGGGTGCCCACGTTGCCACCCAGACGCTGCAATTCTTGCCCACCCCGACTGAAGCTCGCCCAGTTCTCAGGCGATCCGGGCGGGACTGAGCCGGCGGCAAACGACGAAACAATGCCGTAGACACTGGCCACACCGGTGCGCTTGGCGAGCTCGATCAGATAGTCAAACGTCAAATCGGTCGCATCCTCGTGCCCGCTCCAGTCGCCATCAAGTCTGCCGATCGCGGTTACCGGGGCATGGGAGAGCTGCAGCCCGGCAAAGGGCTCGTTGTCTGGCCCGATGGCCCAGAGTACCGATTCGATGAGATAAGGTATGAGCAGGTTGTCGTAAAACGTCGCCGCCGGGTCGTTGCGGATCGGCGACGCTGCACCGGCATAGCTGCCGTATTCACCCACCGCAACGACTCTGCCGCCAACCACCGGTTCTGTCACTACCAGGAAGGGACTGGACGGTCCGCCGCTGGGATCGACCAGCTCGAGCAGGACTTCGCTTCCCCGCGAATTCGTGCCCATGGGCGTAAAAAACTCCAGACCGCCACGCATCCCCTGGGTGAGCTGAGCACTGCCGACAATTCCAGTGCGCTTGGCAATGGGATGGGATGATGCCGTCGTATAGATCTCGTGCCCCGTGAAATTTCTGTATCCCCGATTCTCAAGGGCGAGAAAAGGCATCTCGTCGGCCATGCTTCTGTATTGCCGTTCACCGGTTTGATCATCGATATAAAAACTGTCCAGGGAACCGTTTAATACCACCGAACCGCCGGCTGCCAGATGGGACTGCAGGAACGACTGCAACGGCAGCCTCAGCGTCGGATGTATGTAAACGCAGTAGCTAAACCACACGCTGGTATAGGCGGACTCGGTAGTCTCGAGGAGCTCGCGCAGAGTGAGCGTGTGATAGGGAACACCGACGAGCCCGACCAGACCGACCAGGGCTTGACTGCTCGCCTGGGACGGGAGCCAACCCTCGAAATCCGGTGCCGAGTAGTTGTAGGTGTCCTGGCACATGACGACTGCCACCAGCGGCTGAAACTCGGCCCGAGTCTCTTTCTGATCCGCGAGTACAGTTAAAAACACAATTGCGACGAGCAGATAACGACGTATCTGTACGCACGTTCGTCGGCCGAGCAGGCGGCTGGGCAAGAAATGGCGATCGTCTGTCATTCGGTATTCCTTTTGTACTAGTCGATTAGAATGGTTCGAATAATGCGCGGGCGCGCAGAAGCAGCAGTCAAGGTTTGGGATGCTCCGAACTAGAGCAGAGATGAGGGTACAATCCGATACTTTGCGATCGTACCGGTGTCAGTCACCCTATGTCGCACAGGAAGCCACCCTCAGACTTGCCGAGCAGGCTCTCCCACGCACATTTGACGCTAGACCGGTGCTCGTGTCAATCAACTTGTATTGTGAGAGAGGCGGAGTTCTATTCGTTGCACGATGAACTGATGCGGTTTTTATCCCACACCGAGGCGGTATGGAGAAGGGCGCGGTTTCTTACAATCTATGCAGCGACCTTATGCGGTATCTGTCCCACACCGAGGCAGTATGGAGAGGGTGTGCTTTCCTACAATCTATGCAGGGGTGGCCGCTCCGTATGAACTCCGCTCCGCATCCCTTGCCGGGACGCCCGGCCTGTCGAATAGGCGCGCACTCAGCGACGCGGCTCCCTGTCGACTCCGGTCGAATAGCCGACCACTCGCTTCGTATGAGCTCTGCTTCGCATTGCTTGTCGGGACCTCCAGCTGCCTCGCCTTGCTTACCGGGACGTCCGGACGACCAGTGCCATGCGCGCTGCGTCCGGCCCGGCTGCGCCGGCCTGAACGTTTTGCTCGAAGCGGGTTGGTACGGCGTCTTGACTTGGCTCGGTGCTCTTGATAAAAGGTAATAATTTCAAATGAGTGCAGTAGGGTAAGAGCAAACTTTAACCATCGCGTCCCCGGTCGATTCCCCGTACGGGAATCGGTCCGTATCGGACGAATTATTTGTGAGGCATGGGTTATATCTCCCGTTGCATTCGAAAGTTGTGTGTCGGAGGAGTTACAGAGTGATGGCGAGGCATTGTCAGCAACTGCATTGGAGTGCACGATCGGAGCAGAATACAGTCTGTTTACGGGGGAACGGCCATTTGGCGGCCAAATGCGGTATTGCCGTGGCAGCCGGCTGCCCGGCCGCTTGGTAGCACGAGGAGAGCTCGATTGGCCGGAGCGCGACAGGTAAGGCGAGAGCGCCGCGTCCAGTTGATCGAGACGCTGGTCGGAAATCGGGCTTCTTCGCCGGTGCGGGCCTGGATCGAGACCGCTGTGATCACTGCGCTCCTGCCCGCTATTGGCTGGTTGATAGACTCTCGAGATCCGTTTTTTCTGCACGGATTTCCCTGGACTCTGCTCGCGCCGGTACTACTCGGATTGCAGAACGGCTTTCGCTACGCATTGGTGAGTTCGCTCGTACTGATCGCTGGCGGCTTGACCCTGTGGCGTATGGGTTACACGCAGATCGAATCATTTCCCGTCAGCTATGTGTTGAGCGTCGGGCTCATCGGCGTGGTCGCGGGCGAATATCGCGACAAGTGGCAGCACTCGCTGGATGCCACTCGCCGCGAAAACCGCCAGCGCGGCGATAAGCTCGAGCAATTCACTCGCGCCTACCACTTGCTCAAGCGCTCGCACGACGAACTGGAGCAGCGCATCGCCAGCAGTGGCACCAGTCTGCAGACGACTCTCGACCGGGTACGGGCCGAACTCGAGCACTGTCCGACCCGGGCGTTGACCGGTGCTGGCGACAGCATCCTGCGCCTGTTCAGTCATTTTGGCCAGGTCCAGATGGCCTCGTTGCACGATGTGCACTGGCCTGACAAGCGCGGCAAGCGTCCCGCAGTCGTCGCCGAGCCGGTCGCTCAACTCGGCGTGACTCCAGATGTCGACCTCGCCCATCCGATGGTGCTCGACGCGCTCAAAACCAGAAAGCTCACCACGATACGCGAGGATCGAGTATCCGGAACCGGGCCTTCGCCCCTCATCTGTATCCCTCTTGCCGATTCGAGCGCTCGTCTATGGGGGGTAATCCTGGTCCACCAGATGCCATTTTTGGCCATGACCGACGAGCATATGATGCTCCTGGCTGCACTGGGTGGGCGCATGGGCGATTGGCTGGCCGAACATGCCGAGCCCCGGGAGGAAGCCTTATGAATACGCAAAAATTCCTCCGATACGGCCTCGTCGGCGGCTTTATTGCGGGCCTCATGGTACTCGAAGGTGTTGCCATGGCAGCGCTTTTGTGGGGCCAAGGCCCGGTGCAAGGAATTGGCTTCGCCCTCGGACACGGCCTGGCAAGTATCGGTGCGGCGGCGCTGTGGCACGTATTGCCGGCTCGCTATCGCCGCCGCGCGCGCGAGCGCCGCGGTCACGGCCGACCGCTGGCGTCGGGCCAGCTCGACGTCGATCGTCGCCAGCGGTGGTCGGGTTATGCTCTGATCGTCCTCATCGTATTCTCTCTGCCGGTGTTCGGCCTTTTCGGTCTGCTCGCGGCGATCCTACCCGCGCTCTACGCTCCGGTGAAACGGCGCGCACGGGATTGGCGTCGCATCGACATTCCGCCGCTCCCCCTGTCTCCTGTATTCCTCGAGTCCGGGCGCTCTCCGGTCGCCGACGCCCATTCTCTGGTCGCCATCCTGCAAGACCAGCAGTCGTCGGTGGACGACCGGATGTCCGCAGTCATTGCGCTCCGTCACGTTCATGCCCGGGCTGGCGTACCCATCCTGCGGCTCGCCCTGCGCGATCCGGTGGACGACATACGATTGCTCGCCTATGCCATGCTGTACCGGCGCGACACAGCACTGCAGTCGCGTATACACTACTATGAGAGAGCCCTGGCCAAGGACGACCCCAAAGATACCGACAAGGTGGCCCTGCACTATGCACTGGCCCAGTTGCACTGGGAGCTATCGTATTGCAGCCTGGCGGTCGGCGCGGTCGAGGGGCGAGTCCTCATCAGTGCGGAAACCAACGCTCGCGCAGCGCTCGACCGGGTCGAGAGCGGTCACGAGGGCGACGGCATCACCCTGGCGACCCTGTTTCTGCTCGCCCGTATCCTGTTGCGAAAGGGCCAGTACGACGAGGCGGAAGAGATGTTCACGAGGGCCCACAAGAGGGGGTTCCCCCCTGCTTCGATAGAGCCATTTTTGGCTGAGATCGCATTTTGTCGCCGCGACTTCGCCGGGGTGCGGGCGCACCTTGGAACCCTGACCAGGGCAGATACCCGGCGCCCCGGCGTGGTCGAGGGTATCTGCCGATTCTGGCTGGGCGAAAAAGACTGACGCCATGGACAAAGCGGCCGACATCTGTTTGCTTCTGGAGGGCACCTATCCCTACGTGCGCGGTGGCGTATCCTCGTGGGTCCATCAGATTATCACCAAATTGCCCGAGCTGACATTTTCGCTGGTTTTTCTGGGTGGTAGCCGCAAGGACTACGAGGGCCAGCGCTACCAGCTGCCCGACAACGTCGTCCATCTGGAGACCCACTATATGGCCGAGTCGCTGGTCTCGAGCCGCGCCGCGCGGCGCCGGGGCGATGCCGAGCAATTCGTCCGGATGCGAAAGATGCACGAGTTTTTGCGCGACCCCGACGTCGAGGGCAGCATGAGCCGAGACCTCCTGGCCAGGGTCTTCGGCAGTATCAGCCGGCAGGGCGGGATCACTCGAGAGGATTTTTTGTACAGCGACGAATCCTGGAAGTACGTCCGGGAACAGCATTACCTCCATTGCGCAGAAGACAGCTTTGTCGACTATTTTTGGACGGTGCGCATCATGCACGCGCCGCTCTTCAAGCTGGCCGAGATCGCTCACAACGTGCCCAGGGCCAGCGCATTTCACACTGTTTCCACCGGCTATGCCGGTCTCATGGGGGCTGTTCTGGCCGGTACTCGCAGCTTGCCGCTCATCTTGAGCGAGCACGGCATCTATACCAAAGAGAGAACCATCGACCTGGCCCAGGCCGAATGGATCAGCGATGCAATCCGGGGCCTGGGCGGCTCTCTCACCGAGGGCCTGGGCTACATCCGCAAGTTGTGGATTCGCTTCTTCGAGGGCCTGGGCCGGCTCACCTACCAGATGGCCGATCCGATCGTCTCTCTCTACGAGGGCAATCGCCAGCGCCAGCTCAACGATGGAGCTCCCGAAGAGCGAACGGTCATCATCCCCAACGGAGTCAACGTCGCGCGATTCGAGCAAGCCCTGGCCGACCGCGCCAGCGAGGTGCCCAAGGTGGTCGGCTTTATCGGCCGGCTGGTGCCGATAAAGGACGTTAAGACCTTCATCCGGGCCATGGGGACGGTGTGCACCGAAATTCCCGATGCCGAGGGCTGGCTCATCGGATCGTCCGAGGAAGAGCCGGAGTACACGGCTGATTGTGAAGCGCTGGTCGAAAGCCTCGGCCTGTCCGGCAAGGTCAAGTTCCTCGGCTTTCAGAACGTTGCAGAGATCCTGCCCAAGCTCGGAGTCGTGGTCTTGACCTCGATCAGCGAGGCTCTGCCCCTGGTCATACTGGAGGGATTTGCCGCCGGTGTACCGGCGGTGACCACCGATGTGGGCGCGTGCCGCGAGCTCATCGAGGGCCGATTGCCCGAAGACCGCGCACTCGGCTCGGCGGGAAGCGTAGTGCCCATAGCCGACCCCGAGGCTAGCGGCCGGGCGGTGGTCGCGCTGCTCGGCGACGAAGGGGAGTGGAAGCGAGCGCAGGGGGCAGCGATCGCGCGAGTCAATCGCTTCTACACCGAACCCGTGATGATGAACGCGTACCGCGATATCTATGCCGATGCGCTGCGCAAGGCCGGTGCCGATGAGGTCGCCGCGCGGGTTGCCACGAGTTGAGGCATGGCGGGAATCGGCTTTTCACTGCGCAGGCTCGGCCACGGCGGTGGCTTTACCGGGCTGGGCAAGCTCTACGGCGCAGCCGGGCTGATCAGCAGCGGGCCGTGGCTCATCTCGATCATCACCATCCTGTTCACCGGCCTGTGGACCGTCGAACTCGTGCCCGAGCGCCGAGACGTCCCGCAGTTTCAGGTCTCGGTGACCTATCTCTTTGCCGGCTCTCTGATCCTCAGCGGTCCCCTGCAGCTCCTGTTCTCCCGCCTCACCGCCGATCGCGTGTTCGAAGAGCGCAACTCGCGCATCCTGCCCAATCTGTTCGGCGCCATGGTGGTAACCGGTGCAGCGGCGGGTGTGGTCGGGACGGTCGTGATGTTTGTCGGGTTTGCCGAGCAGAGTTTGTTCTACCGCATCGTGATGGTCGAGTGCTTCATCGTTTTGTGTGATCTGTGGCTGGTGGTGGTTTTGCTCACCGCTCTCAAGTTCTACGGCTCGGTGTTGGCCAGTTTTGCCGGCGCCTACGGGATCATCCTGGGCTGCGCCATCCTGCTCGCGCCCTACGGCCTCGAAGGGCTGCTGGCCGGCTTCGCCATAGGCCAGGCGTTTTTGCTTTTTGTCGCCCTCTTCCTGATCTTGCGCCAGTATCCCAGCGATGCGCTCATCGCCTTCGATTTCTTCGACCGCGAGCAGGTCTTTCCCAGCCTGGCCGTCACCGGATTTCTCTTCAACTACGGGGTTTGGATCGACAAATTCCTGTTCTGGGCCAACCCGAGGACAAGCGAGCCCATGATCGGGCTGTTCCGGGGCTCCTATCTCTACGACATCCCGGTGCTGCTCGCCTACCTCACGGTGGTTCCGGGCATGTCGGTGTTTCTGATCCGCCTGGAGACCGATTTTGCCGAGCATTACACGGCATTCTACGACGCGGTGCGCGAGGGCGCTCCACTCGAGCGCATCGAGCAGTTGCGCGATAACATGACGGTGTCGGCGAAACGCGGTATCTTCGAGATTCTTAAAGTGCAGGGGTTGGTGTTTTTCCTGATCATCCTCTTCGCACGCAACGTGTTGCCTTTTTTTGGCATCTCCGAGTTGTTTTTGCCGCTCTTATACGTCCACGCTGCTGCGGTCGGGGTCCAGGTGCTTCTCCTCGCGGTCCTCAACGTGTTCTTCTACCTCGATCAACGGGGCACGGCGCTGCGCATATGCCTGATCTTCGCCGTGCTCAACACCGTCGGCACCATCGTGACCCAAAAACTGGGCTATGTGTTCTACGGCTACGGTTTTGCAATCGCGGTGGCAGCGGCCGCTCTGGTCGGTCTCGCCCTGCTCAACCGCCGCTTCGACGGTCTGGTGCGAGACACGTTCATGCTGCAGGGAGTGGACGCGTAGATGATCGCCCGGCCCCGGCTGGCCCAGTTGGCCATGGCCACCCTGTTGCTGGCGCTGACTCCGCTCGCCCATGCCGAGAGCATCGCCCTTTATTACGGGGCAGAGATTCCCCCCGAGATCCTCGAAATCCACCAGCAGGTCGTGGTCGATGGCGATGTCCTGCTCCGCGCCGGCGTCGATATCGACCAGCTCGGAGGCAGTCGCACCCGCCTCTTCGCCTATGTGAGCGTCGGTGAAATGGCTCGGGACATGCGCCCCGATAGCTTTGCCAGCGATTGGCTCATCGCGGCCAATCCAGCCTGGCAGAGCGACGTCGTGGATCTCACCCATCCGGGCTGGCGGCGGTACTTTCTCGACGAGCGTCTGGCCACCCTGTGGCAGTACGGATTTCGCGGATTCTTCCTCGATACTCTGGATAGCTACAAATTGGGCGTCACCTCCGCTGCCGACAGGGCTCGCCACGTGGCCGCTCTGGTCTCGCTCATCCACGAGCTGCACCGGCGGTATCCAGGGGTCGAGCTCATCGCCAATCGCGGTTTCGAGATACTCGATCAAGTGGCTCCACTGCTTTCCGGGCTGGTCGCCGAATCGCTCTACGACCGCTGGGACGCGGCCGCCAAGCGTTATACCCGGGTCTCCCAAAGCGACCGCGAATGGCTCGTCGGCAAGTTGCGCGCAGCGCGCAAACGCCACGGTCTGCCGGTCACCGTGATCGATTATCGGCCGCCCAACCAACGCGATCAGGCTCGCCAGACCGCCCGCCGCATCGCCGCGCTCGGCTTCGACCCCTGGGTCACCGACGTCGATCTCGTGACTCTGGGAGTGGGTGCGCCCGAGATCATACCGCGCCGGCTCCTGGTCCTGTTCGACAGTAGTAGCGAGACCATGGCCCGGTCCCGCGCGCTGAAGCTCCTCGTCCCGATTCTGGAATACGAGGGCTATGTGCCCGAACTGCGCGACGTCCGCAAGCCATTGCCGAGCGAGCCGCTGATCGGGCGCTATGCCGGCGTGCTGACGTGGTTTACCCGGTCGCTCGGCGACGACGCAAAACGTTATTCCGACTGGTTGTCAGCCAGGCTCGACCAGGGCGTGCGCATTGCCGTATTCGGCGAGCTGGGATTTGCACCGGCCCCGGCACTGCAAAAAAAACTCGGCTTGACCCAGGCATCGCGAGCGACCCGGTCTCGACAAGCCGGGGCGCGCGACCGTTCAGACATCGCCATCGAAACCTCACCTCTCATAGGTTTCGAAGCCAATCCCCTGGCTGGTCGCATTTTCGGGCCCGGGCTCATTGCTACCGACCCCCGGCTGAACGTGCATCTGCGCGTCCGCGACTCCCGGGGACCGTTGCGCGATTCGGTGATCACCGCGCCCTGGGGTGGTCTGGCCATGACACCTCACCTGTTGCGACAGGGGTACGGCGGTGAACTCTACTGGGCGATCGATCCGTTTGCCTTTGTAAAGAACGCCCTCGCGCTCGAGCCCTTACCCGCTCCCGATGTCACCACCGAGAACGGCTCTCGTCTGCTCATGATACACGTCGATTCCGAGGGAGCCGACCGCCGGGCCCAGTTGCGCGGCACACCGCTGGCCGGCGATGTCATTCGCAGACTGATCGCCTCGACCCGTCTGCCCCATTCGACCAACGACTCATTGCTCGCCAAAGGTATCGATCACGTTGTCATGGGCGAGCCCGGTTTGACCGGAGCCGGTGGCAATCTCACTCGAACCAATCCCTCGCTGACCCGACTTCAACCCCGCGCCCGACCCGTGGCCAGGCCGGGGCAAGGTGGACCGTCGCTGGCTGAGATCGAGCTGGACGTGTCGCTGCCCATCGCAGACGAGGACGGTTATCGCGTCCCCGGCGGCAACGCCGCGTTTGGCTTTCGCCGGGTGCTGGAAACTCTCGAGCTCACCGACGGCAAACGGCGCCTCACCCCGATCACCATCCTCTATCACGCCTATTCAGGTGCCACGGCCGGTGGCCTGCAGGCATTGCGAGACGTATATGCCTGGATTCGACGGCAAGAAACGCGACCTGTTTTCATGTGGGAGTATGCCGACAGAGTACGCGACTCCTATCGGTTGATTCTGACTCGCGATCTCGTCGATCGCTCGTGGCAGATCCACGGCCGAGATACGCTGTGCACCCTCCGCCTCCCCCGTAGTCTCGGCTGGCCCGACCTCAGTCACTCACCTACAGTGGTCTCTGTGCGCGATCTGCCCAGCGGACGCTATGTCACGTTTACCCGCGCCGACCAAAATCGCGTTCGGCTGATCAAATATCGCCCGACGCGTCCGATCGTTCTGCGCAGCAATGCCGAAATCATGCATTTCCGGATCACTACGTCCGATTCGCGTTTACGACGCATTCGTATTCGTATTCGTGCCCGTGGTCACGTCCCTGTATCTTTGGTAATCGGCAACCTGCCGGTAACAAAATGTGTGCTGAAAAGTCGTAGATATCGCGTATTCGGGCGCCGTGTGCCCGATAAAGTCTTTGCCACGGCCCAGCGATTTGACCTGCCCGTTTCAGATACTGGAGATGCTGTGTTAAGCTGCTAATTCATGTCGGAGACCGGGCCGTAGGGAGCAAAGGCGGAGTCGGAACCAACGCCGAGAAAACGCAAAATACCGCGTCTCTTGCCTCCTTCGCGGTTGGCGGCGCTGGGGGCGATGGTCGCGTTTCTCCTTTTCGTTCTCGTACCCGTGCGCGACGAGATGCACGAGCGCATTGCTGCGCAAAAACCCGATCAACTGTCGCTCACCTACCTGCAACTGGCCGTGCACGAGGCTCCGCGCGACCCCGCTCTGCGTCTCCTGTTGGCCCGCCAGTACCACGAGATGACCCGCTACGACGACGCCATGCGTACCCTGGCGCCGTTGCTCTCGGACCGATCGACATACGGACATCAGGCCCGGCTGCTCGCCATTGAAATCCAGCACGCCCGGTGCACCGGTGGCAAGGTAGCGC
Organism: Pseudomonadota bacterium; assembly: GCA_022360315.1. GTDB lineage: Bacteria > Myxococcota_A > Polyangia > Haliangiales > Haliangiaceae > JAKSDA01. The sequence goes on from JAKSDA010000342.1 coordinate 14,440, forward strand.
CGCCGCCGGGCTGTTCGCTCAAACTAGCGCGCGATGTTCGCGCATTGCTCGATTCGGAGGAGATGCTCTCGGCGGCGGAACTCGAACGACTGGCCGAGGTCAGCACAGCCAACCAGGCACCCGGGCTGGCCGGCGACCTGTACAGTCGTCTGGCCGAGATCACGAGCGACAGCGAGGAGCGGGTCAAGTGGCGCGAGGTAGCTGCGTCGTCCTACCTCGAGGGCGAGCGACCGGCCAACGCCGCGGCCATGCATGTGAAGACAGCCCGTGAGCAGCCGCCCACACGGGCCGAGATCCACGTCGATCGCGCCCTGGACCACCTGCGCGAGGCCGAGCGTGCCGATGATGCACTCGCTCTCGCCCTGGCCGAGCTGGAGCGGGCGCCCGAGAGTCGCAGGCTGCTCGAGCGGGCTGTCGCGCTCGCGCTGGAGAACGAGCTGGCCGAGCTGGCTGCCCAGCTCGGCCGCCGCCTCGTCGCGGCGAGCGACATCGACGATACCGAGTTGCTGTCCCGCCAGTTGGCGCTCGAGCTGGGCGTCGGCGAGCTCGAGCGCGCACTCGAGCTGGCCCGGCGATTGGCCGAGCTGATGCCCGACAATGTCGCCGCTCACCAGCAATTGGCATACATCGCCGATTGGGCCGGAAAACCACTGATCGCCCTGGACGAGTGGGCCTGGCTGGCCCGGCGGGTACCGGACCGCAGCTACCGGGACAGAGCACTGACCCTGGCGCGGGCCCAGTGGGACCAGGAGCGTTTGCTCGAGCTCACCTTGCCGATAGCCAGGGGAGACCGGGCCAGGCAGGTCGAGGTGGCGACTCTGTACATGCTGCTCGGTCGGCCCGGCGAGGCCCTCGCTGTTCTCGGGCGGGTGATCTCGGCATATCCCGATTACCGGCCGGCCTGGGACGAGCTCATCAACGTCCACCAGTCCCGGGCCGACTACACGTCGGTGGCCGAGACCTGGCAGCGTATTCACGCCCGATTCGGCATTGTTCCAAGGGATGCCGTGGCCTGGGCCGAGGCACTGTGGCGCGCTCGTCGCCCCGAAGAGGCACTCCAAGTGCTGCAAGACAGCGTGGCCATGTTGTCAACCGCGTGCCTGCCAACAACCAGCGCATCCAACCGTCGGACAGTGCCGGCACCCATGTGCGTCGGTAGCGAGAGCGAGCTCTTGCATATGATGGCCGAACTGTCGTGGCAGCTCGAAGAACTCGACACAGCGCGCTGGGCCCACGAGGTCTTGTGGCGCCAGGGCATCGCCACGTGGACCGAGGTCGAGCGGCTCATCATTGCCGCGCGCGAGACCGGAGCGGTCGATCTGGCACTCTATGTGGCCAAGGGGGCCTGGCAGCAGCGGGGAAAACCCGAGGCAATTCTGCGCGCCATGCAGATCGCGTTTGACGCCGGGCGCTGGAAGGAAATGGCGCTCCTGGAAGAGATCGCCAGCCGGGGCAATGCCATCCAGTCACTGGCCGATTACTGGCAACTGCGCACTGCGCGGCGCCAGCAATCCCTGCGCGTGGCTCTGGACAATGATGCCCTCGACGATGCTCAATCGATGTTGACCGAGCTCGAGCGAGAGCTCACCCGGGCGGGCAACTCGTCCCGTGAATTTGCCAACCGGGACGACTATCGCGCACTCTGGTCCGACTGGTACGTCCAGCAGCTTTATGTCGCGCTCCGGCGCAACGACTTTGCCACCGCCGAGAAAGTGCTCGATCGGGCCAGAGAGCAGCTCAGCGACGCTGCCGAGTACTGGCGTCTCCGGCTCATGCTGCGCCAGCGCAGACTGAACAAGGCGGTCGAGCACGGCGATGCCGACCGCGCCGGTGCCATTTTGCAGGAGATGGCCACCGACCTCGACAAGGCCAGGCAAGACGGACTCGCTCAGCATCCGGCCATTCAGACCCTGAGCGACGATATGAATCGGCAGGTATTTTATCTGGCTGTTGCGCGGGGCGATGTCGAGGTCGCAGGACGCATGCTCGACACGGTGGATGTCCCGCCCATGGATCGGGCTCGTGTTCTGGAGCAATTGGGCCGCTACGAGCGCGCGGTATCCGCGGCCATCGAGGCCGGCGTGCAGGATGGCAACCGCGCGCGGGTCGAGGATCGCCGGGCTCTCGAAGAGCTCACCCATCGCCGGCCCAGATACGTCGCCGGGCGCAGCCGTGTGCTTTTGTTCGATCAGGTGGAGCTGGTACAGGCCGGGCCCGAGGTCGAGTACACCTGGAACCGCTACGGCATCAAGGCGACCGCGACTGCGAGCCATATCGACACCGAGAGTGGAGTGGCAGACGAGGTCGAGTTGCGCATGGCGGGCCAATGGTTTACCCCGCGCAGCGTTTCTCTTTTCAGCCTGGGTGCCAATATGCGCCCGGGGGATCCGCGTATCCAGTTCGATGCCGCGCACAGCCACTATCTGCGGTCAGCGCTACAAGTCGCCCTGACAGGCGGTTACAATCAGACCACAGAAGAAAGCGGCGTCCTCCGCTTTTTGGCCGTGCGCGACTACGCGTCGCTGCGCATGTCACTCGATGTGAAACAGCGCTTGTTTGCCATGGGCCAGATAGCGGGCTCCCGTTACCGTCACCGCGGCGGCGACCGTGTGGGCAGCTCGGCCGATGTTTCGTTGAGCGCCGGGTACCGGCTCTCGCATTTGCCGCTGGACTGGAATGTACGCCTGGTTGGCCGCACATTTTTGCCCTGGCGCGGACCGGCAGAGCAATGCGAAAGGTTGCTACCCGAGCGCTCTCAGCTGGTCGCCGCTGCCATGACCATCGCCAATGGGCAGCCCGGTCTGATCACCACCCCGGTGAGCCGTCTGCGCTACTCATTGGATGTCTTGGCCGGCTGGTTGACCCCGTACGACCGCTTCGCCTATTCGGTCGTTTTCGGCATGGGAATCCCGATTTGGGGCTCTGATGAGCTCTCGATTGCCGCCGAGCTGGCCAACGCGACCCCCTTTGGCGAAAGCCTGAGCAGCGGGGGGGCGCGGCGGGGAATTACCATTCGATACGCCCGCACTCTGTGGTAGTGACCCTATGGTCTTGCGGTCGAGCCAGGCCCCGGCCAGGCCCAGGGCCGGTTAATGCTGCTGTGAGCCGGCCCGGGAGAGCAATGCCTGTTCGGATAACAGTTTTTCGATCTCGACTCGCTGATTGATAAGCACCGTATCGAGCCAGCTGTTGTATTCTTCCCATTTGGCCTGGCCGGGACCGAACGGGTCGCTCAACACGGTATCGCGAATTTTGTCGCGCATCGCGGACACCAGGGTGGGAATTCGGGATGCCGACATCGGTCCCTTGATCAGTTCTTCGAGCACGGTCAGGTACTCATTCCACGTCGCGCGATGGATGTAGCCGTACAGTGGGTCGCACTGGGTAGGCATGATGCCGATCGTCTCTGTCTCTGGCACGCAGTCGGGATCCTGCCAGAAAACACATGCGGGAATCACCGCGCAATCGGCGTTCGTTTCCGAGCGGCCGAGGTCTCTATCGGTGTCGAATAACGTGTGGTCGAGGTCCCAGGGGATCATATGAAACATGCCGTTGGGTTCCTCGTACCAGTAGTAATTGTTGTTCAGGCATGGATCTTGCCAGTCTGGACCGTCGTAGCAGTAGAACCGGCGCGAGCCGTCGGTGTTGTTGACTGCACGATCGACAGCGACCAATCGCGTCAGGTAGGATAGATCCAGCTTGCTGCTTATGTCGCTGACAAATGTCTGATCGCTGGTTCGATCGATGATCGACTTAAAATCCAGCATGCCCTGCACGTCGGGTGTTTCCTCGTTGGTCCGCAGTGCGTGGATGTAGTGCCCAGCCTCTTCCCACTGGGGCCAGACCGACTTGTAGAGATTGCCTTCGGCGTCATCCCAGTGGTCCTCGATGAACTCTTTATCGACCTGTTCGACGAGCACGAATACCCCTTGCCACTCGCCGTTGACCGTGAGCTGGGCGTGGGATGCGCGGGGCGCTTTCAAGCCCATCTTTCGGAATATCCAGTAGCTCATCACCTCGTGCATCAGAGACGGATCGCGCACCGATGAATTAAAAACCAGTTTGCGCAGGCCGGCGAAGCGGTTCTTTGTGTACTGGTCCTTGTACTCGTTGAAGCTGACCTTGATGCTGAGCTTCTTGCACGTCTGCTGGCCCATGTCGTCAAAGCACGCCTTGAGCGTGTTCCAATCGCCTTTGAATCGAACCGCGGCGTACTCGTATCGCTTGCCCTCGAAGATGAACGTGGCCGGGACGTATAGTTCTGCGCGGGGATTCTGCCGCAACCACTCCCAATCGTCCGGAGCCACCTCGAGCTCAAAATGGTGAAATTCGCCCAGATCGAAGAGGTAGTCTGATGTCGGCTCGGGAGCGACAGGGTTGCTGCTGTCGAGCTGCGGCCCCGCATCGGGCGAGAGCGGGCCATCGCCGCTTCCGCCACAGCCCAGTAAGACAACAAATAAGGCCGCAGCGGGACAAGATAGGCGCAACATTCGCATAGAATAGCGCAGAGAAATATTACCCACAACTGACTCCACGAGAGTTACCGGACAATCGATCGAGTGGACCGTGTCACCCCGTCGGGTACTGTCCATTCTCACCTGAGCCCATAGCCATGGCGCGATAAGCGCGGCGCCCCGCTCCTACCTCATCCCCCTTCATGCCACGACGGGCGCGCGTCCGCGACTCGATGTTTGTCGATGGTCCGCAATGTTGGTGTGCGTGCGCTGTCACCTTACGATATTGCAGCCGGCCTCGATGACAGCAATGGCCTGCGTAACTGCGTTTTCGAGCTGTCCCTTGCACAGGTCCCAGAATACGCCGCGATCCTGGTCGACAAACTTGCCGGTCAGCTCCTTGAGAATGATGGCTTGTAATGCTTCGCCATACTCGCCGTCGTGACAGCGCGGACCAAGAGGAAGGTCGTTCATGGTCACGGTCGCACCGGCAACACCGACGAGGACCATTTTCTTCGGGTTATTGCCTTTGGCCGCGATCAGCTTGTCGTAAATCTGGTCCGCATTGGCCGTTTTGTCGGGCACATGGTTGCCCACTTCCTCGTCTTCGTCGGTAATTGCAACAATGACCAGCAAGGCGTTCTCGCGCAGGAAGCCCTCGTTGGCACCGCCGCTACCGAGGTACTCGTCGGAAAGTGCAGTGGCAGCGGCGTATGCCGGTCGCTCATCATTGTCCCAGCGCATCACATCGTCTTCGCATAAATCGCTTTGATCGCCTGTATACATATTTGTGACACAACTGAACTCGGCTGCGAGATTGGGAGAGCTGCTATCCATCCACGGTTTATCGGTGGAAAAACTGCAGTCCTTGGCCGCATTGCCCATCATCGGATCTACCCCCATGCTGTGCAAACTGGCCGGGCTGGGGCACGCGTCGATCACGCCAATGCGATAATCCTCGATCGCGCCCCGGTTGATGAAGTCGTTCAGCTCGGTGGTCAATCCCGGAAATACCACATCGGACAGAGCTTTGATCTCGTCCGTCATGGAACTGGACGCGTCGATCGAAAACAGCAGATCGACATGCCTGCAGGCGTTGTCCACGGGCGTCGGCGCGTCTACCTCGGGCGTGGCGCCGGAATCCGGTTCTGCATTGCCGCCGTCACCGCCGCCACACGCGCTGGCGAGAAGTGAAAGCAAAAAAATGATACACAGGGCCCAATAGCTTCGATTGACCATCCGCATAGTGCCTCCAGCTTGGTTTGAAATTTGGCACCAAGAATACTGTGAGTGCATAAAGCATTCGATGTTTAACAAAAATTGCACGTAGTGATAACAAAAAAATGCCTCGTTGCGAGGACTCGGTCTTCCTGATCGGCCGACTTTGCAAACGAAAATCAGAAAAAATCTTATTTCTTAGTCCATGACACGACTCCTATGTGTGCGACAAGCACACTGGTAAGCTAGTGTCACGACAACGGCGCAAAGCGATAGTCTGGTAGCAAACCGGGCAATCACGTCATGTAGTGAACAAAGCGCATGATGCATTGTATGTGCGAGAATCGGGTTAATAGTAGGAGCGTTATGAAATTGCTCTGAATGTGCCGAAACAGCCTGTTTCACGCTAATTCGACCGCAAATCCCCCCCGTGGTGAGATTCATTTCGGCCATCTAATGCCTTAGTTTTAAGCGTTTGATAACTCGAATTCAAGAGAACATGCATTATTGAAGAACAAGTCGATTCGGTTTTTGCTGCGCGGGTAGTCATTTATGACTGCATTTGCGTAATGAACACCACAGCCGAACACTATTTACCGCCCGTGCGGCCGGTTTTGGGCGATTGATCACGTACCCCGTGAAGCGCCGGTGGTGCGGGTCTCAGTCGTATACTCACGCCATGAATGCATGCAGAATCGCCGTCCCGTGTGCGGTCATCCTGGTTTGGGTTGCGCTTTCCGGTCGCGTCGCACAGGCTCACCCGCCGCCATTTTTCTGGATGACGGATCTATCGTCCGACCGGCGTGTCGGTGCCGAGGTGACACTGGGCAACAGCGAACTGATCGTCGATGCCATGCCGATTGTGGCCGGTTCAGTATTTGGCGAGATCGCGATAAATCGGCGCTTTTCGCTGGTCCTGCGGGTTCCGTTTGCCCATGTGCGCTACAGTAATTTCGCCGACCCCGACACCGAGATCGCGGCTACGGTGCTGGGCAATGCCGGTGCGGGTATCAAGTTTCTCGGTGCCTCTGCGCCCAGGCGGGGCACGCAAATGCACTACGGCCTGGACGCCTATGTCCACGCCCCCACCGCGAGTGACGGAGTCGAGGACGCCTTCGCGCTGGCCACGGCAGGCGCACTCACTCTGCCCGATTCGGGTCGTTACGCGGTGGATGCGACCACCCTGCGAGTGCGCGGCAGTGTCCGATATGAGGGGAAAACTGCGTTCTTTCAGGGCGACCTCGGAGTTGACCACCGCCTCCTCGATGGTGACGACTACACCGCGCTCGTCATCGGTCTCGGTGCCGGTATTGTGTTGAGCCCATACTTTGCAGTACTCACCGAAGTCATCTTGCAGACCGACGTCTTTGAAGACGACCGCGACCTGCTGCCGACTCTCGATATCGGCATGCGCTACCACAGCCCGACTCAGATGGCGGGATTGCGGCTCCATCTCCCCTTTGCCGACGAATACCGCGATGCCAACGCCATCGGGCTGGCCGTCGAAATTGGCGTGCGTTTCTAAACCTCAAATCGAATAACCACTATCCACCATGGCTGAGTACTGGGCGCTCACTTGCAGGTCGCAGCGCTCAGTCGGCCACAGGTGCGAAGGCAACGACGCTGTAGGCGATGGTTCGGCCGCGACTGACATTGCGGTATCCGTGCTTCTGGTCGCCGCGAAATACCACGAGCTCGCCGGGTTTGAGCCGCCACGAGGTGCCCGCCGCAGACAGCTCGACCTCGCCAGTTTCGCAGGTGAGGTATTCGCGTGTACCCGGCGTGTGCGGCACCCCGGTCATTTGACTGGTCGGGGGAAACTCCATGCGCTCGATTTCCAGGCCGGGAATCGCCTCTGGTAGGAGTTTGCGCACGACAACCTTGCCCCGCCGACGCACCGGCAGCGAGTCGGCCGGATAGAATTTTGCCGATGCCTTGGGCGGACCGATGAGTTCTTCCAGACGCACCTGCAGCGCATTGGCCACCTTGACGAGGACAGACAGGGTGGGGTTGGCCGCACCCGACTCGAGATTGGCCCAGGTCGGTCGAGGTACTCCCGATGCCCGGGCCATCTGTTGCTGAGTGAGCCCGCGCGCTTCGCGTAGTTTGCGGATATTGCTTGCCAGGTTGGCGGCGATCTGCTCCGGCATGCCGATAGGATGACTTTATGTCAACATATTAGCAAGAGAGATGATACCTCGTCGGAGGCGATTTACTCTGAAGCTGCGACAATCGGTCGCTGGCCCCGACGGCTTGGGGAACTATCACCGACGATAGGAGGTAATCATGAACTTTCGCGACACATCGACTTTGATCACCGGCGGCAGCCGTGGACTGGGATTGGCACTTGGAAAGGCATTGGCGAGCGCGGGGGCCAGGGTGGTTTTGGTCGCCCGTCACGGCGAGGCCCTCGACCGTGCGGTGGCCGAGATCCGCGCGGCGGGCGGTGTGGCATACGGCATCTCGGCCGACATCGGCAACAAGGATGACATTCACCGGATAGCCGGGCAGGCCACAGCCCTGGCCGGCCCCATCGAGTTGCTGATCCACAATGCCAGCACCTTGGGGGTGACCCCGCTTCCCCTGCTCATCGACACCGAATGCGAAGACCTCGAGCGGGTTTTTCAGGTCAACGTTGTCGGCCCTTTCCGGCTCACCAAGATCATTGCTGGCGCCATGGTCTTGCGCGGTTCGGGCACGATCGTCCACGTGAGTTCGGACGCGGCGATCGAGGCCTACCCCAACTGGGGCAGCTACGGAGCATCCAAGGCGGCGCTGGATCATCTGAATCGCACGTGGGCTGCGGAGATTCCCGGGGTGCGTTTTCTCAGCGTGGATCCCGGCGAGATGAACACGCAGATGCACGCCGCGGCGATGCCCGAAGCGGACCCGTCCAGGCTGGCCGATCCCGGGCAGGTGGCGGCGGGCATCCTGGCGCTGCTCGCCGCGCCGGATCGAGTGCCGAGCGGATCGCGCAGCATCGCTGCGCAATGGGAGTTCGCGTCGTGAGGCCGGCAGCGGCTCCACCACAGCGGCGCGGCGATGTGCGCATGCTCGTCGTCGCCGATCGGGGCGAGCCGCGCGACGGCGCGCTCGACGACTTGCTCGATCTTCTGCGGCCGGAGGATGTTCTGGTGCTCAACGACGCGGCTACCCTGCCGGCGTCGCTGCACGGCCAGACATGCTCGGGCGCCGACATCGAGCTGCGGCTCCTCGGTCCGGTCTCCACGGGTCGGTCGTGGCGCGGCGTGGTCTTTGGCGCTGGCGACTGGCATACCCCGACCGAGCACAGACCGCTGCCGCCGCGGTTACAACCGGGCGACGGGCTGGCTTTTCAAGGTGGTCTCGGCGCCGAGGTCACCGCGTGTTCTGCGCTTTCTGACCGATTGATCGACATCCGCTTCGACCGGGGAGGAAGCGAGCTCTGGCAGGCACTTTACCGCGCTGGACGGCCAGTACAGTACTCGTACCTCCGCGACGACCTCGCCCTGTGGTCGGTACAAACCGTGTACGGAGCGCGTCCCTGGGCGGTCGAGATGCCCTCTGCGGGTCGGCCGCTCACCTGGTCGCTGCTCCTGGCGCTGCGCCGCCGCGGGGTAATTCTGGCCTCATTAACTCACGCCGCCGGCCTGAGTTCGACCGGGGATCCGGTGATCGACCGCGCCCTGCCGCTGCCCGAGCGATTCGACATTCCACTGAGCACAGTCCGGGCCATTGCCAGGGCTGGCCAGCGTGGCGGTCGGGTGATCGCAGTGGGAACCACCGTGGTCCGTGCCCTGGAAGGCAATGCGGTGCAACACGGCGGCGAGCTGTGTGCGGGTACGGGCACCACCGATCTGGTCATCGATCGGTCGTTTCGCCCGGCTGTGGTCGACGGCATCCTCACCGGCGTGCACGATCCCTCGCAGAGCCATTTTCATCTGCTCTCCGCGTTTGCCGACGAGAACACGTTAGAGCGTGCCTGGCGGGCTGCCACCCAGCTCGGCTACCGCTGCCACGAGTTTGGCGACTCCAGCTTGATCGTGAGCGAGCGCCGCTCCACACGCGGTCACATTGCCTCGTTGCCCATGTGACCGCATATGTCTCGGTCCGCGCAATCGGGGCGCGAGCCGGGATCATTCATCATGGTACTGCCGCGAGGTTTGCGACTCGGCTGAACGCAGAGCGCCGCCGTGAGCCGCATGTCGGTTCTGAGATGACTCTGTGCGCACTGTGTGCAGTGCACGTGTGCAGCACATGTGCACTGCACACGTGCCGGCCAGACGATTGCGTTGTGCGCCGGTAGGTGAGCTGATTTTCCGGTACTTAGGTGTGCTTACGGGTCGGTTCGCCGCTGGCGCGGTTCCTGCTTGAGGACCTGCCGTCCCCAGCATTGTCCGAAGGCGTCGAAGCGCGGGTCACGTCGGCCTGAGCGACCGGCTGTGCTGCAGTGTTTTTGCACTGCGAGCCGGCCGCCGTGCGAGTTCGCATTGGCGCGCCGCCTTCCGGCATCTGACGACACCGATGCAACGTGGAGGAGAACTATGATGAAACGGGTACGGCCCACAGGATTGGTATCATTGCTCGGTCTTGCGACGAGCCTGGCTTCGTGTACGGATCTGACCAGCGAGGTCGCGATCGGCACTCGAGCGCACGCCCTGGAGGCGACTGCAGAACAATGTTATCTGGTCGCAGATATCGACGACGAGGACGGAGAGGACGTCCTGTCGATTCTCGACAAAAACAATCCAACCCAGCGAGTTGTCGGTTCGCTGGGTGCCAATGCGGTGGAGGCGATCGCATTCAATCCCGGGACCGCGACCCTCTATGGCGCCGACGCCGATCAGCTCGGCATCATCGATATCAACAGTCCGGCCTTCCGTCCCCTGGGCAAGCGGTTTGGCCGTGGCCAGGGGGCGCTGGGAACCATCGCGTTGCGCGATGTGGACGGATTATCATTCGATCCCGCGACCGGGCTTCTCTACGGCAGTGTGCGGCGCGATGACGCCACCGATCTTCTCATCATCATCGACCGGACGACCGGTGCGCACGTCCCGAATGGGTTTGGCCAAGGGGTGGGTTATGTGGAGATTCCGGCCATCGCGGGCAACCGGGATATCGACGACCTGGCCATCGACATCGACGGTACGATGTACGCCATCGCCAATAGCGGCGGCGACAACGATCACCTGGTCACCATAGACAGGGCCACGGGACAGACCACGGACATCGCGATGATCCGCGACGGCGAGGTCGCGCTCGACGACATCGAGGGGCTGGGCTTCGATACTTCCGGGCAATTGTGGGGATCGTCTGGCGATGGCAATACGCTGTATCGAATCGACAAGAATACCGGCCAGACCATGGCTGCAGTGGCCATTACAGAGGGGGAGGACTTCGAGTCGATCGACTGTCTTATCGGTGCACTGCCGGGTCTCGGCCAGCCCGACGGCGGTCCAGGCCAGCCCGATGCCGGGCCCGAGGAGCCGGATGCCGGTACTGGCGGCGAACTCGGTGGGGATGATTGGAGCGTGGTTGGCGGCGGCTGCTCGGCCTCATCGAGGGCGCCCGGTGTCGGGCCAGCGACCCTTGTAGCTCTTGTACTGGCAGCGCTGGCCCTGGGGCTTGCGCGCCGCCGCCGCACCCTGTGGTCGCTGATTCTGGCCGTGGCGATCACGGCTGGAGTGACTACCAGCGCTCGGGCCCAGATCGCCAGTGACTTCACCCTCGAGCGATTTCGCATCTCGCTCGACCGAGAGGGCGTCCTGGACAGCGAGTGGGGCACCACGCTGGGACACCTTCAGTGGGATGTGGGGTTGTGGTTGGGCTGGGCCAACGATCCGCTGGTCGTCGTCCGCTCGATGGAAGGCGGTGACAGCCGGCGAATCGGCGATCTGGTGAGTCGGCGGCTAGGTGGCAATCTGGTTGCAACAGTCGGTTTTCTGTCCTGGCTGCAGGCCGGCCTGGAAGTGCCGCTGATCGTCTCTCAGGGCCAGGACATCGGCATGTCTCCGGTCGGCACGGGAGGCGCGATTGCCGGTTCGGGCCTGGGCGACATTCGCGTGGTACCCAAGGTGCAACTGTTGCGCAGCGACAAGCACGTCATCGACCTGGCGATCATTCCCGCGTTTTTCGTACCGACCAGCACGTCGGAGGATTATTTTGGCGAGGGGGCGTTTTCGTTTGCACCCGAGCTCGCTGTATCGCGTGCCCTTGGTGCTGTACGCATGGCGGGCAATCTGGGCTACCGGACCCGCAATGGCAACGTGCTCGGCGATTTGACTGTGGACGACGAGATCTTCTGGCGCCTCGGCGCCGGTTATCGCTTTGCCGATGCAGGTGGTCCGCCGTTCGAGATCGACCTCAGTTTGACTGCAGCGACTCGGGCGGATGAGTTTTTTCAGAGGCCGAACAACGATCACGTCGAGCTCATCGGCGGGTTGCAGTACTTGTTTAGCGAGCCGCTGCTGGGATTTGCCGCGGCCGGTATGGGCTTGAACGAGGGATTTGGCACTCCCGACTGGCGTATCCTCGTCGGTATGCGGTTCAACGGACGTCGGTCGGAAGACCGACTTGTGGTGGCAGAGTCGCCGCTACCGCCACAACAGGCCAAGAAGCCGGCCTGCGAGCCAAATGGCTGGGACTGCGATGGTTTGCTCGATCCGCCCGACCCACGGGGCGAAGAGCCCGGGATCGATCTTTGTCCCGAGGTACCCGGTCTACCCGAGCATTTTGGCTGTCCCGGGCCGGTTGTGACGGTAAACGAGCCGCCGTGTGAGAAACTCGAGGTCTCGCAAAAGCTCGAATTCGACAAGGCCTCTGCAACCATTCGGCCGCATTCTCTCGAGATACTCAGGCGAGATATCGTATCGGTGCTCGACGACCATCCGGATTTGCAGGTCACCATCGAAGGTCATACCAGCAGCGAAGGCGCCCGTGGGTACAACGTGGAACTGTCGAAGCGCCGTGCCCGGTCGGTCCAGCAATTTCTCTCCGAGCAGGGAATCGCTGCTGATCGGCTCACACCGGTCGGTCACGGGTCAAGATTTCTCATCATCAACCCGGACACAGGGAAAGAGGACAGGGACAGGAGTCGCCGGATCGAGTTCCGCATCACGGCTGGCGGCAAGTGTCCACTATGCGAGAAAATCGACATCGGCAGGATCCAGTTCAAGTACAACAGCCATCAGCTCGAGGCTGGCTCGAAAGGCAAACTCGATCGTTTGGCTGGGCTGCTCGAGAAGCGTGTGGCCATCAACCTCCGCATCGAGGGACATACCAGCAGCAAGGGCAGTGATGAGTACAACCGGCAACTATCTGCCAGGCGTGCCAATGCGGTAAGAGCGTATCTGATCGAACGCGGCATCACTGTCGGTCGGTTGACGTCCATCGGCCGGGGAGAGGAAAACCTCAAGGAGAATCCCGACGACACCCCGGTCAAGCGCGAAGTCAACCGCCGTGTCGAATTCGTCATCACGGACGGTGGTCGGTGTGACGATGTTGCCCACGGTCCCCTCGCAAGAGATTCGAAGTGACCGTGCCCGGCATTTTACCGCTCACGGCATGTCGGTACGAAAATTCGTCTGGCGCCAGATCAGATACGGATAGTCGACCGCACAGAGATCCGAGCTGATATAGGTCACCAGCGCAACCGCCACGCCCGGCTCGCGGCCGACCCATACTGTGATATCGGCGACCGGAAACGGTCCGCACTCGACCCCCGCAGCGCTGCGATACGGCTGAAAAGAACCCACAGGTCGGCGCCATAATGCAGCGCCAGACTCCACATCCGTGATTGACAGCTCCTCGCCGTCAAATGCGGCGCGCAGGCCGTCGGTCGGATCCGACGCCTTGCTGTCGTGGATCGTGCCCAATGCGGTGAGCGGACGATACCCGCCCCGGATCAGCACGCGTTCGAATACACGGGCCCGTTTTTCGAGTTCGGCCAGAAACGACTGCGAAAACTCCCCGGTGCCCGGATCGGCCGCTCGCTTGTAATCTTCGTCGCTCAGGATCGGATGTTCCTGGACGGCCAGGCCACTGGCGATTTCGACGATACGCATGGTGAGTACTGGCTCGTCTCGCGCCGACTCCGGCCCGAAGTCCGCCACTGCGACCCGCTGGCCATCGGCAGAGATCGCGGGAAGGCCGATCGCTGCCGGGCACCCGGCATACGGATCGAGACAGCCCGTATCCAGTCGTGGGCCGGGTTTGGTGCCGTGCCCTGGCACCGCTGCTGACGAGACCGCCGGGTGTGCTGCATCGGAACGAGCTTGCGGGGGCGCCCGGTGATTCTCCCCCTGACTCTGTACGCGAGTTCTGCTCTGCTTTTCGCACGCCGGAACCACCAGCCAGAGCGCGATCAATGAAAAGAGGCTGGACCTGAACAACACACTGCCATCGTACCCTGGCTATTCGAGCTCCAGGCCAAGCGATCCAGCAACAGGACAGTCCTGGCTCGGTGCAGAGGACCGTGGCGAATCTTCGAGTTCGAGAGTCAGAGAACCTACACCTCGTACCGAACTCTCGAGCTCGAGAGATAACGTCCCAACCAGTACTGCCGCTCCTTCGATCTCCACATCGAGCTTCCCAACTCCTCGTCGAGAACTCTCCAGCTCCAGCCCCAGCGTACCAACTTTGTTCGCCGACCTCTGCACAGGAGCTTTCATCGTCCCCACAGGACTGAAGAATCCGAGGGTCGAAAGGCACAGCGCACATACCATGGATAACCAGCTCACAATCTCTACGACCAGTATAGCTCGTCGCAGCAACTGGCGCGCGCAGTCCGGCGTCGTGGCAAAAGTGACTGGGGGGAATGGGCTGCGGTTTGTTGCCCCCAGTCCGAGACAACAAAAAACACTTGGGGTCACTATCCTGGGGCCTCAAGGCCGCCAAATCAGTTGTATCCGGAGCGGTGTCCCTGTAAAGATCGACGTACGTTGCGTCAGCCGATTCCGTTTGGCAAATATCTCCTGCTCGACCGCATCAGTGTCGGCGGTATGGCTGAGGTCTTCAAAGCCAAGAGCTATGGGGTCGAGGGATTCGAGAAGATCATCGCGATCAAGCGGATCTTGCCTTCTATGGGGGAGGACCGCGACTTCATCAAGATGTTCATTGATGAAGCGAAGATTGTCGGTCAGTTAGCGCATGCGAACATCTGCCAAATTTTCGAGCTCGACCGCATCGACGGCGCACACTTTATTGCAATGGAGTACATATGGGGCAAGGATCTGCTCCAGCTCCACAATCGTACGCGCAAGATGCAGCAGGTCATGAGTGTTCCCATGGCCTGTTATGTTGTCGCCAAGGTATGTGAAGGGTTGGATTATGCGCACAAGAAGCGCGATCCAATGGGTGTGCCGATCGAGATCGTGCACCGCGATTGCTCGCCGCAGAACATTTTGATCTCGTACGAAGGCGAGGTCAAAATCATCGACTTTGGCATCGCCAAGGCCAAGTCGCGTTCCTCGCGCACGATGGCTGGGGTGCTCAAGGGCAAGTTCGGCTATATGTCGCCCGAGCAGGTGCGCGGTCTGCCGCTGGACCGGCGTAGCGATATTTTCTCCCTCGGTACAATTCTGTACGAATCGCTCACCGGCGAGCGGCTGTTTCAAGGTGAGAGCGATTTTTCGACCCTCGAAAAGGTCCGCAACGTCGATATTGAGCGGCCCAGTACGCTCAACCGCAACATTCCGCCCGAGGTTGAGGCGATCGTGATGAAGGCGCTCGAGGCCGACATGGACCAGCGCTACCAGTGGTGTAGCGATATGCAGGCCGACCTGCAGAAATACCTGATGAGCCGCGCCGAGGTATTCACGGCCAAGTCACTGGCCGCCTGGATGAAAGAGATCTTTGCGGTCGAGCTCAGCCGTGAGCGAAAGCTCATGGAGCAGTACAAAAAGATCGGCCGCGACGGCACTCCGCAGGGCGAACTCGCAGACGTGTCGCACAGCGAAGACGATGAGGTCGATGCCGATCCCACGATCCTGAGCGATGGCACGTTCGCCGAACTGCTCGGTACAGACTCGGCATCGGTCGACTCAGCCGATGAGGACTCATCTGATCGCGCGATCACGTCTGATCGCGCGATCACGGCCCAACAAGATCATCGATCCGATGACCACGATCGCCGCCTGACTGGCGATTTCGGCGACGAGGCGCCAACTGAAATCTTCGGCGATATACACACCGAGGATCTCATCTCGATGGAGGGCAGTACGACCGAGGACCCCTCCTCACCGGTGGCCAATACCATACCGACCGGGAACGTCAACAAACTGGACAAGAGCGTCGACGATGCCGCGCCGACGTTGATGCACGCGTCGCCGATTGCCGAGCTAGAGGCTGTGCGCCAACAGTACGCGGCCAGACACGGGGACGGCGCTGGCGCGGCAAATGCCGCGTCACCCACTCCGTCCAATGGTGGTGCCGTGCCCCGGCCGGCAGCGGATACGCCGTATTCGTCACCGCACGGCCAGCCCGGCTACGGGTCAGCTCCGCACGGCGGATATCCCGGTGGCCCAGGCGGACAGCCGATGTACGGCTACCCTCCCGGGGCTCATCCACCGACCGGCCAGGAACGGCAGCAACCTCCTGGCATCCCGGTCATGGGGATGCCGTACGAAAATCCCTATCACAACACTTCATCGGTGCCCGCGTTGCCGCAGACCGGCGATGTCGGCAAGCTGGGTGGCCGAGCTGCGAGCCGAACGTCGATTCTCAAAGATATCGCCATCGGTGTGGTGATCGCGGCGCTGGTCCTGGGACTCTTTGTCGCCGGCAAGTACTTTTTCTTCAGCGAGAAAGCCCAGGCCGCGCAGGTGGGTGGATTGGTCGTCACAGTGATCGGCACCGAAGGGCCAGCTCAGGTGACGATCGGTGGCAATCTGGTCGGTGATGTGAGCGAAGCGCTACCGCTCGATGTCAAGAAACTCGACCTCGATGTCGACCACAATGTCGAGGTGAAGCGCGATGGCTTTATCCCGTGCCAGTTCACGGTTCGTCTGACTGCAGACAGCGCCAACCAAAAACTCGCGTGCACGCTCGAACCCAAAGAGAGGCCCAAAGGCACGCTCATCCTCGAAGGTATATCTGGCCCGTATCAAATCGTCGTGGACGGCAAGAGCATACCCGACGACAAAAAGACCGAGCCGCTGCTGCTCGAATCCGATAGCCGCCATGAGATCGTGATCAAGCGCGGCGAAGAGGTGGTGAAGAAGCTCGATGTGACTCTGTCTGCGGGGGAAGAGCGGCGCGAGTCGATCCCCGCGCCCGAGCTGCAGGTGAAGGGAGAGCCCGCGACTGGTCCCGACGCCGCGCCGGTCGGGGGACCTGCCGTGGAGCCGTCCAAAAAAGAGGATGGCGCGGCAGAGCGGCGGGCCCGGCGCAACAAGGACAGCAGGGACAAGAAGCGCGAGCGCAGAGCCAGAAAGAAAGACCGCAAGCGCAAATCGACCGACAAAGACGAGGACCAAAAGAAAGCCGATCAGGCCGCCCAGCCGGCCAAGCCAGCAGAAGGTTATCTGGTCGCCTCGTCCAATCCGTGGGCACGGGTCTATATTGATGGCAAGGATACCGGCAAGACCACGCCCATCTCGAAAAGCCGTCCGCTCAAGCTCAAACCCGGCAAACACAAGGTGACCTTCCGGGTGGGCAAGAAGCAATTCGACTACTCTGTGACCATCAAGGCCGGCGAGACCGCCACACTGTCCAAGAATTTGCCGATCGATTGATCCAACCGCTCGAAACGTCGGCCGCCCGGTCACTCGGCTCGGCAGAACTCCGCTTCGCAATCCCTGCCGTCCCAATCGATCGATCGATCGATCAGCGGGGCCGATCGATCAGCGGGGCGATTTTTTGGCGTTTTTGCGCCCCCGCCTCGCTTTTGCACCCTTCGGTTTTTGCTGGCCTCGTGCGCCTTTGGCGGCAACCGCGCCAGTGGTATTGCGCGTGGTCCCGGTCGGAGTCGCCGGGCCGAGGCCAGCCGATTCACGACTGCTCAACTCCTCGGCCACGTAGTGGAGCATGCGCGAAATACCGCGGTGGGGCACGCGCAAAAGCGGAACAGTCTCTCGCGCGTACACCTCACTCACACTGTGATCGAGCTCGGTTGCGCTCCAGATGACAACCAGATCCGAGGCGCGCACTTCCGATTCGGCGCGCCGACGCTCGCGCCGTCGATTGCCCGGGATCAGATCGATTCGAAGTTCTTTGTGGGGCTCGGCCAGGGCACGCAACTGCTTGCGGTAAGACGGTGAGCCGCCCACGATGGTCACCCGGTGCAGTCCGGCCTTGCGGCAGGCATCGAGAAAGCCGCGAAATTCGGCCCGGATGTCCGACCCGCCACTGATCTCACAACGCTCGGGGCCGACCCGCACAACGACACAATGCGGACCCAGGTCGACCTCGAGCCCCTCGGCAACCAGCGCCACGCGATCGTCCAGCATGCTGGCCACTGGCTGACGCGAGGCGAGCTCGATACTGTCGAGAAACTCATCGGGTCGAGTCTCGAGCAGCCCGCGCACTACTTGCAAAACTTCATTCTGGTCGGCGCAGCCGCGCGCCACGAGTAGCCCGCGCAGAGAGACCCGATTCTCGGCGGCCCGTTTGACCGCGGCCAGCTCGCGCTGTAATTCCCTGTGCCGGTTGGTCAATCGAGAGCGTTCGGCGTTCCAGGATTGATTCGCATCGCGCCAGCTCTCGCGCTCTGCATGCCATACTTCCCGCTCGGCCGCCCAGGCTTCCCGCTCTGCAGCCCAGGCTTCCCGCTCGGCCGCCCAGGCTTCCCGCCTCTTTTCGAGCTCCTGCTGCAATGCGCGCCGTGCCTCCTCGGCGTCGGCCAGCTTCTGCTTCAAGACGATCGACTCGGTGGACGGCCTGGAGACCGGTTTTTGACCTGCTCTGGCCCGGACTGGCTGATCGGCCAACGGACCGTTGCGGTCGAGAGGAACCACGCCCAGTTTGGCCATCTCCTCGGCAAAGAGATCGTCACTGCGATCGCCCGAGCTGCCAGCGTTACCTCGGTCTACCCGGTCCTGCTCCGCCTGGCGCCGCTTTGCCTTGCTCCGCTGCGCATTCCTGGCCGAACCGTTGCGGGGAGGATCGTCGTGAGGCATGTGCGATCACAGTTTGGCCAGCGCAGTGGCCAGCCGGTCGATCGCCACGAGTTCGAGGCCGTGGTCTTGATCGAGCCGCTCGTAGTTTTGCGCCGGCAATAGACAGCGAGTGAAGCCGAGCTTGCTGGCTTCGGCGAGCCGAACGTCGGCGAAACTGACCGCTCGAACCTCGCCGGCAAGACCGAGTTCGCCAAACACCAATGTGCGCGCGTCCACCGCTTGACTGCGCGCAGCAGAGGCCACAGCGCAGGCGATGCCGAGATCAATGGCCGGCTCGGCCACTCGTACCCCGCCGGCCACGTTGACAAATACATCTTCGGTCAAGACGTCGCAGTTGGCGCGCTGGGCGAGTACAGCCAGGAGCAAGGCGAGACGATTGGAGTCCACACCGGCTGAAGTCCGCCGGCCAACTCCAGCAGACGGCGGCGCGACCAGGGCCTGCACCTCGACCAGAATCGGCCGACTGCCCTCGGCGCTGGCCACGACTACCGAGCCCGGAGCACCGACCGGTCGCTCGGCGAGAAACAACTCCGACGGGTTGCGTACCTCGCGCAATCCACTGGAGCGCATTTCGAATACACCCATCTCCTGGGTCGAGCCGAAACGATTCTTGTGCGCGCGTAGAATGCGGTACGGGCTGCCGCCTTCGCC
Source organism: Pseudomonadota bacterium (assembly GCA_022360315.1). GTDB lineage: Bacteria > Myxococcota_A > Polyangia > Haliangiales > Haliangiaceae > JAKSDA01. Next base: position 33,857 of record JAKSDA010000342.1, read on the forward strand.
CTCGAAGTAGACCACGGCGTCGACCACGTGCTCCAGTGTCTTGGGGCCAGCGATCTGGCCATCTTTGGTCACATGGCCGACCAGGATGGTCGGCACTCCCGAGGCCTTGGCATAGCTCATAAGCCGACCGGCGCACTCGCGGACTTGACCGACCGCGCCCGGGATCGAGTCGAGCAGTTCCGAGAAGATGGTTTGGATCGAATCGATGGCCAGTACATGTGGCCGCAGTTTGGCTGCGTGGGACAGAATGCGCTCGAGATTGGTTTCGGCCAGGAGGATCAGCCCGGGCGCAACCGCATCGACGCGACGCGCTCGCAGAGCGGTCTGTCCCACCGATTCCTCACCGCTCACGTAGAGCACCCTGCCGTCCTCGCCGGCGATCTCTTCGGTGATCCCCTTGAGCATCTGCACCAGCAGCGTGGATTTGCCCACCCCGGGGTCGCCGCCGAGCAGCACGAACGCCCCGGGCACCAGGCCCCCTCCCAGCACCCGGTCGACCTCTTCCATGCCGCAGTTGAGGCGGTTGGTTATCTCGAGATCCTCGACCTCGGCAATGCTCACCGGTGTCGCCACATCTGGCGGTGGGCGGTCGTCGACCTTGCCGCCGCCAATATCGAGTTCTTCGACCAAGGTGCCCCATTCCTCACACTCGGGGCACTTGCCGAGCCAGCGCGGCTCGACATGGCCACACGACTGACATCGGTAGATCGATTTGCTGCGCTGGGTGCGGCCGGTCTTGGCCATATCAGAACTGTAACATCAGGCGGGTCTGAATCGTCTGTGCGTTGCTCGCATCGCCGGTATTGCTGCTGGCGAAGCCATACCCGGGTCCGACATCATCGTCGCCGGTCGCGGGATGGTTCATGGCCGCGAGTGGAAACAGGATGCCGTAGGAGATACCGATAAAAAAACCGGCTCTGTGATAGCCGAGATCGCCGTTGAACTCGGCGCCGTACATGCGCGAATTGCCCGGCGTGGCCACGGGTATGTTGGCAAAGCTGACGACACTAGTGGCGCGAAACGAGATGTTGCTGGTGGCGTCGTAGGTCAGCGTGGGCTTCACGTACGTCGCATTGGTGACCGTGCCGAGAAGTTCGCGGAACAGGATGAGATCGACGCCGTAGTCGGGGTCGAAAAGAAAGTTGGACAGCCTGGTATCATCGCCGCCAATGGCGAGAGGACGAGCGTTGCTCACATGGGTCGCCCCGGCCGGCTCGTTGTCCCACTGGTCACCCGATGCGTAACCGACCTCGAAGCCGAGGCGGAGCTTGTTCTGCAACGCCCGATAGGTCAGCCGGGCGACACCGCCAAACCGGCGGACGTCGACCTCGTCGGTGACAGTGTCGGTGACATCGGTGTCATTGGCGGGCGCCGGATATCTGCGCAATTCGACGTCGCTCACGTCGTCGATGTTGCCAAACTCGGCCACTGCTTCGAGTTCTAGCAGCAGGCTGCCCTTGCCGATCTTGAACCATACGTCCGGTGTGTAGGTCTTGAGACCGCGACGCACCAGTACATCGCCCGAGTCATCGTCTCCATTCGGGTCATTGGCTGCCAGGTCATAGCCCTGGGTGCGATAGACGAAAAAACCGCCGTAGTTCACTGCCCAGTCACCGCGGGCCAGGGTCTGTTCAAATACCTTGGGCTTGTCGAAGCGCGAGAACATGAGCACCCATTGATTGGTGTCATCCTTGTCTTCGAGATCCCATGGCTGGCCCTGGGAACGGTTCAGGCCGAGGCGATCGTGGTTGGCTACCGGTGAGGTCGATGACCAATCAGTGGCAATGGCCGCGTCGATTCGAGTTCCCGGGATCTGCGCCCGGAACATCACCCGGTCCACTGTGTCGCCAAAGTCGCTGTCGAGATCGTAGCTGTCGGAAAACGGGTCGGGCCCACCGGCATTGGCATAGATGCCCAACCCCCAGTGCCACGGCATTCGCCCGAAGCTGATCTGGCCGAGAGAGGTCTCGACCTCGGCCCACGCCCGCTTGACCTGGATCGAGTCGCCCAGTGTGATCTGATTGCCAGACAGCCCGGACAGCGGCACGTCGTTGCGACCGCTGCCGCGGCCGAGCGATTCCGGTGTCGAGCCCAGGACCAGATTGTCGAGTAGATCGACCTGCAGGTACACCTGCGTGGTCTCGTCCACATTGATCGTCGGCTCGATCCTGAGCCGCGTGTTGGCACTCTTGAGCGTCTCGGAACAGTCGCCCGCTGCAACCGTGCTTCGGCACGCCAGAGCGCGCGGAAACGGAGTTCCGCCGTCGATGGCATTGCCATCGTTGTCGAAATCGTCGAAGCCGAGGTGAAAGTTCTTGAACCAATCAGTGCGGAATCGATAGTACCCGTCGAGTTCGAACAGCTCGAATCGCTTGCGTTTGCTTTTGCTCTGCGGGATCACCGGGGTGGTCGGCAGCTGGTCCACGCCTTCCTTGGCCTGCTCGGCCACGCCCTCGGGTTTTCTCTCGGGCTGGCCGGTTTGCTGCGGCAGCGGGGTCGGTGTCAGCTGGGCCATGGCCTGGCTCACACCGGCCGAATGCGGGTCGACGAGCAAGGCGAACAATGCGACGAGCAATGCGACAAGAGTCGAACAAGAAGGTCCCCAATACGACCACTTCGTCATGAAGTACTCCAAAAAAGTTGCGCCACTGGCTGCGCAGTGCGCGGAATATAGACATGCCGCTTTCCGGGCGTCAAATCGCCCAACCGCGTGTTTTCAACCCGTCATATCGGCTACATTGGACCAGTAGCAGGGCAACCGAGTTGCCCTGCTACTCGATCGAATCTCAACAGAGACCATGACCACGACTACCAAGAGAGCGGCCACTACTGGAACGATGTTCACCATGGCCGCAGTTTTTGTGCTGGCCGGCGCGGCTCGCGTGCTGGTTGGCGCGGCCTGCGTGCTGGTTGGTGCGGCCTGCGTGCTGGTTGGCGCGGCCTGCGTGCTGGTTGGCGCGGCCTGCGGGCCGCGGGTCAACCCGGAAGGGCCGGGGGCGGGCCCGGATGAGGTCGTCGAGCGGGCCGCGCCCGGGGCCGCTCGGGCCAGGCCGCCGATGCGCGAGATGCTCATCGGCGAGATGTGTCCTAACGGAGCTGCCGGGCGACCAGCCGTGATGCCGCTATTCTTGCGCGCGGTCACGTGGTCGGACAACGGCGAAGAGGTCAGCACGGCGATCGAGCGACGGCGAGCTCGGCAATTTTCGGTCCTCGGGTGGGATGGACGGCGGGCCGGGATCTTTTCGGTTGCCGGTGCGGCTGAAGTCGGTCGCGAGCGCAAGGCTGCGGTCGGCGCATATGCCGGGGAGTCGCCCTGCGCCAGGGCGAACCAGACCAGGCGCGGCAAGAGAATGCCAGGAGACTTTGCGGCGTGTATCAAATCACAGGCTCACTGCGGACTGGCGCTGGCGGTATTGGAACCCAATGGCGGCGGTGCCGCGCCGTTTGAGGAAGATCCCGATCCGGCGTCGTTTCCCGTCTCTGGTGCCTGCGTTGCTGGAGACAAGCTGATCGTCGATATCGACGGTGACGGGGCCGAAGAGGCCTATCCCGTGGCTGCATTTTTGGACCCGGTGCGGGCCCCGGCCGAAGAAGTGAGCGCGGTGCCGCGGGGCAAAGACCGGTGCAAGCCGACATTCTCGGCCCGCAGAGTGCTGCCGCCATCGGCTCCCAAGCGCTGGCGCGGTCGCAATCTTCACCACTGGCTCGGCCTCGACCTCCTCGGCGTGATCGACATCGATGGCGATAGCCGGCGCGAGATCGTGGTGTCCTATCATTATGCCGATCGCCGGACCTGGGCTGTGTACAGCGCGCTCAGCACGGTGGGCCGGCTCGATCTGGTCGGCGAGGCGATCCCGTGGCCGCGCTGAGGCTGTCCAAGAACAGGCAGCTCGAGCGTGATGTCGGCCAGCTTTTGTGGATCGGATTTCACGGCAGTGAGTGGTCCGATGCCACCGGACGCGACCTGTGCTTTGGCACTTCGGTCGCCGATGCGGCCGCAGTGGCCGGCGCAGCAGTCATTTTCAGGCACAATATTCGGCCGCGCGTCCCGGCAAGCAATGCGAAGGCCGGTTCTCACCAGGCGGAGCGGCCGGGCAGCCGGCCTGTCGAGCGTCCCGATGATCTCGCTGCTGTGGTAGAGCTCGCTCGCTCGCTGCACGACCTTTCGTCTCGTGCTGGCCGCGGTGATGGTACGCCGACGTGGATCGCCATCGACCAGGAAGGCGGACGAGTGCAACGGGTGCGCCAGCCAGCAACAGTGTGGCCGCCCATGTTGTCGTTCGAGCACGTCCTTGGCACATCCGATGCCGAAACGGTGCAGCAATCGGCAGCTGACTCTGCGGTCGAGTCGCTCGCCGAAGCCGTGGGTGAAGCCATGGGTCTCGAACTCGCTGCCCTGGGCATCGATATCGACTTCGCGCCAGTCCTGGATGTACACAGCAACCCGGCAAATCCAATCATCGGCGACCGCGCATTTGGTACCGAAGCCGAGTGCACCAGCCGCCGTGCCCTGTCATTTGCCCGCGGCCTGGCCAGCGCTGGTGTGCTCGGCTGTGGCAAGCACTTTCCCGGCCACGGCGATACCACCACAGACAGCCATCTGATCCTGCCGCGTCTCGACCACGAACTCGACCGCCTGGCCGCGGTCGAGCTACTCCCGTTTCGACGCGCCATCGGGGCCGGAATTCCTCTGATCATGACCGCACATATCGTGTTTTCCGCGCTCGACAGCGCACTGCCGGCGACTCTGTCGCGCCGGGTGGTCAGCGGGCTTTTGCGCCGAGAGCTCGGCTTTGCCGGTATTGTTGTCAGCGACGATCTCGGCATGAAGGCGATCGCCGCCCACCATGACATCGGCGAGGCTGCCGTGTTAGCCGTCCAGGCCGGCTGTGACGCACTGCTGGTCTGTCACGACCGAGACCAGCAAGAGCGGGCCTACCACAGCCTGATCCGCGCGGCCGAATCCGCGAGCGAGATTCGCGAGCGCATCAACCAATCGGCGGCACGCATTCGCACGGCCAAAAAAATCCATTTCGAACGCCGTGCTGCGTTGATGCCAGGGGCATGGCAAACTCTGTGCGGCAGTGCCGAGCATCGCAACCTCGCAGCCAAGCTCGCCCGCGGCGCAGTGTGAGTCCAATCGAAACGGCACGAAGCGGCCAGTGGATATTTCCATGCTGGACCAGTGCGACGGCGGCAGGCGGTGCGATCGTCGGCATGGGCCAGCTGAGCGACTCGATGTCGTTTCAGTCGGGACGTATATTGCGATGGGACATTGTCCTGGAAGCGGTTGGCCAGGACATGGTGAGCGAGAACGGTGTGCGTGTGGGCCGGCAGGATCGGTGGTGCCAGCGGACAATCGAGATTGTAATTCTGCCGTCGGCAGTGCCGACTGCAACGACAACAATCGCCACGTCGGCCCCGATCTGGCCGAGCAGTGCGACGGAATCGACACCGATTGCGATCCCGAGAGACGTACAGCGGGCACACCGATCCATTCGAATGTGCCAACGGCGAGCACACCCGTATCATCCAGTGCCAGCTTCTGATCGAGAACGACACCGCTTCGACAACCCTGGGAGCCAGTTCGAGATCTGGCAGCTACAGGTTCAGGTCATACCGATGTCGAGTTGCCCCGACGGCGTCGCCCCCGACCCCGGCCTGCACTGCGACGACTTGCCAAGCCGAGCAGTCGAACAACCGCAATTCACAACAACGCGGCTCGATTGACCGGCCGGCGGGAGCTTCCCGTCGAACTCGTCAAATACGCTGCGCTATTGGTGAGTTATCGTCGCAAAAGAACGGACCTCGCCGACCCCGCTCTGTTGTTGTCTTACATTATCCTACTCATATAGACTGCAAAGGCAGCCGATAGCAGCCGGCACATCGAGCCCCGTAGCCCGGCAGCTGATATTCTGTGTGGAACATTATTAAAAGGAGAGGGAGTTCATGTTGTCTGGAGAATCAACGGAAACCACAGGGTTATGGCTATTACAATGGCTGATTCTGTGCACGCTTGTGCAGCCGGGTTGTCAAAAAGTAGAATACGAAGGTGTAGTATTTCAAGATCTGCCGACAAATTCAATTTCATACCAAATTAACAATTCTATCAGCTCGAAAAGCGAATTCGAATATTCCGCTATCCAGATCAGCCCCGATGTGTACGGGCCAAAGCGCCCCATCTACCTCGGAAGTAATCGCGGCAGCAATACCGCCAGTGAACCAGAATTTGCCACAATTACCCAGGAACAATGTCCATTACAATGCGATACCGAGTGTGTTTCGTTGGTAGCAGACAAGTTGATGATTGTGGTTGGTAGTACCAGGCAACTAAACGTTGCAAGTGGCTCGGTAATCGAGACAGCACGGCATCTTTTTTCTCATGCGTGCGGTGAAGAAAATATTATCTACCTATTTCAGCCTTCGAAGGAACAACTTCGCCGTTCTATCGAATACTTCAAGCAGACCCTTTTGGGCATCATATTTATTGGCCACGGCTTCTCTGAGGGGCTATTGTTGTCCGACAGCCCCGCCGATTATCCATACCTGCTGGAAAGAAACCGTGGTAACCTCCTGGTACCGGCCGAATTGCACAGCTATCTCACCGGATCGACGGTGCCTCATGTGCATCTCCTCGCCTGTGATCAAGGAGAGCAAAAACAGGGCTGGCAGGACGCGACACATCCCTACCAGCTGACCTTTTTTGACGGTGCGGTATCTCTCGATCAGGTCACCACGACGCTGGCCGACATAGCTGATGGCATCTCGTGCACCCGACAAAAGTGGAGTTGCGCTCTGTAGAGCAATCGAGTAGTTATCGGAGAATTGTATCTTTTGTTTTCTTTCACACGGAAGATACGGGAAGGGTAGACTCTCCTCGGAGTCCCCCCTGGGCTCCTCTTGATTCCCCCTGGAGTCCCCCCTATCGCGATGCCGGTGAAAGAGCACAGTGCTGAGGTATCAGGTTACTCGCAGAATGTGGGGAATTCCTCTTGTGGTTCAGTGTCACGTGCACGGCTTTCCCCTCTAACTCTTTGGAATCGGTGCGGTTTGTGGCCTGGGTCAGAATTATCCCCAGTGTCGTGGTCAAACAGAGCACACTACAAAAGCGTAGTTTGTATTTGTTCTATGAGAGAAGTTAGTTATAACATGATTTATCATCGTGATTGGCGGTGAGTCTTCGATGATTTGACTCACTGTTAACGACAACTAGGGGGGAATCAAGGCTGTGGCCGGTGTAATCAGGGTTTTGCTGTTAACTGCGAACTCTTTTTCGAGGGTACGAGTCGCGAGCGATAAAGAGTTTCGGGTGATCGAGGAAAGTATTCGAGTCAGCACGGCTCGTGACGATTTCGAACTTATTAATAAAGGGGCTGTGCGACCGACTGATCTGCTTCGCTACCTCAATGAGCATCAGCCCCATGTTGTCCACTTTAGTGGCCATGGCGAGAGCTCCGAGCAGATCGTATTTGTCGACAATGAGGGGAGCCCCAAACAGATCAGCCACCAGGCGTTCGCCAAGGTATTTGAGCCATTGTGCTCGACCACGCGGCTCGCCGTATTCAACACGTGTTTTTCGAGCACCCTGGCCAGGGCAGCGGTTCAGTACGTCGATTGTGCGATCGGGGTCCGGCGAGTCATTGATGACGAGGCGTCCATAGAATTCTCACGTGGTTTTTATCTCGCATTGGGCTATGGCTACCCGGTCGGGGTGGCATTCGAGCAAGGAGTTCAGGCTCTGCGGTTACATGGCATTGCCGAGGAGCAGATCCCCGATCTACACGTGAGACGTGACATCGATCCGTACAAGATCCACCTGGTGCAGCACAAGGTATCAGGGGACAGCAAGTCGCCCACGGTTCGGTGTTCGGTCAGAGATGGTGTTCAGTGCACTGGATCGGTGTCTCCTGTAGAGGACAATGCCTCATCTCCGCGTACCACACCGGATCCGCCGGCCCAGTTGTCCGTCTGTCGCACCGGCGGGGAAGCCCCGAAGGTGATCATTGAAGAATATCTTGGCTGTGTACTCAACGTCGAATTCAATCGCCCGATGCGTCTTGCCGCCCAGGATATTTTGCGCCAGCTGATCAGCGAGCGAGGAGTTTGCCAGATGCAGCTCCACGAAGCGCTGATCGACGAGGTCAGCAGGCGACACAAAGAGCAAGTGGTCGCCCAGGTACTCGAAGCGTTGCGGGCAAGGCATTTGCTGGACAGAGTGGAACTGGGCGATGGAACACGCGCTTGGAAGATCACCCATGAGACATTGGTTCCAGCTGTTCTGTCATGGGTCGAACTGCATAGTTTGTTGCGCCAGCGAGTCAGGGCATTGGTCATTTATCATCTGGGTCGCTCGCGTCCCAACGCGCCGAGTTTGCTCACCCGCAGCGAACTTCGGGAGGTTCGCGATCAAGAGGGCATCATCGAAGAACTCGCCGGCCAGGGGCCGACTGACCGCCACCGCTTTCGTTGGTTTCTGGATCCCCACGATCTGATCCGACGCTCGCAATGGACGATTCGCACCCGCTTTGGTACGGCTTTCGCGTTGTTGGTTTTCCTGGCCACAACGTCGACATGGTGCCTCTGGCAATGGCATTGCGACCAAGTGCTGCGCAAGGCCAACATCGGCCGTGTGAGCCTGACACTGAGAGTATTCGACTGGGATCAGCTGAACCAGCAGCCTCGTTTCTTGCCAGCCGGAGCATTTCCCCACCTAACTGTGACTCTCTACGATCCCGACCCGGAAAGGCCGAACAGTCCCGGTAATCCGGTCAGGGGAGCCAAGTATCGCTGGGACGAGACAAGGGCGACCGGACAATCCGACCCCGAGCGCACCATGATCATCGAAGCGCGCGGTGGTCGCGCGTTTCTGCGCATCGGTGGTCGCGGTCGCAATGGGCGGGGGTGCCCGCCGTCGTGGATCAAGGTCAGCTGGCTGCCGGGCTATGCTGAGCGAAGACGCGAGCCGATCCCCGAGTTGTCCCTGATCGTGCCGAGCTGTGCCACCACGCTTGCCAGGTCAATCGAGATTCCCGGTGGTGTTTTCTACAAATCTGGCCCCGGCAATCCACCGCTCGAAGACCCCAGCAATATGGAGCCCGAAACGCTGGTCAACCTAGCGACATTCTGGATCGACGACAACGAGGTCACCAAGGCCGAGTATCGAGCATTTGTCCAGCTTTCTCCGGTAACTGGGCGAAAACTCCCCCGATATCCGGCGATCTTGAGCCAGGTGGTGGGAGAAAAACACCCGATCACTGCGCTCACGTGGCAAGAATCGCGCGAGTATTGCCGATTCCTCGGCAAGGATTTGCCGACCAGCGCACAGTGGGAGAAAGCGGCTCGAGGCGGCATAGAACTCGGCCCGGGCAGACCGAACCCCATCCGCGCCGCAATTTGCCCTGGGGCATCGAAGAACACCCCACTTCGGCCAATCTGAAAGGCGATAGTGATGGATACGAACACATCGCACCAATCGACGCGTTTCCGCGCGATACCAGCCCCTATGGAGTCAAAAACATGGCTGGAAATGCCCAGGAATGGGTGCTCGACAAGCGCGAAGATGGCTTCACTGTCGTGCGGGGCGGTGACGCGTATGTGACAGAAAGGCTGTCCGACGCGTATTTTCTGAGTTACGAAAACGCTCGAGATTCACGTCGCTTCATGCATTTTGGACTGGGCTTCCGATGCGCCTTGACGCCGGCCACACAGCGATAAATGCTGCCCGCACATTCAAAAGACCCCGAGTTCCGCTTTGACGAAGATACCGATTGTCGTATCCGAATCCCCAGCAATCCAAATCCGATCAGGGCAACTCGATCAGGACGGGCGGAGCAAAATTTTGCGGATGCCCGGTCGAGCGGCGTGGTTAAACGCGGCCAGCCCCTCGCTCAGCGGATATTCGCCGTCAATCAGTGCATCGAGGTCGATCACCCGGTCCTCGAGCAGGCGCAGCGCCGGAGCGAATGGACCGCATCGCGAGCCGACGACTCGGATTTCGGCCACCACGATCTCGGTGAGGTCAAAAGGACGACTCGGCCGACCCGCGTCCGGCCGAGTCGCTGCCGCGTAGGTGCTCTTGAGGACCAGTGTCCCCCGCGGCCGCACCAGACGAATCGCTTCGGCAAATCCAGCCGGGTCACCCGTCGCCTCGACGACTAGATCGAATGAGCTGTTACCCGCCTCGCCGGTCAGATCGCTGTGCAATCGCCAGGTCCCGGCCAGGGCCAGTGACTCGGACCGCCGTCCGATCACCGTGACCCGGGTGCCGCCAAGCGACAGAACCCTGGCCGCCAGCATGCCCAGGCGTCCCGGGCCCACCACTGCGGCACGCTGATCGGGACGCACTGCCACTTGTTCGCGAATCCGCAGGGCAGCAGCCAGAGGCTCGGCAAATACAGCGTGCTCGTCGGGCACATTGTCCGGTATCCGATGGAGATTAAACGCCGGTATCACCACCTGGTCGGCAAAGACACCGTCGCGGCCGAGGATGCCGATGACGGTCCGGCGCGCACAGTGCTCGGGACCGTCGCGTCGGCAAACCGCACACTGATTGCAGCCCACGTTGATCGAGGCGGTCACTCGCCTTCCCACCTGGGCCGGATCGGATGCCCACTCGACCCGGCCGACAAATTCATGGCCCAGTACGCCGCAAAAACCACCCTTGTAGCCCCGTACCATTTCTAGATCGGTACCGCAGATTCCGGCTCGGTCGACTCCGATCAGCACCTCGTCCGGCCCGGGCTCGGGTGAAGCGATATCGGTCCGCAAACGCAGCTCGCCGTCTTCGAGATAAAGCCCCCGCATCTTGTTCTTTTTTGCCTCTCGGTTGGGCGATCGGCCCGGCCTCCCGTTCGGCTCAGCCGGCCCGACGATCGTTCGCCCAGGACAGGAATTCGTTTACAGTCCAGGTATTGGCGACCCTTTTTTTGGCCACCCAACCGCGGGTCGCCTGCAGGGTGCCCCACTGCATGCGGGTGAGTTCGTCGGTGTGGTGAGCATCGGTGCTGATGACAAAGGTGACGTCCGAATCGCGGGCACGGCGCAGCACATCGGACGCCGCATCGAGGCGTTTGAGCGCGCTGTTGATCTCGATGGCGGTTCCGGTCTCGGCTGCGGCCTCCAAGACCGCGTCGATGTCGAGATCGATACCCGGACGCTGCCCGATGTAGCGGCCGGACAGGTGGCCGATGACATTCACCGCTGGGTTTTGCATGGCCTTGATGATGCGCTCGGTCTGCTGGACCCGGGGCAGTTCGAAATGAGAGTGCACTGCGGCCACGCACCAGTCGAATTGCATACGGAAGTCCTGATCGTAATCGAGCCCGCCGTCGGGCGCGATGTTCAGCTCGCAGCCGTGCAGAAGCCGCATATCGGGATAGTCGTCCTGCAGGCTGCGCAACCGCTCGCGCTGCTCGAGCAACCGCTCGCGGCTCACCCCGTTGATGGCCAGGTCCTCGCCGTGGTCGGTGATGGCGAGATAGGCGTACCCCCGACTCGCTGCCCGGGCCACGATGTCGTCGAGCGAACTGCGCCCGTCGCCCGAGTACGATGTGTGCACGTGCAGATCGCCGTTGAGATCGGACAGGACGACCAGCTCGGGCAAGGTGCCGTCCGCGCTGTGCTCAACCTCGCCGGTATTCTCGCGCATGGGCTCGGCAATCCACTGCAAGTCGAGAGCAGCATAGATCTCCTCTTCGGTCTCGGACGCGATTACCCGGCCCGTTTCACTGTCGAGCAGGCCGTACTCGTTGAGCGTCCACCCGCGCTCAATGGCGCGCTGGCGGAGCTTGATGTTATGCGCCTTGGAGCCGGTAAAATACAGTATAGCCGCACCGAATTGCTCGGGTTTGACTGCACGGAGATCGACCTGCAATCCACTCGCAGTGAGAATGGACGTCTTGGTGTCGCCCCGCGCGATGACATCGCTCACCATGGGCATGGATGCAAATGCCTGCATGACCGACTCGGGCTCGGCGGTCGCTACCACGATATCGATGTCTCCGATGGTTTCGCGAAATCGGCGCAGGCTGCCGCAGTAGCGCGCCATTGCCACCTCGGGCAGCTCTTCCAGGGCGGCCACCACCCGGCGGGCCAGCGGCAAGGCATCGCGAATGGGCGTGCGCCTGTCCTTGCCAGTGAGGCCGAGCCGCTCGATGGCCGCAGCCAGCTTTTCCTCGCTCTTGGCCCCGAATCCGGGCAGTTCGCGCAGCTGCTGCCCGGCGATGGCACGTCGTAAATCGTCCAGATTTTCGACGCCTAGCTCGGACCGTATGCGGGCCAGCGACTTGGGCCCCAGGCCCGGAATCTTGCTGAGCTGGACCAGGGCGGGGGGAAACTTCTCGCGCAGCGCCTCGAGCTTGGCGACCCTGCCGGTGTCGAAATACTCGCGGATCTTGTCTGCTGTGCTCTTGCCCACACCGTCGATTTTCTGCAGCTGAGCCCTGGACATGGCCGCGATCTCGTCACCGCGCCGCTGTAGACCGGAAAAGGCATTTTCGTATGCCCGTACGCGAAACGATTGGGGATTTTGTTCGTCGAGCACGGTCAGCTCGGCCAATTCGCGCAGCATTGCCAGGATCTCATCTCGCTGTCCAGCCACCGACGCAGTGTATCGTCCGAGCCTCCGGTTGTAACCGCGCAGAAAGCAAATTCCTCTCTCGGCCCTGGCCGCGAAAAGGTGCAATCTGCCGGTGCCCCGGCGTATACGGTCAGGCCAGCGTCCGAGGTGGCGTCACATCTCGAAGAAGCAGACATCTCGGTCGACCCGATGCGCGACCAGTACACGACCTGGACCCACAGTCGCCTCGCGCTGCGCCACGTCGCCGAGACCGACAGGCCAGGCCAAGGATCGCCCGACCCCGAACACGATCCGTTTGCCCGGCCCGGTAGCTCGTTGTGGCAAACCTTTGACGTTGTACTGAATGCTACCTACTTTTGAGTTGTAGCTATTGCACTGGCCATTTTTGGCCGAGCCAAAGGCTGAACCGCGCATCAGCGGGCGAGGCGGCGGTTGTACTGTCAGACCCGTTCTGTAGAGTACGGATATGCCTATCATGAGGGAGCCGACATCCCAAGCGGTTAGAAACGAACTGGGTTCGACGATTGGCAGTGCCGCTCGCCAGGCCCGCGAGTCCATGCAACTCACCCAAGAGGACATCAGCGATCTACTCGGTTTGAGCAGCGAATTTTACGCTCGTATCGAGCGCGGTCACGGACTGCCCAGCATCCAAACTCTGCGCAAGATGGCGGTGATGCTGCAGGTCGAGGCCGATGTGCTCCTGGGCATAAAGCAGGCTGACTTAGGACAGAATTTCGACTCGGGAGCAGAGACGGTAGCAAATCAGAGTATCGAATTCGAGCGGCCTGAGCTGAGGAGGCTGGTCAGGCGCCTGCGCCGGGCCAGTCCGACGACCCTGCGAGTGGTCGAGAAGTTTCTGCGCGAGCTGGACCGCGTCGAGCGGTCGATCCAGTGAAGCACCGCGTCATGTCACCGGGCCTACATTGTTCGACTCGGCGAACTCGCGTTTGACTTCGGCCAACAGGCTATCGTCTTCGAGCAAGTCGGCGATCGTGCGGGCCATGGCTTTTGCGGCGACGAGCATGGTATCGATGCCGCGCTTGCTCTTGGCGAACTCGGCAAAGCGGCGTTCGTGGCACATGGTTTCACCCTGGTCGCAGATAGCCAGGCAGGGGTGAATCGAGGGTATTGCGTGGCTGATGTCTCCCATATCGGTGGAGCCGTTTCCCGCGCGTGCGTCGCTCAGCCTGGCAGTGCGGCCGAGCTCTTCGAGGGCAGTGCCGAAGCGGCGGGCCATGGCCAGGTTGGATCGCAGGTCGCGATATCCCCGGCGCGGTATGATCTCGACCTCGACGCCACAGGCGAGCGCAGCGCCTCTGGCGCAGCGTTCCACGATCGCCCGCACTCGCTCGAGTTCGTCCTGTTCTCGGGCGCGGACGCTGAACTGGCAGGCGGCATGTTCGGGGATGATGTTGACAGCTTGACCGCCGTCGGTGATGAAACCGTGCACCCGTACTCCGTCGCGAAAGTGAACCCGTTGCGAGTCGACCAGGCGGAATGTGTCCATGCACGCAGTGAGAGCGCTCTGACCATCCCACGGCGCCACGGCGGCATGGGACGGCTTGCCGACAAATTTCATATCCAGCCACAGGCAGGCCAGCGACCGATGAGCCAGGATGTCCCGATCGAACGGATGGTACATCATGGCGGCGTCGACGCCATCGAATACGTTGGCTTCGAGCAATTCGATCTTGCCGCCTCCGCCCTCCTCGGCGGGGGTGCCGATGAACCGTACGGTTCCGGCCAGGTCCTCGGCGTGGCGGACCAGTGCCAGGAATGCTCCCACTGCGCCCGCAGCGATGAGGTTGTGGCCGCACGCGTGACCGATCTCGGGCAGAGCGTCATATTCGGCGAGCACGGCGATTGTCGGGCCGGCGCCGGCACCGATCTCGGCGTTGAGAGCTGTGGCCAGGCCCCCGGTGCCGCGCTCCACGCGCACGCCGCTGTGGCGCTCCACAGTGTCGGCGATCCATGCTGCAGCTTTGTGTTCCTCGAAGCGGAGTTCGGGATTCTCGTGAATCTGCACAGCGAGGTCGCGAAGCACGTCGCTCAAGCTGTCGACGGCATGATCCAGAGAGGAGCGATCGAGCGGCATGACCACAGGGTACGCGAGAACGGTGAGTCTGCAAGGTGAGTCTACACAGCTTGCAAGGTGAGTCTACACAGCTTGCAAGGTGAGTGGGCGAGCATTGTCTGTGCGGACAGCGCGTGCATACCTGTTATGCTCCCCAGGTCATGAACGTCAAGGTTGGTCAAAAAGCGAGCCGCTCGATGACTCTGACTGCCGAGCATGTGCAGAAATACGCTGAGATCACAGGCGACTACAATCCTCTCCATTTCGACAAGTCATTCGCAGCGCAGACCAAATTCGGCAAACTCGTGGTCCAGGGTGGGATCACGACAGGCATTCTGAACGCATTGGTTGCGATGGACATGCCCGGCCCCGGGACTGTCTTTCTGAGCCACGATTGGAAATTTGTGGCGCCGGTGTATATTGGAGATACCATCACCGGTGAAGCCGAAGTGATGAGCGTGCACGCGACAAAACCGGTTACCCAGCTCAATGTGCGTATCACGAGGCAGACCGGCGAGGTCGTCCTGGCCGGCGAGGCATGGTGCTACACGTTCGAAGTGGCCGGCAAGTAGAGCCAGTAGTGTCCTCAAACACAGTTTCGGGAATCCTGGGGGATATTGAATCCATTTTTGCTCAGCGTGTATTTGGCGAAGCGAGGTAGCTCCGCCGAGACCGACAACCGAGACCGCAACCTCATCGGGGCGGTTGGCTCTCAACCCGGCCGGCCCGGCCAGGAGGTGATTTTGTCGGACAGGGATACCGGCCTGGCCGGGGTGAGATTGTGGTTCAAAAGCGGATACGCCATAGTAGGTCGAATCCGCCGATATCGTCGCCTCCATAGTGGCTCTCGAGCAGCAGGTTGCGGCGTAGCCGCCAGCGCAGGGTGGCCTCGTTGCGGTTTTGTCGGGCTTTGGGCTCGCTGCGATAGCGGTAGCCGAGAAGCACGTTGCGACTGAGCCAGCGCCCGATGGCCAGGCCGTCGGGATAAATGCGTACGACGTCGAGCCGCACAGGCAGCTTCTTGCGCAAATCGCGAAACATATCAGCGCCGGCGGTTACCGTGGCATAGGCGATCGATGCGGCATCCTCGGGGGGCAAACCGTGCATGATGGCCAGAACAGTGGTCTCATCGGCCGGGGGATCGGATTTTGGCTGGATTTTCGGCGACACCAGCGTACCGCTTATCTCGAGCGTGACCGTGGCGTCGGGAAACTCGCGGACCAGCCTGGCGTCGACGGCCGGGACAAGTGAGCGGCCCTCCCAGGTGAATACGCCGGTGTCGATGCGATACTTGAGGTCAAAAACCGACGCCTCACCGCGAACGGTTGTCAGACCGCCGTCGATGGCAACCAGTTTCCAGTCGCGAAACTCGAGATCGAGCGTCGGATTGCTCGTGACCAGCGCAGTGACCTCATCGTCGGCCTCGAAGATGACCCTGATACCAGCTGTCACACCTCGCATTCGTCGCGGTCCCGCGATACGCAGTCGAATGATGCGAATGGGATTGGCCCACTGTGTACCTCCATGGCCACTTCCCGGGTCGATTCCCGGTGTGTTGATCGACAGGGTTTCGGCGCCGGCTGTGCCTGACTCTCGAGCATCGGGTGCGATCCGGTCGGCCGGTCGATCGCCGTCACTGAATACGACGTCTTCGAGCTCGCCGACGCGCTGCAGCGAGTTTCCGGCTTCGCGAATATTCACCCGAGCTCCCTGTTGCACGGCCAGATGCGCATCGATTTCGCCGTCTTTGTAGCCGCCCAGGATCTCTGCGCGACCCGATGTGGCAGCCGCATACTCGGGCCAGATCAGAGCGAGCTCGGCACAACGAATGCTGCCGCGGAATCTTCGCGGAATCGAATTGACGAGATCGATGCGACCGTTTGCCCACAGGCGACCCCGATCGATGTACCCGGCCAGTCTGCGTACGGCGATGCGATCTGCCGCCACTTCGAACCTGGCCGAGATGCCGTGGACGCGCCGGCTGCCGGCTGCCAGCCAGATGGCTCCATCGCGCAACTCGACCGTACCCGAGACAATCGGTCGATCGGGATTTCCCGTAAGCTCGAGGTCGGCGTCGACCTCGCCGCCGACCCCGGCAAGTATGCTCGGGCCTTTTTCGGCAAATACCCGGGCAAACGACAGATCGAGGCCGCGAGCCCGCAGATCGAAATCGAGTTGCGAGTCCCGGCCGGGATAATAGCCACCAACCGCTCGCACGGTGCCGCCGTCCGACTGATCGACACGGATCTCGCCAGCCGCGGCCCGGCGTGAGATCTCGCCGGCGAACGCGATTCGCGCCAGGGATACGCCGAGTAGAGAAGGATCCGCGATTCTGGTGTCTTTTGTCGCAAAAACCGGATTTGCCGCTTGCCCGGTGACCGCAACACGGCCGGAAAGTCGGCCGCGAGGGATAGCCTGATGAGGTCCGGCGCGGGGCGGGGAGAAGCGATCGGTATCCAGCCAGCCAGTAGCGAAAAGTCGCGCCACATCGAGGTCGTCAAACACGAGCTCGGCCTGTATCGATGCACTGCCAACCAGCGCGGCAGGGTCGTGTGCTCGCTCTTGCCACAGGCTGGACAGAGCCACGGCCAGGGTTCCGGTGCCCGAGGTGAGCCGGGATCCATCGTGATTCAGCACGGCCTGGCCGGTCAAGCCGTCTTCGCGCCAGACCCCGGAAAACTGGCCACTGAGCCCGCGATACACCCGTCGGCCAGCTTTGACGGTACTGTCGGCCACGGTGAGGGCGATGTGGAGCTCGCTGTCGCTGTCCTGGCGGGACAGCTCGACCACACCGCCGACTCGACCGAGGATGGGAAAACTCTCGCCCACAATGGCCTGGACCGAGGATAGCTCCACCTCTGTGGCCGCAATGCGAACTCTGCGTGCGTCGCGGAGCTCGACCTGGCGCCAGGCCACCGGGTCGAATAGCGAGACCGGCGGGGTCAGATCGAGGTTCACTGCCAGCTGGCTGGCGCTGCCGGGTTCGCGCAAGGAGGCGTCGAGCTGCAGTCGCCGTCCGTGGAGATCGATCCGCAAAGAGCCCTCGATCGAGGGCGCTCCATCGCGCCAGGTCAGCTCTCGAAACTCGGCGTCGCCTGCGATTTTCCAGGTTTTGCCCTCGCGGTAGATACGGGCCAGTCCGCTGGCCTGACCGGTGAGACGGATATCGAATAGCCGGGCGACGGTCGCCAGATCGAGTGAGGTGATGCCGACCAGAAGCTCGTCGCGGCCCGCCTTGCCAACGCGGTCGGTGATTCGATCGATGGCCACCGCGCCGTCTACCGAAAACTGTCCCGCCGACGAGACAGCGACGATTTGGTCAATACGCAAGCGGCCCCGTGGCCGCCTGGTCACGGTTCCACCCCGACCTCGCCACATCAAACCATTGCTGGACACCTGGTACTCGCCCATGGCAATGCGCTGCCAGCGCCAGCTCTCCCGATCCAAGGTGATGGTCGCCCGGGTGTCGGCCCACTCGATCACGGCTGTGCGACTGCCCGCAACGATGTTGGCGTCAGTTGCCGTGGCGTCGATTGTAGCCGCGATACGACTGCCGCGATCGAATACTGTTCCGTCCAGGACCAGGCGGCCGATGCGATGATTGTGTCGATTCGCATGAGCTGCGCGCAGCCGGACCCGGGTGGTGGCGGGAAGCCGGCCACGGAAAAGATCGGCAAGGTGGACCCGGGATGTGGCCACGGTGACCTCGGCGCGACGCGCTGCACCCAAGCCGGCAACCTTGGCCCCGATCACAGAAGCCGATAAACTGGCGGAAAGCTGATCAAGTGGCCCGGACACATCGAGGGTCAGCGACTCGGCATCTCCCCATAACGCACCCTGGCTCAGCCGAGTTAGATCGGAAATCCGGCCCTCAAAATGAGCGCCTTCTACGTGGATGGGGTCGGCTGCAATGTCGAGGTCGGTATCGCCGGCCAGGCCGATCCACGGGCCAAGCGGCTCGCCGAGTGGCGTGGCCTGGACGTCGAGTGAGGTGGCGATGTGTCCGCCCTCGATGCCGGTGTCAATGGTGCCGTGAATCGCCAGACCATGGGCCTCGAGTTCGGTCCTGGCAGTGATCGATGCCGTTCCTCGACGGCTGGACCGGTTCACATCGGACAGGTCGGCCCATATCGTCATCTCGACGGGCAGGGCAGCCCTGCCCGCGAGGCCCGATGCCGCGGTGCCCGCCCGATCGCCGCGCGATGCAGAGAAGCCCGATAAATCCAGATGGGTTCGCCCGATGGCCGCGGCCATGGTCAGATCGACGGATAGGTCGGAGCCGATGTGCAGTTCCAGATCAGCTCCGATGCCAGGCTCCTGGCCCTGCACGGACACGCCGATTTTCCACACTGCCTCCCCGGGCTGCCACAGGAGGCTGGCGTTATCGATACGGAAAGCCGACGGTGTGGCGTCAGCGATGGCCGGGCAATGAGGTCGTATCTGCGGCAGATCGTGCGTGGCCAGATCACACGCCCAAACCCGATCATCGGAGTGCCAGATCGCATTACCGCTGGCGGTGATGAGCCTCTCGGTGCCGAGGTCGAGCTCGACTCGCAGATCTTCGATACTGGATTGGCGCAGGTGCAACGCGATCGGATCGAACACCAGATGAGCCTTGCCCATATCGATCTGGCCAGCTGCGTCGGCCTTCAAGTCCCATTCGTGCCAGCGCAAAACGCTCTTGTCGATGGCGAAGGTCTGTTCGTCGGCGCTGAAGATCAGGTTGCCCTCGAGCTCTTCGAGCGCGATAGCGATGTGCTCGGGTGCCGCGGCGGCCCGCTGGATCTGGACCTGCCCGTCGCGGATGGCGAGATCGGTGATCGATATCAGACGCTCGTCGTGATCGGGTCGGGAATCCCTGGCAAAGAGCTCCACCACGTTGGTCTTGCCGTCCTCGTCCACGCGTATGTTCACCTTCACGCCCGAGGCGTCGAGCGACTGGATGCGCGTCTCTCCGTAGAGCAATGGCAAGAGCAAGACATCGAGTTCGATGGTGTCGATCTCGATGACGCTCTCGCCATTGGCGTTGATGTTGTCGGTTGTGCGGCGAATTTTGACATCGCGGACATGCGCCCGACCGGACAGGCGGATCGAAAACTCGCCGATGGTCACCTGGCGTTGTCCCGGCGCTGAGAGTGCATCCTCGAGAAAGCGCCTGGCCCGATTCTGGCCGCATTCGCTGGAAAACCAGGTCATGCCCGCAACCGCGGTAATGATCCACAGGACCGCAAAGCCGGCCGCGAGGCGGCGCACGATGGATCCCGAGGGCTCATCTCGGCGGTTCAAAATGCCTCCCCGATGCTGAAGTGAAAGAGGGTCGATTTGTCGGGATCGGGATCGGGGCAGGCGTCGAGGGTGCACTGGCTGCGCCGGTTTGCCCGGTAGGCCAGATCAAAGCGAATGGGCAAGAGCGGGCTGAAATACCGCAGGCCCACGCCGAGGGCCACGTGCACATCGGTCGGGTCGAGAGTACTCGCCGACTCGGTGACATCGCCGGCATCGACAAAAAACACCAGACCGAGCGCCGACTCGGTCCACTGGACGAGACGCACGCGCAGGCCAGCACTGGCCTCGATCAGAGCATTGCCGCCGATGGGAACCGAGGTGGCGACCTCCGCATTGCCCTCTTGTACCGCGATGACCGGCGATAAACGGCGCAGGGCAAAACCGCGATGGGTTGACGAACCGCCGCTGAAGAAGCGCTGGGTGAGCGGACCGGATGGTCCAGATGTGTCCAGCCCGCCGGCTCGACCGCTCGCCGTGAACAAGAAGCCGGCGCGCACCCGCCCGGCCACGACCAGGCGTTGCCCCCACGGCACATAGCCGCGCACATCGGTGAGCGTCTTGCCGTACGGCCCCTGGCTATCGGCAAACGATATGCCCTCTTCCCAGCGCTGCTCGGCATACCAGCCTGAATTCGGTTGCAGGCGGTCGTCGCGGCGATCGATGGAGACGCTCTGTTGCAGAAAGACAATACCGAGGGGGTCGCTGGTACCGAGCTGTTCGAAGTCGATCCCGGTCGCCGGTGAGATCTGCAGCCATTGGCCCTCGACCCCGACGCTGATCCGGATGCGATTGTTCCACAACAACCGCTCGAGGTTCAGCCCACCGGACGGTCCAGTCGTGGCGTAGGCGTCGAAGCGATCGAGGGTGTAGGCGGCAAATGCTCCCGCAGCCAGGCGGGGCCACAGGAAGTCCTGGCGGGTGAGTTCGCCCCGGGCGTCGTACACCACGCTGCGCTCCTCGCCGATGCCGGGCAAAACCACGTAGCCGGGGCGAAGTCCCGCGCGAAAGGTCAATAGCGGGTCGATAAAGCGGTACACAGTGAGCTCGGCGCGGCCGTGTACCTCGACCCGGGTATCGAGCGATTCGAAGATGCCCAGGCCGGCCAGGCTGCCCAATCCCTCGGCGCCCAGTCCGCCGCCGAGCTTGACGTCGTACCGCTTGCCCTCGCGGACCTGTACCGCGATATCGATCACCGTGGGGCGCCCGTCCCTGGCCGGGCCGGAAATTCGCTCGGCCGGCTCGATGTGCACCGAGCTGAACTGACCGAGTTCATACAGATCCTTGCGGGTTGTGCGCAGTTTTTTAACCGAGTATACGTCACCCTTGCGCCAGGCCAGACGGGTGCGAATGGTTGCAGAGGGAATTCTGTGATTGCCCCGGATCCGAGTTTTGCCGAAGCGAACCACAGGACCGGTGTCGATGTCGAACGCGACGTTGGCGGTGTAGCGCTGGCGATCGACTTCTATCTTGCCGTCCACGCGAGCATAGATGTAACCAGATGCCTCGAGCGCGTCGAGCAAACGCTGTTTGGCCACCAGGTAGTTTTCGTGGACCAGGATGTCCTTGCGTCGAAGCCGCACCGAATCGAGAACCGAATACGCGTCGATATCGATCCTTGCCGGCCAGCCCGTGATCGCGATGAGGTTCACTCGAGTGGCTGTGCCCTCGTCGATGAAGATCGTGATCGCCACCGCATCGGCGGTGCCCTGACCCGGGCCAGACCGGCTGGCGCCGGACCGACTGGGCGGAGCCGGACTGACCCGACTGGTGACACGGGCTGAAAAGTATCCCCGCGCCCGATAGAACGCGGCGACTCGCTTTTCGTCCAATTTCAGCGTGGCAAGATCGTAGACACGGTGAGCGAGCCGATCGTTGCCCTGACCGTAGTGAAGTTTGGCCAGAATCGCCGCGGTGGAAAATGCTCGATTGCCCTCGACAGTCACGCTGCCGACCCGGCGGATCGCGGGAGCCGAGCCATCGGGGGACGAGCCATCGGGGCCAGAGCCATGGCCCGCTCGTATCGGGCCGGGGGCCACTCGGGCCGGCCTGCCACCACATGCCGAGGCCATGGCGAGGACGGTCAAGATGGCGATACCGCGGTTCATTCCCAGTCACTCATCGCTGTGCGAGCCCGCGACAAGAGCTCGCGTATTCGGTCGCGGCGGAGTTGAAACAGAATACCACTCACGGTCAACAAGAGCCCGGTTGCGGTCAAGAGGGTCCAGCCGAGGATCGGCCGGTGAATTCCGTAGTAGGTCAGATTGCTGATCACGTTGAGGAGGAGAAAACCGGCGCTGAGGAGAAATAGATCGCGAAGTTGCAGGGCAAACCCCACACCTACTCCGAAAAGGGCGAGAGTGCCCAGGAGGAGGGGGTAGAGTCCGGACGTGAACTGGACGGCCTGGTAGTAGGTCGAAAAATAGATCAGCATGGAGCTGGCGATACGCAGTACGCGAGCGGCGCCGGGGCTGAGGTTGTTGCGGTAGATGCGGGTGAGTACCAGGATGGAAACACCGAAGGGAATTGTGTAGTAAAGCGCATCGGTCTGGCCGGTATGGATCCACAAGAAGACCAGGCCGACGTTGTAGAATACGGTCGCCACCACACCCAGTCCGCGCTGTCGCCGGGTCGCCAGGGTATAGAGGACGGCGATGGTCTCGGCCAAAACGGCGTGCTCGAGGGTGGGAACGTGGGTTTGACCGGTCAGAGCCGCCCACCCGACGACCATGCAGGCCCCGACGGGAAAAAATCTCGCCCCGACGGTTGCCGAGTGTCCGAGTGCATTGCTTGTGGTGCGGCGCAGTAGCTCGGCGAGAAAATGCAGAGCAAAGGCAAATGCGATCGCCGCGATCGCATCTGCTTCGGCATCGAGGCCAAAGAGCGGTCCCGCGCGGAGATGAACGTAACCGAGAAGCAGGGTTGCCTGGCCGACATAGCCGTAGATCGTCTGTCCGCTGCGAAATGAGGTAAACCCGTACCAGGCTGTACTCAGCAAGATAGCCGCCAGACCGAATGCCGGGCAGAGCGCGGCCGGAACTGCAGGTGGTGCGGGGAAGAAAGCCGATAACAGGGCCAGCAGTGCTCCGCTCGCTGCCCACCCAGACGCGAGGTGGGCGACGAGGCGAGCGAGGCAACTGTGCTCGCCCGCGATGCGGCGGCGAAGGATCCAGTGCAGCCACGCTCCGAGCGATGTGCCGAGAGCCAGAGAGGCGGTGATCAAACCCGGTGGCAGCAACCAGTTCTGCTCGCTGAATGCCCATAAAGCCAGCACAGCCGCGGTCGCCATGAGGGCGACCGAGCAAGCCAGTATCCTGGCTGCGCGCGGCCAGCCTCGACCGAAGCGGTCGCCGATACGAAACAGGGATAGGGTCAAAAGAGCTGCGGCCAGCGACGTCCACGGCCCGTCGATGTGGGCTCGATGGGTCACGGCGATAAGGCCGGCCAGAACCACAGAGCTGGCCAGAGCCACGATGCCAAGAGAGTCCCTTTCGGCCCTGGACCACCACTGATTTCGGTCGGCCAGAGCAGAGAAAAGCTGCACGAGGGCCGCACAGGCCAGCAAGGCGCCAGCCCGGCCTGCTGCTGTGGCCGGAACCACGGTGTGGGCCAGCGAGGTCGACGCGACCACCAATAGCGCCCATCCGGCTCCATCGCGGCGATGGAAAAGGAGGTGGCAAGCAGTGGCCACCATGAGGACGCCGCTCGTTTGCTCGAGTGCCGGCCACTCGAGCGAGCGCAGATAGAGCGAGCTGTCGATACAGGTCAGGGTGAACAGGGCCCCGACGGTCCAGGCGATGGCACGGGACCAGTTGGCGGCCACGCAAGACAGGTCGGGCAGCTCGGTCCTGGCCCAGCGAGAGAGCCATGAGCCGATCGGCCTGGCCAACCACACGCTCGCCGCAATGGCGTTGGCGATGAGCAACAAGACGGCAGGCTGCCAGCGAGTGCCCGCAGTGGCCAGATAGATGGCTGCGCCGGCGAGGAGCAAAAAGCCGCGAATACTGGTCACCGATCCGTAGGGCCGCAGCAGCAAAACCGAAACCAGTGCCGCCATGGCGGGGGTGATCGGATCCCATGGCCAATCGAGGATAAGCGCACCGGCGAGCCAGAGCAAAAGGGACAGGAGCAAAAGGCCGCCGGACGCTTCAAAGACCGCCCGGGCACCGGGCGCGAGATGCTGTTCACGGCGAGTGAGAAGGTGGCCGACGCTGTAGTAGGCGAGCCCGAGCAGCGCGATGCCTTCGCTGCGTGGGGTGTAGTCGACAAGATGGGCCAGTTCCATGGCCAAAAGGGCACCTGTGGCACAGGCGATATGGACAAATCCCCGGCCCAGCGGCAGGCCAGCGGCCTTATGCGGTTGTTTGTACCGGGCGATGGCATAACCCAAAAAAAGTACATATGCGGTGGCTACTGCGGCCGATCCGGCCGGCCAGGCCCGGCTGGATTCGCTCGCGGCCACGGCGAGACCGGCCACGGCAGCCACGGCGCCCATCTGGCTGAGCGGTCTGATGGCGAGGTCGCCGAACAGATCGGCGGATGGCAGCCGCCATCGTCCGAGCAGGGGGAGCGGTCGATCGCCTTCATGCACACGGGTAGTGCCGGGCGAATTTCGCCCGATCCAGTGAGCCATCAACCAGGCCATGCCGGCGGTCCCGATCAGCGAAACCGCCAGGGCGGCGTTTTGAAGGGCCAGGCTTGCGGCTGCGGCCGGGCCGATGCACAGAAACGCGATCGCGGCCATATAGCCGTGCAGGCGAGATCCATGGCTGATCGTCGCCAGGATGGCCGCGCCGAGCGGGGCGGCAACCCGCCGCACGACCACAAGAGTGCTATCTGGATGTCCGGCCATCTCGACTGCCAGTGACCAGGCCAGTCGGGCCAGGTACACAGGAGCGGCAAGGGCGACCAGATGCAGTGGAACATCGAGAAATGTCATTCGCCAGGGACGCAGTTTGTGCAGCGGCCGCAGGCAAAGAGCCGCGATGACCAGGGCCACTCCGCACAGTTTTGCCGCAGTGCGCGGGCGAATATCGCTGGCAAGGGCGTGGGGCGCCCCGTAGGCGGCGAGCAGAAAACATGCAACGGCCGCGTATGTCGGCCATGGACTGCGGTGACGCGCAGCCACGCCGAGCAGGGCGACGGCGATGAGCAACGGTTCGGCCGGCGGAGTGACTGCTGGAGCAAAGGCATGATCAAAGGCATGGACGATCGCCAGGCACAGGGCCAGAAGGGCGACCGGGTAGGAGCTGCGAAACGGTCGCGCCCGGCCGATGCGGCTTTCACCGCGGCTTTGAGCGAGCGCGAGAAGGAACAGGGCGATGACCGCGGGCAGGAGCGGGAGCGATACGCTGGTCCACAGAGCTGCGCAGAAAGCGGCTGAGAGCGCCAGTACGGAGAGCATTCCGAGTTGTGGCCACGGCCGGTAGGCGGCCACAGACACCGCAGTGCAGGCGACCAGAAGATAGGCCAGACCGCTGGCTGTCGTTCCATCGCCGTACCACGGTCCGGCCCGGGTCACCAGGAGGGCTCCGGCAGCCATTGCGCACAGAATGAGAGCGGCATCCACGACACCGCGGCGCAATCGAGCCGCACAATGGTCGATGGCCAGAACGACCGCGGCCATCGCGATCAGGGCGCAGCCAGATGCTGTGGCGGCAAGGCCGACACCTTCTGCACCAGTGCCGTGCACGGCGACCACGAGTGTTGTCGCGGCCGCGACGATGGCAGCGGTGACATACGCCGGTCTCCGCGCCCACGACCATGCGATGGCCAGGACCAGCGACATTACCGGCAGCACGATCAGAGCGGGTAGGTAGGCAGACCACGAACCGAGCAGCTCGAATTGCCATTGCTTGCCGAGATGGGGCAAAAGCACGGCCGCGACGGCTCCCAGCGAGGGGCCGAGGATTGCCCAGGCCTCGCCCGGAGCCGCAAATTCGTCGGCAGCATGTTGGCGCCATCGGGCGGCCAGCCGGGCCAGTCCCAGTGCGACCGGAAGAGTCAGAACGCCGGCAAACGCCATGGTGGGTCGCGAGTCGATGCCCGGTAGCCATGGGAAAAGAGCGAGACTGGCGACGAAACTGGCCAGTCCGAGGTGGAGCATCCGGGGCCGTCGATGGCGGAGTGAAGTGACGCAAAACAGGATTCCCGTGGCCAAAAGGGCGAGCACACGCCATACCGGATGATCGAGCGACAGAACCACGGCGAACAATGCAGTCGCGTGGGCGATCACACCCACGACACCGAGAGTCGAGCGCGCCGTGGTGGTGCGCTCTCGCCATTGCACGTCGAGATCGATCGCGGCCGCGGCCATCAGCACGACCAGCGGCGCCAGCTCGGCCAGGGCCAGGCCTCCATCGAGAGCGATTGCGATCCGGACCGGCACGGCGAATAGCGCGTATGCCGACCCACCCACGACAAAGACCACCGTGGCTTTCTCGAATACACGACCGATGTCTCGTACGCGGTGGTACAGGACCACCAGGGGCACCGCAGCAAGATACAGATATACCAGGGTCAAGGGACGGAGGTCGATCCTTGCCGCCAGTGGCGCAAATCCAACCGCGAGCAGAAAAACCGCAAATGCCCGGGCAAATGGACTGCCGATTTCGCGTTGAAACAGCGCAGCTGCGACAGTCATTGCTGGGTAGGCAATTGCCACCACGGCGAGCACCGAGCTCGCGCTCACCAGCAACACGCCCGTCGAACCGCGTCTCAGCGGTTCGCCAGCCAGGGTGAGGGCAACCGGCAGGATCGCCGTGGCGATGGCGTAGAGCACACGGGCGCTCAAATCGGACTTGTATCGCCGCTGGAGCAGATAACCTGCGCCGGCAAATCCGAGCGCGTAGCCACTCAACAAAGAACCCGCCACCAGCGGGCCATACTGTCCGAGTCGTTCCCAAAAATAGATCGCAAAATAGATCGAGCCGGCAAAAACCAGCAGCGCGCCGAGCAAGAGGAGCAGGGTTTCATAAAAAACCGGGCGCAGCTCGCGAAATACCTGTCGGGCGTGGACAACCGCAGAAGCTACAGGCGTTGGCGTCGATGCAACCGGTTCCTGTCCACTCGCAGGCTGTCGTGCCGCGTCATTGCCGACATCAGTAGCAGCACGGGCGCCGTCAGTAGCGGCACGGTCGATGTCACTGCGGTGATCGGAAGTGGCATCTCGACCTGCCCCGACCAGCTCTTCTCGATCGAGATTCTGGCCGCAGTCGGGGCAATACCTGGCCGGGCTGTCCAGCGTTTCGGCTGCGTGTTCGAACCGATCCGCGTGACAATGCGGCGCTGGTGGTCGATCGCGGTGGAGCGACGGCGCGTCGAGATAGCGCCCCGCGATGGCGATGTCGGCACGGTAGGGCTCGGCCAGTTGCTCTGTTTGCGACCGCTCCAGCTGTCCCGCCTGCTGCCAGAGGGCGAGTTGTTCGAGCAGAAAACTCCGCCTGGCGATCGCGGATGCGAGCTCGTCGGCATCGTGGTCGACCGCCCGTGCTCCGCAAGAATCGCAGAATGCGGGGATTCGCCCGTGACGGGGGGCTCGGTAGCGTTCACAGGCTGGGCAAAACATGACGGCGAAACCTGACGATCGGTGCGAGACGCCGCTCTGAGAGCAGCCGGGAACCGGTGCCCGCCGGATAGTTATACCCGAAGCGGTTGTCGCTTCGCGCCCGGCCAGACCGGGTATCTGGCCACAGAAATCGCGAAATCACGCGACAATTACAGCGCGTATGGGCCCTTGGTGCCGGATCTGGGGCGAATTGCCACTATCTGCCCCGGTTTGCCATCCCGTCATGATATCCGGTCCATAAAAGCACTACAATCGCATTGTGAGGACGCTCCGCTCGGCAGCTCGCGACCCGGTAACCTCACCAACGATCGAGCTCGAACAACTGGTCAATGTCGAGTTCGACGGCCTGGAACGGTTCCAGACCCGTGCATTCGCCCGGCCCGGCCGTGGCGATCGAACGATAGCCACCTTCGGTCCAGCGCAGCACGGTCAGAGCTGGCGCGTTCAGGTCGACGATCCAGTAGTGGGGGATGTGCGCACGGTAGTAGGTCTCGTGCTTGTCTCCGAGATCGCGGTCGGCGGTCGACGGCGATAAGATTTCACATACCCAGTGGGGTGGAATGCGCACGCGAGCCGCAACAGGGCGTTCGCGAATGGCGTCGATTTTCCAGCCCGCGAGATCTGGCAGGTACCGCTCGCCGGCAAAAAGCTCGATCTCGCACTCGGTGGCGAGCCACCATCCTCCGGGCGTACGCTGCTTGCCGTCGAACGCATCGAGCCGCGCGCTGAGGCGCCGTTGCAGAACACTGTGACGAAACCCCGGCATCGCCTTTCGCACAAGAATGCCACGAACGACCTCGTGCTGCTTGGGCAGCTCGTTGGGAAATTCGTCGCCGGCCGATTTCATCTGGGTTCGGGCCATCGCCTGTTGTCGGGCCATTGCTTGGTTTGGGGCCATTGCCTTATCAGGTTAGCATGGAACCCCGATTGCTCGGAGTCGGAGTCGGTGTCGTGGCGAGAACATCGAGTTGTTTTCCCATCGTGCGGCGGTGTGCCCGGCACCAGAACAGGCTACAACATCCGTGTAATTCCAAACATTTCGATACAGCGACCACGGCCAGCGGTACCCTCCGCTGAGGTTCCCGGTGGGGCCAAGAAGGATCCTGTCGAGCGAAGAGTCACTCATGGGCAATTAACGATTCGCTCGATTTGCAGGTTCTTTGTGACGAATGACTACGCGACCAGGAGTTGCCCCGGTATGCTGT
This sequence comes from Pseudomonadota bacterium, assembly GCA_022360315.1. GTDB lineage: Bacteria > Myxococcota_A > Polyangia > Haliangiales > Haliangiaceae > JAKSDA01. Next base: position 62,563 of record JAKSDA010000342.1, read on the forward strand.
CCATTGCGAAGGACTTGCTGGCCGTTGACAAAGACGTGGATCATTCCTGTCGCGTATTGCCTGGGCTTTTTGAAGGTTGCATGGTCGCGAATGTTGGCCGGGTCGAACACCACGACATCGGCGTAGTAGTCTTTTTGGAGCCGGCCGCGGCGCGCGATGCCGAGATTGCCGGCGGGCAGGGAGGTGAGGCGCCGGATCGCTTCTTCGAGGGAAATGAGTTTTTCGTCGCGGACGTACTTGCCGAGCAGACGGGCAAAGTTGCCGTATGCTCGCGGGTGGGTACTCGACCCGAGGAAGCGGCCCTCGGGTGCGGACGCCTCGGCATCGGAGCCGAAGCTCATCCACGGCAGTGCGATCTGTTTGCGCACATTTTCTTCGGACATCAGAAAATAGATGGTGCCGACGCGACTGCCGTCTTCGATGACCAGGTCGATGGCGGTTTGTTCGGGGGATTTGCCGCGCATGGCTGCAACCTCGGCGAGAGTTTTGCCAGTTAGGGGTTTGAGGGCCGGGTTTTTGAAGCTGACCAGCAACACGTTTTTGGCCGAGCCTGCAGCCAAAAAGAGATTTTCCCACTCATCGGCGGGGGTGACCATTTCGCGGGCGACCCGGGCGCGGATGGCTGGATCGCGCAGTCGGGCGACCCATTTTTCGTGGCCTCCTTCCTGGACCCACGGCGGCATGGCGGCGTCGAGGCCAGTCATGCCCGCGGTGTAGGTGTACATATCGGCGGTGATCCGCAGACCCCGGGCGCGTGCGTTGTCGATTTTACTGATCACCTGGTCGAGCTTGGGCCAGTTGTCCTGGCCACTTGCTTTGAGGTGATAGATCTCGGCTGGGATGGCCGCTTTTTCGGCGATCTCGATGACTTCATCGACAGCTTCAAGCAAGCGTCCGCCCTCGCTGCGCATATGAGTGATGTACATGCCACCGTACTCGGCGGCGACTTTGCACAATTCGATGAGTTCGTCGGTTTTGGCGTAAAAAGCGGGTGCATAGATCAGCGACGAACCTACCCCGAGTGCACCTTCTTCCATGGCCTGGCGAACGAGTGCGCGCATGCGGTCGAGTTCTTCGGCATTGGCAGCGCGATCCTGGAAACCCAGGACGTGGATACGAACCGTCGTGGCTCCCACGAAGGATGCGACGTTGGGCGAGACACCACGCCGCACCAGGTAGTGCAGGTACTCGCCGAGGCTTGTCCACTCGACTGAGTATTTTATATCCCGCTGTCGCGCGACGAGCACCTGCTTCATCTGGTCGTTGAGCGGCCCCATTGACCAGCCCTCGCCAAAGACTTCCAGTGTCACACCCTGACGGATGTCGGACTGTCCGCGGCCGTCCTCGATGAGTGATTCGGTTGCCCAGCTCAACATATTGATGAAGCCGGGCGCAACTGCGAGCCCGCTCGCATCCACCTCGGTCCGTCCGCGGGTCGGGTCCAGCGATCCAATGGCGGTGATCTTGTCGCCGCGGATCGCGACGTCGCCGACGAAGGGAGCCTTGCCGGTGCCATCGTAGATGGTTCCGCCGCGGATCACGATATCTACCGTTTCGGTGGCGTCTGCGTTGTCATGTGCCGGGGCATTGTGCGGCTGGTTTGCCTGGCCGGGTCCCGGGCAAGCGGCGAGGAGCCATGAACAAAGAGCGACGAGTCCAGTGCCACATCGGGTCATGCCGCGTTCTACCGCACAATTGACGTCGAGCGCACCGTAGAAGAGTCGAGATGCTAGGCGACAGTACCGGGGGCATTCTGTGGCGAGCGAAGGGTCGGTGAGGGTTGAGATTACTGCTTTTTTGTGCAGCTGAGGCAAGCCCGACCCGGCTGGCGGCAGCTACTCAGGGGGGTGACCCCAAATCGCCTGAGATGCGCTGGCATCGAGCTGTTCGACCACATGACTACAGACCAGCGATTGGCTTGACAGTGAAGCCGAACGGAGTTTGCGAAGTCCGCTAGCAATTGAAGCCGGTTGGGCAATCCAAGACGGTCGGACAGAAGCAGATCGTAAAACCCGAAGCGCCCACGACTTCCTGCAATTCGGGTGAATCGAGCTTCCGGATCGGCGCTCCCATCCTGCGGATGGATTCACAATTGATGTTCAGTTTGCGCTTCTTGTTTGGTCTTGTCGCATGTTTCATTGTTCTATCTCCAATGATAGTTACAAATAACACCTTCCTCAAAACCGGTCCTGTTGTCAAACAAGATCCCTGAGCCCAAAAGTCCCGGCCAAAAGTCTATAAAGATCCCTGGAAGGCTGCAGAAAAGGGCCGGAATCCGGCTAACACGACAGGTGGGTACTCACCCGCCTGCTCGGAGAATCCAGCAAGTCTGTTGCTCAACCTGCGCGCTGGATATATCAATATCCGCGGCGATGGCTGCCATTTCGGCTCTTGTTGTCGCCGTTTTGCGGGCCGGCCACGATAGCCACCGACGCCGAGGCGCCGAGGCGGTTGGCGCCGGCCTCGGCCATACGCCTGGCGTCTTCGGCCGTCCGTACTCCTCCCGACGCCTTGACACCGAGTTCCTGCCCGACGACTCTTCTCATCAAGGTCACGTCCTCGACCGTGGCGCCGCCCTGGCCAAAGCCGGTCGAGGTCTTGACAAATGCCGCACCGGCCAATTTGGACAGGGTACAGCCGACCACTTTCTCCTCGTCGGTGAGCGAGGCGCACTCGAGAATGACCTTGACAGCGGCGGGCTTGGCCGCCCTGACGACGCGACAAATGTCTTCGAATACCGTCTCGTAATCGCGCGATCGGAGCGCACCGATATTGATGACCATGTCGATTTCATGCGCCCCCTGGCGAACCGCCTCGCGAGCCTCATAGGCCTTGGCAGGTGGGGTCATGGCGCCGAGGGGAAAGCCGACCACGGCGCATACCTTGACGCTGCTACCCGCGAGCAGAGCCACGGCCACAGGGACCCAGGTCGTATTCACGCAGACCGAGGCAAATTGATAGGTACGCGCTTCATCGCATAGCTTGACAATGTCTTCGCGCACAGCCTCGGGTTTGAGCAGTGTGTGGTCGATCATGCCGGCAAAGTCGGTGTCGACCTTGCCAATGCCCCCAGGCGCACCGACCCGGCTGGCCCCGGCCGCCTCGACCGCACGGACCGACCACGGTCGCCGAATCACGCATGCTCCGCAGGTGGCGCAGTCGTCGCTGGTGTCGTCGAGGCACAGACCGCGGTCGCGTGGCGCGAGCAGAGACGCATTGCCGCTGCCCAGCCGCGCACGTACCCGCTCGGTGATGATATCCACCAGGCGGTCGATCTCTTGCTGGTCTGGTTTGCGATCGCCGTACACCATGAACAGCCCCACTATACATCGTCGCTCATCGCCGGGAAATACGAGGCATTGCGATGCCGATGAGTGGACACGAGTTTCTTGCCCGGGCCGAGTTCGAGACTGCACTCGAGGCTCAGTCAATGACCAGTACAGCCGCGCCCTCGAACCGGCCATGGCGGAGGTCGTCGAGGGCTTGATTGGCCTGCTCGAGCGGGTATTCGTTCACTTGAGTCTCGACCGGCACGTCGGGAGCAAGGGCCAAAAATTCCTCGCCGTCGCGCCGGGTGAGGTTGGCAACGGAACGCAAGGTTCTCTCGCCCCACAAGATCTCGTAGGGGAACGATGGGATGTCGCTCATGTGAATGCCCGCGCATACCACAGTGCCGCCCTTGTCCACCGCGCGCAGCGCTGCAGGTACGAGACTGCCCACAGGAGCGAAAATAATCGCGGCGTCGAGGCGCACCGGAGCGGGCGAATTCGAGCCGCCGGCCCAGGTCGCGCCGAGTTTGCGAGCGAACTCCTGGCCCTTGACATCGTCGGTGCGAGTGAACGCGTAGACCTCGCGTCCCCGATGGCCGGCAACTTGACAGGCGATGTGTCCAGCTGCGCCAAATCCGTACAAACCCAGCCGCCTGACATCGCCCGCCATGACCAGGGCGCGATAGCCGATCAACCCCGCACACAAGAGCGGTGCCGCCTGCACGGTCGGATAACGCTCGGGTATGGCAAAAGCAAACTGCTCATCGGCCACAGCAAATTCGGCAAAGCCACCGTTGCGCTGATACCCGGTGAACTGGGCCGCATCGCAGAGGTTTTCGCGACCGCTCGCGCAAAATCGACACGACTGACAAGTCTTGCCCAGCCACGGTACACCGACCCGATCTCCGATTGAAAACCGTTCGACAGCCGGACCAACTCGGGTCACGATGCCAACGATCTGATGTCCGGGGATCAGCGGTACGGCAGGTTCGATGAGGTCGCCGTCCACGACATGAAGATCGGTACGACAGATGCCGCACGCCTGAACCTTCAGCAACAACTGCCCCCGGCCAGGCTCGGGCTCGGACACTTCGCCGAGTGATAACGGCTGGCCCGGAGCGTTCATCACCATGGCGCGCATGCGCGCTATTATCGCATACTTCGGCCGGCCACCCGGTCACTCCTGAGGTTCATTCACGAACCCGTCCAGGGACCGATTCGAGGGCAGTTGCCGCTGCCCATGATTTACTCCCCTCGGGCTGTCTCACCATGATGGCGTTGGACAGAGTGGATTCGCGTTGCTCTGAGTTCGCCACTGCAGAGGCAGCGTCCTCATCGCCATTGCGGTCAAAGCGGATGAGCAGGCTGCCCGATTGAGCCGATGCGTCGGCCTCTAGCTGACTCTCGACCATGGCGTCTTCTCTGGCCTGGAGCTGAGTATATCCATTCCACCAGCGGTGGATACTGGTTGCGGTCGACCCCACACCAGTGACCAGGAGAGCGACTCCAACGATGTGAGTGCTGTATTGAGCTGTGGCCGCAGCCATATCAAACCAGGAGGCGATGAGCGACCCGACTGCGACGATGAAGATGCGCTCGGCGCGCTGCATGGTGCCACCGTCGAGTTTGAGGTCGAGTCCTTCGCCGCGCGCCCGGGTATAGCTGACCATCATCGAACCCGACACGGCGAGCATGACTGCACCGAGCCAGGCGGTGTCGCGTACGTACCAGGCCAGCCCGGCAAAGACAAAGAGTTCGCCCCAGCGATCGGACACCGAGTCGAGAAATGCACCGGCTCTGCTCGACCGGTTGGTGGCCCGGGCCAGGCGACCATCCAGCACATCGAGAGCACCGGCGAGTATGTACAGCCACGCCGCAGCAGCCAGATGACCGGTGGCAAACGAGAGCCCGGCAGAAGCGCAGACCACCATGGATGCCGCGGTCACTGCGTTGGGAGGAACACGGCCCTTTAAGCTCTGCTCAACTGGCCGGAGCAGCCACAAAAAGTATCCGGTGAACAGGGGTCCGATGATTTCAGTGAACTTGCGCCGATTCAACCCTTCTACTTTGGGCATCCGTCCCAGTGCTTTGCGCACACAATAATAGGCAAAGGCGCTGAGCATGAAGGCCGCAGGGATGAGTGCCGGCACGATGATATACAAGCGTTCCACAGTACGGTATCTCCCGTTTCTCAACGGCTTGGCCAGCAAACTGACCGAGGACCTATTACCATCCGCGGCGATCCTTCGCTAGACTGAGGCTGCCTTTGCTGCACCGGTACTCTACGCTGTAGAGCCGACGAAGCGACAGCGCTGGACCGAGCAAAATGGCCAAAATGTTGGGCAGAATGATTTATTTTCAACAGGTGTCGGCCTGCTATAAAGTTGCCGTAAATACATGTATTTATCTGTAATTGCAAGGTTTTTCGCTACTGCAGGAGGTGTTGGATATTCCCCGATCGGCCCTGGTACATGCGGAACTGCAGTTGCCGTGCCACTCGCCTGGATCACCTCGGGCTTTCCGCTGTGGTTGTTCGCCGCGATGTCGCTTGCAATTATCGTAGTGGGTATATGGGCGGCCAGCGCAGCCGATGCCCACTGGGGATCGCACGACTCCGGTCGCATTGTGATCGACGAGGTGGCCGGCTATCTGGTGACTGTTTCTGCAGTGGATCGCAGCGATTGGGTGCTTTTGGTGCTGGGCTTCGTGCTGTTCCGTGTGTTCGATATTGTCAAACCACCACCGGTACGCTGGCTGGACAGAAATATTCCAGGTGGTACCGGAGTCGTGATCGATGATGTTGCGGCGGGCGTCCTGGCCGGCGCAGTCCTGTATGGGTTTTCGATTTCTGCAATTGCCGAAACGCTCTGAAGCTCGGCTTTTCGATCGCGTCTTGCCCAGGCCTGCCTCGCCACGTTTGGCCCGGTTCGATTTTGAGATGGCTCTTGTCTGTTCCGGTCCATCGGAACCCGCGGTGGCGACGACCCGAGACTGTAGGCTCTGACCACACGTGCTGAATGTTGTTGTCTGTGATCCAAATCGAATTACCGGCCGCTCGATCAGAATTGGCGCTCGGCACTCCTTGCTCCTTGCCGGGACTGCGGGATGAGTCCGCGCCCGCGACGGGAAACACTTGTCGGTCGATAATCGCGTTACTTATAGTAAATCAGGCATGTTTCTACCCGTGTTTCGAGTGACTGTACTGACGCTGGCTCTGTGCGCGGTTCCACACCCGGTGGGGGCGAACGGTCGCTTTCCCATGAGCACCGACGTATTTGTCAAACCCGTCGATTCTGAGGTGATCCTTCTCTCCACGACCTTTGGACTGCTGATCTCGAGCGATAACGGGGCCACGTTCCGGTGGATCTGCGAGGAGGCGGTGGGCTACGGTGGTGTCTTTGATCCCGACTACGCCATCGGCGCCGATGGGACCATCTTTGCCGGCACGCCCGACGCGCTGATGATCAGTAGCGATGGCTGTGCGTGGAACCCTGCTGCGGGCGATCTGGCCCAGCATTGGGTTGCCGACATCGAACGCGGTCCGGACGGTGAGTTGTGGGTCGCCACATCGACCACGGCGCGACCCAACGACGTCTATCTCAGCGACGACAATGGACAGATTTTTGCCGCAAAAAACATGCGCAGCGAAACTGCGTTTTGGAGGAGCGTGCGGGTTGCGGCCAGCAATCCGCAGCGGGTCTACGTGACCGGTTACACCCAGGCACAGAGCACTCTCGACGGTGGGGTGGGTGGACCCGAGCCGCTTTTTTATCGTTCCGACAACGGCGGCGAGAGCTGGATGCAGATCGATCTGGTCGGCGTCGAGTTCGGTCCCCAGCCGCTGTTCTTGCTCCACGGGGTCGATCCGACCGACCCAGACGTGGTCTTTGCCCGATCGGTCGGCGCCAACGGGGTGATCGGCGACTTTCTCTATCGCTCGGATAACGGCGGCACGAGCTGGGCCAAGGTGCTGGAGACCGGGACCGGGATCCGCGCTTTTGTCATCCGCAAGAGCGGCGATATCATCGTCGGCACGGTCAATAACGATGCCGACATGGATCGCGTCTTCGTGTCGACAAACGGCGGGGTGGGTTTTTCGCCAGCCGCGCAGCAGCCGCAGATGGGTTGCATCGCCGAGGATGAAAATGGTCGTCTGCTCGCCTGTGGCGCCAACTGGGAACCCGATTTTTTCGCCCTCGGCAGCTCATCGGACGGGGTGAACTGGACCAAGCTGGTCCGTTTCTCCGAGATGAAATCGGCCTATTCTTGTCCGGCCGAGACCCTGCAGGCGTCGCTTTGTGAATCCAGACTCTGGCCCACTCTGTGTGAGCAGTTCGCCTGCAATCGCGGTTCTTCGAATGATGTCGACGCCGGGCCGAGCGGTGACGGCAGCGGCAACGACGGGGGTGGCTGCTGCGATGCCGGCGCCGGCGCGGCCGGCAGTGTCATCTTGACAGCCGCAACCGGGTTGCTCCTGCTGGCGGTATTGCGCAGGCGGCGCTCGAAACCGCTCGAGCCACCGTCGCAATGAGTTGGTGAAGCGAGATTTTTCCGGCACTTATCCCGAGACCGGTGGCCAGAGAGGTCCGAAACATGGCGGGGGAGACAACACTGCATGCCGCGATTGTAGCGCCTGGCTGAATCGGGCCCTACTATGGTCGGTGTCCATGAGCTCGAATCAGATGTTGCGCGGTGAGAATATCATCATTTTTTCGTCTGACGATTGGTCGTCTGGCCTCAAGACGAGCAAGTATCACGTGGCCAGGCAACTGGCCAGGCACAACCGGGTGCTCTACGTCAACTCGATCGGATTGCGCGCGCCCACGGCGAGCGGGCGAGATCTGCGCCGCATCGTCGACAAGCTGGTCAGCTTTTCCAGGATCTTCGCCGACACTCCTGAAGGCGTTTTCATCCACACTCCCATCGCAATTCCGTTTCGCCGCAGCAGCCGATCGGTCAAGTTGCTCAACTCCAACTTGCTTCGTTTTTCGATCCGCGCCGTGCAGTTGCGTCTGTCATTGAAGCGGCCGGTTGTATTTGCCTTTGTGCCCACGTTTAACGACGTCATCGGCCATCTTGGCGAAAAGGCGATCGCGTACTACTGTATCGACGACATGCGCGGCTACAAAGACATCGACACCGCCTGGTTCGACCGCGAAGAAGAGCGCTTATTGAACCGCGCCAATTGCATTATCAACTCGGCGTATTCACTCCACGAGGGATTTGCAGAGCGCGGTCTGGCCTCGTTCCACGTGCCTCACGGGGTCGACTGGAGCCTCTTTCGCAAGGCGGTGGTCGAGGACTTGCCGGTCCCCGACGACCTGCGGGACATCCCGCAGCCACGACTGGGTTTCTACGGATTTCTCTCGGATGAATGGGTCGATTATCCGCTGCTCGAACGAATCGCCGACCGGCATCCAGAGTGGCACATCGTTCTCATCGGGCGGCCCAGTGCCGACATGGACATGGACGCGGTGATCAAGTCTCCGAACATACATTACCTGGGACTCAAAAAGTTCGAATCGCTGCCCGCCTATACCCGCCATTTCTCGGTCGGCTTGATCCCGTTTAACCTCAATGCTCTGACCCTGCACTGCAATCCGCTCAAACTGCTGGAGTATCTGTCTGGAGGGCTGCCAGTCGTGACCACGGCGATTCCTGAGGTCGAGCGGCAATACGCCAGCGATGCGTATATCGCCCATTCTCACGACGAATACATCGATATGTGCGAACGCGCCCTCGCAGAGGGCAGCCCCGAAGAGCGCGAGCAGCGCTCGGCCGCAGCTGAAAAGCACTCCTGGGAACGCCGGGCCGAGACCATCTCCGAAATCGTCCGCGGCTACATGCGATAGACAACGCAGCTAAGCAGAAACACATTGGTTGTGGATCAAACGAGGTGTTTCTGTTGCGAGGCCAACGGCCGAGCCGGCCGGGAGTCCGGCCGTCGGGGGACTTTGCCCAAAATGATAGCCCGAGCGCGAAGCGGTCGGGCCGCGCCCGATCGCGTTGGAGCCTTTCCAATGTGATCGTGTGTAGCGGTGATGGAGCGCGGGTCTGGTGAGATGGGCTGTGGTATCGACGGTCAGGCATGAGCGAGAAGTCCGCGAGTGACCGGCGTCGATCCCATTTCATTCCACAACCATTGCGTTTCTGTTTAGAATTGCGCCATGCAAAACAAGCGCGAGCTGCTCGCCCGGGTCCTCGATCGGGCTCGGGCTTTCGATCTGATTCTCTATGCCCGTCGCCGTGTTCGCGTGCCCGTGCTGTCGGCGCTCTGTTATCACAGTGTCGGCACGGTCGATCCCGCATACCGTTTCGATTCCGACGTCATCGACGCCACGCCAGACGAGTTCAGGCAGCAGCTCGAGGTTCTACACCGGCACTGTACGGTCATCAGCATCGACGATTTATGCGACATCGTGGCCGGGTCTGCGCCGCCACCAAATCCGGTTCTCATCACGTTTGACGACGGATATCGCTCGTGCCTAGATGTCGCGCTGCCCATCCTGCAGGAGTTTGGCTTTCCAGCCACGTTCTTCATCGCGACCGATTATGTGAGCAATCGTCGCCTGTACTGGTGGGATACCATCAGTTACGTGCTCAAGACGACGCGAAAACATCGCATCGAGCTCGCATATCCCCGCACCATGACGTTCGAACTCAACGGCGAAGGGGCCGGCAATGCTGCCGGCAAATCGACCGCGATCGGCCAGCTCTTGCGACTGGTCAAAACCGAGCGCGAGATGGATCTAGACGAATTCCTGGCCGGATTGATCGGCGCCGCCGAGATCGAATGGACTCGAGATATCGAATCCCGACTGGCCGACGAGCTGATCATGACCTGGGACGACGTTCGCAAGCTGCGCGACGCCGGAATGGATATCGAGTCGCATACCCGCAAGCACCGCGTTCTGCACACCCTGCACACCGAGAAGCTGGCCAGCGAATTGGCCGGTTCGCGTGCCGACATCGAACGCGAAATCGGCGAGCCGGTCCGGACCCTCGCCTATCCGGTTGGCGGAAGCATCGCCCGATATCCCGAGATCAGGGCGGCGATGGAACGTGCCGGCTATCAGATCGGCTTCACCGCCATGACCGGAGTGAACTACTTGTGGCGCCAGATCGACCGCCTGGACGTAAGCCGACTGGCCATGGAACGAGGAACGCCTATCGAGTTCTTCCGCGGAATGCTCGCCCTACCTCCGCTCGCCTATAGCCGAGCCCAGCCGTGAAGAAAGCGCGCGGCCGGTCACAGAAGCCAGTTCACAAAGCCGATCACCAAGCAATCCGTGAAGCCGAGGCGTGAAGATCAACATTGCAACTAGCTGGGCCGCGCTGGCTCGATATCGGCATGCCTGGTCGGCATTGCTCGCCCGGTCGGGTGCCAATCAGCCCACCATGTCTCCGCTGTGGATGCAGGCCTGGTGGGAGACATTTGGTGGTGACCAGGGTCGCGAGCTTCGCGCAGTGCTGGTGTTCCGTGGATCTCGGCTGGTCGGTCTGGCCCCGTTTCTGGTCCGGCGGGTGTGGTATCGCAACGTCCTGCCGCTGCGGCGTATCGAATTTCTCGCCTCGGGCGAGAGCGAAGCGGACGAGATTTGCTCGGACTATATCAATGTCGTTGCGGAAGCGGGCATGGAGCCGCTGGTCGCGCGAGCCGTGGTCGACGCACTGGTCCGCGGCGAGCTCGGCTGGTGGGATGAGCTGGTTCTGGATCTCATGGATGGGCGAGCTGCCATGACCGAGCATCTGGCCGGCAAGCTCGGGCGTGCAGGTCTGCACGTCGAGATCATGGCCCAGCGTCCATGCCCGTATGCGACCCTGCCGGCGAGTTGGGACGGTTATCTGAGCCAGCTGTCGTCGAGTGGGCGTTACATGGTTCGCCGCACCCTGCGCGATCTCGAGCGCTGGGCCGGTGATTCTATCGAGGTCACCCGCGCCGAGACTCTGGCCGATGTGGAGAAAGGGCGGCAGATTCTGATCGACCTGCACAATCATCGATGGCGACAGGCCGGTGAGACGGGAATGTTTGCCTCGAGCAAATTTTTGCACTTTCATCGCCGGGTGATGCCCGAGCTTTTTGCTCACCAGGCCCTCGACCTCATGTGGCTGTCCTGCAAGGGTGCGCCGATCGCGTCGATCTACAACGTGGTATGGGACAACAGAGTGTATTTCTACCAAAGTGGCCGGCGCACCGACTTGCCGCGGAAAATCCGGCCCGGAATTGCCATGCACGCCTATGCCATTCAGCATGCGATCGGCCGGGGTCGCGTCCTCTACGATTTTCTGTCCGGGCCATCGCGCTACAAAAAGCAACTGTCCACGGCAGAGAATTCGCTGGTCCGGGTGCGGGCGCTGCGGCGTTCCCCCGCCGCGCTGCTCCGGCGGCAAGCTCAGCGCGGCGAAAAAGTGCTGCGCGAGGTGCGGCAGCGCATTCGCGAACGTCAAGATGTAGGCGATGAATCCGACAGCACCGCCGGCGTCTCGACCGCAGGCGCCGTCAGCGGCCTTTGAGAATGCCGCGCTCGCCGTGGCGGGCAGCCCACCCGTGCAGCCTGTTGAACAGCGATGGGGTTGGGCGGCGATTTGGGTTGCGCGGTAGGGCACGAGAGGGTTCAATCCCCCCCTGTCCAAAATGGTGACCCGAGGTACTTCATGAAGCGAGCAGTGATCATCACAGCGGCTATCTGTCTGCTCTACGCGTGCAAAAAAGACGGAACCGATCCGGCCAAGCCGACCCCGCCGGACCGGCCTGCTGGCATGCTGAGCCTGATTCCTGCCGACTCTCCGATTGTCATGGTGAGCACGAATGCGCCCCCGCCCGGGTTTACCGAATGGCTGGCCTGGGGAATCACCCCCGCTATCGAGCTATTGCAGGGCAAGATGGATCAGCTCCGGGCCGAAATTGCCCATCCGGTCGCCCGCGCGATCCTCGACGAACTGGACGGCAACCTGTCGCGGGTCGGGCTGGAGACCCTGGGATTTACGGTCGAGCCTCGTTTTGCCGTCTATGCCATCGGGTATTCTCTGGCCATGCGGCTCGAACTCGCCGATGGTCCCCGGGTCGCGGCGCTCATCGAGCGCATCGAGCAAGCGAGTGGACAATCGATGTCCAGTGGGGAGCTCGCCGGGGTTCGGTATCGCGAGTTCATCGACGACGAGGTCGCGATTGTCGTGGCGATCGTGGCCGACGAGCTGGTCGTGGGGGTGATGCATCAGAATGCGCGCCAGCTGGTATTGCCGGTGTTGTTCGGCAAGAGCAAGCCCGAAAAAAGCTTTGCCGATACCGCGATACTCGCCCAGCTGGGCGACAAGTACAAACTACTCGACGCGTATCTCGGGTATATCGATGCCCACGCTGTCGTGCGTATGCTCACCGGCAAGGCGTCCCAGCTCACCCGAGACATCGCAGCTGCTTCGTCGGTGAAGCTACCCGAGTACTCACCGGTTTGCCTTGAAGAACTGACCGGGTTGGCCTCGGTTGCTCCCCGGCTGGTCTTCGGCTACCGGGAGCTGGTGGAAAAGCGCATGCACGGTCTGGCCGCTCTGGAGCTCCGTGCCGATCTGGCCGGGGAACTGGCCGGACTGCAAGCTCCGGCTCTTCCTTTGCGGGCCCTTGGCCGGGACCGGCCGATGTTTGCCTTTGGCCTCAATGCCGAGCTGGGCAAGGTGCTGGCCTGGGCCAAAGGCAAGGTCGCAAACATGGCGGCAAGCCCATATCGCTGCGAGTACCTCGATGATCTGAATGATATGGTCGCCAAACTCAGAGGCGATATGGACCAGCCTTTGCCGCCTTTTGTCGCGGGATTCAAGGGAGCGGCGTTCTCGATCGCGGATTTTCAGACTTCTGGCTTGATGCCATCGGGCAGCGGCTACGTGGCGATCGCCATGGATGACGTCATGGGGGCCATCGCAATGCTCAAATCAATGGTTCCGATTCCGCAGCTGGCCGGGGTCAATCTCAGCCGCAACGGACCACCGGTCTCGCTGCCGCTGGGGCTGCCCGGGCTGCAGAGTATCGATATCCTGATCAGAGGCGACCGGCTCGGGGTCGCTGCAGGTGCGAGCATGCTCGACAAACTCACCGCGTTTCTGGCCGAGCAGGTGCCGGCGAACACACCGGCTTTGCTATTCGCATATGACTACGTGCAGTTCATGAAGCTCGCCCAGGCTGGTAAACAGGGGACCAGCAGTTCGGATGAAATTCAATTGATAGAGATGTTCGCCGGATTCCTCGGCTTCACCACGGGCGAGTTCTATTTCACCAACGACGGCATCGTCATGCACCAGATCATCGAGGCGCGTTAGCCAGGTGCGCTTTTTCACCCGACCAGTTCGGCCAGTGTGTCGGGGGAGTTTTTGGCCGAGCTGATAAATCGGCCGCGGCCGGGGATGTCGAGCAGAACAACGGGGCCGAAGCGCGGGCAGTGAACGTCGAGGGTGCGCAAGCCGCTCTTGTGCTCGGTCGCGCGCTCGTCGAAGACGACGCGACTGAGTGGCGTGCCGTCGATAAATACTTCCGACAAAAACTCCAGCGGTGCGACAAAGTCGGCACCGTCGCGGTGGATGGCGTCCCGCACAGGGCCGGCAATTGGATCGGAACGGTCGAGAATTTCGCCAAAACTGCGTTTGCCGAGCCGCGCGGCCACCTCGACATCGAAGCGTTCGGCGGGAAAGATCAAAATCACCCGGCCGTCGAGCTCGACGCTGCGCAGTGGCGCCAAAGCGGCTTCGTGCTCGCTCTCGGTTCGATCCGCACGACCGGGGGACGTTTCGTCCCCGGCTGCTCGCTGCTGCTTCTTTTTGTCCTGGCCGGCTGGAACCCCGGGAAACAGCGAAAACTTGGCCACCGCAGCCAGGCTGTGCTCGACAGCAAGAGAGCGCCGGATATCCCAGGTTCCGTCGTTTTCGAGCACGTCGACGATCAGCAGCTCGCCGCGACGCTCGAAACGCGCCGCAGAGAGCTCGGCCAGGATGTCCTGTTCCGACAGTTCGTCCAGGCGTTTGTCATACGCCGCGATCTTTTCCTCGAATTCTTCCTTGGTCAGTCGCTGTGCGCGCTTGTTGCCCTGGACGTCCACCGTGGGGTCGAGAGCCCAGGAGATCAGCGAGATGGCCCGCAGATCGACCGCCGAACGCGCAATGAGCACTGCGTCGGCCCACGATCCCAGTGCGCTGAGCCGGCCCAGCCGAACCTCGAGACTCTCGCACAGCCTGATGAGCCGATCTCGCTCTGCCCGCAAGTCGAGCGGGACGATGAAGTCGGTTCGTGGGTCTTTGCGCATGGGCGCGACCGTGTCATCGATGATCATCAAGCGCCGCTCATCGCGCCGGCGAAACGGCATGGATGGAGACAGCTCCATCTCGAAGCGAGGATCTTGCATATCCGGGTCGAGCAGCTTGCGAGTGGCGGCGACCTCGTCACCACCAAGGGCTGCCAGGAGTGCTTCTGGCTGTACGGCGGCACCCTGCTGGAAAATCAGATCGATTACGAGACTGTCTAGGGCTAGCATGCGGTTGTAGGCGTTTTACAGGTAGCCGCTTTGCTGGCGCAAGACCCACTCGAGACCCAAAAACAAAAAGGCGAGGAACAAAAGACCGGGCCGGCTCCATAGCTCGACGTCTGCGCGGCGGTCGATCCGGACGACCCGCGGCTGCTCGAGCGGCAGATCGGTGGGCAGCCTGTCCTCGCGACCCAGGTACACGCCCCCTGTGGCGGCCGCGATCTGGCCGAGCAGCGCCTCATCTGCAGCGGGCTGGGCGAACTCGGCAGAGCCCTCGCGAACCAGAAAAATGTCTGTCGCCAGCACTGTCCGGCCGCCAACGGTCGCCCTGCCGCGCACCCGGTACACTCCGGGCTCGAGGCCATCGAGTTCGTAGTAACCGTCGCCGGCGTCGCCGACCCGGATGGTCTTGCGCAGAACCGATTCGGTATGCTGGGGATCTGTGCCACGGACCAGCTCGACCTCAACCTGTCCACCGGCGCGCGGCGAGTAGTCGCGATCGAGCAGGCGCACATCCAGGCGGATTGGCGAATCGGGCGGATATTCGACTGCGTCCGAGTGCACGTGCAAATAGCGCAGCTCGGGGTCGCGGATGAGCCACCGGATGACGTTCTCCCACAACTTATCGTAATGGCGACCGTTGTCGCCGGCCTTGGCCGCGGCTACAAAGCCCCAGCGCCACAGCGAGTCGGTCGTCACGGCCAGCGTGCGGCCGTCGCCGTATTCACCGACCACGACCACGGGCAGCGGCGTTCCCGAGCGAGTGCGCAGGTTGGGGTGCACGGCCAGCACAGTTGCATCGGCTTTGGCCCCGGCCACGATATTGACGCCCTCGAGTTCGGGCAGTGATTTCCACACAGCCACATTGTGGGCGACCTCGTAGCGCAATGCGGTTATCGGATGTGCCTTGCCCTGCCTGGTGAGGATGGGGCGAAACAGCTCGGTGTCGATGGTGTCTCGAGTCGACTGAAACGAATCCATGAGGTCGACTGGCAGCGCTTCGGCCACCGGCGTGCCGGCATAGCCGCCCGAGCTGAACGAGAGCACACCGCCGAGCATGACCAGGCCGCCGCCGCCGGCGACGTAGCTGCGGATATTTTCGAGATACATGCCGATGCCGTAGGGGGCGAATTCGAAATTCTGCAGCACGATGAGGTCGAACGAGGGCAGCTCTTGCTCGAAGAGCTCGCGGGTCGGGAACGGAATCAGCGACATCTCGCTGTTGGGCACAGCACTGTAGTCGTCGAGAGTGCGCAGGATGAAAAACGAGATCAGATCGACATTGGGATTTTGTTTGAGCATTCGGCGCAGTGCACGCACGTCCCACGACGGGCGCCCGGCCACCTGCAACACGCGGATCTTGTCGCGGATGACACGGAGGACCACGGCGCGCCGGTTGTTTTCGGCCACTGCTTCATCGTCGGCCACCGGGGTTGCGATCTCGTAGACGTACTTGCCGACCCGGGACGGGGAGACCTCGAAGGCGATTTGAGTTGCGCTGTCGCCCGGTCCGATCTCGATCCATTTTTGCCGGATGTCGCGGCCATCGATCCTGAGCGACACGGGAATGCGGCGCTTGCCGAAACCGGTCGCCCGGATGACGGCCTCGATGCGAACAACGGTCCGGACAAAGGCGAATTCATCGGCCAGAATTCGGGCTACAGCGACATCTTTGAGCCCGGGTCGGCCAGCCCATACGGTATGGACGCGGGTGTCGAGCGACTGCAGGAAATCGACTGTGGCGCCCTGTTGATCGCCAAAGCCGCCGGTGGCCACGCCGTCTGATATCAACACGACTCCGGCCAGGCTAGTTCCCTGGTAGCGGGCACGAACCTGTTCGAGGGCGAGTCGCATGAGGGTTGCCCGGCCGGCGGGTGCGTCGGTGGCGGCATTTTGCCGCGACGAGGGCACCAGTGCCTCGGCAAACTCGAAGACGTCGATTTCGTGCTGGTTGTGCCAGCTGTCGAGAATTGCGGCGGAGCGGTCGAGAAAGGCGCGGGCTCGCTCGATCCGGCGCTGGCCAGCGGGGTCTTCGCGCAGTTCCATCGAGCGCGAGTCATCGATCACGATGGCGACCCGGTTGGGTTCCCGGGCGACCTGGCGCAGTTCGACAGCTGGCTGAACGAGCAGGATCAGCGCCACGCAGGCCGCAGATGCGCGCAGACCGATCAGCGCGGTGCGCCGCCACAGCGGGGTGACGCGCAGGCTGGCCCGCCAGCCCAAGGCGGTCACGGTTGCGGCGGCCAGACTACCCGCCACCAGCCCGACCAGTCCCCAGGGTGACAGAAGGACCCAGCGGAACTCGTTGAAGTCACTGGTTTCGGGAGCAGCGCCCGAGACCGCATAGGCGATCACTCGTTCGAGGCCGAGAACGACGAGAGTGATGATTGCGATGGCTCCGGCCGAGATGATCGACCGGCGCAGGACAGGTCCGCTGGACGATCGAAAAATTGGGCCGGCGGTATCGCCCGAAAGTGCCGTGCTGGTCCGACGGCGTCCAGCCCACAGCCACAGGGCGACAGCGAGGGCGAGAAGGACCAGTGCCGTACTGAGGAGTGCCTGGCGTTCGACGTCTGTCAAGATTTCGATAACCATGGTGTTACCGAGACCGTTCGGGGGTCGTATTGGCCTCGTCCTCGGGGCGCCAGCGCCGTCTGCGCATGATGAATGGGACGTGGACCTGGTCGGATTTGTAGTCGAGGCAGAGCGCGTACATGATCACGTTGACGAACACGCGAAACGCCAGCTGGCGTTGCCTTTCCCCGCCGGGCACGCATTGGAATTCGTAATTGCCGAAATTGTCGCGGGCGAATGCGCCGCCGAGATCGTTTTGCGCGTACGCGATGACCAGGCGTTTATCTCGGACCACCCCTTCCATGACCGGGCTGATTGCCAGCCGGCCGAAGGGCCGGTCGATGAGATAAAACGATTTGTAGATCACGTGGTCGCCGGGCACCAGTTCCAGGCCCTGGGATGGCGGTGGGTAGATGGCCTCGACCAGACGCCTGACCGAGTGGTCGAATGCACCGTCGGTCGAGCCTTCAGCCGAGTCGATGAACAGAAAGCCGCCAAAGGTCAGAAAGCGCCGCAAGGCCTCGACATCGCGCTCACGGGGCACGTGAAAATCGCGGTCGCCGGCCAGGTAGAGGAGCGGCGTTTCGTGTAGATTGGCGCTGGCTGGCGTGACGACTGCGATGTCGAGCTCGACATCGATCGAGGTTCGCTTAGCAACTTCCCAGCCCATGCGGCGGAGAGCTGTTGGTCTTGGATTCCAGCTCTCGCCCAATTGCAGATGGCCGATGCGGAATTTGGAGCGCGGACCGATGGCGTTGCCCCGGCGGGTACACAAGAATGCGCCTCCCGCAGCGCTGAGCGTGAGGAATTGTCGTCTCGACAGGGTCATGCCCCCCTACGATAGCGCGACCCGTACAGCGACGCCAGAGCAGCGCAATGGGTGCCGAGACCGGTTGCCGGGTACTGGTTGCCGACCGGAAGCTGTGGTGGCCGATGCCCCATGCCCCATGCCGAGCGCCGATGGCGATACCGCGCCCGTACGACCATCTTGGTTTTCTCTAACCAGAAGCACATTGGTTGTGGATCAACGAGGTGTCTCTGTCGTGACCTCGCTGGCGGGTAAAGAGTTTCTGCCAAACGCCTCTATGAGGTGATCTACTGCGCGCAGCGACATGGAAAACCGCATCAAAGAGCAGCAATTATGGCTTTTCGCTGATCGCACCAGCGCCGCGAAGATGCGTTCCAACCAGCTCCGGCTGTGGTTCTCTTCCGTGGCATACCTACTCATCAACGAGTTGCGACGAGTGGACTTGGCCGGCACCGAAATGGCTCGTGCCCAGGCTGGAGCTTGGTTTTGATGCTCAGTTGCCAGCCTGGTGAGCGGCAGGTCTTGACAGCGATACGGTTGCCACGATACAGTTCGCTCCGAACGTGATCTGATCAATGAAGGTTGCAGCGAGTAGAACCAAACAGGCTCATCGATACCGGGCAAACCAGCCGTCACGTTGGCCAGCGTTGCCCAGCGCTTCGCTCGAACGTCACCGATCCGCATCCCCCGTGTTCGAGGACAATCGCCCCGAAGCCGTCGCACAAATGAAGTTGCAGAAGTTGGCCGATCATAGCCCACAATCGCGGCAGGCTGCGCAATACCATAAAATGGCAAACAGCAGTCCCCAGGTGCAACTTTTGTCGGGGATGCAGGAAGCGGTCGACAACAGCCCGACAATGATAGGCGGAGAAAAATCAGAAACCAAGACAGCCTTACCCAGTAGACTCAAAACCGGAATTGAAAATCTCTCCTCCCTGTCCCTTGATGATGTCCAGGTCCATTATAACTCCCCCAAACCCGCCCAGCTGCATGCTTTGGCATATACCCAGGGCACGGAGATACACGTCGGTCCAGGGCAAGAAGGACATCTGCCCCACGAAGCTTGGCACGTAGTGCAGCAAAAGCAAGGTAGGGTTCGACCCGGAATCCAGGTCAAGGGATTGGCCATCAACAATGATCGAGCCCTGGAACGAGAAGCCGATGTATTTGGCAAGAAAGCTCTGTCGGTCCACGGGCAGCGATCCGCCGCACCGGTGACCAGGCCTTTCAGAACGCCGACCGGCCAGGCCCCGGTGCAGGCGAAATTCGGATTCGAGGCCGAGCTCGCAGTCGCTCTCGGCTGGGCCAGTGAGGACAACACCAGACTCCCGAAGAATCGCTACTCGAAGCCCGACGACAAAGTGACTAGCTTTCCCAAGGCTGCGACCGGCATCGGATTCGACATCCACATCGACCACAATTCCAGCGTTAAGGACATCGTCAACGACAGCACCAGCATTGTCGAGCTCGTGACCCGACCGCCGATCGATGAATCGACAACCACGGAGCAAGACGTCAGAGCCCGAATGAAACAGATGCAGGACTTCGTGAGGAGCGCCAATGACAGAACCTTGGGCCTGTCGCACCGCAGCAAGCTGAGCGACCTGACCAATGTTGGCGCTCTCAACGTCCCGAGGGGTCATCTCTTTGTGGGCGGCGAGAAGAAGGGCGACCAACAGCTCGATGCGGGATACCTGCAGGAAACCTTCGCAGTGAAGTTCGAGAAGGCTCCGCAGGTGATGCAGGATTTCTCCGACCGCAGCCGCGCGTTCGATCCACTGGTACGCGCTAACCTCGCCTCCGCCGCGGAACATACCAGCTCGCCGTTCGAGATAATCGAAACGATCAAGCTCCCGGAAAAATTCGAGTGGCTCGAGCATGGAAAACTCAAGACCCCCTGGGGGGACGAAATGAACGAGCGGGAAAGCCACGCGCTTATACACGCAGACATGATGCCCTTGATGGGTCTTCTCGGACTCATGCTCAATTACCTGTCTCTCGGCAAATTCGTCCCGAAACACACCACGAACAGACTGCTCAAGAACCACCTGGGGACTCTTTTCGTCAAGAGCCGCCTGTCGAGCGTTCGCAACCGCTTGACCGGTGCCTCGCAATGGTGCACGGAAGATAAATCCAGCCGCATGTATCTCGCGGCGTGGCTATTGACCACTGCCAAGAGAAACCCCGGCGAACCGGTCGTCGCGGTGTTCGGAGACTCCGTCACGGTGGACGCCTGGGTCTTAGCGGTCCTCGAGGGTAGCGGCGATCCTCTCTTCGACCAGGCGAAGAACCGATACAGCGACGAGATCAAGCCCTACGACGTCGGCAATGCCGGCGGGAGCCCCGGGGTCCCCATCGAAAACCGAAATGTGGCGCCCAAGGGCGGGTATACCTACCCGAACCCCCAAGCGCTCTGGCCTGTAGAGAGCAGGACCCACAGGCCGGTGGAAGATTGGGGCGATATCGCGGTCAATCTGTGGAATTACCTGCGCCAGGTCAACGATATCGTA
>JAKSDA010000102.1 GCA_022360315.1 Pseudomonadota bacterium
AACGATATCGTATGAGGTCCGTGGCAAGTTGCCGTCCGAGGGCAAACGAGCGCAGATCAGCTACACCGGAGGAGGACGGGGAGCTTACAGCGCATCGAAGGACACTCGATCACGGTCGATGATCTCGTCCATACGCGCGGCGGCCTGGTCCTCGTCGTCGATGAACGCTTTCCACTGCTCCGGTCCATTCCATTCCTGGGCGAGAAATCGACAAAATCACCGTTGATGACCAGTTCGACCGCCGGTCCGTCGGTAGCCGGCTTTTTGGGCCAGAGACCCACACATTCCGCCGAGGAGACTTTATTTTTTGCGAAACAGAAGATAGGCGGTCGCTCCTCCCACACCAAGTGCTCCCAATAGAATCGTACCCCAGCCTATACCGCCGCTGCCGCCCTGCGCCTCGGTACTTTCTTCGTCCTGGGGGATTCCTTCGGTCGGTGGGAGCTCTTCGCTCTGCGGGACTTCTTCGACCAGTTGTACAGCGGTGAATTCAAATTCGATCGAGGCCGCGTCACGATTCCATATCACACTTTTGACCGGCATTATGGCGCCCTCAGGGGTCATGTGAAACGCATTGCTCCTGGCGATCATCTCAGTCCATATCCTGTCTGATAGGTCAACTGGATGGCAGATTGCGGGTTGCTGGATTGAGGCTGCCTGATAAAGATTGTCTACAGCGGCGGCCGCGTCTTTGGCATTAATCACCGCAGACCTGCCTCGAAACTGCTCCATTGCGGAATCCCATGCCCCGAGAAACTCGGTAAATACATTTTGGTGATCTCGAGCATGGTGCATTTCGTGTGTCAAGACATCCTCGGCAAGGGCGGTGAAATCTGCATTGACACGGATGGTGGCGTTACCCTCGGGATTGGTGTTTTGAAGCTCTAGGATCTCCTCGTCAGTAACGACGAGATCCTGCCACCTGCGCTTGATGGTTGCGAGGATGCGTCCAAGTTGGCCCCTGGTAACCGAAATTTCCCCGCTCTCTTGATCAGGAGAGAGAGATTCAATAGCCCAGCTGCCGACATTATTTCCCAAGCTGTCAAGTGTGACTTGAAATTGTCCATTGCCTTGATCTTCGACTGAGAGCTGGGGCAATCTAAATACTGTGACAAAATCTGTAGTTGAATGACATCTTCTATCGTTCAAAACCGGCCATGTATAGCCCAGAGATCCGCCATGTTGGGTGACCGAATCGGCAAATGTTCGCCTTTGTTCTATGGTTCCAGATACAACCTCAAAACGTGCCTGAATAACCTCTGCAGTCCGGGAGTCACTTATTTTCGCTGAAATCGGATCGATTTCGCCGATTGTGCTCTGTATGTGCTGGCGTTGCGCGATCCCGCGGTGGCTATGATGGGCCATCGCCTGTACCTGGGCGGCTTGCCCGCGGGCTGCTCTACTCCCCATCACATCTGCCTCCGCCTCCAGCCCCGCATCATCGTTCACCTTCACCCCTTTCATCTGCCCGGTGGCCCGTACCCGCCCCTGGCTCTGCTGCACCACGTGCGTCAGCTCATGCCCCAAGAGTTCCTGCCCGCTCCGGGTGCTGGGCTGGTAGTGCCCCGGCGCAAAATGAATATTCGTCCCCTGCGTATACGCCAGCGCCCCTATCGCTGTCGCCTGCTCGCCCTCATGAACCCGTACAGCCGAGAAATCCATCCCCAGGGCTCCTTCCATTTTCCCCCTAACCCCATCGGGCAGCGCCCTCCCGCCGCTGCTCGGTACTATCTGGCCAGACCGCGGCGCCCGGCCCATCAGAACTGTCGCCACTGTGTGCCCAGTGGAAGTGAGGCGCTGCACTGGCCTCGTTGTAGGCGGAGACAGAACCCCGACAAAGCGCGCATCATCCACAAAACTCATCCCATAGCTCGGCGGCTTCAACGATAGCCCACGTCGCTTGGCACGAGCACCATCGTCCCTCGAGCCGTGAAGCGATTCCGGTCTCCTGCTCATCAACTCAGATTTTTTACTCATTGTCCGAGCACCTCAGTACACAAATACCACATCACAGCGCACCGCATTACCCCTCAATCCTTGCCGCTGATGAGAGTTTTGAGGACTACCGCGGGTTAGGGTTGTCATCAGTTGGGGATGTGCAATCACACTCATAGGTGCCTGACCGATCCGGACGGGAGGATCTATGAATTCACGAGGGATTGCCACGCATTCGTCGCTCGGGCGGGCAATGCGAGCCACAGTGATTCCGAGAGCATGTGGTCGAGTGAGCAAACGAGCCATGTGGCATGCGTGCAGCCCTATGACCTCGTCGCCAAAATCGCGTATGCCATAGCCAATCCGGTAGCTTCAATGAATAGGAATCTTCGATATCTTCTTGCCGTAACAGATGTGAGGCGTTCTACGTGCACGTAGGTGCAAGAGGGACACTTGCCAGCAAGCTGCAGGAGATGGAATCTCATGAGCGAGTATTTCGTTCCGTAGCCACCTTCACGGCCGGCGCTGCCTTATAGGCCGAGTTCAGGCTCTTTTCCCCTTCTTCCCAGCAATACCTTTGATCGGGGAGTCAGGGGAGTGGGCTGTAATGGGCTGCAATAGACGCCTGGGCGGTGCTGGCTTATGATGCGTCAGCAACTTCGCAGTGGATTCAGTTGTAATAGGCTGCAATAGACGCCCGGGTGGTGCTGGCCTATGATGAAAGCGTGATTAACTGATGATGACGAAAAATGAACGATGGCGTTTTGCGCCCGCGGGATACGCAGTATTTCTTGTAGCATTACTCACTGGCCATTCGTGTTCTGATTCGGCGTTACCGCACTGTCTCGACGACCAGCAGTGTTCCGAGGGAAGCGTCTGCGCTGACACGCAAGATCTCTGCATCCGTTCTCATTGCGGCAATGGCGAACGTGATCCAGGAGAGGTATGTGATGATGGAAACAACCTGTCTGGAGATAACTGCTCGGCTGACTGCCAATCGGACGAAACCTGCGGCAACGGAATTATCGATCGCGTAAAAGGCGAGGCGTGCGACGATGGCAACAACCTCGATGGAGATGATTGCCGGGCAAACTGTACCAGTGTGCTATGCGGCAACGGAGTCGTCGATGAGCAGTTCTTCGAGGCATGTGATCAAGGTGTGTTGAACTCGGATGAGCCCGATGCAATGTGTCGTACCAACTGCCAGCCAATGCGGTGTGGTGACGGTATCCGGGACGCTGGTGAGGCTTGCGATGACGGAAATTTGTCGGCAAATGATGGCTGTACTCCGGATTGTCAATCAGACGAAATCTGTGGCAACGGCTATCCCGACATTTCGGTCGGCGAACTGTGTGATGACGGCAATTTGTTGAATCACGACGGCTGCACGTCCAGCTGTCTCCTCGAGCAGCCCGCATGGGTCGAGAGCACCCGCAGCCTGCCCGCGCCAATTGGGGGGCAAGCCGAAATGGTCTACGATGCCGCGCGAGGCCGGATGATCCTCTTCACTGGCAGAGACACATGGGGCTGGGACGGTGCGTGGTGGACCAGAATGACCCTCTCTGGCTCCTCACCCCCCACCAGATCGGGCCATACTATGGTCTACGACTCGGTACGCGGCCGAATCGTCCTCTTCGGCGGTAACCGTCGCAACGACGTGTGGGAGTGGGATGGTATGCGTTGGATCGACGTGACGCGTCCTGGAGGGTCGCCAGTCGAACGAGATCTGCACGCGGTTGCCTACGATGCAGCGCGAGGTCAGACGATCCTCTTCGGTGGCTACCGCGGAAATAGCAAGACATGGGCCTGGGACGGGGCAAACTGGACCGATGTCACCCCCACTGGTGCCTCGCCCCAGGCGAGATGGCACCATGCGATGGTCTACGATGCCCGACGCGATCGAATCGTCCTGTTCAGCGGCACGGGCGTCGGCGAGTTTAACGATACGTGGGAATGGGACGGCACAAGCTGGACACAGGTCACGCCCGATGGCCCCTCACCCTCGGTGAGATGGGGCCACGCGATGGCCTACGATGCCGCGCGCAGCCGGGTCGTCCTGTTCGGTGGCGCAAGCCCGGATTGGATAGAATACAACGATACCTGGGAGTGGGATGGCACACGCTGGATCGAAATGGCACCCTCCGGCCGCTTGCCGTCGCCGAGATGGGGACACACAATGGCATACGACTCCGCACGCGGCCGGGTCGTCCTGTTCCACCAAGCTAGCGACGGAGAAACCATCGACACCTGGGAATGGGACGGCACGCAGTGGACCGAAGTCACCCCCACCAATTTCTCGCCGTCGGCACGGTGGAATCACGCGATGACCTACGACGCTGCACGAGGCCATATCGTCCTTTTTGGCGGCAGCGACGCGAACGGGGCCAAACAAAACGACACCTGGCAATGGATGGGTACACGCTGGACCCAGACCGCTCGCGATGGTGTCCTGCCGCCCGCACGATCTGGCCACGCAATGGCGTACGACGAAGTCCGACATTGGATCGTCCTGTTTGGGGGCAACGGAGCAAACGGGGCGAAGTATGGCGACACGTGGATATGGGACGGTGCCGAGTGGATCGAGCTCTTCCCCCCTGGTCCCGTGCCAGCGGCTCGGGCCGGCCACGCAATGAGCTACGATGCTGCACGAGACCGTATCGTCCTTTTCGGTGGCGACCAGCGCTCAGATACGTGGGAATGGAATGGCAAGCAGTGGATCGCAATGGCTCCTGCCAGCCCCTCGCCCCGTCCCTTGGAACACCACGCCATGGCCTACGACAAAATGCGCGGTCGGGTGATCCTGTTTGGTGGCAAAGCGTTCAGTCCTTACGACTCCATGTGGGAGTGGGACGGAGAACAGTGGACCAGAATAACACCGATCGACCTGTCCCCCTCTCCCAGATCATCTCACACAATGGCCTATAATCCGGCGCGAAATCGCGTCGTGCTTTTTGCCGGTGATGACCATCGTAACCGCAACGATACCTGGGAGTGGGATGGTACAAGCTGGACCCCGGTATCCCCGCCCTATGCGTCGCCGCCTGCGAGATTCGGCCACGCAATGGCCTACGACGCCGCGCGAGGCCACATGGTCGTATTCGGCGGCTACGACTTCAGTACGTATTATGACGACACGTGGCACTTTCGCTACGAAGGCGACCGCCGGGAATCCGAGGCCTGCCTGTACGGCTTTGACACCGATGGCGACAGTTTGATCGGTTGCGACGATTCCGACTGCTGGGGCTACTGCACGCCGTTCTGCCCACCCGGCACGACCTGCGACTGGTCGGCGCCTCATTGCGGTGACGACGTCTGCGATTCGTATCTCGAGACCTGCCGACTGTGTCCGCAGGACTGTGGCCTCTGCCCGCTCGTATGCGGCGACTTCATCTGCGACCCCGGCGAAACCGAGCACACTTGCCCGGGGGATTGTCGAGCTGCAGCCATTCTGAACAAGACAGGAAAATCACCGTGAACCAGCCAATACCATCATGCGCAAACACCTGAGAATCCGGGCTATCAGCCTCGTGATCACCTTCAATTCCCGCACCTTCGTGTAGTCGCGGTTCCGCTCCATGGCCGTTTTCCCATACAAAGCGGCGACTCACTTGCTAGATTCGGTTGTTGCTTCCCGTTTGCAATCCTGTCTCAAATCCTGGACACTCTTCAAATAGCCGGACGGATCGCCGCTTTTTTGGTCTGTTCCGGCAATCCGATGCCCTCACCGCAGCTCGAGATCTTTCAGAACTATGCGGCATTCTTGAGGGGAACGGAACTCGCCAAGCTGTTTCTCCACGGCGTTCCCGGAACCTTGCCCAACGGCGAGCAAGTCGCCGCCCAGTTGCAAAACGAGCTTCCTAACCTGGAGACACGCGCAGTGGGCTCTGCCCACACGCCTACCTATCACTTTATCCAGGAGGATGCCCCTGTCGAGCTCGCGGTGACTATCGATGAGTTTATCCGGGGGCTATAGGGCATAAAGCCGACAGAAATTTGCGTCCACAGAGAGCGTCTCGAGTTTCATCCCGGGAACCTAGTCCAGATGGAGCTCGGCGGCGAGCTTGCGATAACGCAGCAAGATCTTCTCGTGCCGTTGCTTGATCTCGGTGAGGTAGTGCCGCTCACGGGCGCTGTTCATGCTTTGCGTGGCGCGTTCTTTGATCCGCTTGATCAAGGCGGGGATGTCGTCGAATGGCTTTAACACATAGCCGACCACGCCGAGATCGGCAGCGCCGATGGCCGTCTCGGCAGAGGAGAATCCGGTCATGAGAATGGCGGCCAGATTCGGCCGGTACTCGCGCATGCGACGAATGGCCTCCAACCCGTCCATGCCCGGCAAACGCGCATCGACCAGGGCCAGATCGATGGCTTCGCCGCGACGAGTCAAGAGCGCCACATTGGCCACG
Source organism: Pseudomonadota bacterium (assembly GCA_022360315.1). Lineage (GTDB taxonomy): Bacteria > Myxococcota_A > Polyangia > Haliangiales > Haliangiaceae > JAKSDA01. The sequence goes on from JAKSDA010000102.1 coordinate 6,342, forward strand.
GCTTCTTCGCCGCTCACGAACGCAAAGGTCGTCAACCCGGCTTGTTCCAGCTCGTCGATGAGAAGATCGGCGACTTCGCGGTCGTCTTCGATGATGAGAACCGCCGGGGCCCGGTCGGGATCGAATTGGGCGAGCGGTTCAGTCCCCTCCTGGCGCGCAGCCAGCTGTCGCTCCAGGTCGATCGTGCGCCGCTCGGTCTGGACCAGATTTTTGAGAAAATCTTCTAGCGCAGTACGTAACCCGCGGACGTGGCCGCGCAGCGCAGTTCGCTCCTGATACCGATCGGCAATGCGCTGCAAGATACGCGCGACATCGGCCAGCTCCTTGCCGTCGAGGTCGATGAAGTCTCCGCCGCCGGCGCGGAGAGTCTGTATGACCAGAGACGGCGTCGGGCTGCGGCCGATCAAGATGGGCTCGATATCGGGCACTGCCGCGATTGTGTGAATTCGCTCGAGAATTCGCTCGTACGATTCATTGTCAGGGGTACCGTCGGCCTCGATCAAAACGCATTGAACCTCTTTGCTGTCGGTGATCACCAGCTGTGCAGTGGCCTCGTCTGGATCCTGAACTACCGTTGCAACAATGTGCGATTGCGCGAGCTGATCGAAAAGGTTGTGCAACCTGTCCTCTACCCCCGGTCGATCGGCGACGATGATCGCCGTGGTGACTGGCAGTTTTGTCGTCACGACTGTCCCCGGAACCTAGGGTGCGCGATCGGGGGTCGCGGCAGAGATCGGCTCGTCTGAATACAACGCATCGAAGCGGCGAGACCTGCGAGTTAGCATGGCGCAATTTTACCCCGAAACCCAGCTTATTCGGGAGCGCAGAGCATTGCCAATCACTGCCTGCCCGCCCGGACCTGCCGGCAGGGAGTGTCAGGCAAGTTCTCATCGTGTGGATCGGCCAGGCGCCCGGAACACCCGATTCAATGGTACCATGACCGGCCATGCCCGACAGTGACCACCTCTTCCTCCGCGCATGCCGCAGAGAGCCGGTTCCGCGTATACCCGTTTGGATGATGCGCCAGGCCGGGCGCTATCTCCCCCAGTACCGCGCTGTGCGCGAAAAAGTCTCATTCATAGAGCTGTGCAAGACGCCCGAGCTGGCCTGCGAGGTTACCCTGCAGCCCATCGACGAGTTTGGTTTCGATGCGGCAATTTTGTTTTGTGACATTCTCATCCCCCTGGAAGCCATGGGAATGGGTCTCGTGTTCGACGACGGTGGTCCGAAGCTGCCCGAACCACTGCGCGATCGAGCAGCTATCGACAGGTTGTCAGTACCCGATCCCGAAGCCGAGATGCCGTTTGTCTTCGATGCAGTGAGGCTCATTCGCAAGAGTCTGGCCGGCCGCGTACCTCTCATAGGGTTCGCTGGCGCTCCCTTCACGCTGGCGACCTATGCGGTCGAGGGCGGCGGATCCAAGAGCTATCCTCACACCAAGCAGCTCATGTTCCAAGATCCCGGCGCGGCCCACGCGTTGCTCGACAAGCTGGCCGCCAATTGCGCCAGCTATCTCGAGGCTCAGATTGCCGCTGGCGCTCAGGCCGTGCAACTGTTCGACAGCTGGGCCGGGATTCTGTCGCCGCGGGATTTTCGCGAGTTTGCTCTGCGCCCCGCCAGGCTGGTATTCGAGCGCCTGCGTTCGTCGCCGACCTGGGCCGACGGCGGCGTTCCGATCATCTATTTTGTCAACGGCTGTGCCCCGTACCTCGATGACTACCTGCAAAGTGGCGCCGACGTCCTCGGTGTCGATTGGCGTATCGACCTCGGCGACGTCCGCCGGCGGCTCGGTCCAGACGTGGCTCTGCAGGGCAACCTCGATCCCACCTGTCTATTTCTCCCCTCCGAGGCACTGCGCGAGCGAGTGGCCGAGGTCCTGACCAGTCACGGCAGTGGTCCCGGGCATATTTTTAATTTGGGTCACGGAGTTCTACCCATGACCGATCCCGAGCATGTGCGCGTCATGGTCGAGGCCGTGCGCCAGCTATCGACGCGGGAAGACGGTTCTGTACGGGCACAGTGATATGGGTAACATCGCTGCGCGGGCGGTTTTGGCAATGGCAGTGCTGGCGGTGTTGACTCTTTGCTCGTGCACGGGAGGTCGGCAAGCAGCCAGCAACGGCGCGAAAAGCGATGATCCGGTAGACCAGGCCATCCCGGTAGCAATGCCGACCGCCCACGAGAGCCACGATGGTGCGGCCGACGAGCGTTTCAGCGATCCCAGCCCGGCTGCGGGACCCGGTGGAAAAAGCTCTGGACGCGGCCGACTCTCGGTCACAGTCGAGTGGCCCGGTGCACCCGCAGAATTTCGCCGCCCGGCTGGACGCAGCCCATGCGGTGGGCTGCGTCGGGTTCCGCTCGGTATTCATACCCTCGGCGGTGTGCGCGATGCAGTCGTATGGTTGAATCGGCTGGACGGTAGAGAGGCCGCTTCAAAGTCCTCACCGGGACGTCCAGGCGCACTTTCGTTGCGCGACTGTCGCCTGGAACCCCGAGTCGTCCTCATGGACGGCGGCGACCTTCTGGTACGGAGCCACAGCGAACAACGCGAGCGTGTGGTCGTGCGGCCACTCGTGGGCGACGTGTCGACTAGCAAGGTGAAGGCCAGGGAGGTGCTGGCTGACTTCTGGCTGCCTGTGGTCGGCGTCGAGGTGGCCCTGCCCATGACCGAGCCGGGGATCTGGCAGGTTCACAGCAAACGCGATCCTGTCGCATCGAGCTATGTCGTTGTGGCGAACCATGGCTTTTTTGCAACCACCGATGATCGCGGCGTCGCTCGGCTGGACCGTGTTCCCGCTGGCCGCTACCAGCTCGTCGCCTGGCATCCGCCGATACGGGCCGGGCAAGCCGCTGTCGAGATTCGCCGAGAGGTCACGGTCGAAGCCGACAAGACCGGGCGAATCAAGATCGCAATGACCGCGCCCTGACCCGGATCATCGACCGCGACACCTGCGCCGATTGCGTCGCAGGTTCGCCGTTGTATCGAGGTGATGGACCGAGGTCTGGGCTCGCTCAGGGCAGCCCGACCTGGGCGAGCACAAAGCCGGCCAGGGCGCCGGCGGCGATCAGACAGACCGACGCGATCAGCACTGTGACCGGGCCCAGCTTCCGGTGCGGAGTGTCCACCGGTGCCGTGGGCAGTTTCGACCGGGCAGCCGACAGCGAACCAGTGGTTGTCATCTCGTCGAAATTGAGCCGGACCAGGGTCGATGGCACCTGGATGCCATTTTGCCTGGCGGCTTGTTCGACACCCTGGATCCCCTCGCTCAACGAACTAGGCCGATCGTCGGGCTCCTTGTTCAGCATGCGCAGGATGGGCTCATCGAGCGCGGCCGGAACCTCATTTGAGACCGCCGACGGTGCCGGGGCGTCAGCCGTGGCGTGTTGCACGATGATGTCCATGGGGGAGTCGCCCTTGAAGGGCAACTCTCCAGTGAGAAGCTGGAATGTCATCACGCCGAATGCGTACACGTCGGCACGGTGATCGATATCGCCTCCGTTGCACTGTTCGGGGGACATGTAGTGCGGTGTACCCATGAGCCGACCGGTTCGCGTCTTGTGCATTGCCTGGCCGGAGAGCAGTTTGGCGATGCCGAAGTCGAGGACGCGGATGCTGCCGTCGCGGGTGAGGAACACATTGGCCGGCTTGAGATCGCGATGGGCGATTCCCTTGCGGTGAGCTGCATCCATGGCGGCGGCCACGGCGCGCAGAATGGGGATCGCGTCGGCAGCGGGCAGGCTGCCGCGGTCGTGGAGATAGCGATGGAGCGCCACTCCGTCCAGAAACTCCATCACGTAATAGCTGCGCCCATCGGGCAGATCGCCAAAGGAGAAGATGTCGATGATATAGCGGTGCTGGATGCGATTGACCGCCCGTGCTTCGGCGAGAAAGCGCGACGCCATCTCTGGGTTTGCCGAGTATTTGCGTTTGAGTATTTTGATCGCGACCTGTTTGTCGATCAGCGGATGGATAGCCTGGTATACGGCGCCAAAGCCGCCCTCGCCGATCTTGACGACAATTTCGTACTCGCCGACCCGGTCGCCTGTACGCAGGTCGCGTCTCGGTTCCGACACCGCGGGCTCACCCACCTGGATCATGGTGTCGGCGTACGGTAACTCACTCGGCGATTTTTGCGCGGGACGCAGCGCGTGCGTGGGGGGTGTGATCATGGGTCAAACCGAATCCTTGCTGCCCGAGTCGTTGCAGTGATCGCCGGCCGACAGGATGGTCTGGCTGGTCGTGCGGCCTGGGCTTGATGCATTCCTGGCTGTGTCACCTGGATCGGTCTGTACAAGGTCGGCTTTAGCTCTCGGTCGGGTCGTCGCGCATTGGCCGGGGAAACCAGTTGCCGAACGCTGCTGGCCAGGGGCGCGCCTCGCGACTCTGGTGCTGTCCGATGTTCGAGATGAGCTCATTGTGATCCACAGAGCGATCACCCGGGTGACAGCGAGATGACAGCGAGATAAAACGCACAACATCGACGGGCCAGGTCTGGATCCCATGCCCGAGACATTGTAGAAAAAGCCGTGGTTTCGATGGACTCGGGGTTGAATTCAGCAAATTCGAGGCTCGAACTCGGGACCCGATCCGAGGTTGACGTTATTATCCGGACAGGAGGTCCGGTCATGGATTTCATCTTTATGTTGACCCGCGCCGATCAGACCGTGCCCGATTGCCTCGAGGTACTCGACTATATTCTTCCCGTGGGCCTCAAGCATATCGGCTTCAAGGATGTCGGTGTGCGCAAGGAAACTCTGGCCGAATTGACTCGCCGCATACGGGATTCTGGAGCAACCTCCTACATGGAGGTCGTGAGCACGAGTCGGGAAGCCTGCTACCAATCGGCCCGGGTGGCGCGAGAAATTGGCATCGAGCGGTTGCTCGGCGGAACCGATGTAGACACGATGCTCGGCATCCTGGCCGGCAGCGATGTCGAATACTATCCATTTCCCGGCCGGCCTCACGACCATCCGACCAGGCTCGGCGGTTCGGCCGAGGAGGTGGAAATGCAGTGTCGCGACTTCATGGCGCGCGGTTGTGCGGGGTGTGATCTACTGGCCTATCGAGCGACCGAGGCCGATCCGCTCGCTCTGGTTCGCGCTGCGCGCAAAGGACTGGGGCGCGGCTATCTCATCTCTGCCGGCAGTGTGGGCAAGCGCGACCAGATTCGCGGCCTGGCGGATGCGGGGTGTGATGCGTTTACCATTGGCTCAGCTGCGTTTGACGGCTCGTTTTCGCCGACCAAGGGCTCGTTGCGTTCTCAGCTGCGCGACATCCTGGCAGCGGGTTTGTCCTGACCCGTTGCTGGGCGCGAGAGAATCATGGTGCGAGACCTGATCGAAGAGCTTCTCCTGGGGCGTTATCGCGATCCCGAAGGCGGGGTATCCATCGACCCGATAGTGAAGAGCATCGTCATTGACGATGATCTATCCGGCCGCGAGGCGGCCCTCGTCGCCGATCTCGGTTTTGGCGACAGGCTCGCCGTGGTCAGCGACGCCATCACCCATGGCGTGCTGGGCAGGCGGATAGAGCGAGCCCTGGGCGGCGAGTTCTCGGTGCAGAGTGTCGTATTGGGCGACGAGCCCCATGCCGACGACGACACGCTGCGCCGGCTCGTGGCCGAACTGGCCGCTTCCACCGACGCTCTGGTCGCGGTTGGCTCGGGCACGATCAACGACCTGTGCAAGGCTGCGGCAGGAAAAATCGGCCGGCCGTATGCCGTATTTGGCACCGCTCCGTCGATGAACGGGTATGCCTCGGCCACTGCGTCCATATCGGTGGACGGCCTCAAGCGATCGTTTGCCGCTGGTGCGCCCCGGGGTGTATTTCTCGACGTCGCGGTACTGGCCGGTGCGCCCAGGCGCATGATCCGGGCCGGTCTGGCCGAGGGATTGTGCCGCAGCACGGCGCAATCGGACTGGCTTTTAGCCCATTTGCTTGTGGAGCAATCCTATTGCGAGGCGCCGTTTGACTTGCTGCGCGACGACGAGCAGGCTTTGGTCGACCGGGCGAGCGGGCTGATTGCCGGTGATTTCGAGGCGGTGACCAGTCTGGCGCGGGTCCTGGTTCTATCGGGCATTGGCATGACGATTTGTGGCAGCAGCCGCTCGTCCAGTCAGGGCGAGCATTTGATCTCGCACTATATCGACATGACCCGGCCCGAGGGAGAATCCGCGCCGTATCACGGTGAACAGATAGCCGTGACCACGCTATTCATGGCCGAGCTTCAGGGTCGAATACTCGACCGGGACGAACCGCTTCAGGTCCGGCCGAGTTCGGTTGGCAGAGACCAGCTCATTGCCCGCATGGGCACGATCCTGGGCGAGCATTGCTGGAACGAGTACGAGGCCAAGCGGATCACGGCTGCCCGGGTCGACCATTTCAATGAGCGGCTGCGCGCGATATGGGGCGACCTTCGCCAGCGCATCGGCGCCGTGGCCCGCCCGGCCGAGGAGCTCCGCGCGACTCTCGCCCAGGTGGGAGCCGCCATGCATCCGGGTGAGCTGGGATGGTCCGACGAGCGTTATCGCGAGGCCTGCATCCACAGCCGCGAGATCCGCAACCGCTTCACCTTTCTCGACCTCGCCGTCGACGCGGGAGTCGCCCTGTTCCACTCCTGACTCGCCCTGACCCGGACCTAACCCTACTTTGATTAGGAATGTTTCAGTGCCAGAATGAGCGAGGATGGCCAGCTGCAAGGCGTTTCGGGAATCGGAGCGCAGTTTATTGAAATAAATGAGCACCTGAAGCGCAGAAACAACACAGCAGATGGCCACCGCAGCCATTCTGGTGCGAAACAGGCGTTGCTGCGGTACCAGCCGCATATCGTGCATTTCAGCGGCCATGAAACTTCGTGACTGCGGCCCGCCGCCCACCTTCGTAAAGAATGACGTCGTCTTCCGACAGGCCGAACACAAACTGCCCCTGCTCGTCGACAGCGCTGAAGTAGACTGATATGTTGGGGAACTGGGTATCGTCGACCTGGGTTACAGTAGCCCATATTTGGTCGTCGTAGCCCGAGGTGTGGAATTCTCGCAACTCGGCAAAAAGATCCCGAATCAGGCGCTGTGGTGAGTTAACTGGTGCTGGTCGCTTGCTCGACGCGAGATTCACAAATGCGTTGCGAAACCGCTTCCATTCCCAGCGAACGGCCGCGTCCGGGCCGAAGCCTCTGCCGCAAGCACTTGGCCGAACGCCGCGAAGCCGGGCAACGTCGCCAGATGCGCGCCGTCTCGACTATTCGAAATCGAATAGCCAGTCGAGCTCCAGCTCGTGTTCGACAAATGGTTCGGCGCGAACACGGTCACCTCGACTAGCAGTGAGAATCGTTTGGTACCCGTCTTCGGCCCAAGTCAGCACGGTCAGGCTCTGCGTCTCTGGATCGACAAGCCAGTAATGGTCGACGTGGGCGCGGTGGTAGGTGTCCAACTTGACGCCCTTATCTCTGTTAGCGGTGGACGGCGACAAGACCTCGCATACCCACTGCGGCGGAATGCGAGCTCGCCCTCGGCTAAGTGGATTCGGCACTACATCGAGCTTCCATCCAGCGACGTCCGGCAAAAACCTGTTCGGCTTGGGCGTGGCAAGGAACTCGATTTCGCACTCGGTGTGAAAGCGCCACCCTCCAGGCGTACTTCGCCTGCCGTCGAACGGCGCGAGGAAAGTACTCAGTCGAAACTGGAGACGACTATGCAATTCGTCCGGCACTGCCTTGCGCACGAGGTTGCCACAAATGATCTCGTATTGCTTGGGCAGCTCGTCGGGAAACTCGTCGCTCGCCGACACGATCTGAGGGCTCGTGCTCATACGCCAAGCCTATCGAGCGTGGTTTTTCTATCAAGAAAAAAATCACTGGG
>JAKSDA010000360.1 GCA_022360315.1 Pseudomonadota bacterium
CTGCCGGAAGTGCCGTGAGGGTGTGTATCACGGTCCTTACCTGTATCTGCTCAGCGCTGTGGAAGGGCGGCACCGCCCTGTGCGTCAATATCTGGCGTTGCATCTGCGCGCGCAGCATGAAGACGTGCCTGTGATCAACACCCCCGACACCGCGATTTTGCCCTACTGGACGCCGTAAAACAGCCCGCAAGTCTTTGCGCTGTGCGTCAATGCTCTCGGGTGCGCGCAGTCACCAAATCCTGTTATTCGTGATGCTGGGGCGCTGTGATGGCATCGGGCTCCATGAGCATAAACGCATGGAAAAGCGGATCGTGACAGGCGGCCGCTTCCCAGGGAAGGAGCTGCGTGGATCCTGCGGTGCCACCGTGCTTGCGCACAAGCTGCATGGCGGCGCCCAGATTCTGGACGCCGAAAGCGATGTTCCACGCGCACTGACCGCTTGTGTCATCAATGAGGGCCGAGGCCACGGGATCGGGATCAGCGGGCCGGTAGAGCCAGCGCAGGGCAGGGGTATGGGCGTCTGTGATGACATTCCAGTGGAAGGCGGCGCGATAGGCATCAAGATCGCGCTCGGTGGTGCAGTCATAATGGAACCAGACGGGTGCGCCAAGTATGGTGGTCTCAAGGCCCGGAGAGGTGTCTTTTTCCCAGATGGCGATTTCGCAATCGGCGGTGTCACGGAGGAGTGTCACGGTCCCGAGTTCGCCGTAGGTTTCCGAGCGCACGTCGGTAAAGTGTGCCAGCGCGCTGTTATCGGGCACGCGAAAGACGGGGACCCATTGCGCGGCGTCATTGCCGTAATAGATGCCCGCAAAGCTCTTGAGGAAATCATCATCGGGGGATGGCACGGCGACCTTGTATGGCTCCCAAATGAGCGGATCGGGGGACCACCCTAAGACATATTGATAGAAGGTCCACAAGCGTTCGCGCTCCTGAACATTGGCGCCGCACAAGCGGACCCAATAGGGGACGGAATGACCGGGCCGCATATGAGCATAGCTCCACAGTGTTGTTGTGTTGTTCATGAGGATACCTCCTCTGTGGCCAGCCGCCAGCGCAAATCCTCGATGGCCTCGCGCGGCATGTCAACGTCTGTTTCGCGCGTACCCCGGTCGATGTCGATGTCGGGCTGATCGAACTCGGGCGTCAGGGCCGAAGGGGTACGGTTGCGTATGGTGTTCCGTAAACAAGTACGCCCTTGTATCGCAATGGTGGCTGGCTGACGCACATTAGAGCACAAGCGCATCAGGTTGCCATTGTCTGCGCATTGGCTCAGCCGTGCCCATATTGGCAAATCAAAGCCATCTCGCATCGTTCCATATGTCTCTAATGGTGTCGTGGTCACTGTTTTGACCCTCGTCTCTTAGCGTTTTTTTGTCCGCGTGTTGCGGCGTCTTCCTCCATCATCTTGATGATTTTAAGCATGGTGCGTTGCCAGCTTTGATCCATCCGCCAGATTTTCTCAAGCAGAATACTGGCCTCTGGCCTCATGGGTTTTTCTTCCACCGGTGCCTTTGCCTTCCACCCTGCATCAAGCGCTCTTTTGATGATCCTGTCCGCCGAAATCCCGAATGTTTCGAGAATGTCGTAGAGCGTTTCGAGGGAGGGAAAGGTGACACCGCGTTCGAGCAGTCCCCAATAATCTGTGCTGATTTGAAACTGCTCTGCCATGTCCTGCTGGCGCATCTGTTCTCTTGTGCGCACATCGCGCAGCGCCTCTCCAATCGCCTGGCGTAATAGGCGGTCATCTGCTTCTCCCCCTCTTTGTTTGTTTGTCTTAGGCGGATTTTTCATGAGGCTAAGAGTGACTCTAATTTCCGCCTAAGACAACCTCCAACGACACCCAGCACCGCGCCGCCGGTGTTCGCGCGCCGCTTTCCTCTTCAATCGCCTATGCTTGGCCATGAGCACAAAACCACGCACTGGGAAGGTGAGGCGCCGCTGGCTGCGGTGGGAGTATGTCTCGTGCGGGAAGGCGCGCTGCCGGAAGTGCCGTGAGGGTGTGTATCACGGTCCTTACCTGTATCTGCTCAGCGCTGTGGAAGGGCGGCACCGCCCTGTGCGTCAATATCTGGC
>JAKSDA010000516.1 GCA_022360315.1 Pseudomonadota bacterium
ACTCATCGAGCGAAATTTTCTCCGCGTACTTTACGAGTTTGGCAAATTGCTCTTCATCGAGAATAAACCGATCTTTATCCAGGAAGTTCGTTCTCAGCCATTTGGAAAAATGGCTGTCTGCGACGTCGCGTGCAGCAACATCTAATGGATCGTAGTCGCCCGTGACGATCTCGGCTGTCACGGCGATTTCCTGACAGCGTTGAAAGATCCGGTTCAAGCGCCAAAATTTCTCCGCAAGTGGCGTGCCTAGCGGACACCTTGTCTGGTCCGCTAGGTCTCGTAGCTCGTTGATACGTGACGCTGGTACTACAAAAAAGCCTACAGAGTAATCAGGCATCTAGCTTCCTCTGCGCATGCGATCGATAAATTGTCCCATGGACTCGAGACGTTCTCCGGGGATAATCTCAATAGCCCAGCCGAGCCGATTAACTGCCGACTCAATTCTGTCTCGGTCGATTTCTGCCAGCTTGGTGAAACCCCGCTCGGTGACCAGAAGGACCTTGCCAACCACCTCTCGGTTCTCTGCTGTCTTGGCCACCTCGTCGATCGTCTTGTTATGCTCCTTCAGTTGTTCGGACAGTTTTTCTTGCTGGGATGGGTTTCTCCAGGTCTCGACGCTCCAATTTTTGGTCTCGCCAAAGAGCATCCGTCCTTCGTTGTCGGTGACCATCAGATCGAGCGTCTTCTCGCCGCGAGTCACCGCTATTGGCTCACGGCGCTTGAGATAGCGTCGGCTGAACGCTTCACTTTGGACATGCCGAGCTCCGGCTTCTTCTCCGAGAAAACCGAGCAACTTGCTCGCCGCGGAAGCGCGCGACGCCGAATCCAAACTGTTGTCCACAAGACCGCGTAACTGATTCCAGGTCGGGTTGGCGTCGTAACGCATAAAGTGCCCGAGAAATGCGCCGTCAAACGTGCCGTCGTCGAGCTGTTTCGCAACCCAGTGCAAATCCGCGTGACCTCGTGCGCGTTGCGCCAGGAGCAAGTTTATCACCTGGGGGGGATTCACTTTTTCTACGATGGTCTCAAGGGCTCGAAGTTCGGCTCGCCCCAGTCGCCCAGCCAAGCGGACGAATTGGGCCTCGCTTTCGCCCATCGCCTGGGCAAGCTCGGCCTTACGTGTCTTGCTCAGCCTAAGCGCCGCCTTGCCTCGCTTGGTGAGACCCTTGACCAGATTCGCTGCCTTGCCGACCGGAAATAGAGCCAGAAAAACGTCAGATGCACCCTCAATGGCGAAAAACGCTGCAACCATGGCTAGCGGCACCATGGTCGCAGCCACCGTGGTACGCATGTGCTCGGCTCGTTCGCGCCTTTCGCGAACCATGCCGCGCAACTCGGCAGCCTCGGTGCTTGGGTCCTCCTCGGCCAATAACAGGGCTACCGCAGCCTGTCGCTGCTTCGCAATGCGCTGCTCGAGTATGTCCCGGACTAACCAGGGATGCTCGTCGACGTATTCCTCGAATTGGGCTTGGCTGTGCTCGATGATAGCGCTGTAGTAGGCTTGCTGGATGGCAAGAAGCTCGGTGCTGGTTGTTTCGAAGAACGCTTCGAATAAAATCCGACCGTCGCGGACCCGCAACCAGGAGCCGCCGAGATAGATCGTTATTTGGATGTCATCACGATTCACGCGTAGATGTACCGAACCGCTACGGCTCTGGATCGCCTGAATCATGGCCTGGCGCCCAAGCCCTTCGATGGGAGTGGTGCCGACGCCAAAATCATCGGACAAAAGCGGAGTCACATCGCCCACAACGATGTATTCAGGCAGGGCCTTGAGCGCGAACGCAGCTTGTGTTCGCTTCTCTTCCCAAGGCTCTCGAGTGCGTCGGCGCGCGTCTTTTTCGCTCGAAACGTAGGTCTCGGCCGGGTCGGGTAATGCGTTCACTCGATTGGCGGCCTCCATTGCGTACCGAGCCCAGGCCAACCGCAGGGCGCCCAACGACAGAATCTCCCGGCCGCTGTCCAGATTCAGGAGCCATGAGAACTCATTGACCAACTCGGCCTCGAGCGCGGCAAGATCGGCACCAGGGGGCGCTTGCATCTCGGCATCGCCCGGCTGTCGCGAACGGGCCAAAACGTTGGCATACCGACGCGCCGACCGGCTCGACCCGCCCGGCTTGCCTTTCGAGCGTGAGCCAGCATCCGGGCCGAATAGTTCCTGGTCATTTGGCCCGGAGCGTTTGTCTCGCCCTCCCATCGGAGTCTGAACCGTAACCCATATGGAGACCTTGTGTATGCACTATCGCCATGGTCCGAGGTACTCTGAGAAGCAGTGCTGGTACGCCGATCGAGTCGGCTACGCTAACCGGCGGGAACCTCCCCGGTGCAAGTAAGGGTAGTAGGCAGATTGATGTAAAAATGCACCCTTTGCCCAAATTCGGTGGCTCGATCTCGAGTAGGGCGCTGCTATTGGTAAGCGCGCGAGGAGTGGAGGGCACCTGGCAAGTTGACGCGTTCGACTGAGGCGTCAGTGAGAATCGCGTCGGCTGCCCCAAACGACGGCTCCAGAGTTCAGCTCGAGCTCGATGGCGGCGCCGATCACCTCGTCGAGGTGGTTGCGCTCAGTGTAGGCGAGTAGGGCCCGCACGACTGACGATGCCGAGACCTTGCGGCCTAAGTGGTCACCCGTATCTTTCATCAGTCGCTGTAGCGTCTCGAGCGCTGCTGGGGTCAATGAGATGCTCTTGACGATGAGTTCCTCGGATGCGGG
>JAKSDA010000375.1 GCA_022360315.1 Pseudomonadota bacterium
CGCGGGATCCAGAGATCATGGCCGGGATTGTTGAGAAACTGGTCAAGGCGGGGGTCTTGACCCCGGCTGAGGGGCGCCATCTCGCTGGCGATGTCTTCAATACCGAGTTCAAGCGCTTGCGGGCGCCGTGGGTCAACCAGCCACTGTCGCTGACCCTGGCGGGATTCCCGGCCCCGGCCATGGCGCAGAAAGGCGATCTGTCGGTGAGTGACCTGGCCGAGCAGGGCAGGCTCTTGGTGCCATCCCAGGAAATCTACGAGGATACCTACCAGGACCCGAGGGACGACGACGACCGCCATCGGGCGCGGTTTCGACGGCTCAAAGAGCTGGGCCGTGAGCATGTGGCGGTTCCCGATCGAGAGTTTGCAGCATGGCTGGCGAGTTGACGTATTTCTCCGTGGTGCCGCTGGTGGATCTCGGCAGCCGCCGCGACGTGGCCTTGCGCGCCCTTGGCTGGACGCGCATGACCATGTCGCAGCGCAGTCTGGGCTACGTCGTGGTGGTGGACCGAGCGAACGACCGAGCGATATTGCGGTTCCCGGCGTGCACGCCCTATGGGGATGTGCTGCGGTGCGCTCAGGTCCAACGCGGGATCCTCGGTCGAGCGCTGTGTTCTATTGGCGACAAGACCCTGTTTCGACGTCTGTGGTCGCCAGTCGAAAAGCGCATCGATCCGAACACCCCTGAGGGGTTCTTGAAGATCGTCGACCGGGTGTCCCGTGGGTTGCGCGGTGTGACCGCAGATCGAGAGAAGGAAGCGGTCGAGCGGGCTATCGCCAGCCTCGACGTGGACTGGCCCAACCTGACCGCGGCGGATCGAGCCCAGGTGGTGCGGGCGGCGAATCAGGCGCTCCGCGGTCTACCGGAGGTCGTCATGCCCGAGATCCGCGAGACACTTCGGGTGGAGGCCGAATCGATCATCGGGGAGACCCGTCGGAGGTCCGCGCGCGCGTTTGACCTGGCGATCGAAACGGCGCCCGGGGCGCTGGACGAGCGGGTGGTCGCCTTTGCGGCTGAATCCCAGGGGAACTTCATCACCGACGAGTACGGGCGGCGCGAGCGACGGCTGTCCGAGGAGGCGCGCGAGCTCGTGGCCGGGTGGCTGGCCGAGGGACAGGGACGGGATGCGATCAGCAGCCAGCTGGCCCATCACTACGCGACGTCGAGCCTGCGTCGCTCGCGGTTCTACTGGGACATCATCGCCGCGACGTTCGTCAACCGCGCTCGTTCCTGGGGACAAGTGTCCGCGTATCGCGACGCCGGGATCTCGCGGTATCGCATCGTCGCGGTGCTGGACGAGGTGACCACCGATATCTGTCGGTTTCTCCACGGCAGGACGTTCTCGGTTGCGCGGGCCATCGAGCAATTCGATGAGGTCGAGCGGCTGCGCGATCCCACGCGTATCAAGGAGACCACGCCCTGGCTGGCGGTGCGGCGCGATGACCGGGGGCGCCGAGTGATTGTCGTGCCCGGGGATCCGCCGCTGCGGGCGGCGATCGTCACCGAGTCCGCCGAGCTGTCCGGGCGCAAGGACGCGGTGGGTACGTTCGAGAAACCGGCCTCCACCAAGGCGCTACAAGCTGCGGGGGTTGGGCCGCCTCCCTTCCATGGTTTGTGCCGAAGCACAACCGTGCCCGCTTAAGGAAAAGTACGATGTCGAGAAGCCGGACGAAAAAGGTATGGAGCGGGGCAACGTATCGGAAGAACGTCGATTTGTCCCCTGATAGCCTCCTCGGGCGATGCAAGCGGCACTTGGATTCGGCAAGTCGCGCGTTGTCGAGACAACGGGACGCTCTCGGTCATGCGCGGTGGGACGTCGTCGAGACGTTCGTGGAGCCGCTGCCGGCGGGGACGGCTCCAAGACCGTCAGCGACGCGGCCGCGCTGTTCCAAAGAGCCACGCCCACCATCGATACCGAACAGCCACCCGGTCACGCCAAGCCATCTCGCGAATCGGCCTATGCGCCCAGGCGGGAACGATGACAGCCAACGGTCGGCCATCGTGCCCTACAGGCTGCCCACCCATCTCTTGAAGGATCGCGCACAAGACGGGGTGTGTGAACGGATCAAGCATGCTGCAGACCACGACCGTCTGGCCTGTGACTTCCAGGCTCTCAATACCACTGGTACCCCCGAGTCGGCGACGAGCCTCATCCTTGACCGCATCCAGATCCGGAAGCGTACCGTCAAATCGGAACTCGGACATGTAGAGCCCCATGGCAAAGGGATCATCCACAATGGTGCCAGGCCGTCAACCTCGCTGAGCGAAGACCTCGCGAGTGGCGTACGCGAGGGCGACCGGCCTCCACCCAAGCGCTGCAATCTGCGGGGCTTGGGTCGCCCCCTCTTCCATGGTTTGTGCCGGACTGCAATCGTGCCCGAGGGGTGAGCATGAGCGAACGAAACGATGCGACCCGAGTGGCGATGGCTGTGGAACGAGCGATCCTGCTCTCGTTTACGGCCCGGCCGATGCGGGGACATCGCATTACCTCGGGCGAAGTGCATCGGCGGTTCGCGCTGTGCGAGGGCATTGTCGGCACCCTGTCGGCGCTGGGGTGGTCGGCGGTCCGCATTGCCGACCACGTGTACGTC
>JAKSDA010000227.1 GCA_022360315.1 Pseudomonadota bacterium
CAGCCACACCGCGCCCGGGTACCTGGTCGACAAGATTCTGGACATTCCCGTGTCAGGGGAGGAGGTGCCGGACAGCTTGCAGCACATCGACCTGTCCATCTCGATTGCCGGTCGCCGGATCCGTGAGCGCTACCCACCGCTGCCCAATCTGACCCATCGATTCGCCTGGGACGGTCGCGACGCCTACGGCCGTTTTTTGCCCGGCAACACCCTGGCGACCATCGAGATCACCTATCAGTATCCGCTTGCTTACTACGCCGCGCGAAGCGACTTTGACCGCAGTTTTGCCCAGTTCGGACGCAGCAGCGGTGGCCGGGTGCAGATTATCGGCCAGCGGCGGCGCGTTCAGCCCGTGGGCCTGCGCAGAACCTATCGACGAATCGTGCGTGCCAGCCCGGGGCCACACCACGGGCTGGGCGGTTGGACGCCGTCGATCTACCATCGTTATCAACCCAGCACCGACACTCTGTGGCTGGGCAATGGCGCCATGCGCCGCGGCGTCAAGGCGTTATCACGGCGTGCTTCGCATGCCTTGCTCATGCGTTCGACCTGGTTCCACCTTCGCGTGCTGATCATGGCATCGCAGCCTAGCAACGGAGTACGACAACAATAGGCATTTGTGGATTGTTCGCGGGGTGCGCTCGGACATGCCCGAGGCTCGATGACTCCGGGAACGGCTGAGAGGCTCACCAATGGTCGGCGGTGCCAGGTCCAGCCGCTCGTCGGCGAACACCACGGCAGCTCTCAGGGACAGTTCGGGGTTGTGGGCGCAGCGGCGCAAAGAATTACGCTAAGGCGTCGCACCGCTGCGCCCACAGCCCCAACTTTGCCGGAAGGTTGCCGGTAACTTGCCCCAACTTTGCCGGTGCCTGGCCCTCGACCTGGAGTTCCTCAGTGCCCTGGCCTCGACCTGGAGCTCCTCGGTGCCCTGGCCCTCGACCTGGAGCTCCCCCGGTGCCCTGGCCTCTCGGCAGCGCGCCGTAGGGAATTTCTGTCTGTCCTCTCTTCGCTGGCAAAGCTCGGACCGAGGGCCCGCAGGGCGGACCCGCGACAGCGGACCGGGCAGAAACCGCTGCGTCCAAAAAGTCCCCTGCTGCGGATGACGAGTGGACGGTACCTGGAACGTTGGTGGAACACGGCTTGGAACCATTGCTGGAACTCTCGCTGGAACCTTTCCAGGTCATGTTCCAGGTATCCAGATTGGCGTGCCCGAGCATTTCTTGGATAAAGCGCACATCGGCGCCACCCTCGAGCATCAGCGTGGCCATGGTATGGCGCAGCAAGTGACACGCTCCGCACTTGCCCACCGCGGCGGCGTCCACATAATTGCAATATATTTAATCTAAGATGCTTCTTGCGTCACCGATACTTGCCCCCATGTTGAGCAGTCTCTTCCTGCATTCGCCCAACCAGACGTACTCCTCGTCGGCTGCACAGTATACCGTGAGGAGGAAGCCTTCTAATCGCATCTCAATGCCGACTAGCCTCCCAAACTGGCTCTTGATTGGACTCACCGCTGAGAGTTTTCTCCCTGTGATTGCTGCAAATTCGCTATCCTCAGCGATATTAAAGCGGCGATAGGCGCCAAACTCGGCAATGTGCTGTGCGAGCTTATCTCTCGGCCAATTGGCGAAATTGTCGTGCCAGGGCTGCTGTTCGACAACGAGATAATCGCCGCCACCACCAGCCTTAAATAGCAAAGTTACGCCGTTGGAGAAACGAACCTCAAGCGGACCGTCCTCAGTATCCGCCTCCTCACCGTAGCAGAAGTGAATCCGCGCGAGACCATTCACCTCCTGACCGAGACAGGCAATGATTATGCTCCATGCATGGCTGTCGTATTCATTCATGGTCGCGTCTACTTGAAAATGCTTGAGGCAGCGTCGAACCACGGATTGGCCTTGTCCATGGGAAACATAGTGACAAAGTTGCCGTTGGGCTTTGTAATCAATAGATCGTTGCCACTACGGTAGAATAGATAGTCACTGCCTCCACCGGCATTCGGATACCACGGACCCTGCCGGACTTCGTCGTAATCGCTCGCAACTCGCCGGATTCTGTCTTTGAACCAGCTTCTGCTCGCCGCGTCAGACGGATCAAGTCCATAATCGGATGCGTGCTTACCCCACTTCTTCCCGAACTGCTTACCGCTCATCTTGACGCCAGGAAGCAGTCCTAGTGGTCCGGCTCCCCCCCTTGCGGCACCGGGCCGCCTGAATCGACGAAACGCTCTGCCAAGCGCCTTTGTACCCGCCCGCACGGCTTTTTTCGCCAGCTTCGCGACAAATGAGCTCACGCCGGTGAATACCGCGGTGAGGAGGGAGGCGCCTTCGAGGGCGGCTTTGGTGCTGGCTTTGACCTTGAACGAGGACAGCCATCTGCCGAGGGCGGTGTTGAACAGGCCGATGCCGGCAAACAGGGGGACTTCCGTGGCGCCGC
>JAKSDA010000288.1 GCA_022360315.1 Pseudomonadota bacterium
AAACTGTCCTTGTTGATCGCTGTGACCACCAGGTCTCCGACCCCTGCAGTGTTGTCGATGGCGAACGATTGTTGCGGAATGGTGCCCACATCGGGCGTAGCAAAATCGACTGGATTGGGATCGACCGCGATGGTCTGGGCTACCGCGACCCGGCTGTACAGCAGACTGGCGCACACCGCGATTGTCAGAACATACAGGTCTCCTCGACAGGTCATGGTCACTCCTCCCTAGGGCTGCGCGCGGATTCCCAGCATCGGGACCAGGGCCGTGGCCTGGCGGTTCCATTCCGGGTTAAAGACATGCTCGACGCCGACATCGGCCGAGAGATGAATGCGCCGACTCATCTGCCATTCAAGGCCGGTACACACCCGCACCCCGTAGCGCACGCCGTCGCTGAAAAACAGCGGCAAGCCGGCGCCCACGAGCGGCTTCCAGGCGCCATCGGGGCCAAACGCCGCCGGATAGACCACGCCGCCCAGGTAGGCGCCCAGGGTCGGCCCGACCAGGCCGGCTGCACGTACCTGCACGTACTCGCCCACCCCGAGGCCGCCAGCCAGCTGCACGGCCGCTCCGCGGGCTTTGTAGTCCAAGGCAATGTGTGCCGCCCCGGTCCAGTCGGCCGACAAGAGGCCGCGGCGCTGACTCTGTTCCGCCTCTTGTCGCCGCGTTTCGGCCTCCATACGCCTTCTCTCGGCCTCGCGCTGGCGCTCGGCCTCGACCTTGGCTTCGGCTTCTTTTCTGGCCCGCTCGTCGGCCTCGCGCTGCCGAGCACGGGCCTCGGCCTCGGCCTGGTTTTGCGCCTCGATCGCGGCGCTCAGCTCGGATACCCATTTGCCGGCTGCATCGGCGCCGCGGCCGTCGGGGTCGCGCTGCAAATACTGCCGGTACAGAGCCAGTGCTCGCTCGCTGTGGCCGCTCAGACGAAACGCCTGGGCCGCGTTGAACAGCAACATCGGCCGATCGACCAGGTCGGCAGCGCGCAAATACTCCTCACCAGCCCGCTCGTACTGCTGCTCGGCAAACAGCGCCCTGGCCCGCTCGAAATGAGCGCGTGCTCGCGCCCGGGCCTCGTTGCCATTGCCGGCCCCGGCGGGCTGAGCCAGAGCCGAAAATGACGCCACAGCAGTCACCGCTGCTCCGACCAGCACCGAAATCAACATGGGTTTACCACTCGTCGAAAACATCATCCTCGCCCAGTTTCTTTTTCGTTGATCGAGTTTTTGGCTTTTTCTTTTTTCTGGCTCGCGTCGTCTTGGCAGCAGGTTTGCGCCTTTCGGCGTTTTTCTGCTCTGGCCCGGACGTCGCGGTTGCCGCCGGGGCTGGAGAATCGCGCTCTTGTCGGCCGCTCGTGGCCACCGGAGCCAGGCCGGCATCAACCCCAGGCACGGCTGGCCCTGCAACCGCTGGCTGCACACCGGCATCGGGCGCCGCAGACACCGGTGAAACTGCAGGAACCGGCGCGTCGGCCCGGACCGAGCTGGCTGGCTCCAGGGTCGGTACACCGGCTGGCACGTCAGTCGATGGACCGGTCGGCGTCTCTGACGGCACAGACCCCGACACCGGTCCATTCTGAAAGGCGATTGCATACAAGCCCACTGCCACGACCACAGTCGCCACCGCCGCCATGGGAATCACATAATGCCGCGCCGATCGAGGCCGGACCGAAGCCATGGGCCGGGCGCCAGCACTGAGCGTGGTCTGGACCGGTGTTGCCCCGGGCGCCTGTCCTGGCACCGGCGGCGCACTGGGCAAGCGCTCTTGCACTGGCGGCGCGCTGGGCCGCTGCTCTGGCACTGGCGGAACACTGGCAGGGCGTTTCGGTTCGGCGCGCCTTTCGAGCTGAGTGTACTGGCTGGCCGGAGCCAGGAGTTGACTGGCCCGGCCACTGCCAGCCAAAAGCGCATCGATCGCCGCAATGGCGTCGCGCGCGCTGGACACCCGGTCGCCCGGCTCCTTGGCCAGAAGGTGCAGAATAAATCGGTCGAGCTCGGCTGGCAGATCGGCGCACAGAGTGCTCGGCACCGGTGGCGGGGCGTAGATCTGCTGGGCCAGAATTTCACCGCCGCCCTCGGCGACAAACGGCGCCCGACCACACAGCATGCGAAACAAAATACAGCCCAGCGAATACAGATCAGCCCGGTGATCGACCCGGCCAGCTCCCTTGCACTGCTCGGGCGCCATGTACGATGGAGTGCCCATGATGACCCCGGTCCGGGTTTTGAGTTGACCGGTTCGTCTGTCGTCGGCCAGCTTGGCAATGCCAAAGTCGAGCAGCTTGATGCGCTCGCCGCTGCGTATGTCCGGGTCGGGTACCACAAAGATGTTGCCCGGCTTGAGATCGCGGTGAACGATGTCGAGGTCGTGCGCAGCGGCCAGGGCCCCGGCGATCTGGCGGATCCGAGTGAGCGCGCGGTCGGCCGGCAAGATGCCGAGCCGGCGCAATCTGGCCTGGAGACTGTCGCCGTCGAGATACTCCATGACAATGTAGGCCTGTTTGTCCCGAAAGTATCCGAAGTCAAAAATCTCCACGATGCCGGGATGTCTGATCGCCGTGGTCGCGCGAGCCTCGTCGAAAAAGCGATCGGTGATCTGCTTGTTGCTCGAAAACTCAGGCAACAGAATCTTGATCGCAGCCTGGCGGCCGATCAGCACATGCTCGGCGAGAAACACGCTGCCCATCCCTCCAGCACCGATCTCGGCTGTGATGCGATAGTTTCCGAGCACCTCACCGATCATCGTGTCGCCTATCATACTCCGAATACTCGGTTCGAAAAGCCGATTGCCGCGCAAATCGTCCTGGCAGGGAGGACAGTTTGGCAACCGGCTCGGCCGGTGGCCCTTCGCTGGCGGTGCAGGAGCTCGTCGCTCCTCCGGGAGGCAGCCACTCGCGCAGCCATCGCGACTGAGCACATTGCCATCGTCGCAGAGCTCGCCTTTCAGGATGTCGACATAGCCGTTGCCGCATTTACGCGCTCGCCACGGCCAGCGGTGAGAATCGTTTGGTAGCCGCGCTCGGCCCAGGCCAACACCAGTAGGGTCTGCTTTTCTGGATCGACGAGCCAGTAGTGATCGACATGGGCACGGTGATAGACATCTTTCTTGGTGCCTTTATCTCTGCCGGCCGCGCTGCCAGGCGACAGAATCTCGCACACCCACTGTGGCCACGTGCGGACGCGAGCCTCCAGCGGTCGTCTTGCAACCTCATCCGGGTGGCTTGACCACAGCATGCAAGTTGCCTATCGTCCGGCTTCGGTGCAGGACCTAACAGGCACAGATGGTCGCGGCAAAGGTCGTCGCGGTAGACAGCCAGCCTTGCCGCTCACTCACAGCCCTGGGCCCGTCAACACCCCAGGCAAGCGCACCGAGGTAGAGGCTCGCTACGGCAATATGCCACGTAAGCGAACGCCGGTGCAGCCGAAAGCGGCGGATGCAAACGAAAGAGTGCAGGGCCAAGACTATCGAGGTTTTATCGAGGAGTACAAAGAACGCGCTGAACCAATCCGTACTGATGACCGCTACAAAGCGTTCAGAGAAGGTCTCAAGCATACGCTGAAGGGACTCTTAAACAATTCTCACATCGATTACGACTCGATTCTTTTAGAAGGCGCTATGCACAGAATGGGTAGCCAGGAGAAAGCGAAAGCCCTCCTGGAAATGATTTGGCATGAATTCTATGCCGAAGAGAGCTGGAAGGATGGGAACTTTGTGGATAAGGACCTAATCATTGCAGATCGGCAGTTCGTAGCCTAATATGGAGCGAACCCTACAACTAAAAGTTTTCGCTCCGGTCCCCTGACCGCGTCGTTCGGCCGAGAGAATGCCGAATTCGAGGAGCACATCCTGGGCGAGGAAGGCCAGCATGCCCTTCTGGCGGCGACTACGCTTGGAAACGTAGTGTTTTTCGAGCAGGGCATCGTCGCCAAGGCAGGGAATCGTGTGGAAATCGACATCAAACGAGACGCCGCGTTCGAGCCCGAGTTTGGAAGCAGCGTCGAACCAGCTATTCATCAGCTTGGGAAAACTGCGAGGATCGATCCGACAGCTGTACTCGGTGAGAAATGCCCTCTTGGGGATGACGTTGAGGCCAGCAAACAGGCCGAGGCCCTCGTCGAAGACCTGACTCATCAGATGACCATGCCGAGCACCACCGAATAACTTGAGCACCACAAGGGAGCGCATCGCACAGTAGTCGGTCACCGGGGCGGGAATTGGCGACATCTCCCCACAATCAAGTTCCCATTATACCCGACCAGTACGTCGAGAACTGCGTTGCTCGTCGGTCACCTGAGCTGGCCGCGGCGATTCATCGCTTTCATAGAGAGACGTCGGAGGGTCGTTTCAAGACATCGCACGACACTTCGAGAACACTTCTGGCTACTGCAATCACCTGTTCATCGTTCATAACCACTTGGCCATGGAGCAAGCAACCCGCTGGGTATTGATCCAGACGGCAAACAACAGATACAGATACAGATACAGATACAGATGCAGATGCAGATGCAGATGCATGCGGCAGGTTCATCTGTAAGAGATTTTCGGTCTTTTCTCTCGCAAACGTTTATCCAACCGGTACGCGATCGTTAGTTTGCGCCCAAGATTGATAATCAATCGACCCAGAGATTACGACCCACAAACCAACCTCGGTACGGAATAATGGAGGAAATAAGAGAGAATACGTCGTAGCCAGTCCGATGATCGTATCGGCCTGACCAGATCATGGGCCTGAGTGTGACATGGAGTGCTCTAGGGACGGTGTAAGCTTTTAAACTTGGCGCCACTGTAGGAGCAGGTCTCCAAGTTTAAAAGCTTACACCGTCCTCGATCTCTCGATCTCGTACACCGTCCTCGATCTCGCATCCGTCTTCAGCGCGCGGTGTAGCCTCCGTCGATTGGGATGGCTGCCCCGGTTACGAACGATGCGCGGTCCGAAAGCAAGAAGGCTACCAACTCAGCAACCTCCTCCCGAGTGGCAAATCTTCCGAGGGGGTGGGTGGCGGCCAACGCGGCAAGTATCTCCTGCGGAGAATCGAGCATGCGAGGAGTGGCCACGTAGCCCGGGGCGACGCAGTTCACACGCACCCCGCGGTCCGCATACTCCAGCGCAGCGCTCCGAGTCAGCCCCACCACCCCGTGTTTCGCGGCAGTGTACGCCGCCATCCCCGGGAGGCCGACGACTCCATTCGCTGAAGAGAGGCTGACGATCGCACCGCCGCCGGAGGCGACAATGCGTTGGAGCTCGGCCTTCATACAGAGGAACGTGCCGGTGAGATCTACTTCGATCACAGTTCTCCAGTCCTCAGTCGAAATATCTTCGGTTACCGGACCTGCTGGGCCGGTCACGCCAGCCGCATTCGCGGCAAGATGGAGACCTCCGAAGACCTCGCATGCGACGTCGACAGTGCGCACCACGGCGCGTTCATCACGAACGTCGATTTCCACCGCCCTGGCACACTCACGCCCGATGGATGCCTCAAGCGTGGCAAGCGCGGTACCCCCGTGCCCGGCGAGCACCACCTTTGCGCCGCCCGCAGCGAGACGCTTCGCGATGCTCTCGCCAATGCCAGTGGCGGCGCCCGTGATCAGCGCAACCTTTCCCCCAAATTCGTCGTGTATGACCCGTTTGTTCATACGCAGGGTCGTACCTTTCCTTTACGGTGGTGCCTTGGAAGAACCCGAAATTGCAGCGACGAATGCGGTCGGCGTGAGCCCAACAACTCTACTGAACTCATTCGAAAAATGCGCCTGATCAAAGAACCCGTGTTCGAGCGCAAGCTCCGACCATCTTGGTCGTGGGTCCTCTCTTAGGGACCGAAGGCAAGCGTGAATGCGCGCAAGTCTTCGGTATTGGCGAGGTGACAGCCCAACCTCGGTCTCGAAGATCTGTTGCAGACGCCGGTCACCGATGCCGAGCCTTTCGGCAGCCTCACGGACCGTGTTTCCGAGCGCCAGTGCTCGCTGTGCGAGCATGACACGCCGTCGCTCAGCGGAGCGATTCTGTTTGAGGCGTGCTGCGAGTACCGCTCGGACAGCCTCGTAGCACTCCACGTCGTTGCTTGAGACCAGTAACTGCTCGGCCAGCGGTTCTACTTCGCCCGGCCAGAACTCATCGAGCGGAGTGCACTGCTCCCGGATCATACCGGCCGGAATTCCAAGGAGCGCAACAGACGCACCAGGACGGAGAGTCACTGTGAGGTTCGCGATCTCTCCTTCGAGTCGGAGCCGCACAGCGCACGTAGACGGTCCGGCAAGATCAGCGCGGCCACGCCTCGAACCGAGGTCGAAGATCAGTCGCGCAGCACCGTCGGGAATGACGCGCTCAAAGGCAACCTCAGGAATGGTGTCACGGTAGATCGAAATCTGCGCGATCTGAGGAGCGAGCATCGGAGGCACAGCGAATTCCCGCATAGTCCCCACAGGCACCAAGCTCTCAGGAGCGTAAAGCGGGTCTCCATCGAGGCGGAGGTAGATGCGCTCATCCATGTGTGCCAAAAGTACGCGTGCAGCCGCCGCGTAGCTAGCGCGAACGACACTCCTGCCGAGGGCGTCGAAGTCGATCTGGTAGCAGGCCCGCTTTGCGGTCCGCCTGCGAGCTGCAAGAAGTCATCGAGAGCTGCGATGGTCGTGCGACATCCGCCTGCGGATGTTCTGACGCTTGGTAAATCGAAGGGCGGCTGCGGCCCGTGCCAGACACCGTCGCAATCGACAGACTAGCAAAAGGACGAGTCATGTACTTCAGTGGACGATTGCAAATCGATCCAGCAGAAATTACCGAGTTTCGCAGGACCGGAGACCTGCAGCAAGCCATGGCCGCCTTTGCCACGGTGGCTGGCGACCGTGAAATGGCCGACTTCAAAAACATCGAGCTGGTCCTGGAACACCACGATGCTCACCTCAAGTACCTGATCGACATACACGTCGACCGCATCCACGGACTTCACGAATACCCCATCACCATCGTGGTCAACGGCATCGTCAACGAGCTCGCCCTGCAACATATCTCCCCCCACGATGCCGCCGTGGACCCCACCCCCTACAGGAAACACCTCGCACCAGTGTTCGCAGACAATCGCACGTACAGACGCTACGTTGGTGAAAAAAAGCACCTCTTCGACAGATTTGTCCAGGGTCTGGAACGAGCAGTGCGCAGCCAGATACACACAGACCAGGTGATCTACAACACCAAGAAGAACATTGTCCGCCCGAGTTCGCGGGTCGCGACGCGCAGGCGGGTGTACCACCAGCGCGACAGCGATGTGGGCGATCCGCTATTCTACGGCTACTATGGCTTTGAAGAGGCGTTTTTCTATTGTTGGCTGTGGTCCGAGCTGTGTCACGATCCCGCCATCCACGTGGCCGACACAACCATTGTCGACGAAACCGGGCACGACGTTCTCGACATCGGCGCCTCCGGCTTTGACGCCAGCCAGGTGGCCACGCTGGATCCCGATATGCCCATGAGTGTGCCAACGGACGCTGACGCAGTGGCCCATGACGGCAATGCATACGCCGCCGATCTCGCGCCAGCGCTCAGCGCTCAGAGCCAGGCCGCCACCGACACTGTCAGCACAGATGCAGGTGACTCGACCTCCAGTTCCAGCTGGCTCGGGTCGCGGTTCTCCGGCAGCGGCGACAGCGGCTGCAGCTCCAGCCGCAGCTGCGGCTCCAGCTGCGGCTCCAGCGCTTGACCGCGCCCGATGCTCTGGCCAGGGTCGTTGCCGATTATAATCGCGGCCCGCTCGAATCGTTCTCATCAAATTCACCTCGCAGATCTTCAAGATGCACGACCGTAAAGCACCCGGGACAAGATGATGGCAAGATTACATACTGCTTTTTTTCTCACGTGTTTGACTCTCGTAGTCGGGAGCTGCTCCAGCGCCGCAGACCATATGAGCAAACCCGGATTCGACATCACAACTGCAAACGCCGGTGATGTCATTGCCGCACAACTGGGCCAGGAGACCACGACGTTCGGTATCGCGAGTGAACGCGGCATCGGTCGAGCCACCATCGCACTGACCGCAGACACCTGGAGCGACAGGATCGTCCTGCGCTTTCACCTCGGCAACCTGGAGCACATGAGTTTGCGTTACGCAGACACAAGGATCGAACTGTCGGTCGCCAGCACCTCTGCTCGCACCATTATCCAGAGCATTCGCAACGGCCAGGACGAGCAGCGAATCGCACCGGATAGCCGATACTGGCTCAATGTACGCATCGTCGCCGGCGACGGAGGCTACATCGACGTCGAGCTACCTGACGATTTTCTGGACAACAGGTACGGCGAGTTCTCGATTCACTGGATCGATGTTTATCGATAAGCGGTAAAGGTCAGCCCTGGTTGTGTCGCAACGATGAGATCCGTGACAATCGGGCCCTGGCTCGATGCCAGCAAAGTTTGGGCTTCATTACAATCCAGGGGTATTGCACTGTACCAATCCCCTGCCAATGGTCCGACCATAGCCGATGAAACCGGTTGGGCACCGCGTATCCGGGCTAAAAATTCTGCTAATTGATCCAGTTGACTGTCGAGGAGCGTGTCATTCTATGTTTTGGAACAAAGGATTAGCCTAACTTGGTAAACTCGATTGCGATGCCGCCTGGCGCAGTAAGCGTTGGTGTACGTGTGAAAACCAGACATCCGATGGTGTAGGCTCGGTTGGCACGGGACGCTATTTGTGAAATCGCCACTGCGGTATTCTGGCACGGCATATAGGGAAAGGATTTGCTTATGAGACGCATTGATACTGGCACGGGCTGGGCGCAACTGGTTTGTCTGGCATACCTCGTCTCGGGGTGTGGAGTATCGAGCGGCCCCCCCGAACTCGGCAATCACAGCCGTGCAGCTCAGGCCACTGACGAGCAATGCTATCTCATCGCCGACGCGCAGATGAACACCACGGACGCGATTGACGATACCCTGTATATCCTGGACAAAAACAATCCGGATGCGGGCAGCAACCAGGAGCGCATCGGCGATATCGGCGATGTCGGTGTCAATTTTGTAGAAGCGATTGCCATCGACCCGCAAACAAAGATTCTCTACGGGGCCGACGGCAACCAGCTCGGCACCATCAATGTCGACACTGCCGTGTTTACCGCACTGGACCAGGTATTTGGAATTGGTGGCGACGGGCTCGGCAATGCGGAACCGTTTGTCGATATCGATGGCCTCACGTTTGATCCGCAAACAGGACAGCTCTACGGCAGCGTCAGGCGCAACAACGGGATCGACCTGTTGATCAAAATCAATAAGACGACTGGTGCCCACATACCCGATGCTTTCGGCGTCGGAATGGACTATGTCCCGATTCCAGCGGTCGAGAATAATATCGACATTGACGATATAGCGATCGATATGGACGGCGTGATGTATGCTATTGCCAATACCGGTGGTATGAACGACCATCTAGTCACCATCGACAAGAACAGTGGCCGCGCTACCGATATCGGGCCGACGCGGGACGAGACCAGCGCGGCGATTCGCGACGTGGAGGGGCTGGGGTTCGATACCATGGGGCAATTGTGGGGATCGGCCGGGCAGAATGGTTTTCTCTACCGAATTGACAAGGCCACTGCTATCACCAACACAGCAGTACCGGTCATGGAAGGTGATGATTTCGAGGCCATCGATTGCCTGACCGGCGACTTGCCAGTGGGCCGTGATGCCGGCCCGCAGCGCGATGCCTCGGCTTCTGGACGCGACGCCAAGGCGCCGCCCAGCTTCGATGACTGGAGCGTGATCGGCGGCGGCTGTTCGGCCAGCAGCCGGGCCAGCGGGTCCGGCGCTGTGCTCGCGGTCGCTCTCGCCATCCTGGCCCTGGTCTGGCGGCGCCGCGTGCGCGTGCCCACATGCGCGCTTGTGATCGTGACCCTCACCACCGCCTTGACCTGGGCGACAACAGAGACCGCCCGAGCACAGATCACCGGCGAGTTCACACTGGAGCGCTTTCGCATCTCACTCGACCGGCAAGGCGTGCTCGACAGCGAGTGGGGCCGCACCCTGGGTCATTTGCAGTGGGATGTGGGCCTTTGGCTCGGCGCTGCAGACGACCCGCTGGTCGTCGTGGCCAGAGTGGACGGCGGCGATCGCCGGCGCATCGGCTCGCTGGTCAACCATCGCGTTGGCGGCAACCTGGTCGCCACCATCGGATTGTTATCGCGCTTCCAGGTCGGCCTCGAGACCCCGTTGATCCTGTCTCAAGATCAGAGTATCGACATGTCGCCGGTCGGCATGGGCGGCTCGATCACTCGCTTTGGACTGGGCGACATTCGCCTGGTCCCCAAGGTACGCGTGCTTCACAGCGACCGGCATTTTATCGATCTCGCGATTATTCCTGCCTTTTCATTACCGACCAGTACCTCGGAGGAGTACTTTGGCGAGGGTACGCTCATCCTCTGCCCCGAGCTGGCGATCTCGCGGGCTGTGGGGGCGTTTCGACTGGCCGGCAATATTGGCTATCGAGTGCGCCGGACCAAAACCCTGGGTGACCTCACGGTCGATGACGAGATCTTCTGGCGGATCGCGGCCGGTTATCGGCTGGGCGAGGCTGGCCTGCCGCCGGTTGAAGTCGACCTCAGCGTGACCACGGCGACCCGGGCTGACGATTTTCTGGACGATCCCAACAACAACCATCTCGAGGTATTGGGCGCTGTGCAATATCTATTCAGCGAAAGGCTGCTGGGATTTGCGGCAGTGGGCGTTGGCCTGAACGAGGGGTTTGGCACCCCGGATTGGCGGGTTCTCATCGGTGCGCGTTTTGGACTGCGCGAGACCCGGCAGCCCACACTGGTGCCGCCGCCGCCCCGGGTGGTGATCGAACCCCCGCCAGTGCCGGGCAAATGCGGCGATGAGGCGAGCCAGGCGCCGGGGCATCCGCCTGATCGCGACTGCGATACTGTGCCCGATCCGGCCGAGCCGGGTCCGGGTCAGCCGCCCGGCACCGATTACTGCCCCGATCAACCCGGTCTGCCCGCCTATCGCGGCTGCCCCGAGCCGACGGTTGCGATTGGCAACTGCGAGGATATCGACATATCGCCGCCCATCGCCTTTGCACCGGGTGGTGATGTGCTGATGCCTACTTCCGTGATATCGCTCGATGCACTGGCTCGGGCGCTGAAGGAAAACCATCCCGATGCTCGGGTCAGCATCGAGATCGGCAGTGCCAGCGCGGACCGAGACCTGGCCCAGCGTCGGGCCAGCGCGGTGATGGCCCATCTGATCGGCCAGGGCGTCAACCCAAAAAACCTGGCCGCGATCGGCCGGGGAACAATCGGCATTGGCAATGTCGGAGCCGACCAGAGCGCGACCGCAAATACCGCACCTGGCAAGGCCCCAACTGCCCCCGGCAAGGCCCCAACTGCCCCCGGCAAGGCCCCGACTGCCCCCGGCAAGGCCCCGACTGCACCCGGCAATGCCGTACCGGGTCTGGCCCGGCCTGGCGATGCTGCGGCCGGTGTGGCTGCGGCGGTCGACGAATCGCTTTATCCGGCCGCTTTCAGGGTATTGTGTCCAGAAAAGGATAAGGCGCCGTGCAAGAATGTCGAATTGAGCGGCAAGATCGAATTCGACATCAACTCGGATGTGATCAAGCCAGCCTCGATCGAGTTACTCAAACGGGATGTTGTGTGGGTGCTCGACGCGCACCGGGACGTTCATGTGATCGTCGAGGGTCACACCAGCAGCGAGGGCCGGCGGGCCTACAACATGGCGTTATCACAGCGTCGAGCCGAGGCGGTGATAACCTATTTGACCGGCCAGGGCATCGACGCCGGCCGGCTCGAGGCGGCCGGCTACGGACCCAGATACCTTTTGATCAAGCCTGAAAAGAGCGAAGCGGACCGCCGGAAAAACCGCCGTATCGAGTTTCGCATCATCCGGGGTGGCAGCTGTCCGCCGTGCGAAAAGTTTCAGGTCGGCAAGATTCAGTTTCATTTCAACAGCAATCGGATCAAACCGGAGTCGTTGCCCGAACTCGACCGACTGGTCCGCCAGCTCGGCGATCGCAGGGATGTCCGCTTGCGCATCGAGGGGCACACCAGCAGCGAGGGTCGAGCGCTCGTCAACAAGCGTCTGTCACAACGCCGTGCAGCTGCGGTCAGGCAGTATTTGATCAAGCGCGGTGTGGCCAGAAATCGGCTCACGTCTCAGGGCATCGGCGAGGCGCAATTGCTCATCAAGCCCGACGATACCGAAGAAAAACGCGAGAAAAACCGCCGTGTCGAGTTCAAGATCACTCGAGGCGGCGACTGCGCAGGCCAGCTCCCCAACCGCTGACCTGCAACCTGGCTAGCCCGGGCTCCGTAAGGCTCGGCCACTGGGCGACCATGGGCCGCGCGCAGCGCTTTTCAGGCCCGACCCTCGAAGAGAAGAACAGTGAACTCCGAGGCGCCCCGGCGCGTCGGAATTGCTTCGTTCTGGTATCGATCCGAATACCAAAACTCACGCGCCTCGACGCTCGAAGGCCATCTGGACAGCACAACAAATTATCGCTGCCAGTGACCAGCCAGCACTCGAATATGCTCGCGCGGCGTCCAGATCATATACACGCCGCCGCGTTCGATGATCATTGGTACGATGATCTGCATATGGGTTTCGATCGGTCCCGGCTCCGTAACCGTGCCTTGAACAAGCATATACGCTGGCCGGCCGTCGGTGGCGAGAGCGTGTTTCAGCCTGCCGTCCAGCTGGTCTGCGAACAGTGCGCGATGCTCGGCCGAGGACCAGAAACGATCGAGCCCCGCTATGCTGGGGAACCCGGCCACGATGGCGGCGTGGATGGGCTACCCACTTCCAGCGCCTCTACCTGTGAGACCGGCGCGACCACGAGTAATTCACCGGCGTGGCATTGTAAGACATCCCGAACTGTCTCGGCATATGTCGCGACCGCATCATTGTCCTTTGCCCCAGCCTCGATAATCAGATATGCCACAGATCCTCCAGGTATCCATCAGCACTCGGGAAAAGAGCTGTTTCCTTGCCAGCAAATCTACCAACTCGTGCCGAGATTCTCATGATAGTATATTACTCAACGTTCTGTCATCCCGCCTTTGGCGTATGCCGACTGCGCGGCTGGGTGGCCACGAAGATGCGCACTGCTGGCGGTAGGCTCAACACGACGATTTCTCCATCACCGCCAGCACGCGTTCTAGTTGCTCAGCGTCGAACCCGGGCCATACCACCACCTTTCGCTCTGCATGGATATAGATCTCGAAGGGGTGGCTGTTACTACTGTTGTCCGCCAGCGCAACCTCGATGAATGCAGGCGGAGCT